>JAZNKK010000065.1:0-38435 GCA_045578545.1 Lachnospiraceae bacterium
GTTTATCGCGAAAAAATTATTTGTATAAAATCATCGATTCCATTTAAACTGGTTCCTTGTCCATAGTGACTATCTGTATACCGTATATCGCCATTGCTACCTATTACAAATCTTTCGCCATCTCTCGAAATACCATTAAAATTATTTCTTCTCCTATGGATGCAATGAGTCCCAGCCCCCGCACCGTACTTTCCATTCGGTTACCGTATGCATCGGTAGTTGCCAACACCTGCGTTAAGCTGCTACAAGCATCGTTTACATAGTAAGTTGTTTCAGGCTCTAGTCTTCCGCCGCCTCTTACGGTTACGCTTACGCGGTTCCCTTCCCCATCATAAGTGTAAGATTCCCAGGTGGTTACGCCGCCGCTTGTAATGGTAGCCTCCGCAAGATAACCCAAACTGTTATAGGTATAGGATACCTGTTTTTCCCCGGAAAGGGAAGTCAGATTTCCATTTTCATCGAAAGCGTAGGTATTGGTTCCATCCTCTCTTGTTTCTGTAATTAACTGGTTTAATTCATTGTAAGTATAAGTAACAACTTCATTCTCTATTATCTCTCCGGTATTGCCGGCAAAGCCGGAAATATCACCACTGACCGTTATCTCCTTGGAAAGACGATTTCCCACACTATCGTAGGTATAGATATAAATCCATAGGATTTTTAATCCAGCATAACCAAAATCATGAAGCACTTGATGTTATTAACGAACTAAATATCGAGATAAAAAAGAGTCACAATATAATTTATTCTTCCAATAATATATTAAATTCTATTCTTTTAGACAAAAAATCAATTTCCGAGAAATGCAATATTGATATGGATATTTTTGTCGAACCTGGGGTAAGTTTTCACTCCGTATCTACCTTGGATTTAATTTCTATTTTAGGAAATTTATTGGATAATGCCATAGAAGCCACTTCGCAATGTGAAAATAATCGTCGAATAAAAGTCAGAATCTATATGGCGCAAGGTGGTCATATCTGTGTCACAAAAATCACTAATCCTTTTTGCGGAATTCTTTCCAAACAAGGAGAAGACTTCCTTACCACCAAAGCAGACAAAACCATGCATGGCATCGGATTAAAAAGTGTCAAAAAAATTGTAAAAAAATATGGTGGCATACTGGATATTCAAACAGAAAACCAGTATTTTACCACCATCTTAATTATATCTTAATCAATACACTTTTTACTGAAATATGGCTATCGTTTTACGCCATTCGCATTTCTGCGCCCAGCTCTTTCGCCAGCCGTTCCACTACTTTGTCCATAACCGCGCCGGCTTTTTCATCGGTAACTTCTTCTGTCTTGCTGCTCAAGGTCAGGTTGAACGCCATACTCTTCTTATTGTTGCCCAGCTTGTCGCTGACATAGATATCAAAGAGTTTAACCTCGCTGATTTCTTCGGATGCAGCCTTGATTTCCTTCATAATGCGGCCGCATTCCACGTCCATATCCACCAGCACGGAAAGGTCACGGCTTACCGAAAGGTAGGCAGAGGGCTGCTGATATTTGATTTCCGCCTTGAAGCATTCGGAAAGTGCAGAGTAATCCAGTTCCGCAAGGAAAATATTGGTGTCGGCTTTCTTACCTTCCGCAATGTTAAGCTTCTCTACCACATCATAACGAACTTTTCCCAAATGTCCGATTTTCTTACCATCCAGCATCACATCCGCTGTCATTCCGGGATGCAGGTAAGGAACACTACCCTTTACAAATTCAAAGGAAAGTCCGAAGGCCTTCGCCATGGTTTCAATAACTGCCTTCAGCTGATAGAAGTCTTCTCCCTTGCCGAATGCGCCCATGCAAAGCATTTTCTTTTCGATGGGCATCTCCTTCAGCGGAAGTGCCTTCGGGATATAGACATTGGCAATTTCGAAGAATCTTGCTGCGCTGTTGTCCTTCTTGATATTATCTTCGATTACGTTAATCATGGAAGGTGCCATCACCGTACGCATGATGGAAAGATTTTCCGTAATGGGATTTAACAATTCAATAACGTTTCTTTCCGGTGCATCTGCAGGAAGGTTGATTAAATCCAATTCCTTCTTGGAATACATGGCGATGGTCTGAATCTCATAAAAGCCCATGCCGCAAAGGATTTCCTTGGTGCGAAGTTCTTTGGACTGTAGTTTATTTAATCCGCCGTTGGTTACCATTGCACCGTCCAAGAAGGTGGGTACTACTTTATCATAGCCGTATTCACGGATGACTTCTTCCGCGATATCCTGGTAGGTTTCCACATCCTCACGATATCTGGGAACCAAAAGTTCCAAGGTGTGGTCCTTTACTTCCACTTCAAACTGAAGGGCCTTTAAGATACTCACCATTTCCTCTTCCGGTACGGTGATACCAAGCACGGCATTGACCTTATCCACGTTGCAGGTAATCTTGCGTTTTTCGGTAGAAGCGCCGGCGGTCTCATCCCCTTTGGTGGAGCTGATTTTGGCTACGCCCAGCTCTTCCACAAGGTGCAGGGCTCTTGCCATACCGGTCTCTACGGAGTATTCGTCGATACCTTTTTCAAATCTTGCGCAGGCATCGGTACGGATGCCCAGGGCTCTTCCGGTCTTACGAATATTGTCCTTTAAGAATTTAGCAGATTCAAACAAAATCTCTTTTGTATTTTCCGTAATCTCACTGTTTAAACCACCCATAACCCCCGCAAGGCCCACTGCCTTATTGGAATCACAAATCACAAGATTGTTGGGGGTAAGCTTGTAGGACTTCTCGTCCAAAGTCACGATTTCTTCTCCGTCTTTTGCCCGGCGTACCAAAATCGTGCTGTCATCCAAGGTGCTGAGGTCAAAGGCATGCATGGGCTGACCGATTTCCAAAAGCACGTAATTGGTGATATCCACAATCGCGCTGATGGGACGGAAGCCGCAGGACAACAGTCTTCGCTTCATCCACTGAGGTGCCTCTTTGTACTCTACGTCGTAGATGTAATGACTTAAATATCTGGGACACAAATCCTTATCTGCCACGCTGACTTTGATGGCATCCTTGGTGGTACCATCCTCTGTATAAGACAAATCCGGATTCTTCAATTCTTTTCTGGTGATGGCTGCCACTTCTCTTGCAATACCAAGCACGGACTGGCAATCCGGACGGTTCGCCGTTACGGAAATATCATAAAGGTAATCATTAAGGCCAAGTACGTCCACCATATCCGTAGCAACGGGAGTCTCCCCATCCAAAATCAAAATGCCGTGTACGCCGGCACCGGGATACCAGCCTTCCTCAATGCCCAGTTCTTCTCCGGAACAAAGCATTCCGTAGGACATCATGCCCTGCATTTTTCTCGGGGCAATCTCCATACCGTTAGGAAGCACCGCTCCCACCATAGCCACCGGTACTTTTGCACCCACAAATACATTGTCCGCACCGGTTAAAATCACGATGTCATCGCCGTATTTTCCACAGTCCATATGACAAATCTGCAGATGGGTTCCCTCGTATTTTTCCAGACTCTTAATCTCACCAACCACAACATTTTTCATATTGTCGCCAAGGTATTTTAATTCTTCCACTTCCAATCCGCAGGAAAATAATTTTTCCTCCAATTCCTTCGGGGAAATGGTAATATCCACATAATCTTTTAACCAACTTAATAATACTTTCATCTTAATCCTCCAATTTTGCGTTTCTGTTCCATAAATTTCCCGGCTTTATCGCCGCCAGCATTACATTTTTCCTTCTATGCCTTAAACTGCTTCAAGAAATTTACGTCATTTTCAAACAAAACGCCCATATGATTGATGCCGTATTTTAACATCGTAATTCGCTCAATTCCGATACCGAATGCGATTCCGGAATATTCATTCGGGTCAATATTACAGTTTTCCAATACCTTGTTATTTACCACGCCGCCGCCAAGCACCTCAATCCAACCGGTACCTTTACAAAGGGGGCAGCCTTTTCCGCCACACTCAAAACAGCTCACATCCACTTCCACGCTGGGTTCTGTAAACGGGAAGTAGGAAGGACGAAGCCTTGTTCTTGCATCGCTGGAGAAAATGTTCTTTACAAACTCATCCAGCATACCCTGCAAATCGCAGAGGGTGATGTTTTTATCCACCACAAGGCCTTCCATCTGGCTAAACATGGGAGAGTGGGTTGCGTCCGAGTCGGAACGGAACACTCTGCCGGGTACCAGCACCTTGATGGGCGGTTTCTTCTTATCCATCACACGGATCTGTCCCGGTGAGGTATGGGTACGAAGAAGCAAATCCTCCGTAAGCCAGAAAGTATCCTGCATATCTCTTGCGGGATGGTCCTTTAATACATTCAATCTTGTAAAGTTGTGGTCATCATCTTCGATTTCCGGGCCCTCAAAGATTTCAAATCCCATGCCGGCAAAAATCTCGATAATCTCCTGTTTCACCAGGGTAATGGGGTGAAGATTTCCCACCTTTGCTTCGGAAGGAATGGTTACGTCAATGGCTTCTGCTTTGTAACGCTTCTCCTCTTCCTGCAGTTTGATTTCATCTGCCTTTGCCTGATACAAATCCTGCGCCCAGGTTCTGACTTCATTCACTTTCTTACCGTATTCGGGCTTTTCTTCCTTGGGCACATCCTTCATTTTCTTCATCAAATCCTGAATCTGTCCGGTCTTACCGAGGTATTTTTGCCAAAATGCCCCCAGCTCTTCCTTGCCGTTTACGCTTTTCAATTCTTCCTGATACTGCGCCTTAAGCGCTTCAAAATTTTCCATACTGCTAACCATACCTTTCTGTATCTTTTTTCTTTTGGGGTAGGCCCATTCACCCGCAAGCAGTATTGTTTTCATCAAAATACAATACCGTGCACAGGACAAGCGAACTATCCCTGCAAGTCTTCCTGCAAAATAAAAAACCCGCCCCTGACAAGGGACGGGTCAAACCGCGGTACCACCCAAATTCAAATTTTAAATAAAATTTGCACTCTTCTCACTTTAATGCAGTGACTACATCCTGCTTATATCCCTATGCACTTGCGCCTTGCCTTCCCGGATTGGAATCCGGTTTTACATTTCACTCTTTCACGGGACTTTCGCAGGCAGCTCCTATGCTGAAATTCACACGGGCTTTTCCGAAGATACTCTCAGCCGGTGGTATCTTCTCTCTGGACGGAAAATTCTCCTATGCTACTTACACATATTCATCGCTTTCCTATTCAACTACTGATAAATATAACTTTAAAACACAAAAATGTCAACCCAAAACCACCTTTACTTTGCTAAATCCCTGCTTGGTTTTGGTTACCACCAGTTGCTTGTCAATTCTGTTTTTCAATTCGCCTACATGGGAGATGATACCTACCAATCGTTTTCCTTCACTTAATTCTGACAATACTCGAATCGCCTGTTGCAAAGACTCCTCGTCCAATGAGCCAAATCCTTCATCCACAAACATGGTGTCCAGACGAACGCCTCCGGACGATGCCTGTATCTCATCCGAAAGACCAAGTGCCAATGCCAGGGAAGCTTTAAAGGCTTCTCCTCCGGATAAGGTCTTTACGCTACGCACCGAACCGTTATAATGGTCAATAACATTCAAATCCAAGCCGCTCTGCATTCGCAAATCATCGCTTTCTGTCTGCCGTATCAGCTCATACTGTCCGCCGCTCATAATCAAAAATCGCTTATTTGCCTGTACCAGGATTCGCTCAAAATACCTCATCTGCACATACGTTTCCAGCATCACTTTTCCCTTATCGTTATAGCGTCCTCCTGCAGTGTCGTTTAACGCCCCCAACCAGGTAAGCGTCTTTCTTTGGCTTTCGTATATCTCTCCCTTTTTCTTTAACTGTTCCAGCACCTTTTTGTTTTGTTCCAAACTGTAGTGAATTCTACGCAGTTCCTGCTCTGCCTGTTTTTGCTTCGCCTCCAGAAGCACTTTCGTTTCCTCTTCTTTGCCTAAGTCCACTTCGGTTTCCTCAGAAAGTAAGTTCTTTAAATTTGTAATGGCTCCCTGCAAAGTAGCAAAAGCTTCCTTTTTCACAGAATATGTTTCCTCGGCCTTCCGTTTTTCTTCCTCCAGCGCTTTCTTTTCCTCTTCCAAAGCAAGCAATAATTGTTCCACTTCCTTCTTGCTGTCGTAGGACAATTTTTGCCGTAAACCGGTTCTTTGCTGTAATAACGCTTCCTTCGTTGCCACCGTAGCGGACAGCTGTTGTACGATGTTCTGTAAGTCTTCGCCTGCTTTCCGCTCCTTCTCCTCGCTCTTTGGTATTTCCGCTTCCAGAAGGCGTCTTCTTTCCTCCTGCTTTTCCAAGGTGGCTATGGCAGAGGTAAGTAACGCCAGCTGTTCCTTCACCTTTTGGTCTTCCCTGGCTAACAATTCCTTCTCGTTCTCCGCTTTGTCGCTTCCAAAGTATTTTTTTAGCTGGGACCCTTTTTGTTTTTGCAATTCCTCTGTTTTTGCCTTTAAGGCTGCTGCCTCGGAAAACGCCTCATTGTACGCCTTCCCTGCTTTTTCCATCTCCTGCTTTGCCTTTTTTAGTTCTGCCTCGCTTGGTGCGTCATCAGAAAGCTTGGCCGGGGAAGGGTGACTTACCGCACCGCAAACCGGACAGGGTTCGCCCTCCTTCAAATAATTTGCCAGCACGCCTGCCTGTTCGTCCAAAAAGGCCCGCTCCATTTTGCGATATATTCCGGTGGCAGTTTCCTCTTTTTTTTGGCAAAGAAGATACTTCTCTTTTGCCTGTTGCAGCGTTTCCAAAGCCAGTTCACACTCTTTGGAAAGTTGCATCATTTCGTTTAGATTCTGTAGCTTTTCTTTGCATTCATGCTCTTTTTCCCGTTCCTTGGAAAGAAGCAGTGCTACCTCCGACAGCGATTTCAACTCTTCCTTCTTTTGAAGCGTCATGGTTTGCAATGCCTTTACGTTTTCTTCGGTTTCTGCCTTTTTCTTCGCGGCTTCCATCTCCAGCGCCTCTTCTTTTTTTAGGCTTTGGTCTAACCGCTCCAATTCATCGTAATTGGGAAGCTGTTGTCTCCAAAACGCAATCTTTTCCGTCAGTTCTTCCCTTTGTTCTTCTTTTTCCTTACATAAAAGAACTCTTTCTTTGGCCTCTGCCAACTCTTTTTCAAGAAGCTGATAGTTTGTTTCCTTTTCTTTTAATTCCTGCTTTCTTACTTCCTGCTCTTTTCCCCTTTGCAAAAGTAAAATACATTTATCGTAAGCCTGCTTGGTTTCTTCTTTTTCTTTTTCCACCCGGTCTTGTCTGCTTTTTCCTTCTTCCAACAATTCCGTCAGCAGCGCCAGAGTTTCCTCTTCTAAAAGCTGTCCCTCTCTTGCCTTCTTGGCTTTTTCTTCCGTTTCTTCCCCGATGGACAAAATCCCTTCTTTGGTCTGCAGGATGCTTTTTTCGGTATCCTGCCATTCCCGATAGAGCTTTAAATAATCATTACGAATAGCAGTTTGCAATTTTTCATACGGCGCTGTATTGAATATTTTTCGAAAGATCTTAATACGCTCTTCCGTAGAGGCTAACAGCAGCTTTTGAAATTCTCCCTGCGCTATCATGGCGATACGGGTAAACTGGTTGCGGTCAATCCCCAAAACTTCCGTAACCGCTTTGGTGACTTCGCTTACTTTGGTAATAAGCTTGCCGCCTTCTTCCTGAAAGCTGGCCTCTGCTTTTTCCTTGGTAACGCCTTCCCCTCTGGTCTTGGGGCGGATATATTCCGGGTTTCTTCGCACCACATATTTCTTTCCGCGGCACAAAAAAGTAAGCTCCACAAAGGTTGGAACAGAGCTCTGTGCATATTTACTTCGTAGCATTTCTGCCTTTCTGGTATCTCCGCTTGGTTCCCCATACAGCGCATAGGTAATTGCATCAAATACTGTGGTTTTGCCGGCGCCGGTATCTCCGGTCACCAGATAAAGTCCCTGTTCTCCCAGGGCGTCAAAATTGATTACTTCCTCCCCGGCATAAGGCCCGAAGGCTGACATTTTTAATTCTAACGGTCTCATGTATTCTCCCAGATTTCTTCCATTTTTTCTTTTAAATAATTGGCTTGTAATTCGGTTAAGGGTTCGTTGTTTCTGCTTTCATAAAAGTCCGAAAACAGCGTCAGCGGATTTTGCATTTCGCCTTCTTCCCACTCCGGCAAAGCTCTTTGCTCCCTGGTCCTTTTGTTGTCGTACTTTAACTGCATCAGATTGGGATATACCCGGCTCAAATTAGCAAAGGCATTGGGAACATCCATCTCATCTTCCAAAATAATCTGCATATACGAATCCGCCGCAACGCCCTGCACATAGGAAGGGTGAATCAGCTCCTCATAGGTTCCCTTCAGAATCAGAAAGTCTCTCTTAGCCAAAAGAGCAACTTCCTTTTGCTCTATGGTTCCTTTTTCCTTGATATCCAAAATAGTAACGCTTTTTTTGTGATGCACTTCCGAGAAGGAATACTTTAGCGGAGTGCCGCAATACCTTACCATTGCCTTCTCTGCACTGATGTTTTGTGCTCCGTGAATATGCCCCAGTGCCACATAATCAAATGCTTCAAACACCTTGGCATCCACATTGTCCAGACCGCCCACAGACACCTCTTCCGAATCACAACGATTGGCCCCGGTTACAAACTGATGGGCCAGCAAAATATTTCGCTTCCTTGGATCCACTTGACTTTCTTTAATCGCTTGGGCCAACGCCTCCGTATAGTCTGAAATAGTCTCCTCAGGAAAGAAATGCTTCACCTGTAACGGTTTGATAAAAGGAAGCAAATGTATAATGATTTCCCCATATTCGTCTTCCACCGTAACCGCTTCCGGCTTTCCCTGATAAACCGGCGAAACATAGACGCCGCTGTTTTTTAGGATACGTCCTGCAAAAGCAATGCGTTCCGGAGAATCATGGTTTCCGCTAATCATAAAGATGCGACAGCCAAGTCGGACAAGACGAACCAAAAAGTCATCAAACAAGTTCACCGCTTCCCCTGCCGGAATTGCCTTATCATAAATATCTCCGGCAATCAGCACTCCGGTTACCTTTTCCTGTTTTATGATGCCTACTATCTGTTCTAAAATGTATTCCTGGTCCTCTAACATAGAAAACCCGGCAACCTTTTTTCCGATATGCAAATCTGAAATATGGGCAAATTTCATGTTTTCTCCCTTTCTAGCTGATATAAAAAATATCCCGCCAAATCTTGGAAGGATATTTTTTATGTATTTTATAGTGTTTCTCTTTTCCGTCAAAATAGCGTAGTTTAAGATGCCACGCAGTTCTGTTCCATAAACCGAAGGAAATCCTCCGGCGGCAACGGTCTTGAAAAATAGTATCCCTGAATGAAACGGATTCCAAGCTGTTCCATTCGCTGGAACTGTTCTTTGGTTTCCACACCCTCCGAAACAATTTCCAAATCCATTCCGTGAATCATTTCAATGGCTGCATTCATAACATGTTTTGCTTTTCCGTTTTGGAAATATGCGGTGGTCATATCCCGGTCAAACTTCACAATATCTACCGGCATATCCACAATATAGTTCAAGTTGGATTGACCGCTTCCGAAATCGTCCAAAGAAAATCTCACCCCATGATCCCGCAAGGTAATCATATTATCCAGCAAATTCTTCTTGGATTCGAACGTGGCAGACTCTGTAATTTCCAAATTGATAAATTTCGGATTCACACCATACTGATGCATAATTTCCACAAAGGATTTCGCCAGATAATGACAACTGCACTGAATCACGGACAAATTCACCTCGATGTACTGAAGTCCGTACTTTTCCGGATGTTTCTCTTTGATAAAACGACAAACGTTCTCAAATACTTTCTCACCCAGCCGCAAAATCAACCCGTTCTTTTCTGCTACGCCGATAAACACTCCGGGCGGAATCAATTTTCCGTCCTTATCCCGAATTCTGGCCAAAGCCTCCGCCGAAACAAATGCCCGTTCCTTATTGGAATAGATGGGCTGGAAGAAGACTTCTACTTTGTCCTGCTCTATGGCATAAATAATCAACTTCTCTACTTCTTTTTCCTCATACATGGCATCAATTGTAGCTTCGTCCACGTAGATAAAATGATCCTCATCGTAAATCGGGTGTGTTTCTTTAATGTAACGAAGCAAATAGGAAATATCTTCTTCGCATTTCACCTTTTCCATTGCGGGAATATAAAGAAAATGCGGCTGAATCATATTGCTTTTCACACTATCAATCGGCACTCTGAAATAGTCCTTTAACAAAGACACGCCTTCCTCTGCCAAGTTACACTTTTCAAAAATCAAAAAGATTTCTTCATCGGAATAACGAAATACCATTGCCCCGGGAATCCGAAGCAAAAAGTCATAAATCTCCTGCTGCATCAATTCCAAGGTATCTTTTCGAACACCGATGCTGTTGGACTGAGGCATCGTCATACTCACCATGGCAAATCTTTCTTTCCGGTCATTCAACTGTTCGATATACTGTAAAAATCCGGCCTGATTAAATAACCCTGTCTGCTGGTCAATGTTTAGCTGGGGATTTTCTAACAAAAGGAAAATAACCATAACGCCGATGGCTCCCGCAAACCCTACAAACAGCAAACGGTTATCTACAAACTGGATGCCGCCGGCTGCCACAAGGATTCCTATCCAAATACGAATAGCTTCCTTTCTCCTGGGATTGATGTTGTTTCGGTTAAACTCCACCACCAGGGCCAAGGAGAGTGACATGCAAAACACAAAGAAATACGTAACCCAAACACTGGGACCTTTCGTATAAACAACGTTTTCCGCTTCTTTTACAATTTCGATGGGAAGAGCCAGAATCATCAAAGAATTTACGATTCCCACCGCCACTAAAACAAGTGTCTTTTGTTTAAGGGACGCTTTCTTCCGATACACATCCTGGAAGACGTACAACAAGGAACAAACTGCCGTCCACAGCAAACTGATAACATAAAGCTTGCTGATTCCATTGACTAAGAAAGCCGGCATTACCTCCTGGTATGTAATGCAAACCACGGACAGAATATCCAGTGCCAGACTACATAAACTGACTACCCAAATTCGAAGAAACGCTTTTTCCGTATGCAATTTTATTCGCTTCTGTCTGACATAGAACACCATCAGCACCAGAAGCAAAACGACTCCGCAACACTGCGCTTTAATATTCATTTGAAGCTCCTATGCTTTCTGCAATTCTTCCCCTTAGCCTTATTATAGTCCCTTTATTTTAGCGTTTCAATCTATTTCGCCCGGATTTTACCAAAATATTTTGATTTCCAAAATATCCCCAAAAACTTTTTCTTTTTTTGTTTATTTTTTCAGTTTTATGCTTTCAAGGCCCGCATGGCATTTAAAATAGCCAGCATGGCAACTCCCACATCCGCAAAAATAGCCAACCACATATTCGCAATTCCAAAGGCCGCAAGCAGCAGTACACCAAACTTAACGCCCAAGGCGAACACAATGTTTTCTTTTACAATGGTCACGGTTTTTTTCGCAATTTTCATTGCCAAAGAAATCTTCGATATGGAATCGTCCATAATCACAATATCTGCCGCTTCAATGGCCGCATCGGAGCCAAGACCACCCATGGCAATGCCGATATCCGCTCTCGCCAGCACCGGTGCATCATTGATTCCGTCTCCCACAAAGACCAGTTTCCCTGCTTCGGATTTTTCTTCAAACAATTCTTCGACCTTTGCCACTTTATCCTGGGGAAGGAGCTTTGCAAAGAAACGGTCGATTTCTAATTCTTCCGCAATCTTTTGTGCAGTTTCCTCCCGGTCTCCGGTAAGCATTACAATTTGTTTTACTCCGCTTTTCTTTAATTCCTGGAGCGCTTGCTTTACGCCCTCTTTTACTTCATCTTCCAATAAACAGTATCCCAGACACTCCTTTTGATTTGCTAGATATACTACCGTTCCGTAATTTTGAGTTTTCGGAACTTCCGTTCCGTTTTGCTTTAATAGTTTCTCGTTTCCGGCAAATAACAGTTCCCCGTCAATCCTGCCGCTGATACCGTATCCGGCGATTTCCTTCATATCCGTAGCCGGATAAGAAAGCGGCTTTTCCATAGCATTTTTTTTTCGAAGCACTGCACCGGAAATCGGATGATTAGAAAAACTTTCCAAAGCTGCCAATTTCCCGATGAGTTCTTCCTCACTCATCTTATCATCCAAAGCTACTACCTTAGTAATTTCAAAATTCCCCTTTGTCAGGGTTCCGGTTTTGTCCAAAACCACATATTCTGCCTGCACCAGATTTTCTAAATAATTGCTGCCCTTCATCAAAATACCTTTTTTACCGGCACCGCCGATGCCGCCAAAGAAACTAAGGGGTACGGAAATCACCAGCGCACAAGGACAGGAAATTACAAGGAAGGTCAATGCTCGGTAAAGAAACACTTCTGCGATTTCCCAGCCAAACACCGCCGTTTTTACCACAAAACACTGCCACACTACCGGTACAATCGCCATAAGAACGGCTGCTGCCACCACTACCGGTGTGTACCACTTGGCAAAACGGGTGATAAATCGTTCCGTAGAGGCCTTCTTGCTGCTTGCATTTTCCACCAATTCCAAGATTTTGGTTACCGTGGATTCTCCAAATTCTTTCTTAACCTCCACTTCAATCACACCGCTTAAATTGATGCAGCCGCTGATTACTTCCATGCCCACACTGACACTTTGGGGCATGCTCTCGCCCGTAAGTGCCTTGGTATCCACTTCACTGCTGCCCTGAATCACAACCCCATCCAGCGGTATCTTTTCTCCCGGTAAAATTCGAAGCACCTCTCCGATTTGCACTTCATCCGGCTCTGTAATGACTTCCTTGCCGTCTCGAAGGACTCTTGCTTCCTCCGGACAGATTTCCATCAAATCCTTGATGGATTTGCGTGCTTTACTAACGGCATACTTTTGGAAAAATTCTCCCACCTGATAAAATACCATTACCGCTACTGCCTCCGGATATTCGCCCACAAAGAAGGCCCCTACCGTAGCAATCATCATCAAGAAATTCTCATCCAGCATCTGCAATGCTAAAATATTTTTTCCTGCCCGAATTATAACATCCAGCCCTACTACCAAATAAGCCGCCACAAATGCCGCCACTTTCCACAGGGTCGGGATGGTCAGGCTTTGCATCCATAACGCCATGATAAATAACGCAATACCGATAATTATTCGATACAAATCTTTTTTTAATTTCTTTGTCAGTACCATTTTTTACCCTCATTTACCGCTTCGCTTCTTTTCTTCGTGTCACTTTGTTGCCAGTTCTTCCGTCCGGCTTTTTTTCAGATAAATTTTTCTGCGATGCAATTTATCTTTATAATGCTATTTATTTTTACAATGCAATTTATTTCTGCGATGCAATCTATCTTTACAATGCAATTTACTTTTACAATGCAATTTACTTTTACAATGGAAATTTATTTTTCCACGACTTCTACATCCGGCTCAATTTTCTTAACAATCTTTACAATCTCTTTTCGAATCGCATCCAATTGTCCTTCTTGCACTTCCAATACCATTTTCTGAGTTAAAAATGTTACGCTGCATTTTTCTACGCCTTCCAGCTTTCCTACGGCCTCCTCAATCTTTGCCGCACAGTTGGCACAACACAAATCCTCCAAAATAAATACTTTTTTCATACTCTTTTTTTCCTTTCTTTTTTCTCTCTAAAATCTCTCTAAAGTTCTATTCCTCACGGATATGATCCAGTCCCTGGCTTAGTATGGAATGAATGTGGCTGTCTGCCAGAGAATAAAAAACCGTCTTCCCTTCCCTTCGGTTATTGACCAGCTTCATCTGCTTTAAGGTACGCAGTTGATGCGAAATCGCTGACTGTTCCATATTTAAAAGTTTGGCGATGTCACACACACACATCTCTGCACAAAGTAAAACATACAAAATCTTGATTCTCGTAGAATCGCTGAATACCCTGAAAAAATCAGCCAAATCATATAATTCTTCTTCCGGCGGAATTTTTTTATTTACTTTTTCCACAATTTCGTCATGTACATGAATAAAATCGCAACATTCCTCTTTTTCCGTCTGCTTTTTCATTGCTACCTCCTTACTTATCAACCGTTTACGAAAGAGTTTTTCTTTTTTGAACGTATGAACAACTGTTCATACGTTCATTATATTCTTTTTCTTTCTTTTGTCAATTCTTTTTTTATTTTTTTCAACAAACAGAAAACCCCTTTACCGGATTTCTCCGATAAAAGGGGTTCTTAACACATTTTCCTTTAGCGAATAAAATTCGTCATAACCTTATTTTCTCTGTCCGGCATCATGACTCCGGTGCGAATTCCTGCATCAATACATTTAAGGAGCCATGCCATGTTATTTCCGACTGCTCTCATGGTCTGAAGTCCTTCCTCATCCTTTCGGACATCCTCCGGCTTACTTCCGTGTACCATATTCCAGTAATTTCCCGATACAATCGGCATATTGGAAATGGATAAATACTTTGCCAATACATCCAGAGAGGCTGAAGTTCCGGCTCTTCTGGCACTGGCTACCACGGCACCTGGCTTATACTCCATTTTACTCTTTCCGGCATAAAATAACCGGTCCATAAACCCGATGATATTACCGCCGGGAGAAGCATAATGTACCGGTGTTCCAAAAACATAACCATCCGCTTCTTCCAATTTCTTTAATGCCTCGTTCACCACATCATCAAAAACACATTCCTTTTTGGTAGCACAAGTACCGCAGGCGCAGCATCCGCCCACCGGTGCAGAACCGATATGAAAAATCTCCGTATCAATGCCCTGCTTTTCCAATGTATCGGCTACTTCCTTTAACGCAGTGTAAGTACATCCTTCTTTATGGGGACTTCCGTTAAACAATAATACTTTCATAGCATCCTCCGCTTTTATAATTGTTCGTTTCCGTTATTTTGCATACGTCCGCAAATGATTGTAAGGTTTCCGTTGCGACAGCGAATCGCATCTAAAAATTCCTTTTCCTTTTTTGCGTCCTTTAAAATAATATGATAGCTAAGCTCATACATACTACCCAAATCCGTTGTTTTTACACGAATCAGCTCCTGCTTCTTCAGATAGGTTTCAAAGATTTCATCAAACACTTCCGTGTAATCCAAATTCTCCGGAATCAAAATCTTTAATTCCTTCCAAGCATTCTTTCCGTTTCCTTCGCCGAAGGGAAGCATATTTAACAAGAAAAATACAATTCCCACCAAAGCAACCAAGCATCCGCTGTATGCCAAATATCCCATACCGTTCGCAAGCCCCACCGCTACGGAAAAAAAGATGGCGGTAATTTCCTTGGACGAGCCCGGTGCGGAACGAAAACGAACCAAGCTAAACGCTCCCAGCACCGCTACCGATGCCCCAAGATTACCGTTTACCACCATAATGACGCTTTGCACCAGCGCCGGCAAAATCACAAGGGATACCACAAAGCTCTTGGTATAAGTAGATTTGTGCATGTAAATCAAAGCAATAATTAAACCGCATATCATGGATACTGCCGTACAAAGAAGCATTGCCGGGATTTTATTTTCGCCTGCCATTTCTATAATACTTGTAAACATTTTTCTAACCTTTCCTTGTCTTTCCCACGTTTTTCGTATATCTTGCCGTACTTAGAAAAAGAATTGGAATAGATTTCCAATTCCGATAACGTATTTGCAAACCACACCGGGAGTGCATACGGCGTTTTAATTTCTATCAAATACTTTTCTTCCTCAAAAAGGGTTTCCCCTTCATCCCCCTCCAAAAGGTTGATTCTTTCTTCCCGGCTCCGAATCTTTCTATCTACGGTAAAACGAAGTTCTTCGTCTTCTTTCAGCAAAAAAGCCTGACGGTCATACGCCAGGTATAATGCCGGGTAAAGGGGATAAAAATGGATCATATAATCAATCTCTTTTAAAATCTGACAATCATATTCTGCCGGATACTCGCCTTGATACAAATACTTCGTCGCAACAGAAAGCGGCATTTCCACGCGTCGTTTATATACCGTGCCCTTGTATTTCTTTTTCATCTCCAAGTACACGGTATCTTCCGTTTGCGGAATCCCATAACTGCGAAGACGCAACTTCTCTTTGTATTTCGGTTTCTCAATGGAACGGCGAATCAAATCGTTCTCCTTGGTATCAAAATAAACATTGCACACCGTATGTAATCCAAACTCATCCGGAAGTAATCTCTCCCCAATTTGCTCCATCAGTGCATCGTACTGTGATTTATCCAGCAAATATTTCTTTTCAATTCTTTTAAATATTCCGCCCATAACAGCCTCGATTAACTGTATGCCATAATGGCTTTATTTCGAAGAAAAGCCGAAATATCATTTTGCTCATTCCCGGTGCCGTATCCGGCTCCGGCATCTTCTGTCATAGGAATCGAATACGCATTGATTGGATTCGTTCCCTTCATCTGATTCATGATTTCCTCGTAATCAATCACTTCATCAATATTCTTTTCGATTTCCTTTGTGATATCCGGTTCTTCTTTCACCACAACCAAAGGAGAGGCTGCTTTGGTTTCTTCATTCACCGGTGCTACTTTTTCAATACTTTTGGGATTTCCATATACGGAAAACACGGAATATCCGCTACTCATTCCCATGATACCGCCAACACGCATACTGCCACTCCTTTCTGAAAAAATATTTCTTTTCGGTCATGGATACATTATAACATTTTTTTTCTATTTTTCCAATAAGTAACCTTCAATCTCGACATATTCAATATAACCGTCTTCATAACTCTGCAGGTAAATGTTTTCTATGAAAAGATCGTACTGCTCATTCACCTCAACAATGTAGTTGGTACTAAGATATCCTTTAAAATCGTGAGGCATGCTATCCACATAATACATAATGCCATTGTCTAGCCATTCGCTCAAATCCACAGTCCAACAGTTTTCCGATTGATTCCACTGTATAAACACCAGCTCAGAACCATTTTCTAAAACTTCCTCTTCTCCATCTCCGGCATCACAACATACCCGAATGATTCGGTTGTATTCGCTAATCTCCAACTCATACAAATCATAGTTTGCATAACAATAAAACAATTCTCCGTGTAACAGCTCTTCCTCATTTATCGGTTCATAATCATAATACCAATCATACAAACGTTCCGCATCAACCCCCAATTGGGACTGCAAATATTTCTCACCTTCTGCTCCGCATTCCCGGAAAATCACGCGATAAGAATCCTCTAACTCTTTCGCCTCATTCGTCGTAAGGTTATCCAAGCCTTTTTCCAAAGCATCTTCCACAACACCACGATGTGCCAATACGCCAAGGTAGTCTGCATTGACAAACGGACAGGCAAAGGTAACAAACAACAAAATACAAGCCGTCGGGAAAATCCAATGCACATATTTCCCCTTCTTAATCAGATACAGACATACATAGATAATTTCAAATGCAATAAATGCACAGGCGTAATAACGCTCCGGTGTATATCCGTAATGATAGAAACGGATACCGATGCAAATACACTGCAAAAGAATAAACGGGAGAAAGGCTACCGGAAGCCATGCATTAATCTTTCCGAGAAGTTTTTCCTTATTGTGTCCCGCCATGGTCCAAATAGGCATTCCCAGTACAAACACAAAGGATAAAATCATAAATACTTCATTGGAAGGTAACTCCCAGCTAAATAAGATTCGGAATATGTATAAATAAATAATAACAAAGGCGGCGAGCAAAAGTGGCAATAAAACATTGCGCACAACGCCTCGCATAAATTTCCCCACCTTATCCGATACCTTGGAAATCGCCAGTAGCTGGGCCGGCAAGAAAATTCCGCCTGCCAAAAACAGCTCCAATCGCACCAAAAATTCATCGGTATCAAAAATCAGCACATTGAAAATGGCTACCACAATCGCAATACCGCCGGCAAACAAAGAATACACAATGGTTGTCTGCGCTACGTTAGCAACTGCACTGATACTGTATTGGGATAAGCTTAGCCCCGAGGTACGGTACATGTGATACACACTCATAATCAATAGGGTCGCAATCAACAAGGAATAATATATTCCGGCAAAGCCAAGAAAAATCTCCGCATCCATTCCAAAGATGGTGGACTCGTTATATTCCGTCAAAAACACAAAATATCCGGCATACACTACGCCTGCCACAAAGCCGATCATTTTCGGCACCAACTTTTTATTTAGATATTCTTCCACAGTTAACGTGGCAGTTGCAAAAATCCACAAGAATATCATCATTCTCATCAGCACATCTTCCGTGTCTTGAGACATCTCTCCCGTATCAATCAGCACACTCGCAAGCAGCGTTGCCAAAACAACACTAATCACCGTCACGGTATATTTCATAAAAACATTTTGAATCAAAGAATCCAGTAATCCCTTCATCTTCTCACCCAGTTTTTTTCCGGACGTTTTTCCGGCTGCGTTCCCCACTTCAACCGCATCCGGTTCGCTTGTTGTAATTTCACTTGATTTTAATTCACTTGATTTTAATTCGGTCGGTTCCGTTTCCTTTTTTTCTCTTTCGTCCATTTTAATTTCATTCCTTTGATTTTCGGAAATTTGATTTTCGTTAATTCGATTTTCAGTGGTTTGATTTTCGGTAATTTGTTTTTCGGTCACATGATTTATCTCCATCCTAAATTCCTCCTTTTCCCTTCTTTACACATCGAAACATCTGCCTTCCATCTATCCTCAAAATATCACACGCACTTTCGAATGTCAACAATTTTTTATTGATTTTCGATAAAACAAAAAATGTATTACTTTGCTTTCCAGTCCTTTCCCCAACCTACTCTTCCTTTTTTCTCCCTAAGTCGGGCAAACACACCTTTCCCCCGGTGATAACTATACTTTCCGGATAAAACCGATAAAGTCATTCGCAAAATAAAAAAGCCATCTCCGGCATTTTGCTATGCTTCCTGTCAAACAGACAGGAGGTATAACCTCTTGCCGAAAATGGCTTATCCTTTAGTTACTGCTGTAGTTCGGTGCTTCTTTGGTAATGTGAATGTCATGAGGATGACTTTCCTTTAAGGAAGCAGCAGAAATCTTAACGAATTTTCCGTTCTCCTTTAAGGTCTCAATATTGGAAGCTCCGCAATATCCCATACCGGAACGAAGACCGCCAAGAAGCTGATAGATGGTATCCTCTACCGTTCCCTTGTAGGCAACTCGTCCTTCTACTCCTTCCGGTACAAGCTTCTTTGCATTCTCCTGGAAATAACGATCCTTGCTACCGTTTTCCATAGCAGCAATGGAACCCATTCCGCGATATACTTTATATTTTCTTCCCTGGAAAAGTTCGAATGTTCCCGGGCTTTCGTCACAACCTGCAAAAATACTACCCATCATACAGATGTTACCGCCGGCTGCAATTGCTTTGGTGATATCTCCGGAATACTTAATTCCACCATCCGCGATGATGGGAACTCCGTATTCTTTTGCCACACTATATGCATCCATGATAGCAGAAATCTGAGGCACACCGATACCGGCAACAACACGGGTGGTACAAATGGAACCCGGTCCGATACCTACTTTAACTGCGTCAGCACCTGCTTCAATCAAATCTCTGGTTCCTTCCCCGGTTGCTACGTTACCTGCAATCAACTGTAAGTCAGGATATTTTTCCTTAATCATCTTCACACAACGAAGTACATTTGCAGAATGACCATGTGCAGAGTCCAAAACAATAACATCGACTGCTGCCTTAACCAGTGCATCTACACGGTCCAATACATTGGCGGTAATACCAACACCGGCACCGCAAAGAAGTCTTCCCTGGGAATCCTTTGCAGCCAAAGGATACTTAATTGCTTTCTCAATATCTTTGATGGTAATTAAACCTTTTAAATTAAAATCATCATCTACAATGGGAAGCTTTTCTTTTCTGGAACGACCCAAAATTTCTTTGGCTTCTTCCAAAGTAATTCCTTCTTTTGCAGTAACCAAACCTTCACTGGTCATACAATCTTTTATTTTCTTTGTATAATCGGTTTCAAATTTTAAATCACGATTGGTGATGATACCGACTAATTTTCTGCCTTCCGTAATAGGCACACCGGAAATACGATATTTTGCCATAAGCTCATCCGCATCTGCCAGTGTATGCTCCTGGGACAAAGAGAACGGGTCCGTAATAACCCCATTTTCCGAACGCTTTACCTTGTCAACCTCTTCCGCCTGTTCTTCAATGGACATATTCTTGTGAATGATACCGATACCACCCTGTCTTGCCATGGCAATCGCCATACGGTGTTCGGTAACCGTATCCATTCCTGCACTCATAATAGGAATGTTCAATTTAATTTTCTTTGTTAAATAAGTGGTTAAATCCACCTGATTCGGGATAACTTCTGAATACCCCGGAACCAAAAGCACGTCATCGAATGTAATTCCCTCACTAATAATTTGTCCCATTTTTAGCCTCCTTTTTCCTGTACGTGTCCTAGTCAAAAAATACTTTTCGTGGTGCACAATTTTGTATCATTTTAACAAATTCGTGGGGTAAATCAAGTATTATTTTTTGATTTCCCTCATAAAAAATCGCAAAAGTGTTGTGTTTACTGCTTTCTTCGCCGGAAGAAAAATTTTTTTCTGTGCAATTTCGTTTCTTGTAAGAGTCTAATCGGTAGGAATTTATCGGCGCCATAATCTCAATCCGATCCACATCATAGGTTGCCACATGTTTTCTTTTTTCCCTGCCCATAATCTTGTCAATGGTAATCTGTCTGTCACAATAAAGAAACTCATATTCCAAATCCGTCATGGGAAAAATCACCACTTTACATACAATCCACATAACCAACGCCAAAAACAAAATAATGGGATCGATGACAATACCGCCCATCACACAGGACACGGTAAGAAAGATAAATAAGAACCGCAAAATCCGATCTTTGGGTGTCTGCGCTTTTTTCACCATGTATTCCATATAATTGTCGTTCATCTTTTTCTGTCCTTTCTAGTCAAGCTGACGCATCATTGCATCCAAAATATCTCCGAAAACCCAATTCATGGCCATACGGTCGAAAAGACCAAACATTTCCCCTTCTCCCCAAAAGGCATTGTTGTCCCACCAAAAACACACAATACCGCACTCTTTTGCTTTCGCTATATAATAAGCAGAAAAATCAACTCTTTCCTGCAAATTATCCTTGTTTCTTGCACCAAATTCGCCCATGATAACCGGGATACCCTGACTTACATATCGCTCGTACAAAGCATTCATAATCCAGTCAACACTTTCTTCTCCGGCCTGGCTAAACTCCCCGTTGGCACCATTTGGATCCTGCAAAGCAAAATCATAGGGCGTATAGGCATGGGTCGATACCATAAGATGATTCTCTATGGTATCCGTAGGCAACACAAAGGACTCATGCAGAGCGCCATCTACCGATGCCGCATACCCCGGCACCATTAAATAGCGAGTAGCATTGTTTCCGCCGCTTGCCCTTACCGTATCCACAAACGTCTGGTTCAATGCATTGATACAATTTACTGCATCTTCACATTCCGCATTGCCGCTTACCAGATTCCATTCATAACTCGTTCCCACAAGGCGAGGTTCATTTACACTTTCAAAAATTAACCGTTCTCCGTAATCCTGAAAACGCTCACTAATCTGACTCCAAATACATTCCATGTAGTGCGTGGAAGATTCCAAATATTCCGAAGAGGGATAATAATACCGCTTATCAATATCGTGATGGATATTAATAATCACATACATCCCGTTGCGATAAGCATAATCCACCACTTCCTGCACCCGGTCCATCCAACGTTCCCGAATCTCATGATTCGGTCCGCCGATATGATTATGCCAGGATACCGGGATTCGAACCGCATGAAAACCTGCTGCCTTCACTGCATCAATCATTTCCTGCGTCGTAACTGCACCGCACCATGCATTTTCCAATGCCAAACCGGCACCCGTTACTTCTCCGTCCGTCACCGCATCTAAGGTATTGCCCAGATTCCAGCCAATACGCATATCCGAAACAAACGTAAAAATCTCTGTTTCCGGAATGCTTCTGGTTTCTACGGTATATTCCGGTATCACAATACCATCCGTTACACTCTTTGTCGCCTCTGCCAATATCCTGTCCTCCTGAACCGTTGGCGCTGCGTAGTAAGTCACCACCCCATCCCCCTGCACGGGTTCTGAAGGTTGTCCTACTTCGCTGCTGTTGTTGCTGAGCTGACTGACTGTATTTTGAGAAACCATGGTATCCTCCGATGCAAGATTACAACCGGAAAATAACACCCCTACAAGTAACGCACAAGCAAGCATTTTCTCCAAAATACCTTTTCTTTTTGGACTGTTTTCTATTTTTTTCATACCTGTTAACTCTTTTTTTATTCCTCCGGATTCGTTTCCGCTTTCCTATGCCGGAGAAAGCAGTGTTTTCCGTCAACGAAAAAACGTTTCCATTGTTACAGATTATTGTATCACAAAGAAATTCATATCACCAGCAAAAACATACAGTTTTCACATACATTCTTTCCTTTTTTTCTTTTTCTTTTTGTCCCTCTTTTCTCTTTTCTTTCTTTCCGATTCATACTATACTAGCTATATAGATTTGTGTCCCCTGCGGAAAATAGAACAACGAAAGAAGGATTTCCCATGAAAGAAAAATTATATACCATTCCTTTAAATGATGCGGTTAACGCCAAAGACGAATGTCCCTTCTGCTTTATCGAGCGGGCATTAGAGCAGGATATGCTGGACTTTGTTTTAGGTTCCTGTGCCTCCTATATGGAAAGCGACGTAAGAGAAATGACAGACAAGGAAGGTTTTTGCCGCATGCATTTCCAAAAAATGTTTGACTACGGAAATACGTTGGGAAATGCTTGGATTTTAAAGACCCACTACGTCAAAACACGAAATGAACTTGAAAAAGAAATTAAGAATTTTCAACCAGGAAAGGTAAGCTTTTCCGATAAAATTTTGAAAAAAAGCACCGCTTCCAATTCCATCGTTGATTGGGTCCGAAAAAAAGAACAAAGCTGTTATATCTGTAAACGCAACCAAGAAATCTACGACCGATATATGGATACCTTCTTTATCTGTTACGAAAAAGATGAAGAATTTCGCAAAAAAATTAAAGAAAGCAAAGGCTTTTGTCTGACGCATTTTGCAGACCTTCTCGAAGCAGCGGAAGTGCGATTATCCAAAGATAAGCTGACTTCTTTTTATGACATGCTCTTTCCTCTCATGACCGAAAACATGGATCGTATGCAGGAGGATGTGAACTGGATGGTCGAAAAATTCGACTACCGAAATCAGGCGGCCGATTGGAAAAATTCCAAGGATGCCATTCAACGCGGTATGCAAAAGTTGAAAGGCGGTCACCCCGCAGACCCGATTTACAAAATGCAAAAATAGTTTTCTGTTCTCAAAAAATCCCCATAGGCACGCTCTCGCATCAAAAAAGCGCGTCTTTGGGGATCCTTTATTTTTGTTGTATCTATGGTTATCCAATTCTCAGCGAAACACTATTTGTTCTTTTCTTCCTCCGCCAAAGCTTCTTCCACACGGTTTCGCAACGCCATAAAAACCTCCACGATTCTAGGGTCAAAATGGCTGCCGGAAGATGCCTTAATAATCTCAAAGGCCTCCTCCACCGGAACCGCCTCCTTATATACTCGCTCGGATACCAGCGCATCAAAAACGTCGGCTACGGCCATAATTCTGGCCGCCAAAGGAATCTCTTCTTCCTTTAATCCCTCCGGATATCCGCTTCCGTTCCATTTCTCATGATGACTCTTAATGGCATCAATGGCAATTTTGACAAATTCCGGATCCGCATCGTCGCCAAACAAATCTTCTACAATTTTTCCGCCCTCCGATGCATGAGTCTTCATTATTTCAAACTCTTCCGTAGTAAACCTTGCCGGTTTATTTAAAATCACATCAGAAATCATGATTTTTCCTACGTCATGCAGCGGTGCCGCCTCGCAGATAAATTTGACAAATTCCGGGGTAACCTCTTCCGGAAAAAGGCCGTCCGCCAGCAATTTTTCCGCAATCATCGACACATATCTTCTGGTATTTAACACATGGGTACCGGTACTACCGTCTCTGCATTCAATCAAGGTTGCCAGACCATCGACAATCTTTTCCTGCAATTTCAGCATCTTTTGTGTCTGATACCGGATTGCCCTCGTCTGCAACTCCACCTGATTGGCAAGATTTCTTTGCAGTTCGTCAAATTCAATGGTTCTCTTTACACGATTTATCATGATATTGGGAACAAAAGGCTTGGAAATGTAGTCCGCCGCTCCTTCTCTAAAGCAGGTAACTTCCATTTCCGGTCTGCGGTCAGCCGTCAAAAAGATAACCGGCGGACAACTGTCTCCGAACTGTTCTTTCATGCAACGAAACACCTCAATACCGCTCATTCCCGGCATATTCAAATCCAGCAAAACCAGTTGCGGTTTTATCTTAGGAATAAATTGAAGCGCCATTTCTCCGCTGCTGGCACTGGCAATCTGATATTCATCTTCCAGAATTTTTTGTGCCAATACCTGATTTTCATAATCGTCATCCACAACCATGATTACCTTTTTTTTCATTCTTCTCCGTCTCCTTTGTTTTCCAGGAACTCATCAACCATTTTTTCCACACCATCAATGTCATAATTCTTGGTCCGTGTAATCAGTTGCTGGACAAAAGTCATAAGTTCCTGTCCCCGATATGATTTTTTCCCCAATTCCTCCAGCGTTTTTACCGCTGAAACAATGGATAGGACTGCCACCGATTCTTTTACTTTTCCCAATTCCAGGCAAAGTTCCTCTTTTGTAATTTCTTCGCTCTCTTCCTTCTGTTTCTTCTGCGAAGCAAAATAGGTCTGCAAATCCAAAAGGACCGCCTTGTACATTTCCATCGCCTTGTCATGGTGATTTCGGATATAGTTTCTGTTTTCTTCTCTGGCTGCCTCTTCTAATTTTTCCGCCTGTTTTGCCAAAAGCTCTGCGCCAATATAACGAGAAGTACTCTTTAACGTATGGGTCGCAATCAAATATTTATCCAACTGTCTGGTTTCGTAATATTTCTGCAGTTTCTCATACTTGGCCTCTCCTTCTCCGAGATACACCCGCATCACTTCGATGTAATTCTCTTCGCTGTCTGCGCAGTAATGAATCCCCAAAGTTTCATCGATAAAGTGGAAACCAAATTTTTTGCCTTCCCGGCGATTTAGTGTTTCCCCTTTTTCGCGCTTAACCTCTACCAATTCCTCCGGCAAATACTGCCGCAGAAGCTTTTTCATCTTTTCACTTTCAATGGGTTTTGACAAATAATTATCGAAGCCCTTCTGTAGATACTCTTCTTTGGCGCCTACTACCGCATTGGCCGTCAACACAATCACCGGCATCTGATACCCGGCCGCTCGCAAATGGCCAAGGGTTTCAATGCCATCCATCTCCGGCATCATGTGATCCATCAATACAATATGATAATCCTTTTCCCTGATTTTCTCAAGACATTCCGCACCACTTTCTGCGGTATCGACACGGATTTGTGTCGTTTTCAAAAGTTGCTTTGCCACATACAGATTCGTAGCATTGTCATCCACAATTAAAACCTTTGCCTCCGGAGCCACATAGCTTTCTTTTTCCTTAAAGCTGTTTTTGGCTTTTTTCAGCACATTCTTTTTAAAATCACCGATGGGCGATGCGTCAATAATCTTCTGGGGCACTTCAAACCAAAATTCCGAACCTTTTTGATACTCGCTGTCGAAAGCCAATTCGCTTCCCATCATTTTTAAGAAACTAAGAGAAATGGAAAGCCCGAGCCCTGTCCCTTCAATGCTTCGATTACGCCTGGTATCCAAACGCTGGAAATTTTGGAATAACTTTTCCTTTTCCTCTTCCTTTACGCCGATTCCCGTATCGCTGACTTTCACGCAAAGCAATATTTTATCATCTTTGATTTTCTTAAATTTAATCCGAAGCGTCACCTTTCCTTTGCGGGTGTATTTTACCGCGTTTGTCAAAAGATTGGTAATTACCTGTCGGATACGCAAATCATCACCATAGAGTTTTTCCGGCAAATCTTCTGCGATTTTTAAGGAGAACTTGAGTCCCTTTTGCTCTGCCCTCGGATAAATCATCTGATATACTTCGTCAATCATTTTGGCCGTTTCATAAACCACCGGCACAAGTTCCATCTTACCGGATTCGATTTTGGACATATCAAGGATTTCGTTAATCAAGGAAATCAGTGTGTTTCCGGAAGTCTGTATGCTGGTAGCATAAGACAAAATCTGCTCGTCCATGGTTTCCCGTAAAATCATTTCGTCCAATCCCAAGATTGCATTGATGGGGGTTCGGATTTCATGGCTCATATTGGCAAGAAAATCGGATTTTGCCTTGGTTGCCGTTTCCAGTTCCTCCATCAATCTGGTCAGTTTCAAAATAACACTCACCTGAGGTGCCGTGGTACAAACATAAGAAATGTTTTCAAAATCCACTTCCGTTAAAATGATGCCGTATTGAATTTCATTGGAAAACAAAGGCATCACTATCATGGTCCGCCTTTTCTTTTCATTCAGATACTCGTTCGCCATCCAGTCTTCCCTGTCTAACTCTACACCAACGCCCGGTAGCGCCTCCATCTTTTCTTTACCGCTGCAATAAGCTTTTAACAAGATTTTTTCCGGGACAATAAATTTTTCGGTTCGATAATGCGCAAACGGTTGATAGTATTCGTAAATATACACACTTTCGAAATTTGCCTGGGACAAATTATCTACTACGGCATACATACTGTTTCCGTGCATTTCCTTCTTTTCACCGGAAGTCATCCCCATATACATGTTACCGATAACCCGGTAGTTTTCGGTAAGACTGGTTCTCTGACGCAGTACGTTACCGGAAATATAATCAATTAAGGTGGAGTTGATTTCATCAAAGAACGCATAAACCACATCCTTATCCGCTTCGGATTCCGGCAACAACGCCAAAGCGTAGCTTTTTACCTGCTTCATTACCGGATTCATTTTTTCCAAAGGAAAATCGATTTCACGGCATTCCATCAAAATCGTCTTAAGCTGTGGAATAATGCCCTGCTTGATGCTTTCGTCAAAGGTTTTTACGTAATCCAAAATATCCACCACCAGATGAATCATGGGCGGATAGGCATAAAAATTGCAATGCTCCTGCCAGGCAAGTACTTCTTTCATAATGGACACGGCAATCTTTTCACTATCCCGGTCCTCAATATTTTTTACTACAAATTCACTGGAAACCCCGCTGGATTCCCGGACAATCAAAGAAGATTTGATTTCATAACCGATGAGTTCTTTTCCGGTCGCCAGCTTGCACGCTGCACGAATTGCATGATAGCCAAGATAGCCGGCATCCGCACGAACCGTAGTCAGCTTCGGGCTAAGCTCCATCGCCACTTCCGAATCATCGTATCCGGTGATGGCAATATCCACCCCGGGTCTGAGTCCCCGCTCTCTTAGTACCTGATAGCCGCTGACACACATATTGTCATTGGCAAAGCAGATAGCATCCAGTTCTCCTTCATTTTTGTCTAAAAGCTCCCGCACCAACGGCATGTCATACTGGGAAAAATTGCCGTAAACCACCTGTTTTTCGGTGGCCGGCATTCCGCACTCTTCCATGGCACTGTAAAATTCCTGTAATCTTGCCATGGCATCCTGGCTGTTTTTGGGTCCGCTGACATACCCGATTTTTTTACGTTTGCAATCCTTAATCAAATGAAGGACCGCACTTCGAATACCGGAAGAATCGTAGCGGATGCACGGAAATCCTTCTATTTTGGCCTCAATGGTCATAATGGGAATATCACCATAGCTTTTCAAAAAACGTTGCATCCGTTCCACCGAAATATGCCCTCCGATGGTACCGGCAGAGACAATCAGTACATCCAAGTGCTTTGCGGACACGTACTCATACAAAACATTATACTGGTAATCGTACTCGGAATAATTCATATGTTGATACGGTTCATCAAAACCACGGCCGGGAAAAATAAACAAGTTTACATCCTGTTCCTCTGCCGCTGCGTATGCGCCCTTAATGATTGCCCGACCGTAATCATTTTCTATCTGATGAATTAAAAGTCCGATGTTGAGTCTCTTTTGCATGTTTAACCTCTTCTTTTGCGTTACTATTTTTGTATTTTGCTTCCCGCTTACCTTCCTTCCGGATATTTGGTAAAATGCAGAAAAATATCTCTAAAAAGAGTTGTAAAAAAACAAATCTTTTTGAGATATTTTTCTGACAGAAGTCAAAATTTTATATTATCCCGATCGGACAAATTTTATCTGTCCCACTTGTCTGCCAGGGAATTAATCTGGTCAGCAAATTTTGCCAAATCCTTGTTGGCACCACCTTCGTTTCGATGAATTACAGCCAGCAATCTCTGTCCTGCTGCCACGAGTCTTGCAAATACATCGGAAACTTTTCCGGACTTCTTCTTGGTAACAGGTACCGGATTCGCCTCGTATTCAAAGGTATTGGTTATCATATCAAACCGGGTGCCGCTGTAAGGAGCATAGGCATCATAGCCATATTCGGTCTTTAGACATTCCGTAAACATCTTTGCGGAATCGTCATCTCCGTGAACCACAAACACCTTTTGCGGCTTTTCTCCGATGGCGGTAAGCCATTCTAACAAACCATCTTTGTCCGCGTGTCCTGACATACCGGGAAGAGTCCGAATCGCAGCTCTGACATCAATGGTCTCGCCAAAAAGACGAACTTCCTTTTCGCCTTCCACAATCAATCGGCCCAGCGTTCCTACCGATTGGTATCCCACAAACAAAATAATGGATTCCGGGCGCCACAGATTATGTTTCAAATGATGACGAATTCGTCCTGCTTCACACATACCGGAAGCGGAAATAATCACCTTCGGTTCATCATCAAAGTTAATCATCTTGGATTCATCACTGGTAATACTTAGATGCAAATTGGGGAAGGTAAGCGGATTGATGCCCCGGCTAACCAAAGCTTTCGCCTCCTCGGAAAAGCAACCGGCAATATTTTTTTGAAAAACTCCCGTAGCCTCCACCGCCAGCGGACTATCCACATATACCGGGAATTCCGGAAACTCCGGCAAAAGATTTCTGGCTTTGATTTCACGGATGTAATAGAGCATCTCCTGGGTACGTCCTACTGCAAAAGAAGGAATTACCACATTACCCCCCTTTTCAAAGGCTTCCCGGATAATCTTGGTTAATTCCATAACGTAATCCGGACGTTCCTTGGGATGATAACGGTTTCCGTAAGTCGACTCCATAATGACATAATCCGCATCTTTAATATAGCTGGGATCTTTAATCAGGGTATGCTTTTTATTTCCGATATCACCGGAGAACACCAGCTTCTTCGTTACGTTTCCTTCCGTAATCCAAAGCTCAATGCTGGCAGACCCCAGCAAATGTCCCACATCGGTAAAGCGAACCTTAATTCCTTCGCAAATTTCATGAATTTCATCATAATGGAAGGGTACCAGACGCTTAATGGTACCGTCTGCATCTTCCATGGTGTAAAGCGGTTCTACCGGAGGGTGTCCGGAACTTCTTTTTGCTTTACGATTTTTCCATTCTGCCTCCTGCATCTGAATATGCGCACAGTCACGAAGCATGATGCTACACAAATCCACGGTAGCATCCGTTGCAATAATCTGTCCTCGAAATCCTTTTGCATATATTAAGGGCAACAGCCCGGAATGATCTACGTGGGCATGTGACAAAAATACATAATCAATCAATCCCTCTTCCACAGGAATTTCCATGTTTTCAAACACATTCACTCCCTGCTCCATACCACAGTCAAGCAAAATATGTTTTCCTGCCGCATGCAAATAATGGCAACTACCCGTTACCTCATGTGCCGCCCCAACAAATGTAAGTTTCATACGCTTCCTCTTTTCTGCGTCGCTAAATTCAAATGATTTGCAAAGCAACGCCGTCACAAATCATTTTCGGAGGATGGAGACTCCATCTTCCCTTACCCCAAAACATTATAAATATTAACCAAATTATAGCAGATTCTATGCAGAAAAGAAAGGCAAAATACACAAAACAAACAAATTATTTCATTTATTCTACGGAAATGACTTTATAATCCTGTTCTTCGATTACTGCTTTTAATTTTTCATCGGAAATGTCTTCCGTTAAGCGCACAATCGCGGTTCCCTCTTCATGACTTACAATGGCCTCCTGTACCTGTTCTAATGCCTCCAATGTTTTCTTCACTCTGGCCTCACAGTGTCCGCACATCATGCCTTCAATTACCATTTTCTTTTCCATTTGTTTTTCCTCCCATTCTATCTTTTCGGGTTCTACCCTTTTTACTTTTTTATCTTTTTGGGCATCCTGTAAATGACACAGATTCAACAAAAGTGCGTTGGAAACCACGCAAAAACTGGACAAACTCATGGCCGCTGCCGCAAACATGGGATTTAAGGAAATGCCCCAAAGGGGAATGCACACACCTGCTGCCAAAGGAATTCCGATGATGTTATAGCAAAATGCCCAGAATAAATTTTGTTTAATCTTTCTAAGAACGCTATGACTTAACGAAAGTGCCGCCGGAATATCACTTAAGCGACTTTTTACCAGTACTACATCCGCCGCATCCATACTGACATCCGTTCCGCTGCCAATGGCTACTCCCGTATCTGCAACGGTCAGCGCAGGAGCGTCATTGATGCCGTCTCCCACCATCATCACTTTACCGTATTCTTTTAATTTTTCTACCACCAATGCTTTTTCTTTCGGAAGTACGCCTGCAATTACCCGGTCCACACCGGTCTCTTTTCCGATGGCATTGGCAGTCGCCTCATTGTCACCGGTCAGCATAACCACATAGATGCCGTTACTTTGCATCCGCTTGATGGCAGCCACACTATCTTTTTTGATAACATCTGCCACCGCAATCATCCCAAATAACTGCTGTCCTTCTCCAAAAAACAACGGTGTTTTTCCTTCCTTAGCCAAACTATTTGCCTGCCGGCACAATGCTTCGGATACTTTAGCATATTTCATTACAAAGGATAAATTACCGCCGAAAATGAGATTTTCTCCCCGTCTTGCCAAAAGACCGCTTCCCGGCATCGCCTGAAAGGAAGACACCTCCTCCATGTCTTTTTCCACAAAAACATCCTTCTTCTCGTATTCCAAAATAGCCTTTGCCAAAGGATGTTCGCTTTTCTTTTCCAAACAATACGCCAGACGGAACAATTCTTTTTCACTGATGTCTTCTGCCGGGAAAAGTTCTGTCACCTTCGGTTTACCCTCCGTAACCGTGCCGGTTTTATCCAATACTACAATTTGTGTCTTTCCCGCATTTTCCAATGCTTCTGCGGTTTTAAACAAAATACCGTTTCGTGCTCCCACACCGTTTCCCACCATAATGGCCACCGGCGTTGCCAGGCCTAAGGCACAGGGACAACTGATTACCAAGACCGCAATTCCTCTGGCAATGGAAAAGCTGGCGCTTTCCCCAAGAATCAGCCACACCAACGTAGTAATCACCGCAATGGTAATCACCACCGGAACAAAAATACCGGAAACCTTATCTGCGATTTTGGCAATGGGTGCTTTGGACGCAGAAGCATCGCTCACCAGTTGAATAATCCCGGAAAGCGTCGTATCCTCCCCTACTTTGCAAGCTTTACACTTTATAAATCCGGAGCAATTGATGGTACCGGCATAAATCGAATCGCCGATTATCTTATCTGCCGGAACGCTTTCTCCGGTCAGTGCCGACTCATCCACCGCACTTTCCCCTTCGATAATTTCTCCATCTACCGGGATACTTTCTCCCGGGCGCACTACAAAGAGCATATTTTTTTCTATCTGTTCCACCGGAATGGTTTTTTCCTCTCCATTCAACAGCACCGTTGCTGTTTTGGGAGACAAATCCATAAGCCCTTTTATCGCACTGGTGGTCTTTCCCTTCGCTCTTGCTTCCAACATTTTCCCCAAGGTAATCAGGGTAAGAATCATGGCCGCCGACTCAAAATACATATCATGCAAAAAATGAAATGCACGGTCGGTTTCTCCATAATTCATGGCATCCGCCATGGAAAACAACACATAGATGCTGTAAACAAAGGCCGCTCCGGAACCCATGGCAACCAAGGTATCCATGTTCGGCGCACCCTTTCGCAAGCTTCCAAATCCGCTGATGAAAAATTTCTGGTTAATTACCATAATGATGATGGTAAGAAGCAATTGAACCAATCCCTGCATCATGGGATTCCCCATCATTGTTTCCGGCAAGGGCCAGTCAAGCATACTATGTCCCATGGAAAAATACATCAGCACCGCCAAAAATCCAAGGGAAATCACCAATCGTTTTTTTAATGTCCGGATCGCTTCCTCCTGGGAATCTTCCAAATCCCGGGCAGCGCTCTCGTATTTGGCATGCGATGTACTTTTATCCATACGCTCTGCTCCGTAGCCTGCTTTTTCCACGGCTTTGATAATTTCCTCCGGCGTGGCATTTCCTTCCACCTGCATAGAATTGGTCAACAAATTAACCATGCAGGAATCCACATTCTCCAGCCCGGAAACTGCCTTTTCCACTCGGTTGCTGCAAGCAGCACAGCTCATACCTGTTATCTTAAACTGCATCCTTTTCCTTCCTTCTTTTCCCAAGTTCTTATTTTCAGCCTTATATTACGGAAAATGTATTACTGTCTTAAAATCTCTTCCATTCCGATTTTCTGCGGCTTTAGACCACAGCTTTCATAAAATCTATGTGCGGATTCATTTAATGCCCATACATTCAAAGTCACATTATAACAATCACTTTCTTTGGCAAACTCCCGTACAAATTCATAAAGTTTTCTGCCGATATGACGTCCTCGGCAGGCCTCCTCCACGCACAAATCATCAATATACAAGGATTTAATTTCCGTTAAAATATTATCACCGATATGCTGAACAAATACACAGAAAGCATATCCTAATATTTCCCCTTCTTCCTCTGCAACAAAAATCGGTGTTTGCTCCGATAAAATAATACATTTTAGCTCTTCGTCGGTGTATTTTTTTACATCTGCCTTAAACAAATCCGGGCGTCCGTTATGATGAACCATCAAGACCTGCTTTAGAAGTCGATTGATTCCCTCCATGTCATTTACACTTGCCCGCCTGATATTCATAATCGTTCCTCTTTTCCTGATTTTTCCTTCTTTTTTCTCAAATCCTTTGATGCTATCCCGGTTGGGATTTAAGTCCCCCGGTTCGATTTCTGTTGGATTTTGGTCACCTATTCAACCGCTTTGTCGCCGTCTTCTTAAGCCTATCGTCGATTTCCTATATCAAAATTTCTTTTACTACAATTTCCTTAATCACTTTCAGTTTTCTTAAGACTTTACGTAACACTCCCTTTGTGTTATACAAGACTAACTCTTCACCATTTCTTATTTTATGACACTTCTTATGCAATTTCAATCCTGATTTTTTCTCAAAAAAATATCTCCCAAACACGTTGGAAGATATTTTCAAAATCTTTATTTTACAAGAGAAAGTGCAGCTTCGTCTGCTACCACGGTTACGTCCGGATGAAGCTGAAGTACGGAAGCCGGAACACGAGGGGTTACCGGTCCGAAAAATGCATCTTTCACAATCTGTGCTTTGTCTTCGCCGCTTACAACCACCAAAACTTTTTTTGCACTCATAATGGTTTTAATTCCCATGGTATAAGCCTGCTTCGGTACCTCTTCATAAGAAGCGAAAAATCTCTGATTTGCTTTGATGGTAGATTCTGTCAAATCCACACAATGGGTTTCCAATTCAAAAGAATCTGCCGGCTCGTTAAAACCGATGTGACCGTTGTGTCCAAGGCCAAGAAGTTGCAAATCAATACCGCCTACGCTATGGATGATGTCATTGTATGTCTGACATGCTTTTTCACTGTCACTTTCTGTTCCGTCCGGAAGGAACGTTCTCTCTTTATTGATATTTACATGCTGAAACAGGTTATCATTCATGAAATAATAGTAACTTTGGTCGTTATCCTTGGTTAACCCTTTGTACTCATCCAAATTTACACTGGTTACTTTGGAAAAATCCAAATCACCTTTTTCATACCATTGCACCAGATTCTTGTATGTACCGATGGGTGTGGAGCCGGTTGCCAGTCCCAATACGCATTCCGGTTTGGATAACACCTGGGCTGCAATTATATTGGCTGCTTTTCTGCTCATTTCGTCGTAATCTTTTGCTTTGATGATATTCATAAACTACCTACCCTTTCCGCAATTACATCATGTTTATCCCATAAATGTCCTTGCCCTTTGTGTATTGTTTTTTAACAAAAACAGTATATACCAAACAAAAGCATTGCACAATATTTTTTTGCTGTGTTTTTCTATTTTTTTCAGCAGATAATTCCACTTCCTAAAACCACTCTTTTCTCCTCCATCGTATCGTAAAATACCACAGACTGCCCAGGGGTAATGGCTCTTTGTTTCTCCTCAAATACCACTTTAATCCGATCCTTTTCTACGGGATATATCTTACATTTTGCTCCCGGATGGGCATAGCGAATCTTGGCCATGCATTCCATTTCCTCGCTAAGAGAAGGAACCGCCATCGCATTCAAATCTTTTGCAATCAGCGTATCCGAGAAAACATCCTCGTTCGTACCAATCACCACTTCATTCGTTTCGGGATGAAGGCCGGTTACATACACCGGTTCTCCCATGGCAAGATTCAGCCCCTTTCGCTGTCCGATGGTATAGTGAAGCAAACCTTTGTGTCTGCCTAACACTTGGCCTTCTTTATCTACAAAATTGCCTTCTCCCGTTAACGGTACTTCCGCATATTTCTGAATAAAGGCACCATAATCTCCGTCCGGAACAAAACAAATATCCTGGCTGTCCGGTTTATCCGCAACAACCAATCCTATTTTGGTCGCAATCGCACGAATCTCGTCTTTGGAATAATCGCCTACCGGCATCCTGGTAGCAGAAAGTTGCTCCTGGGTCAGACGACACAATGCATACGTTTGATCCTTGGCTTTGCTTACCGCATCCGTTACCGTATATCTGCCGTTTTGCAACCGTACCATTTTGGCATAATGTCCTGTGGCAATCTGATGAATCCCCTGAGTCTTTGCCCACTCCAGCAACGCCTCCCACTTCATCATACGATTACAGCGATTGCAGGGATTCGGTGTTCTGCAATTGCAATATTCTTCGATAAAATTGTCAATCACACGACTCTTAAATTCTTTTCGAAAATCCAGCACATAATGTTTGATCCCAAGCTGCTCTGCCACTTTTCCGGCATCCGACTCTGCCTCGGTCCACATTTGCATGGTCACTCCAATCACTTCATAGCCTTGCTGTTTTAACAAATAGGCTGCCACGGAAGAATCCACTCCACCAGACATTCCAACTACAATTTTCTCCATCTTACCCTCATTTCTCTTTGGGAAAACGCCTGCGTATCGCTCGTTTTCGCCTGTTCCCACAAATAGTTTGTTTAATATTTTAGTTGCAATCCATTCGGAATCACTTCAAACGTATTTTTTTCCATTCCGACTCCTCTTTCCCCATCCAACGACCAGTCTTCTCCGGTAAGATAAGAGATTTCCGCTTTCGTCACTTTACACATTTTTACATAGGGACTGTCAAACGTCTCCTCATACAGGCAACGAACAATGCCCCGAAGCTCACTCAAATCACCGGGTTCTGAAATCAGCAGCATTTCAAACACGCCATCAGCCAAATCAACGCCCAGTTCCTCCAAACTCATGATACCACCTAGGGAAAAGGTATTGCATAGCGCTGCAAAAATGTAATTATCACGATATTCCCCACAATCTGTGGTAATTTCCATATAAACCGGTTTAAAATCCCGAATATCCTTAATCCCCTCCATCAAATAGGCAAGGTGACCTAATTTATTTTTAAAACGCTGGGGCGTTTCATAAGAAGTTCTGGAAAAAATTCCGCAACAAGCGGTATAAACAAAAATCCGTTCATTAAACTTTCCAAGGTCCAATGCCTTCGGAGTTCCTTCCATAATCTGTTTTGCTGCTTCCAACGGGTTCGATGAGATTCCAAGGCTGTTTGCAAAATCATTGGTAGAACCTGCCGGAATATAACCAATCGGTTTGTCCCAACCTATGGCATAAACGCCGGCAATCACTTCATTTAATGTCCCGTCTCCGCCCATTCCGATGACTAAATCAATATCCGAGGAAGCACGTTCTTTCACCAAAAGCGTACCATCGCCTTGTTTTCTGGTAAAACATGGAATGGTCTCATAACCGTAGTCCTCAAATAGCATCACCAGTTCCTTTAACGGACACTCCTTTTTGATTACTCCGGAGTTAGGATTAATAATAAACAAAATCCGTTTTCTCTGATTTGCCTCATTGTGCTGCAAAGCGATTCCCCTCCTTTTGATATACATATCCCGCAGCCGCCATTTTTTCTTCTATCTCGGTTTGCGAAATATCCAAATCCTCACACAACGCTTCCAAGCTGGCATACTTATCACGAAGCTGTAAATTCAAATAACTGTATAACATTTCAGGATTACTGGGTATCATTTTTATACTCCTTTTATATTTTCCAATTTTTTTTAAATTATAAGGTTACGTTTTCGGCACCCTTCAACACCACAAATTGTAGCATAACTGTTTTTTCTTTCCAATCCTTTCTTTTTTTCTTCACAGATTCTCCACAAAAAAACCTCCCTACTAAAGTAGGGAGGCTTGATTGCAAAGCAATTCTTATTTATTTGCTTCCTTCTGTGCTTTCTTTGCTGCTTTTGCTTCCAACGCTTTCTCTGTCGGTCTGACAAATACAAGGCTGAGGATAAGAGCAACAATGTAAAGCGCGATTGTGACATAAAGTACGGTCTGATATCCTACCGGGTTTACCATGTTACCGTTTACTTCAACCATTTCACCAAAGTGATTTACAATCCAGGTTGCAAGCTGGTTACCTGTGAGACCGGCAAAGCCCCATGCTGATAATGTACTGCCGTGAATTGCACTGATTGAACCCATACCGTAGTGGTCTGAGAGGAGCGTCGGAACATTTGAGAAGCCGCCGCCGTATCCTGCATTTACCATGAAGATTAATGCCAATACAATTACAATCAACAATGTATTTCCTTCACCATTCTTAATACCATTTGTTAATAATACAACACCGGTAAGAGCGATGGAAATCACAAAGATTAATTTATAAATTGTATTTCTGTCTTTCATTGTATCAGCCCATGCAGAGAAACCAAGACGACCGCCGGCATTGAAAATAGCGGAAACAGTAGAAATGATTCCGACAGCTCCGGCAAGACCAATACATTTAACAATCATTTTTTCCTGCGAAATCAACGCAAGACCACAAGTAATGTTGATGTAGAACATTAACCAGATACCAACATAGTTGAGGATGGGTTTGCTCTTGATAACATCCAAGATTCCCTGTCCTTTTTCTTTGGTTGCAGGTTCATGCCATCCATCCGGTTTCTTAAGGAGCAAATGTCCGACAAACATCATTACAAAATAAACAGCAGCAAGAATCAAGAACATTTTGTAGATTCCGCCATCTCCGAGATTTTCAAGCATAGACTGCATGATAGGAGAAGCAATTGCTTTTGCTGCACCAAAACCGGCTACTGCAAGACCGGTAGCAAGACCCTTACGATCCTGGAACCAGAGCATAAGCGTCTTAACCGGGGAAAGATAACCGGTACCAAGACCGATACCCATGATAAGACCGTAGCAAATATAAATACCAACAAGTGCAAGAACACTTCCTTCACCGTTGGCTGCAAACTGCTGACCACCATAGTAAATGAAGAATCCGGTTCCCGCCATACCAACGGAGAAACAGATGGTTGCAATCAAAGATGACTTATGTATATCTTTTTCTACAACGTTTCCAAGGAATGCTGCTGACATACCAAGGAAAAAGATTGCCAAACTGAACGCCCACTCAGTTGCGCTCTTAGAAAATCCGATGTATTCACCGATTTCCTCACTAAAAATTGACCAGCAGTAAACCGTACCGATACTGCAGTGGAGTAACAATGCGGGAATTGCAGCGCGAATCCATTTATTCGTACGCCATCCGCCTGTTTTCTTTTCACTTTCACTCATAACCCTTACTTCCTTTTTCTTTTCGTTATATTTTGCCGAAAAACTCATTTTTTCAGCAAGCCTTACCTATTATAACTTATTAAAATGTAATTTTCAATAAGAACTATTGGGTTATTTCTTCTGCGGAAATTCCCATTGCAGCTAGTCGCGCTTTAAGTTTTTCCAACTTTTCTTCCGCCTCATCTGCACGCTTACGTTCCCTTTCTGTATTGGCACGCTCCTCGGCACGACCTTCTTCTCTTCCTTCTGCCCTACCTTCTTCCATATAGTCTTCTCGCATAATCTCTTTGATTACTTCTTCGTCCATTTCATCCCAAAACATCTCGGCAACCTCCTTTCGATTTTCCGTCAGAAAATCCGTTAAAACATCCTGCTTCAAGCAGTCCTCCGTTGCC
>JAZNKK010000066.1:0-13484 GCA_045578545.1 Lachnospiraceae bacterium
TTCAAAAAAGAAGATACGAGAAGATTTATTTTCCCGTAGGAGTTTTGTGTACCATAAATTTTGTGGTTAGCAATTTGCTGCACTTTTTGGAAATCAAAGATTTTTGGTTTTTGCTTCGCAGTACCCATATTACGTTGGTGATTATGATTGTTTCCCTGATGGGAACCATCTTTGTGGATATTGCAAAGAAAAGGGTAAAGGAATATTGGTTCATTGTTTGCGGTATTTTGATGCTTCTTACAGGAAGTATTTTGGAGATGGTGCTTTACTATATCGGCGGAGAATATACGCTGGGTATGGCACTGGCCATGGGACTTTTGATGTTGCTTATTATGGCGATTATCAATACCTGTCAGGAACTGTTGCGTGTGGAAAAGGAAAAACAAAAAGCGGTGGTGGCCGGTGAGTCCAAGGCAAGATTTTTGGCTAATATGAGTCATGAAATCCGTACGCCGATTAATTCCATCATCGGTGTAAATGAGATGATTTTGCGAGAGTGCAGGGAACCGGGGATACGAAAATATGCCATGGATATCCGCGGTGCGGTACGTACTCTTCACGGAATGGTGAATGATATTTTGGATATGTCCAAAATTGAATCCGGGAAAATGGACATCCACAATGCCGAATATGATTTAGCGGATTTAATCTACAGTATTTACAGTATGATGTTAATTAAGGCGCGGGCCAAGGGATTGTCCATGCTTTTGGATGTGGATAAGAATCTTCCGGTGAAAATCAAGGGTGACGATATTAAGATTCGTCAGATTTTGGTAAATCTTTTGTCCAATGCGGTGAAATACACCAAAGAAGGTACGGTTACCCTTACGGTAAAGGGTGAAGTAAAAGAGGATACCGTAGAACTTTACTTTGAAGTGAAAGATACCGGTATCGGCATTAAGGAAGAAGATCTGTCGAAATTGGCGGTGGCATTTGAACGAATTGAGGAAACCAGAAACCGGAATATTGAAGGAACCGGTCTTGGAATGAATATCACCATCAATCTTTTGAATATGTTAGGTAGTGTCTTGGATGTAAAGAGTGTTTACGGAAAGGGCAGTGTTTTTTCGTTCCGTTTACAACAAGAGGTGGTCGGTTTTGAATCCATCGGAGAAATTGAGGATCGGATGGAGCAGGCCGATGAAGAATACGATTATCAAAATGATTTTTACGCGCCCTTAGCAGAGCTTTTGGTGGTAGATGATAACGATATGAACCGTATGGTATTTCGGAATCTCTTGAAAGCAACCGGAGTTAATGTTACGGAAGCGTCCAGCGGAATGGCTTGTTTGGAACTAATCAAAAAGAAGCATTTTGATTTGATTTTTATGGACCATATGATGCCGGAAATGGATGGTATTGAAACACTTTCTCATATCAAAACCCAGGAGGAGAATTTGTGTAAAACCACGCCGGTGATTGCTTTGACAGCCAATGCCATTGCCGGTTCCAAGGAAAAATATTTAGCGGCCGGCTTTGATGAGTTTTTGACCAAACCGATTATGCCCAAGGATTTGGAGGAAGTAGTATGTAAGATGCTTCCGCAAAACTTAGTACAGATACAGATGAAGTCGCAAGATGGAAAAACGGAAACTCCGAGTGAAAAGAAGGAAGCAAAGGAACTGCCTAAGGTAGAAGGGATTTCTTGGGAATACGCAAGGCTGTATTCCGGAAGCGATGAGGAAATTTGGAAAATGGTGGGCGAATTCTACCAAAGAATTTTATCGGATGCGGATAGCTTAGAGGAACTTTCAAAAGACGTGGAAAGTGAAGAGGGATTGAAGCAGTACCGGGTAAAGGTGCATGCCATGAAGTCTTCGGCGATGTTAATCGGAGCTACCTTCCTTGGAGGCGCAGCAAAAATGATGGAGGACGCGGCCAGACAAGGAAATCGGGAATTGGTACGTGTCGGAACTCCCAGCTTTTTAAATGAGTGGAGAAGCTACCGGGAAAAATTAGAAGAATTTGCAGAGCTGGTGCAGAAGAAACCGGTGAACGATTCCGGCGTTATCTTGGGCATTTTGGCAGCTTTGCAAAATGCCACAGAGAATATGGATTTGGATATCATGGATGAAAGCATGGATAATTTAATGCAGTACATGTATCCGGAGGAAATTCAGAAAAAAATGGAGCAGCTTTCCGATGCGGTGCGGGAAATTGAACAGGAACGTGTGGTAGAACTTACCGGAGAGCTTCTGGAAATTATCCGTCAACAAGGATGCAGAGGATAAAGAAAAGAGGAAAACGCAGACAAGAATCGGATGAGACGGGGTGCGTATTATGAGAAAGAGAATGACAATCGGTTTGTTATTAGGCAATATTGAAGATGATTATAACAATGCATTTTCCAAGGGAGCTATGCGGGCTGCCGAGGAACTGGATTGTAATTTGGTGCTGATTCCCGGGAAATATTTCGGGAATGTTCATGAAGACCCTATGGCCCGCTATGAGTACCAGTACAATGCCATGTTCTCTTACGTAGAGAAAGGGAATATTGACGCAATTATCGTATGCCTTGGAATTATCGGACCGTTTTCGGATAAGAAAAGGGGAAGCCGGGAGGAATTTCTTTCTATGCTGGAAGGGATCCCTATGGTGACGGTTTCCGAAAAAGTGGAAGGTTCGCCTTGCATTAAATACGACAATCAGGTGGGGATTAAAGAAGGAATCCGCCATTTAATCCGGGAAAGAAACTGTCAGCATATTGCCATGATAACCGGGCAAAAGGACAATGAAGACGCGATGGAGCGTTTGCTAGCCTATAAAGAGGCTTTGCTGGAAGAAGATATGGAAATCGATGAAGACCTTATCCGCTATGGTGATTTCACGATTTTTTCGGAAGAAATTGTAAAAGAATTAATCAAAAGTAATCCGGAAGTGGATGCCATTGTATTTGGTAATGACTTGATGGCCTTTGGTGGCTATCAGGCACTAAAGGAAATGGAGCTTAGTGTGGGAAAGGATATTGCCTTCATGGGATTTGATGATATTCCCCAGGCGATTAGTATGGACCCGCCTTTGGCTACCGTTCGTGCCGGTATTGAGAACATTGGCTATGAATCTGTGCAGATGGCATATCGCTATCAAAAGGAAGGGACGGCGGAAGATATTTCTCTGCCTACGCAATTTATTTTACGGGAATCCATGGGACAAAACGAAGAAAACAGTGACATGGTGGAGGATTTGCTGGCTAAGGCACACCGAGGAGAAAAGAGTGTCCGGGAAGTAGGAGAAGCTTTGTTTTTCTGTATTGTAGATAATATTATCGACCGGGGAAAAAATGAAAAAGCCTGGGAGATGTTTTATCAGCTTTGGGAAGAAGTTGAGAAGATTTATGAAAAAACGGAGTGCGAAGAAGGGGAATGCGTAGCCTTTTTGAATAAGTTCATGGCTTTTATTAAGCAGGATTTTATGAAAGAAATGGACTTGAATAAGGTTGTGAAAATTTTTGATTGCGGATGCAAAGTGTTTTTTTATCGTGTAAAAACGGAACAGAGTCGTCTGTATTTGGCATCGGAAATTTCGTTTTGCTATCGTAAAATGTTGGAAACGCAGACTGCAATGGCAACACAGAATTTGATGGAGCAAAGAAATGCTGTGCATGTTACCAATGTTATTACAAAAGGTATGTTCTCTTTTGAAAATGGTTCCGAGCAAAGCTATCAGTACATTTTGGAGAACCTGTATTTGTTGGGAATCCGCAGAACTTATCTGATGCTTTATGATAATCCCATTACCAACCTTCAGGGAGACCGTTTTGAAATGCCAAGTAAGGTGAATCTGGTGGCGGTACAAAACGGAAATAGTGTAACGATTCTGCCCCAGAAAAAACAGGTGGTTTTAAAAAGCGATTTGTTTTGGCGTTGTACCAAGGACAAGGAACGGGTGACGCTTAGTGCCATCGCTTTGTTTGTCAATGAAGTGCAGTATGGTTTGATGCTTTGTGAGATACCCTATGAGCATCTTAGAAGATACGAACTTTTGAATTACCAATCCAGCATTACCATAAAGATGATTCAGCTTTTGCGACAGGAAAATGAGACACAAAAGAAGCTCGAAGAGAGCATGACCCTCCTTCGGGATAACAACATTCATTTGGATACCATTTCAAAAAGAGATGAACTGACCGGTATTTTAAACCGCAGAGGATTTATGGCAAGTGCACTGACTTTGTTGCAGGAAGAAAGTAATTTGGGGCGCTATGTAATAACGGCTTATGCGGATACGGATAATTTAAAGATTATCAATGACCGATACGGACATGAAGAAGGTGACTTTGCGTTGATGTCCAGCAGTGATATCCTTAGAAATGCGTTTGAAGAGAACGGTATTGTGGGACGAATCGGCGGAGACGAATTTGCTGCCATGATGGTGACGGACAGCTTAGAGGAAGAAAATCGGGTTCGTCAACAGATTGTATCGGATTTGGAAACGCTGAATGCAGAGTCCGGGAAACCGTATATTGTAAGTGTTTCTGTGGGAATTTCTTATGCTAAGATTAAGAAGGAGATGGAAATAAGAGATTTGCTGGAACGGGCAGACGCCCTCCTTTACAAAGAAAAGAAAAATCGAAAGAAGGAAGTCTCCAAAGATGTATTAGAATAAAAAATATCTTCCGCAGGTTCTTGATAGCAGGAACCTGCGGAAGTTTTTTGGATACGAAAGATTTTTAAAATAAATCAGGGGCAATACGCTTGATTTGTCTTCCTATGGAAATGGCCAGAACGAGCTTTAATAAATCCGGCAAAAGAAAAGGAAGAACACAGACAAACAGAGCTTCCTTGAGAGCGGAGAGTGAAAAAGGGGTTGAAAAAAACAAAATGAAAAACCAGAGTAAGCTTAAGGTATAGCAAACAACCAGTCCGATAAAAAACGATAAGTAGGTGAAATGTTTTTTGGGAGGGAATATCCGGGTGGTGCCCCAGTGAATCAGTCCAATGAACAAAAATCCTACCAAAAACCCGCCGGTGATATCAAAGAACACGGCAATGCCTCCACGAAATCCATGAAAAACCGGTAGTCCCACCGCGCCCAGCAAAAGATAAAGCAGAATGGAAAGTGTCCCCTTTTTTCCGCCTAAAAGTTCTAAAGCAAGAAAAATTCCAAACAGCTGAAGGGTAAAGGGAATGGTGGTGGGGATGATGATTTGGGAACAAAGTGCAATCAAAGCAGAAAATGCAGCAATCTGCGTCATGTTTTTTGCAGTTAATAGGGGAGTGCTTCGAGTTTTCATAAGAGTATTCCTTTCCCAAGATAGATTTAGTATAGAAGAAAATGCGAAAAAAGACAACTGCAGGGATTGTCTTATAGAAGGAAATGTGTAGTTTATATAAAATTTATCGCAAAAAGAAAGTTTTTTGAAACAATAGTAATAATAAATGAAAAAAAGGAAAAAGCTACTATGAAATTATCTGGAATTCGTGTTATGATAGGAAAGAATGGGGAGATTTTTGGAAAAATGATTTCCGGGTTTTATGAGGGGAAATAAAACGGGATTTGGTGCAGAAATCGTTGTAGTGATTTATATCATAGGAGGTTCAATATGGACATTTTTTCGATTATTTCTCTTTTTGGAGGACTTGCATTTTTCTTATACGGAATGAATGTATTATCTGCCGGTTTGGAAAAAATGGCAGGTGGAAAAATGCAGGAAATTTTGGAGAAGATGACATCTAATCGTTTCAAAGGCTTGTTGCTGGGTGTCTTTATTACAGCGGCAATACAGTCTTCTTCTGCAGTAACGGTTATGCTGGTTGGTTTGGTCAATTCCGGTATTATGAAGCTGGGGCAGACCATCGGTATTTTGATGGGTTCTAACATTGGAACTACGGTAACTGCTTGGATTTTGAGTCTTAGCGGAATTACCAGTGACAATATTTGGGTTCAGTTTTTGAAACCGGCGAATTTCACTTTGATTTTTGCCCTGATCGGTATTTTGCTGATGATGGGAAGCAAAAGTCAGAAGAAAAAAGATATCGGTAATATTTTAATTGGCTTTGCAATCTTGATTTTCGGTATGGAAATGATGGGAGATGCGGTGGAACCTTTGTCAGATTCACCTAAATTTGCCCAGATTCTGGTTGCATTTAAAAATCCGTTTCTCGGAGTGTTAATCGGAGCGGTGGTTACGGCGGTTATTCAGTCCTCCTCGGCTTCGGTTGGTATTTTGCAGGCATTATCTTTGACCGGTAGTATCAGCTATGGTGTAGCAATTCCCATTATCATGGGACAAAACATCGGTACATGTATTACTGCGGTGATTTCCGGTATCGGAGCAAATAAAAATGCGAAACGGGTAGCGGTAGTGCATTTAAGCTTTAACTTAATCGGTACGGCCGTTTGTTTGATTATATATTTTACGGCGTTAGCGGTGGCGAATTTACCCTTTTTAAGTGAGGCGATTAATCCGTTCGGCGTTGCCGTGTCCCATACGATTTTTAATGTGTTTACGACATTTTTACTGCTTCCTTTTGCAAATCAGCTGGAGAAACTGGCGAAGTTTGTTATCGGGGATGCAGAGGAAAAAGAAAAATATTCTTTTATTGATGAACGTTTGTTGAATACTCCTTCCATTGCGATTTACGAATGTAATGAAGTGACGCAAAAAATGGCTTCCATCGCAAAGGACATCATGGAAAAGGCAATTGTGTTGCTGGACCATTATGATGATGGTATGGCAGAATACATCTGGAAAGAAGAAAATACCTTGGATTTATATGAGGATAAGCTGGGAACGTTTTTGGTACAACTTTCTGGTAAGGAATTGTCTGACAGCGATAGTCGGCAGATTTCTAAAATGCTTCACAGTATCGGAGATTTTGAACGAATCGGCGACCATGCGGCCAGCGTTGCCAAAGCGGCAAAAGAAATGAGAGATAAGAAAGCAAAATTTTCAGAGCATGCCATGCAGGAATTAGAGACATTGAAGAATGCGGTATCGGAAATTTTGCAGATGACGATGCAGGCCTATACAGAGGATAATGTGGAACTGGCGCAGAAGGTGGAACCGTTAGAGCAGGTAATCGACCGTATCATCGGCAAAATTAAAGATCGCCACATTGTTCGATTGAAAGAAGGAAGATGTACCATTGAACATGGTTTCATTCTTTCGGATTTGCTTAACAATTTGTCTCGTGTTTCGGACCACTGTTCTAATATTGCGGTAGCAACGATTGAAGTAGACCGGAACCGTTTTGAAACCCATCAATATTTGCAACAGGTAAAATACGTGGGAGATGAGAATTTTAATAATACCTTTATTGAGTATGGATTAAAATACGAGTTAAAATAGAATTGAGGTATGCGGAATCCTTTGTGGTTTCTGCGTAAATATGTACGAAAATGAATCTAGAGATTGATATGATGTGGATTGCAAATGCAGTGCTGTTGATTATGGGAGCACTGCTTTGCTTTCGAGGACTAAAATTGTATAAGGTGCTCCAGTTTTTTCTTTGCGGAGCAGTAGGGGCTTATCTTGGGATGTTCATTGAAGGGCGTCTCGGAATGGAAGAACTTCATTTTGTGGCAGTGCTCCTTGCGATTTTGGCAGGATATTTGGGATATCGTTATTATAAGTTCGGACTGTATCTTTGCGGTGCCGGCAGTAGCTTTGTGGTAGTGTTTTCTTATTTTTGGAAGCAGGCATTGCAGGTGGCAAAGGAAGGAATCGGGGAATTGCAACTGGCGAAAGAAATTTTGTTGGGCGGAGTGACGGCCCTTGTGAGCGGCGGTGACGTGGAAGAGGCGATAAATATACTGACCGGCCAGTCAAGGGAAGTATTGATGCAAAGTCTGGAGAGTGCTTTGGCGATTGTGCAAAAAGGCCTTTTATGGGCAGGGTTTGCCGGAGTGGTTGTGGGAATTCTCATGATGATTTTTGGAGACTGGATTATCATACTTGTGACAGCGGCTTTGGGCGGAACCATATGGATTGGTTTTTTGGAGAATTTGGTGTATCTTTCTCCGAGTTATCATCTGTATGCATTGATAGCCATTACCGTCATCGGTATGATTGCACAGTGGAATGCAAAAAGAAATGGTGGATAGAAAAAGGATTGTTTAAACGAGATGAAAAAATGGTGGTCAGAATTTCTGGGACGAGTCGTAAAGGATGTCAGGGAAATGAAATGGGTTATCCTAGGGATTGTAGGATACTGGGTTTTTACCAGAGTATTTTTTCGGGCGTTTTGTCCCATGCTTTTGATTAGTGGGTTGCCTTGCGCGGGTTGCGGAATGACAAGAGCAACCTTGCAGTTGCTTATGCTTCATGTGGAAGAAGCCTGGCGATGGAATCCGGCGGTGTTTGCCTGGGTGATTTGGGGAATCTATGCGGTAGGGAACCGTTATCTGATTGGGCGAAAGATTCCTTACCAAAATGCAACGCTTGGTGTTACTTTGTTTTTGACCTTGGCGGTGTATGTGATACGTATGACAACCTGTTTTCCGTCAGAGATGCCTCTAATGTACCGGGAGGAGAATTTGATGGCAAGTCTTTTTCCTTGGTATAAGAATGTATTGAAAATACTATGGCCGATATGATAGAATGAATAGAAGAATTCGTGAAAAAAACGAAGGAGGAAATTACAATGGATAACAATAATATGAATCAGACAGGAACAGAACAGCAGTATCAGCAGTATCCGCAATATCAGCAGCAGGACTATCAACAGTATCAACAGTACCAGCAATACCAGCAGCCTGCATACCAGCAGTATCAGCAGGAAGAGTTGGAAAGACCGATGTCGGTGGGTGACTGGATGGTAACCACATTGATTATGTGTATTCCTTGCGTGAATTTCATTATGATTTTTGTATGGGCATTCGGACAGAATACCAATAAATCAAAGGCGAACTACTTTAAGGCTTCTTTGATTTGGGCTGCAATCTACGTGGGACTGATGTTAATTCTTTCTATTATATTTGCAATTATGGGTATTTCGATTGCAGAAGCATTGTAAATAAAATGTTTTGTAAAAAATATCTGCCAAGGACCGTTTGAAAATCGAGTCTTTGGCAGATTTTTTTGTAGAAAAAGTATGAGAGCACCTTCTTGGATTTGGTGTATTATAGTTCGAAATAAACTGGTTGTCGAGATGAGGTATTTAAGAAGAAATCCAACGTCCGCTGGCACCGCAAGGGAGAACCAGACCGTTTTTCTTAACCGGAAGGCCGATTTCCGAAGCTTCTACTTTTCCGCCGTGCTTTTGGCAGATGACGGTTTCCAGCATGTAGGTAAGTACGGCTGGCTGTAATCCGGTGGTGTAGGAGTTGATTAGAAAGAAAAGCGGTTGCTCGGAAAGGAGCTGCTCACATAATAATAGGAAGGGATAAATGGATTCCTCGATTTTCCAGATTTCACCCTTCGGTCCCCTTCCGTAAGAAGGAGGATCCATGATGATTCCGTCGTAGTGATTTCCTCTGCGGATTTCGCGTTCCACAAATTTAACGCAGTCATCCACCAGCCATCGTACAGCGGTGGGACTAATGTTGGAGGAAGCGGCATTTTCTTTCGCCCAAGCCACCATCCCCTTGGAAGCATCTACATGAGTGACGTTGGCACCTGCTGCGGCAGCGGCAATGGTGGCACCGCCGGTATAGGCAAAAAGATTTAAGACCTTAATTGGTCTGCCCGCACCTGCAATCTTAGAAGAAAACCAGTCCCAGTTCGTGGCTTGTTCCGGAAAAAGACCGGTGTGTTTAAAGGAGAAAGGCTTTAAATGAAATTGCAATGCCGGGGATTTTACCTCTTCCGGTAATTGATATTGGATGGACCATTCGTCCGGGAGATGAAAAAACTCCCATTCGCCGCCCCCTTTGTTACTTCTGTGGTAGTGGCCGTTTTTCTTTTTCCAGCCGGAGTGTTCCCGCTTGGTATGCCAAATAACCTGAGGGTCCGGACGGACCAAAAGGTAGTCTCCCCAGCGTTCTAATTTTTCGCCACCGGAGGTATCTAAGACTTCATAATCGTTCCAATTGTTTGCTATCCACATGATGATGAGCATCCTTTCTATAGATTCGTGTTCCTTATGTGTTGATTTGGATTTTCGATTCGGATTCCTTTTGTTTTCTGATATGCAAAAAATGAATGCAGGTTTGAGGGGAAAACAAAAGGTTGTCGTGATAAGATGCATTATCTTTGTTTCTTGACTGTCGAATAACTATATATTATAATAACTCAAAGTGATTGGCAAGGGTGCCTTGTTAGGCTATACCTGCCATTTCTTAATTTTTACATAAAGAAAATCTATTAATTAGGAAAAGAAAGGAAATACTAAAATGACAGAAGTAATAGGATGGATTTTAGCGGCCTTTGCAATTTATCTTCTGATGATGATTGCGATTGGTGCTATGTATTCCAAAAAGAATTCCAGTACGGCGGATTACTTTTTGGGAGGACGTAAACTGGGCGGTTTTGTAGCGGCGCTTTCTGCACAGGCTTCCGATATGAGCGGCTGGCTCCTTATGGGGCTTCCCGGTGCGATTATGGTAACCGGTCTTTGTGGTGACGGCTGGGTGGCGCTCGGTCTCTTAATCGGAACGATTTTAAACTGGCTCATTGTGGCGTCCAGACTCCGGAAATATACCATCAAAGCAAATAACTCATTAACACTTCCTATGTTCTTTGAGAATCGGTTTCGTGATAAAAAGAAAATTCTGATGGGGATTTCTTCTATTATAATAGTGATTTTCTTTGCGGTATATTGCGCGTCTGCTTTGGCGGCAGGCGGACAGCTGTTTGAATCCATTTTCGGAATTGATTATATCTGGGCGCTTACCATTGGCGCATTTGTTATTCTGGTATATACATTCCTTGGCGGATTCATGGCGGTATGTGTAACGGACTTTATCCAGGGAACTCTTATGCTGATTGCCCTTCTTGCAGTGCCGATTCTTGCAGTTTCTTTTATGAATGCTGACGGAGTGAGCCTTATGGCCGGTTTGGAAGCCAACGGTATTACACAGGAAAGTACCCCCGGCTTTTTAAATATGCTGGCAGGAAACAATGCGGTTAGTATTATCTCCGGACTTGCCTGGGGGCTCGGATATTTTGGTATGCCCCACATTTTGGTTCGTTTCATGGCAGTGAAGGATGAGAAGGAAATGACCAAATCAAAGACCGTTGCCATTACCTGGGTTACCTTATCCTTGGTGTTTGCCTGCGTTATCGGTGTTGTTGGTCGTGCTTTTATGAATTACGATTCCATGATGGAAATCGGAAAAGAAAAAGTATTTATAGAAATGATTAAAAAAGTATTTATTGATGAGATGAATGCTCCTTTTATAGCCGGTATCTTCCTTTGCGGTGTATTGGCCGCGATTATGTCCACTGCAGATTCCCAGCTTCTCGTGAGTGCGTCTTCCATGTCGGAGGATTTGTATAAGGGGATTTTCAGAAAAGATGCAGATGAAAAAACGGTTATGGCCGTGAGCCGTGTGACCATCGTAGTGATTGCGTTAATTGCTTATGTGATTGCTTGGGATCCGGATTCTTCCATTATGGATTTGGTATCCAATGCATGGGCCGGACTTGGCGCAGCATTTGGTCCGCTGGTGCTCACATCCCTGTTTTGGAAGAGAACGAATTTGCAGGGGGCGATTGCAGGCCTGGTTTCCGGTGCGCTTACCGTTATCCTTTGGGATTACATTCCGATGATTTCGGCAGAAGCAGGATTGGTTACACTGGGTAGTGCAACCGGTTTATATTCCTTGGCAGTAGGTTTCCCGGTGAGCCTTCTCTTCATTATTATTGTCAGTCTTGCAACCAAAGCACCCAGCGAGGATATGATTGCAGAGTTTGAAGCAGTAAAGGATGTAGAGTAACATTATTAATATAGTACAAAATCTTGTGCCCGGAATACGTCCGGGCACAACTTGTCATAATGCACAAAAAAGAAAAAGCAAATTCATATAAAATTTTCAAAAAAACTCTTGCAATTAAAATCTTTCTCATATATACTAAGTATTGCTGTGGCATGATAGCTATGAAGCGTGAGGTTGCTGTTACGGCGAGAGCTTTAACAGGTTTTCCGTGGAGCGAATGTCAATGACGGAGAAATCCGTGATAATATGACGACAAGTCACTGTACAAATACAGAACAGTCTACAATGCTAAGTAGAAACGACGTGTGAAAGTCGTAGGAAATGTTTTCCGGTAGGACACACACGGGAAAGTGTACAGTCACCAGCTTGTCGTGCTTGAAAAATAAAGTACGAAAAGGAGGCGACTTTTTTTATGGCAAGTCAGAAAATGAGAGTCACATTAAAAGCCTATGATCATCAGTTGGTTGATGCATCAGCAAAGAAAATCATCGAAACAGTGAAGAAGAATGGTGGAGAAACAAGCGGACCGGTACCTCTTCCTACCAAAAAGGAAGTTGTTACTATTCTTAGAGCGGTACACAAGTACAAAGACTCCAGAGAACAGTTCGAACAGAGAACTCACAAGAGACTCATTGATATCCTCAATCCTTCACAGAAGATTGTTGAATCTTTGCAGAAGATGGACATCCCGGCGGGTGTATATGTAGATATCAAAATGAAATAATTTAAACCTCTACTAACTTTATGTATAGCCAGTAGGCGTCGGTAAGTCACAGCAAAGTATCGATGGCCCGGTTTCGGGACTATACCGCTTTAGTAGAAAAGAAGGAGGAAAAAATGAAGAAAGCAATTTTAGCAACAAAAGTTGGGATGACCCAGATCTTCAATGAAGATGGTTCTTTAATCCCCGTAACTGTACTTCAGGCAGGACCTTGCGTGGTAACACAGATTAAAACCGTAGAAAATGACGGATACAGCGCAGTTCAGGTTGGCTATGAAGAAAAGAAAGAAAAAATCAATAACAGAGACAAGGCAGGCAAGAAGGAAGTGATTCACCGTCACGGTGTAAACAAGGCTCAGCAGGGTCACTTCAAAAAAGCCGGCGTTTCTGCTAAGAGATATTTGAGAGAGTTCAAATTTGAAAATGCAGAAGAATATGCGTTGGCTCAGGAAATCAAAGCAGACATCTTCGCTGTAGGCGATAAGATTGATGCAACCGCAATTTCCAAAGGTAAAGGATTCCAGGGTGCCATCAAGAGACACAATCAGTCCAGAGGACCTATGGCGCACGGTTCCAAGTATCATCGTCATGCAGGTTCCAACGGACCTTCGTCCGATCCGAGCCGCGTTGCTCCGGGCAAGCATATGGCCGGACGCATGGGAAGAGAGCAGGTCACCGTCCAGAACCTGGTTATTGTGAGAGTTGACGCAGAAAAGAATCTGATCCTCGTCAAGGGCGCGGTACCAGGACCGAAGAAGTCCCTCGTCACTCTGAAAGAGACGACCAGGACAGACTTAAAGTAATAGGAGGGTTTAACTGTGGCTAACGTATCAGTTTACAATATGGAAGGACAGGAAGTCGGAAAGATGGAGCTGTCAGACGCTGTATTCGGCGTCGAGATCAATGAGCATCTTGTGCATATGGCCGTTGTCCAGCAGCTTGC
>JAZNKK010000067.1:0-9423 GCA_045578545.1 Lachnospiraceae bacterium
AAACTATACTAAAAATGTAAAGCATGCTAAACATTTAAAAGGAAGGTGACTTATGAACAATAAAATAAAAGAATTAAGGAAGGAGCACCGGATTTCCCAAGAGGAACTGGCCAATGCGGTGCAGGTAACCAGGCAGACGATTATTTCCCTAGAGAACGGAAAATACAACGCATCGTTGATACTGGCTTATGAAATAGCAAAATATTTTGGAAAAACAATTGAAGAAGTATTTATTTTTGAGGAGGAGAAATAAGGATGAATATAGAAAAGAAAATTAAAATGAGAATGGTATATTGTGTGGTTTTGATGGTATTGGGAGCGGCTTCTCTATACATCGGTACTTTTGTAACCGTGGATTCCGGAAATGCAGATTACTCTGCAGGTTACTATACCGGACTGGGATTTGGCGTAATTGCATCATCGGTGATTACTTTAATAAAATATATTATGTTATTAAAAAATCCTGAGAAATTAAAAAGCCGTGAGATTTATGAAGCAGATGAAAGAAATAAAATGATTGGTTCTAAGACTTGGGCATGGGCCGGATATGCAATGTTTACTATTCTCTATGTGGCACAGCTGGTGGCAGGAATGTATAGTGTAATCGTTATGAACACCCTTTTGGTTGTGCTGTCCGTATTTGCTTTGTGTTTGTTTGTGTGCGGTACCATTCTTCGGAAAATCATGTAAATAAAAAGCGGGTATTGAAAAGAATTTTCTTTCGATTTCAAGAAGAACGGTTTTTGCGGAATGGAAGTTTCTAAGGTATAAAATTCCTAAGGTATAAAATTCCTAAGGTATAAAATTCCTTTGTTTACAGATACTAGGTTCAACACTAGAAAATGTAAATGAAGGAATTTTTATTTTCATAAAAATCCTTTATGGAAGGAGAAAGAATGAGAGCAACAGGTATTGTACGTCGCATAGACGATTTGGGGAGAATTGTAATTCCGAAAGAAATTAGAAGAACTTTGTGCATTAGGGAAAGTGACCCGCTGGAAATATATACTGACCGGGAGGGCGGAATTATTTTGAAAAAATATTCCCCCATCGGAGAAATCGGTCCTTTGGCAAAAAAATATACGGAAAGCCTCTTTCAAACGACCGGGATGGTAGCGGCAATCACAGACCGGGAGCAGGTGGTAGCGGTATCCGGCGGCTTGAAAAATATGCAGGGAAAAAATATCAGTCCTATGCTGGAGCAAAAGTTGGATGCCAGGGAAACGGTGTCGGCTTCCCAGGGGGACAGAGGATTTGTAGAAGTGATTGGGGATAGCCAAACGGCATATTATGCGGAGGTGATTTGCCCGATTATTTGTGAAGGGGATGTTATCGGTGCTGTGATGCTTTTGGCGGTATCCGATAAAGCCGGAATGACAGACACAGAGAAAAAGCTTGTAATGACGGCGGCAAATTTCCTCGGGAAACAGATGGAACAGTAATTAGTCTTCTTCAATTACTTGAATTTCCAGATAGTCGAAATCCACAGTTTCAATAAAATTGTCCTGATAAAATCTGGCCTTAGAGTGGTTTTTAAATTCTGTCACGGTCTTGTCAAGCCATATGGGTTTTCCGAGATCAAATTCCACACAAATCTGTTCGATGGCAGAAAAAACCTTATGGGTTCTGGTGTCGTTACTATCATCGCAGATGACAGTATCTTTTAACATGTGATTATCGGAAAATACTTTGGCCCAAAGACGAAACATGACAGGACTCCTTTTGGTTTATTTTTGCTTATCCTATCAAAAAAAAGTCATTCCTGCAAGGAGGGGCACACAAATTTCACGATTATGAAAGTTTTGTGTAAACTGTACAAAAAGCGCGAAATATGGTATGATAGAACTAAGAAAATTCACGAAAGGTAAAATTTGTTATGGGGTTTTGGTCGTCACAAAATGACGAGGTAGATAAATGGAAAGAGGCTGTCTTTATTTACAATTCAGCATTAAAAGAAGTAGGTACCAAGCTGGAGATTTTGAACGATGAATTTCAGCATGTTCATAAGTATAATCCGATTGAGCATATTAAGTCTCGGTTAAAATCGCCGGAAAGTATCGTAAAGAAACTGAAAAAACACAACTTGGAAGCTACCATTGAAAATATGGTGGAGCACGTAAATGATATTGCGGGAATCCGTGTCATCTGCTCCTTTACCTCCGATATTTATAAGATTGCGGAGATGATTGCTTTGCAGAATGATTTGACGGTAATCAGTATTAAGGATTACATGGAAAATCCTAAGCCCAGCGGATATAAGAGCTTCCATATGCTGGTTTCGGTACCGATTTTCCTTTCTAACCGTGTGGTAGATGCCAAGGTGGAAATACAGATTCGTACGGTAGCCATGGACTTTTGGGCAAGTCTTGAGCATAAGATTTATTATAAATTTGAAGGCAATGCGCCGGAACACATCAAGCAGACTTTGGTGGAGTGTGCGCAAATGGTGTCGGCCTTGGATGCGGAAATGTTGCATTTGAATGAAGAGGTGCAACGTCTGACGACACAGGAGTCGTAGCGTCGGACAAGCCGGTTTGGAGACTTGGTAAAACCGGATTTGGACAAGGAAAAAAAGAACCCTTGTATCTTCTCGGAAGAGATGGATGCAAGGGTTTTTCGTTATATTAGTCCAATGTTGGGGCTGGAACAAATCGTGTTGGTAAGTTTGGATACCGATGATTGCCCCAAAAAAGAGGAGTGCCCAGACGTTAAAAATAACGACTGGGCTATTATGAAAAAAATTACTTAATCTCGTTTGCTTGTAAAATCAGTATAGTTTAAAGTTATGAACAAAATATGAATATATCTTAAAAATATTGTTAATTTAACATAAAAGTATAGAGGGAATTGTGAATATGATGTGAAAAGTGCACAAATAGGAGAGAGATACTTTTGTGTTGTAAAAAGACCGCCAAAATGGTAAAATAACCATATATTTTGCTGATAAAGAGAAAGGTATGGTTATTGCATGGATAATTTTATGGATAAATTAGCACAAAGATATAATGCTCAGGAAATGATAAAGGCAAATTCTCAGGCGGAAGCAGCTCAAATGCAGGATTTACAGGAGCAGGTAGAGGCCTATGAGGCAGTGCTTCAGGAGATGCGAAAATTAAACTACAAGAATACTGAGCTTACAGAGAAAATGTATTCTTTGGTGGATGAGAGCATTGAGAAAGTGCGTAATCTTCAGTTAGAGGCTTCAGAAAATGGTGCCAATACAGAGATGATTTCCAAAGAGATGTCAGATGCAGTAACCACTGCTTTGAATGAAGCCATGAATAACATGGATGTTACAGTAGCAAAGACATTGAGTGAGTCTTTGGAAGGTGCTTTGGCGCAGCCTACGGAAGCGTTGAAGCTTTCTTCGGATGAAGTAAGAAATGTGGCAGACCTTGTAAAGAATAATATTGCAGATATGCAAAACAATATCAGTGGCATCAAGGAGACCACGACACAGCTTGCTATGACGGTGGAACAAATGCAGACCTCCGTTCAGGACAAGCAGGGAAGCAACGAAGATACGGAAGCACTGTTTTTTGCGGTGCAGGAAAATACAGACCAGACCAAAGCGGTTATGGCAGCATTTCAGGAGTCTTACGAGAAACTTCTTCAGCAGGATGCAGCAACCAAAGAGTTGTTGGCAGAGTTAAAGAGGGCGGAAGAAGATACGAAGCTGATGTTAGAGGCATTGTCACAGAAAGACAATGGCGTTGATGCTGTGATTGCGTCCATCGCGGAATCGGAAGCTCGTACGAAAGAAATGGTCGCTGCTACCATAGAGGCAGATACTTCAAACAAAGATATGTTTGCAGCAATGCAGGCAAGCAGTGACGAAACAAAGAGCATGCTGGTGGCAATGCAGGAAAGCAACAATGCAAGCCAAGATGCTTTTGCAGCAATGCAGGCAAGCAGTGACGAAACAAAGAGTATGCTGGTGGCAATGCAGGAAAGCAACAATGCAAGCCAAGATGCTTTTGCAGCAATGCAGGCAAGCAGTGACGAAACAAAGAGCATGCTAGTGGCAATGCAGAATGCAAATGCAGAGGCCAAAGAAGCATTGGCAGCCTTGCAGGAGTCCCAGGAATTAACGAAGAATACTTTGATGACGATGCAGCTTGCCAATGAGTCCATGCAGGAACGTCTGGCAGGTATGGCGGATAAAAACGAAGAAACCAGAAGCTATTTGGCAAGCATTCTTCAGTCCGGTGAAGATACCAAAGCAAGCATTCTTCATCTGATGGAGAATCAGCCTCAGGTTCAGGCGATGGAATCGGATGAGATGCGTAGCGCGGTTGCAGAGATACTGGCATCTACGGAGGAAGTCCGTGACAATATGGGTCGTGTAAGAAGCGGCACAGAGGAAATGAAGACCACTTTGAAGTCTGCGTTTGACAGTGCGATTTACGGTTTAAAACAGGACAACAAAGAAATCGTGGAATTCATGCAGCGTATGAATGCGAATTTAATGGCAAAAGACGCTGATCAGGAAAAAGAACGCAAAGAACAGGAAGCGCGTGAAAGAGAAGCGGAAAATAAGCGTTTATTAGAAGAACGTTTCAAGATGACGGAAGACTTCATGCACAAGGAAAGCGTAAAAGTATATCGAAATGTGCAGGCTGTAGTCAATGAGAAGTCGGATCGTCAGTCCGAAGGCCTTGAGTCCAAGATTAAACAAAACAGTGCAGAAATCGGTCAGGTAAAAGTGGTTGCTATTGTGGCGGCAGTTCTGAGCGGTGCCAGCCTTGTGGTGCAGTTACTTCAGATTTTTGGGGTGATTTAATGGGAAGACAGACTTGGAAACCGGGAAATATGTTGTATCCGGTACCAGCGGTTTTGGTAAGTGTAGCGGATAAAGCTGGGAAAAGCAATTTGTTTACAGTGGCTTGGACCGGGACGATTTGCAGTGATCCGGTTATGGTATCGATTTCGGTAAGAAAACAACGCTATTCCTATGATATGATTATGGAGACCGGTGAGTTTGTCATTAACTTGACCACTAAGGATTTGGTGTATGCAACGGATTATTGCGGCGTGAAAAGCGGTAGGGATATTGATAAGTGGAAAGAGATGAAATTAACGCCTATGCCCTCCGAAAAAGTAAACGTCCCTTATGTGAAGGAAAGCCCTGTGGCGCTGGAGTGTGTAGTGAAAGAACGGTTGGAACTGGGAACCCATGACATGTTTTTGGCAGAAGTGGTGGCAGTAACCGTAGATGAACAATATCTGGACGAAAAGAATAAGTTCTGCTTAAACAAAGCAGAACCTATGGTATATTCTCACGGAGAGTATTACGGAATTGGTGAAAAATTAGGTTCCTTTGGATACAGTGTGAGAAAAAAATAAATTACTATTTTAAATGATGACCTTTTATAATGGCGGTATCTCCATATTTTTGGCGGATACCGTCAATTGTTTTTTCCAGCCTTTTTTCCTTTTCCGATTGTATGACTATCGTCTGGTCGTAATCAAAAATGGAAAGCTGGGTAGGTTCTTCTTCGCCCACCAGTTTGGAAGTGCGAATTCCTAAAAGACGGATGGGTGTTCCGTTCCACAAATCCTCAAACAAAGTACAGGCATATTGATGGATGGTTTTTTCGGAGGCTGTGGGACTGGGAAGCACGGTCTGGTGGGAAACGCTTTTAAAGGTATGATATTTGATTTCCACGCTAACCATTCCGGCGATTTTTTTGCTTTTTCGAAGGCGCCCGGCGACGGATTCGGAAAGCCGCATCAGTATTTTATGGGCTTCCTCGGAGGAGGCTACATCTTTGGCTAATGTTATCGAATTGCCGACTCCTTTGGCTTCTTCCGGTGCTGTAACAATGGTAGAATCGTCAATGCCGTTGGCATAGGCGTGAAGCAGTAATCCATGGCTTTTTAAATGAGAGTACACGATGTCGGGATCGCTTTTGGCTAAATCTCCGATGGTTAAGATGCCGAGATTGTACAGGCTTCGAACGCTGGAGCTTCCGCACATAAAGAGGGAAGATACCGGGAGAGGCCACATTTTTTCTTTGATTTCATAGGAAAACAAGGTATGGGTTTTGTCCGGTTTCTCAAAATCGGAAGCCATCTTCGCCAATACTTTTTTGTCAGAGATACCGATGTTGACAGTAAAACCAAAGAGCTCAAAAATACGACGTCGCATCATATCGGCCGCCTCCACGGCGGACGGATACAGATGGGCAATTGGTGAGAAATCCATGTAACATTCATCAATACTGACCTGTTCGATGTCCGGAGTCAATCCGGAAAGAAATCGCATCAGTGCCTCGCTGTTTGCTCGGTACAAAGAAAAATCCGGAGCTTCGATGACCAGATTCGGACATTTTCGAAGAGCGCTTGCCAACGGTTCCGCTGTTTCAATTCCATATTTTTTTGCGGGTATGGATTTTGCCAAAACAATTCCGTGGCGCTTTTCGCGGTCTCCGCCAATGACAGCCGGAATCATTCGAAGGTCTAAATCCGGATCGGATTCTAGCTTTTTGGCGGCAGTCCAACTAAGAAATGCACTATTAACATCTATGTGAAAGAAAACAGATTCCATAATATACTCCGAAAATAAAAAGGGTGCTTCAAAAATAAAAGGATACTTTAAAAAGATACCTCAAAAATCATTGTATCATGATTTGAATTTTCGGAGAAGAAAAAGCTTTTGGTTTACAAGAAAAATGTTTGTTGGTAAAATAGGAAAGGAGTTGCGCCTTTGCAAACGGAGGCGAAAACAAGCGGAGGAAGATTGTGTCAAAGTATCATAAATTGATTACAATTTCATATTTGAAAGTGTTTTGGGTTGTTGTGGCCCTTCAGATATTGTTTTTCCCTCAGTATCAGGAATATGTTCGGGAAGGAAACAATCGTTTCACCATTTACATGGATGGACAGGTGGTGGGAGTCACCGATGATGCAGGAGCGGTATATGAATATTACAGGGAAGCAAGGCGTAGTCTTGCGTTAGAATCGGACGAGCTGGTGTTTACGGAGTTTCCGGAGATTGAATTGGTCGGAGAGGAAGTAATTACCGGTAGTGTTGATGAACCGGAAATGATTATCGGTAAAATGAGAGAGATGTTGTCCGCCAATGAAGTGCAGACCCTTGCACATGCCTATTCCGTAAAAGTAAACGGCGTGGTCGTAAATGTGGATAGTGCAGAGGCCGTGCAACAAATGTTTCAGGATACCATCAATTTGTATTGTTCTGACGGAAGCTTTGAGGTAAATCTTACCAGAGATAATCAGCGGGAATTAAATGTGTTGACGGCAGAAGTTTGTCAAAGAGCGGAAGAAGAGGAAAAGGAAGAAGAACTTTTGGGTATGGCGGGTGCCGCAGATGCCCTTCATATTCCGGAGGAATCTCTTGCTGCTTCGGAGGAAGGCTTTGATGCCTTTGAACTTGGCATTACCGAAATGTATTTTTCCGAACCGATTGAGGTGGTGGAGGCGTACTTGCCGGAAAGCGATATTATGGAACTGGAAACGGCAAGAAATCGTCTTACCATGGAACAGGAAATTCAGCAGATATACAAGGTACAGTCAGGGGATACCTTATCGGAAATAGCGATTTCCGTGGGGCTTCCTTTGGATGAAATTATTGCACTAAACCCGGTGCTGGAAAACGAAAATTCATATATTTACGTAGATCAGGAATTGATTATTACCGTGCCGGAACCGGAATTGTCTGTGGTGTGGACCCAGGAGACCAGATACGAAGAGGCGTATGATTTGCCCATCGAATATGTTTATAATGATTCCTGGTATTCCAATCAGCGGGTAACTTTACAACAACCTTCCGCCGGTTATCATGATGTAGTGGCAAGTGTTACTTATACCAATGAAACGCCGATGACGGCAGAAGTGTTGTATGAAGTGGTACTTGCGGAGCCGGTAGCGAAAGTTGTGGAAGTGGGAACCATCATACCGCCCACTTATATCAAACCATTGGCAGGCGGACGTATCAGCTCTTACTTTGGCAGAAGAAATGCTCCCACGGCGGGTGCATCCACCAACCATCAGGGAATTGACTGGGCAACTCCTGTGGGTACCAGTATTTATGCTTCTTCCGGTGGTACGGTTGCGAGAGCCGGTTGGGGTAGCGGATACGGATACGTGGTTTACATCAATCATCCGGACGGACGACAGACCAGATATGCTCATCTTAGCCGAGTATATGTATCGGTAGGGGACTATGTATCCCAGGGACAGGTGATTGCTGCCAGCGGTAATACGGGACGAAGTACCGGTCCTCACCTTCATTTTGAACTTTTGATTAATGGAGTAGCAGTAAATCCCTTGGAATACTTATAAAATGAATACGAAAATGTATATGTGCGGGGAATTCGCGCGCTTTCCCAAGGTGCGGATTCCTTGATATTACTAAGGGTTTCAAGTAAAATTGCTATATACGTTAAAACGGCTTATTTGGTGGATTTTTGACGTTGAAAAGGGGAATAAATACGAGATGCGTCATCGCAGAGAGGAGGAACTATGATTAATTGTGACGAGAAAAAACCATATATATTTGTCAGTTATTCTCACCGGAATTCGGAGAAAGTAATTGAAATTATGGAGCGGATGTGCCAGGAGGGATACAATGTCTGGTATGACGGAGGTATTGATCCCGGTACGGAATGGGATGAGAACATTGCCAATCATGTAAATGAATGTTCCTATTTTATTTCTTTTATCAGTGAAGGATATCTTGGGGCAAGCAACTGCAAGGATGAGTTGAATTATGCCCGTGATTTGGATAAAGAGCAGATTTTGGTATATTTGGAAGATGTGAAACTTCCCGCCGATATGGCGATGCGTCTTAATCGTTTGCAAGCGATTCTCTGGTATGATTTGGAGAAAGTGGGCGTAGAGGAAGCTTATCGGAAGTTGTTTTTGGCAAAAGGAATTGAGAAAACCCGGAACATGGGAGCGTATGCAACAGAAGAAACACCTGCGGAAGAAACTCCGGCAGCAGAAGAAGCACCTGCTGTGGAAGATGTGCCGGTGGCAGAAGAAGTGCCGGTGGCAGAAGAAGTGCCGGGGGGGGTAGAAGCGCCGGTAGTGGGAGAAACTCCGATGGCAGAAGAGAAAGTGCCAGTAGCAGCAGAAGTGCCGGTGGCAGAAGAAGTGCCGGTGGTGGTAGAAGTACCGGTAGCGGAAGAAGTACCGGTGGCGGTAGAAGTACCGGTAGTGGAAGAAACTCCGGTGGCAGAAATGCCTGTATATGAGGCACCGGTACAACCGGTAAGCAATATGGTGCAGCCACAAAATAGTGCGGTGAAACCGGTAAAAGAAAAGAAAGCAAAGAAGAAGGTTTGGCCCTTGCTGTTGGTGTTGGTTGGCGTTGCGGCAATTGCGGTTATTGTTGCATTTGCCCTTGGTCTGTTTGAAAAGAAAACAATCCGCGTCGAAGATACCTCCGTTACGGTT
>JAZNKK010000068.1:0-73517 GCA_045578545.1 Lachnospiraceae bacterium
GTTTAATCCCTGGATTTTCTCCTTATTTTCCCGACTAAATCCTCCCAAAATAAGATTGTATTCGTCAATTCCTTTTTGTGTCAAAACATAATTAAATCCGGTAATTTCAAAATAAACGGCAATTTTTCGTGTGGAAATTACTTCCTCAAGTTTTGCAATTTTTATGTCACGTGCTTCTTCACTTAAAACTCCGCTCAAGGTCTTGTATGCCTTCATATTGTCAATAAATTTGGGCAAATTTTGATCAATTAAACGAAATGCTATTGATGTGGATTTCGCTTCGACGCTATACATATTTTCGCGATTAGTATTAAATCCTGTAAAATATGTGGTGAAATCCATAAATTCATTTATCAAAAAGCGTTCCTCGTCGGTCTTTACAAAAGACAATAAATTATCTTTAAACAATTCCTTTTTACCAAGATTTGCGAAATCCGGATGCTTGCTCAAGTTTTTCACAATCTGTTTTCGTAAAGAGGCCTTTATTGACTCAAATTCTTTTTCCTGCTTTTCATCTCTTTTGGAAGAATTGTACAGATTCAAATACTCAGACAGTCCTTCCAATTCTACATTGGACAAGGATTCTTCAATAACTTTCTTATGAAATTGATCAATTATTTTTTTAACTTTAATATAATCTTCTGCTTTTTGAGTATCTTCTGTTATTATTCCATCTCGTTCAATAAATTCTTTTGTACGACCAACAGGACGAAGTTCAAATCGCAATGTTTTAGATAAAGAATACTGATTAATAAAACCTTCAAAAAGTTGCCCCTGTTTCATTTCTGTTTTTTCCAATCCATAATCTCCCTTCAATTTTTATCTTTTTTACATTATCTGACATATTTATAGATATGATTTTATCATTTTAAGTGTACAAAAAACAGGACTGCACTTCATTATTTCATTCTTGCTTACTTTTTTGGCGATTCCATACAAAAAACACGCCCGCATTTAGACGTGTTCCACAAATTGCATTCTTTACTTTCACAACCAATATCCGCACCTACCTGCCTTCGGACTCGGATATGCCTTCGCAAGCAACAATCCACAATTCAATACTCCTTCTTCACCTCATCCACGCCGTACCTTTTGCAGAACGCATCCAAATCCTCCTTGCCTGCAATCAGCATGACTTCCTGAAATCTCCCGGTGCTTTTATCCTTAAATCCGGCCACCTGCTCCCCGGTACAGATACTGCATTTTATTACGGGAATCTGAGTTTCCTTATCAAAACTTACCGTCTCTTCCTTCTTCTTTTTCCCAAATATCATAACCATATTTCCTTTTGCTTTTTCCAAATACTATATCTCTGCATCCGGCCTGCTTTTTCCCATTGCAAGACCAATCTTCGCCACTTCTCATTCAATAAAAAGCGATAATTACCATTGTCCGCAGGGGTTTTCATCTGCAGAAACTTTAGTTGCTCTTAGCATTGGGAAATATGCGTTTTTAGCCAAAATTCGTATGTCCGAGCAAAGCGAGTTTACGGATTTTGGCTAAAGTTCTTAGCAGATTTACAATGCGTAGCGCAACTTAGTTTCGAAGCCGAAAACCACGCGGACAATGTAACTACCTTTTTATTTTTCTCTTACCCAAACACTTCCTCCGCATATCGGATTGCCCCCATGGCATCCTTCGCGTACTTGTCTGCGCCGATCATGTCTGCGTATTCCTGGGTCAGCACTGCGCCGCCTACCACGACTTTACAGGGAAGCCCTGCGGTGCGCAGCATCTTTATGGTTTCTTCCATGGCAGGCACTGTGGTGGTCATCAGGGCGCTAAGTCCTACTAACGGCACATTCTCTGCCTTTACGGTCTCCACAATGCGCTCCGGAGTTACGTCTTTTCCAAGGTCAATCACATCATAGCCGTAATTTTCCAGCAGCACCTTCACGATGTTCTTTCCAATATCATGGATGTCACCCTTTACCGTGGCAATCACAATCTTGCCCTTCTTTTCTCTGTCGTTTCCGCCGGAAGCCATTTTCTCCTTGATGACATCAAACGCGCATCCTGCTGCCTCGGCGCTCATCAAAAGCTGGGGCAAAAATACGGTTTTGTTTTCAAATCCTTTTCCCACTTCGTCCAGTGCGGGAATCAGTTCGCCGTCAATTATTTCCATGGCCTCTTTGGTCTGAAGCGCCTCCTTGGTAAGCAGGCCAGCCCGCTCCTTCAGCCCTTTCATAATCGCTTCTTTTAAGGGCGAATTCGCTCCGCCTGCTGCGCCGGATGCATTTTTGCCTTCCCCGCCGTCTGCATTTCCTGCCGCGCTACCATCGCCGGCCGCCGCGCTGCCACCTACACTACCTGTTCCGCCGCTTCCCGGCGCCTTCTCCGTCATCTCCGGAAGGGCCGTCACGTAAGAGATGTATTCGCTGCAGTTTTCATCAATGGCCGACAAAGCAAGGAAGGTATGGTACGCCTTCATCATCTCCACCGAGCTTGGATTCATAATCGCTGCATTTAAGCCATTCTCCATCGCCAGGGCAAAGAAGGTGGCATTGACAAACTCACGCCTGGGCAGCCCGAAAGAAATATTGGATACCCCAAGGCTGCTCTTTCCCTGATAGCAGTCGCGAATGAGCCGAAGACTTTCTAACGTCACCTTGGCAGAATCCGCCTCTGCGCTGATACTCATTGCCAGAGGGTCGATGATGATGTCCTTTTTGGCCACGCCGTAGGTTTCCGCTGTTTTATATATCTTTTCCACAATCTCCATGCGCCCCTTTGCCGTCGCCGGGATTCCGTTTTCATCCAAAGTAAGGGCCACTACCAGACCGCCGTATTTTTTCGCCAGTGGGAATACCGCCTCCATGATTTCCTTCTTGCCGTTGACAGAGTTAATCATGGCCTTTCCGTTGTATCTGCGGAGGGCTTTTTCCATTGCCTCAATGTTGGTGGTATCAATCTGTAAGGGCAGGTCTGTCACCGCCTGCAATTCCATAACCACCTCTTCCATCATGGCCACTTCATCGATTTCCGGCAGGCCCACATTTACGTCCAAAACGTCCGCCTTCTTCTCCTGCTGGCTGAGGCCTTCCTGCAAAATGTAATCCATATTGTGGTCCCGAAGCGCCTGCTTAAACTTGGATTTTCCCGTAGGATTAATGCGCTCGCCGATGAGTACCGGGCGCTTTCCGAATTCCACCGCATGGGTATAGGACGCAATCAGCGTATCTTCCTTGTAGGTTAAGGGCTTCGGAGTAAGTCCTTTCACCGCCTTTACCATCTCCCCGATGTGTTCCGGCGTGGTACCGCAGCACCCTCCCATAATCCTTGCCCCCAGGGAGGCAATCTCCGTCATAGCCTCTTTGAAATCCGCCGGAGTAACGTCAAATACCGTCTTACCGTTTTCCGTACGGGGAATGCCCGCATTGGGATTGACAATCACCGGCACGGAGGCATAGCGGGTCAGCGTCTCTACGATTCCCATCATCTGCTTGGGTCCCAGGCTGCAGTTTACGCCCAGGGCATCCACCCCAAGGCCTTCTGCCACTGCCACCACCGTCTTCGGGTCTGCCCCCGTAAGGAGCTTGCCGCTCTCATCGTAAGCCGTAGTCAGAAATACCGGCAAATCCGAATTTTCCTTCGCTGCCAGAATCGCTGCCTTCGCCTCGTATATATCATTCATGGTTTCAATCAAAATCAAGTCCACGCCCTGCTCTGCGCCGATTTTTACGGTCTTTTTGAAGATTTCCACTGCCTCTTCAAAATCCAAATCCCCAAGGGGCTTTAACAGCTTCCCAAGAGGCCCCATATCCAGCGCCACAAAATGGTCCTCGCCGATATCGATTCCTTCTTTTTCTGCCGTCTCCCTGGCCATGGCAATGGCATCTCTTGCATTCTTCACCGCAAGGCGGATTACTTCTTCCAGGGAATCTTCCCCCTCGCCTTCTGGAAATTTCAAACAATTGGCGCCAAAGGTATTGGTCTTTAAAATATTGGCCCCCGCCATCAGATAATCGTAATGAAGCTTCGTAATGACTTCCGGTCGTTTACGGTTCCAGGTTTCCGGGTATTCTCCCGCCTGAAGCCCCGCCGCCTGCAATATGGTTCCGCAGCCGCCGTCAAAAAACAAAAATTTATCTTTCGCTACTTCTAAAATCCAATCCTTCATTCCCTTGTTCCTTCCGCAATTAAAATTATGGCGGGCACCCTTGTTATAATGCCTTGCGCCTTGCATTATACCACAGTGTCCGCCATATTTCCATCACATCATCCTAAAACAAACAATCGCCGTATGACCTTATGCGGTGTCCGCCGTCTGATTTGCTGTCTGCTTCCCATTACTCTATTCCGATTACTGCGGTAACGGATTTTTCCGGTACCATGAGTAAACTGTCTGTCAGGGTAATCCCCGCATACCGATGGGGCTCTAACAATTTAAAAATCTCCTTTTGATTTTCTAGCGTGTAGTCTCCGTATCCCGGACTGTACCGTGGCCGAAGCTTCTTTCCCTCTGCTTTGGCCTCTTCCTTTAACCTCTCATTTAATCGGTCGCAAACATTTTCCACTGCGGTAGCTCCAATCGCCTGCATAATCGCCGCATCTGCCAAAGAAAGGCATTTGGTTCTTTGAATCAGCCGATCAAATCCCGCGCCGATGGTGGCGGCAAAAATATAGATTTCCCGACACCCCGCCAAATTTTTTCCAAGGTCCTTACTCTTAACTTCTCCATAAGGAAGCAATATGGTATCCTTCTCCTTTACGTTGATCGGATACCGCCCATAACAAGCCACCGGAGAACAATTTTCCAAGACCTTGGGAACGAACCGTTCCACGAGGCCAATATCCTGCTCCGTAACCGCATCCTTTCGGTATCCCAGATAGCGAAGACTTTCCCCAATATCAATTGTCACCTTTTCGCGTTCCAAAACGAACTTTCTAATCGCTTCTGCCATGACTGCCCTTTTTGTTTCTTCCTAATGTCTATTTCTTACAGGAAGGAATAATTTCCGAGAGATTTTGCTGCAATTTTTCAGCCACTTCCGGCTTATTCATGGTATAGACATGGATTCCGTTGATTCCGTTTGCCAAAAGGTCAATAATCTGGTCTGTCGCATAGGCGATTCCCGCCTGTTTCATTGCAGCCGGATGATCCGAAAATTTATCCAGCAAAGATACAAATCTTCTGGGAATAAATGCCTGAGAAAGCTTCAAAATTCTTGCCATCTGTTTTGCATTGGTTACCGGCATAATTCCGGCAACGATAGGCACCATGATTCCCGCTTCCCTAATTTTGTATAAGTAATTATAAAAAATATTGTTGTCAAAAAACATCTGGGTGGTTAAAAATTCACAGCCGGCATCCACCTTTTCCTTTAAGTGCAGAATATCCTCCTTGCTGTTTGCCGATTCCGGATGCACCTCCGGATAACAGGCACCACCAATACAAAAATCACCCTGCGCTTTTATCACCGACACCAAATCGCTGGCATGACGATATTTCCAATCCTCCGTGCTTTCCACTCCTGCCGGCAAATCCCCGCGAAGCGCCAGAATATTTTCAATTCCGTGTTTCTTCAAATCCTTTAACTGTTCTACAATTTTTTCCTCGGTAGCATTCACACAGGTTAAATGCGCAAGCGCAGTCACGCCGTGTTTGTTATGCACGTTAGACGCAATTGCAGTGGTGTACATACTGGTTCCGCCACCGGCACCATAGGTGACACTCATAAAATCCGGCTTCAATGCCGCAATCTCATTGGTGGCCTTTTCTACACTTTCATATACGTCACTGGTTTTGGGCGGAAATACCTCAAAAGATAAAGTAGGATTTCCTGATTTCAAAATTTCTGAGATTTTCATTCGTTACCTCCATTCCCTTTTCACACTTCGTTTTTTAAGTAAGGCACGTAGGCTGCAAAGGCCGACGGTATCGGATACCCCTCCTTCGTTTGCCACGGCTCTACAAAGCACCAGTTTTCATCTTCCTGGGTGATATTCTTTCCCTCAAAAAGCTCATCCACCCGGACAACATACCCCTTCATGTGCCATTCCTTGTGTGAAAATATATGCTTACTTTCCACGGTTTCTTCCATGTGCAATGGTTTCAAGCCTATTTTTCTTAAATAATATATCACATTTTCGCTGTTTTGAAACCCTTCTATCGACGGAAACTCATACATTCCCGCCAGCAATCCCTTATTTTTACGCTTATGAAGCAAAATTTTATCCGAGAAACGTACCACTAAAACCGTCTTCTCTTCCACCTTCCGCACCTTCTTTGCTTTCTTTACCGGGATTTGATCCGTGATATTCTCTGCCTTCGCCCTGCAAACGGCTTTCCAAGGGCACTCATCACATCTTGGCGCACCGTTTGGCAAACACACCATCGCTCCCAAATCCATCAGTGCCTGATTAAATTCTCCGGGCGCATCTTGCGGGATAATCTCCAAAAGCTGTTCCCGCATTTTATTTTTAAAAGCCTCAGACGTGATATCCGACGCATCTGCCGTCACTCTGGTAATGACTCTAAGGACATTCCCATCCACTGCCGGTACCGGTTCTTTAAACGCAATGGAGGCAATGGCACCTGCCGTATAGTTGCCAATCCCCGGAAGCGAAAGAAGCGTTTCATAATCCGAAGGAAGCTGCCCTTCGTATTCTTCCATAACCACTTTCGCCGCTTTCTGTAAGTTCCGTGCCCGATTATAATACCCCAGCCCTTCCCACAGCTTTAAAAGCCTCTCCTCCGGTACCTTTGCCAGATTCTCCACACCGGGAAGTTCTTCCATGAAACGGGCATAATATCCCTTCACCGCTTCCACTCTGGTCTGCTGTAACATAATTTCCGAAATCCAGACATGATAAGGAGACGGATCCTCCCGCCATGGCAGAATCCGCCTATTTTCTCTATACCATTTCAATAAGGTCGTTGCCAATTTTTTATCCAACTGACGCATCCTTGTCCTCATTTCTTAGTTTCAGCTGTCGTTCCTGCACACTCTGTCCGCTGGGCACCCTGGCCGAGGGCACCACTTCGCTGGCAGGATTGATATGGGCCGCCTGATCATCAAAGAAAATATGGGCGCCAAAAGCTTCCAACAATTCTTTTTTGGGAATTCCCCCAAGGAAAAACGCTTCATCAATTCGCACGTTCCACGCCCGCAGGGTACGAATCACCCGTTCATGGGCCGGCGCACTTCTTGCGGTAACCAAAGCCGTACGAATGGGGACCTCAACCGGCGGGAATTCCTTCTGTAAGTCGGAAATCGTTTTTAACAGCTTGGCAAAAGGTCCTGCCGCCAAGGGATTGGTGGCCTGATTGCGTTCGTTTTCTTCAAAGGCTTCCAGTCCGCTTTCCTGGAAAATCCGCTCCGATTCATCACTAAAAAGCACTGCATCTCCGTCAAAGGCAATGCGAATCTGTCCCTTTTTATTTTCCGGATTGTATGTGTGAATCCCATCACTGCATATGATTCCCGCTGCAATGCCGGATTGCAACGCACTGACCACATCATCTTCATAGGCCGACAAAAACAAATCCGTTTTAAAGGCACTTAGATACGGTGCCAAAGAACCTCCGCTGGCAAGTGCAGCCCTTGTAATATCCAAACCATAATGAGTAATGGAATTGAACACTCTAAGAGAGGTATCTGCGCTGTTGCGGGACATAATAATGACTTCCACTCTTCCTTCCTGCCCCGGCAGTTTGTTGATTGCCAGTAAGGATTTAATCAGGCAAAAACCGGGCCCCGGTTTCAACACTTCATTTTCGTGTTCCACCTGATACTTGCAGTAGGCCTCCAATCCCTGGTTTTCAAAAATTTCATTCTCCAAGGACAAGTCAAACAATGCTCTGGAAGAAACTCCTACCACCAAACGATTTTCCAAACAATATGCCATAGGCTCTCCTTTCGGGCATCGCCCGAAGAAAAATCTACAGACGATGTCTCTCGTATTTTTGTCTTGTTAACAGGTTCCCTTTTAAATCCCGATACCGTTCTTCTACGCTGCCCTCTCCCGGCTCCATTCCAAGAGAAAGCTCCATCGGCGTTAAAATTTCCGGTGTCAGTTCATTCTTAATTTGCATTAACACATCTAATTTATCTTCGTATTCTTCTGCGTCCAAAAAGAGCATCAGAGCAGGGTGAACCTCTCTTCCCTTTTCTTCGCATCTTATAGCCTGTTCCTGTACCATGGTTACGTTGGGATTTTGCACCGGTGTTTCCGCAGCTAAGGTCCTTTTCGCTTCTGCTTTCCCACATTCTTCTTTGGAAAGGCTCACCTTCTCAAAGCGCATTTCCTGCGGGAATTGCTCCTTGGAATATTTCTTACGATCCACCGGTTCCATAAACATTGCCAAATCCCGGACATACACGGTAAAGGGTTCGTATAACCCCTGATACACCACCATATCTCTTCCGTTTTCACTGTCTTTTGCCAGGACCAGCACCTGATACAGATTGCCTTTAAAATGTCGATAGATTTCATAAGGTTTGGGAGTATTTTGCATAGCGTTCCTTCCTTTCTTTTTCCTTTCCTCATTATACTCCATCTCCCCTGTTTTATCTATGAAAAGCTGGTGAAAAAATCTTTTATAAAAATATGTCATAAGTCACCTGACAGCTTTGGTCCGGGAAGGTAATCTCTGAAATTCCCGCCAATACTTCCGCTCTTTCTTCTCCGGTCATTTCTGCAAATTTGTGATGGTGCAAAAGTACCTGATAGCTTCTTGCTCCCGTAGCAACCGTGATGCTGCTGATGGTGATTCCGCAATCACGATACCCGTCTCTTTGCAATTCTTCCTGCAATACATTCTGAAATCGTTCTTCCAATTCATGGTAATATGCGCTTTGTGATTCTTCGTTTTCTTCTTTGCCTGCCACCGTATTGCTGATTCCCAAAAACAACAATAAGGCAAATAAAATCACCATAAAGTTATATATTACATTTCCTTTGCCTGCTACTTTATTTTTCATTTCCTTCTCCTCCTGCTTCTTTCCTTTTTCAAAAGCCATCTGATATGAACTTCTATCCGGTCTTTCGATTCTGATTGCTTTGTTTTACCTTCCATTGCGCTTTTAATTTTGCAATCCGTTTCCTTTCTTGAGTTCATTATCGCAAACAATGTGTCCGTTAAAGCGGTCTTTATACAACAAAAAAAACGATAATAAAAATTTCTTTTTACCATCGTTTCTTCTGCAACTATATTTCTCTTTCGCTCTATCTTCTGCTTCCTCTGTCTCTTGCTGTTTTCGTAGCAATCCGACCTTTATGCAAACTCTCCCTTATCCATTCTCCTGACTGCTGTATTTTACAATCAGCATTTCCACTCCAAGGCGGTCCTGCATCAAACCGGTTTTTACCGCCTCTTCGGTCTCCACACAGTCCTCCAATGCTTTTTTTAAGAAGCTTTGTTTAAATTTTGCAGCCTGCTGCAGATACTTATTTACCACAAACGGTTGCACCGCCATCTTTTTGGCAATGCCGTTTTGGTCATACCCTTTGTTTTTTAATTCTTTTGCCTGTAACAACATATTAAATTGTCTGGCGATCAAAAAAAGGATTCGCATCGGTGCTTCTTTTAACGCCAACAATTCATAGTACAAAGAAAGGGCTCTCCCCTGCTGTTTCAACGCAATCGCCGTAATCATATCAAAAATGTGATTTTGAACTCTTGTGGTTACAATCGCCTCCACATCTTCCTGCGTAATCTCCGGTCTTTCATAGGAATAACAAACCAATTTCTCCAGTTCCCCTTTGATGTTACTCATATCGGTTCCGGTTTTCTGAAGAAAAAATGTAATGGTGGCAGGGCTGATTCTTTTCCCTTCCTTTTGAAGGATGCTGCCAATCCACTTTCGTAAGGTTGCCTCGTCCTGTTTTACAAATTCCACCGCATTCCCAAGGTCCTTTACCGCCTTATACATTCGGCTCCGCTTATCCACTTCGGATTCCACAAACAGGAATCTGGTAGTTTCGGAAGGTTTCTTTAAATAATCACACATGGTATCGTTGGCACTCTTAAACCAACCGGAATCCACAATCAATATGGTACGATAATCCGCAAAAAAGGGCATGGTTTCCGAAATCTCAATAACCTCTTTGGCATCGATGTCTTTCCCTTCAAACTTAGAGAAATTCATGGTATCCCCTTCGGTTTCCATGGCTTTTAAAAGGTTGTCGCGATACTGAAATTTTAAGTACACTTCTTCCCCGTAAAGCAAATAAGCCTGTTTCAATTTTCCTTCCCGAATATCATTTAATATGGTTCGCATGAATTTTTCTGTTTGCTTTCCTTTCCCTGCCCAAGGTGTTTACCTGTTTTACCGACACCTTATGCTTATCTGTCTTTATGATGAAACTGCTTTCTTCCGCTGGAATAATCATCCACCAGCTGTCCGCATCCCCGCAATACATATTTGTAGGTTACAAGTCCGTCTAATCCTACCGGTCCTCTGGCATGAAGCTTTCCTGTGCTGATTCCTACCTCTGCCCCAAAGCCATAACGGAAACCGTCAGCAAATCTGGTGGAGCAATTACGATAAACCCCTGCACTATCTACCATGCGTACAAAGTAATCCGCTGTTTCATCGTTTTTGGTCAAAATACAATCCGTGTGGTGGGAACCGTAGAAATTGATATGTTCCACCGCTTCTTTTTCATCGGCTACCATCTTTAAGGAAATTTCCATGTCATTGTATTCCCGGTCAAACTCCTCTTCCTGCATCAGGCCGATTTCTTTGCCAAGAAGCTCTGCAACTTCCTTCGTTCCGTTTAATTTAACCTGTTCCTGCTCCAGCATTTGCGCTAATTTCTTTAAGAAATCCTCTTTCAAATCCCGATGGATTAACACCGTTTCTACCGCATTACATGCTGCCGGATAATTTTTCTTTGCATCTAAAATAACCGGAAGTGCCATTTCGGTATCTGCATCCTTATCCACATAGATGTGGCAGATTCCACTGGAATGTCCCATCACCGGAATCTTGGTATTCTCCATGATATATCGAACAAATTGATTGCTTCCTCGCGGAATCAGCAAATCCACTTCCTTATCACATTTCAAGAGTTCATCTATCTCGTTGTGAAGTTCTGCCTGCAGCAGACATTCTTTGGGCAATCCAGCTTTGACAACCGCATCTAAAATCAACTCAAACAATACTTTGTTGGTATTTGCCGTTTCCTTTCCGCCCTTTAAAATAGCGCAGTTACCGCTCTTAATGCAAAGGGAAGCCACTTGAATCATTGCATCGGGACGAGCTTCAAAAATAACACCGATAACACCGATGGGCACACTGACCTTTTCCAGCAAAAAGTCCTGATCCATTTCTCTGGAAAGCTGTACTTTTCCGATAGGATCTTCCAATTCTCTTAATTCCAATACGCCCTTTACGCTGTCTGCCAGCTTGGTTTCCTCGTACTTTAATCGTTTCTTGATGGAATTGGCAATGCCGTTGGTTTCCGCAAATTCCATATCCTTTTGGTTCGCTTCAAAAATCTTTTCCTTATTGTCTTCCAGTGCTTTGGCAATTAATGTTAATGCCATGTTTCTGGTTTCAATGGAAGAAGCCGCCAATATCGGCGCACTCTTTTTCATATTTACCGCTGCTTTGCTGATTTCTAACTTTTTTTCCATCTTTTTCCTCCTAAAACGCCTATCGGCGATACCATTCCTTTAACACTTCTTCCGCTTTCTTCAAGTGAATATTAAATCCGTTTTCCTTTTGGGCTTCCTCTTTGGTATCGTAGATAAAAGTACTCCAATCCCACCAAAAAGCTCCGCCAAACCAGGGTTCCTCAAAAAAGGTCGCCAGGCAGGAATCATAAAATGCAGCCTGTTCCTCCTCGTCATGGGGCAAATCTTTATGTGAAAAATCCCATGGCATGGTAGCGCAACCATGCGCGCTTCGGCAACCAATCTCAATAAATACAATCTTCTTTTGCCATTTCTCATATACTGCTTTTAATTCTTCCTTTATTTCACGCCAGCGGATTTGCATCTCTTCTGAGGTAGCTCCGCCCTTCTCTGCCACAGGGAAATAAGCACTGGTTCCCACATAATCCACCGCATCAAACCATTTCACATCATCCTCGTGACCATGATTGGTATTGTAAATCAGCTTTCCGCTATAAACATTTCGAATCTCTTCAATTAACTTTCGCCAATGGCTCTCTTTTCGCTCCGTTCCGCACATTTCACAACCGATGCAAAGCATTTCGCACCCCGTTTCTTCTGCTAACTGAGCATAATAAAGCATGTAATCTCCGTACGCCTTAAACCAGGTATCCCAATAAATATCTTTTCCTTCAAAATCCGAATCCGCAAAATTAATATACGCTCTCCATACCCCATCTTTGCAGTTTACCATCGGTTTCAAACAAACCTTCACTCCATTTTCTTTTGCATGAGCAATCACCGCCATAATATCCCGGTCCGTATTGCTGTTTGCAAAGTCAAATTCAATTTTGTTGCTATGGGCCGTTTCCTGATTGCATACTACCGCAAGGCAAATCCAGTTTACGCCGGTTGCAAATAGTTTTTTCTGAGATGCAATCCCTTCCGGCGAACGATAGTCGCCCCGTTTTCCGTCATATCCGTAGGTAAAACCTTTAAATTCCATCTTGGTCTCCTTTTCTATCTCTCGTCTTCTTTTCCGTCATTCGAATCATAAAAAACAATAAAACAAAGAACAATGTTAAATAAACCGGCAACAGCTTTATGCTGATCTCATTGGCAATCAAGCCAAAAATCGGCGGCATAAATGTTGAACCCACATAGGCACTGGCCATTTGAATTCCGATGATTCCCTGGGAATTTTCCGCCCCGAAATTACTCGGTGTGGAATGAATGATGCAAGGATAAATGGGGGCACACCCAAGTCCTATTATAACAAAACCGGCCACCGCCACATTTTTCCAAGGAAGTCCAATCAAAACAACGCCCAGCAAAGCAATACCGATTCCACAGTAAATCATTCTGTTATCGCCTACTCTGTCAGACAAAAAACCGGACAGAAATCTTCCTATCGTTATCCCGATAAAGAAAAGGGCTCCCAAAGCAGCCGCCTCACTCTTTGCAAGATGACATACTTCTTCAAAATAACTGCTGGCCCAAAGCATTGCAGTGGATTCTGCTGCACAATATGCAAAAAATCCGGTAAGCAAAAAGGGAACTCCCGAAATTTTTAATGCCCCGCGGATTCCCAGCACCTCCGTTTTTTCTTCCTCTGCACTCTGCGCACCGTTTACCTTCCACAACGGCAAGGTCGCTAACAGGGTAAGGGCAATCAAAAGCTGTAGCAAGGCCACCATGCCGTAGCCTTTCGTCCAATCATAATGAAGCAAGGCGTAACTCATGATATATGGACTGATAATCGTTCCCACACCCCAAAAACAATGAAGCCAGCTCATATGTTTGGAACTGTAATGCATTGCCACATAATTATTCAATGCCGCATCAATGGCACCGGCACCAAGTCCGTAGGGAATCCCCCACAAACATAAGTGATAAAACTCTGTTGCTCCCGAAAATCCAAAGAGCGCCGTTGCTGTCAAAAAAACACTCACTGTCGTTACCGTTCGTGTTCCGAATCGTTTCGTCAGTCGCTCCGACATCAGCCCGGAAACAATGGTCCCACCGGAAATTATCATAGAAACAATCCCCATATAGGACAGCGGAACTTCCAATGTATTACGAATGGTTGGCCACGCAGCACCCAAAAGGGAATCCGGCAGTCCAAGACTGATAAATGCAAGATAAATTACTGCCAAAAGCAATAAATACATTTTTCTCATCCTTTGTCTGTTCATTTCTGGTCGGCTTATATTTTATCATGCTCTTTTCTTTTCTTCAATCTTTGACGACGAATCCGAAGATATTATTTTTCTCCAATGCCCCAATAGAAAAGCCGGAAACTTCCTTCCCCGGACACCTCTACCGTAATGGCACCGTACTCCGGGGTGGTGAGAATCCTGCTGCCCACCAAAGAAAGGCGCTCTAAAGTCTCTTCGTGGGGATGACCGTACCGGTTCCCTTCCCCATAAGAAATCACGGCATACGCAGGACGTATTTCTTCCAAAAAAACGGCGGAGGAGGAATGCCCGGAACCATGATGCGCCACCTTCAATATTTCCCAGGTAATTTCTCCGCCGGGGAAAAGACTTTCCAAACGACTACCGATTTCTTCTGCCAAAACAGGTTCCGCTTCTCCCGGGATATCCCCGGTAAACAACGCATCAAATCCCCGGTAATGCAAAGACAGCACTAAAGAATACGCATTTTTATCCTCCTGAAAAAGCCCTGCCACCGGATGGTGACATAGCAAAATCAAATCTTCTATTTCCAACCGTTCCCCTGCGGACATATATATAATTTCGATATTCCGCTCCTTAGCAAGTGCAATTAATTCTGCTCCGTCCTGCAAAATATTCGCTGCATCCGGAAGCACCAAATGACGAATTTGGATGTTACTTTCTTCCTTTAGCATCATAAGCAACGCACTGTAATGATCCAAGTCCGGATGGGTGATAAACCAATAATCCACCCTGGCAATCCCTTTGGATTTTAAAAACGGTTCTATCTGATATTCTGCCAGCGATTTTTTATCCGTACTTCCGCCATCCACCATACAAACGATGCCTTCTTTGGTTTCAATACAGATTCCGTCCCCCTGTCCCACATCCAGAAACGTAATTTCGGTTTGGGGTGCCGGTAACGGTGAAAAAACAAGCAAAAATAAGCTTACTGCCATCCAAAGAAACGTAGCCTTCCATTTTTGCTTTTTTTGTCTAAAAACAATCCAAAAGGTAATTCCGTAGAATACAACCATTTGAAAAAGAGTGGGTTGTCCGAGAATGAAAACAGAATGGGGAAATTTTTCCCAGATTTGACAAAGCACTTCATAAAGCAACAAAATAAGTCGTCCCGGAATTGCCAGTATCTCTCCTGCCATAAGAGAAAAATCTGCCATAAACGTAGCCAAAATCCCAATCGGAAGCAAAACACTCATAAGGGGAACCACAAATAGATTTAACAAAAATCCGTACAGCGGCGTTTCGTAATAATAATACAAAATCACAGGTAACGTAAAATAAGTTATTCCAAAATTCCCCACTATCATTTTCCCAATCTTTTCCCGCCGCTTTGTTTTTCCGCGAACCCGGCCGGTAAGAGACGGCACAAAAACCGCAATGCCTGCCACCGCCAGAAAAGAAAGCCAAAATCCGGCATAAAAAACAAAATACGGATTCCAGATAAGAATTACCAACGCACTAAAGGAAAGGGCAGTAAGAAGGTCATAGGTTCTTTTGACCCATTTTGCCAAAAGAAAGAAGGAAAACATAAGAAGGGCCCTTACCGAGGACGGACTAAGACCGGTCATCAACGCATAATTTAACAAAACCCAAAACGAAAGAAAAATGCAGCCTCCCATAGGAAGCGGTGTCTTTCTTAACCCCTCATAAATCCCCATTCCGATAATGGAAACATGCAAGCCGCTAATGGCCAGAATATGCGCTATCCCGTTTTTTTGATACAACTCCTTTACTTCGGGATCCATCTCGCCTTTTTCACCAAGTAACATCGCCTGCAAAATTCCGGCATCTTCTCCAAAAATCAGCCGCATTTGTTCCATCCATTTGTTTTTCAGTTGGTAAAGCCCTTCCTCCCATAGAGAATAGGTTGTACTTTTCTTTCGCACCACTCCGTCCTGCACACGAAAATGATAACCAAGGATGGCATAATAATTTGCTGCATCAAATTCGCCCGGATTGGTGGCTCTCGAAAACTCCTGCAAAACACCTTGCACGCAGACATAACTTCCCAATTCCACAGACCCATGCGTAGTATTTTCCAAATAACACACCGCCCCCGGACGTTTCGCTCCTTCCGTATTCTGTTTTATTTCCTGAAATTCTCCGTTGCAGAACGCAACATCCGTCAGATAGAGCACCTGACTGTCTTCTTTTTGTTCTTTGTCTCTTACTTTGCCTGTAATCCATACCGTCTCGCCTGCCATCTCCGAAAAGGAAAAGGCAGGCATTCCGGCAAATAACATTGTCATTGCAATTACCGTCACAAAGAAAAGACAAAACGCACAAAGTGGTCGCTTCATATATTCTTCCTGTCGTTTATTCGATTACCAAATCCAAATTACGCTCGTAGATATTTTCCAAAGGGAAAACTTCCCGATAAATAATGGTATTGTCTCCCTGAATGGCAATCTGTACTTTATTTACGTTACTTAATTCTACCATGGAATTTACGATAGAATAAATCGTTACTTCCGCAGACACATTATAAGGTTGCGTCAAGAATTCCGAAGATAAATTCACATAACAAACCCCGTCCGTAATCACCACCGAAACAATTTTGGTGTCCGGATTGATGGTAGGATAACATTCGGAATTACCGGGACCGGCAATCAACTGCTCCAGCACCAATTTTTCCATGGAAATGTTACTGTTATACACCACCTGCTTACTGATTTCCACAAGCCCGGTTCCATCCTCATTAGCAAAAAACAATCGGATGTTTGCCTGCTCATAGGAATTGATTTCGCTACCTTCGTTATCAATAAAGGTCTCTGCCTTCATCACACCAATGGGATTACCGTTAGTATCGGTTAACGGTTCTCCCCGCACCAAAATATTAACGCAATCCACACCTTGCACCTGTACCATGGTCCGAACCAGTGCCGCCCGCACCAAAATCTCATCCGTAGGTGACATTTCCCGATAATGCTCATCCACATTGATTACCAACTGGGTACCTTCCACATAACATTCCAAAACAGAAAAGCCCATTCCCAGTGGCGGACGCATCTCAATATCTTCCGGAATTTCCATCATTTTGGTTAACAGTTCCTGTATAACGGCATCTTCGTTTTCGCCCACCAGATTATGGGATACCGTTACCAACGTGGTGGCATCTTTATTTAAATAATAAATATTTACTGCATTTGCTGCCTGTTCTTCTCCCGGTTCCTTATCCGTACACGCCGTAAGCAGGGCAAACAAAACCAGCAACAACAAGAACAAACACCCATTTTTTCGCATTTTGTCGCCCTCCTTATACAATATAACTTAAAGGAATTCGTACCACAAAGGTAGTACCTTCCCCTGGAATGCTGTTTACCCGAATAGAGCCTCTGTGAAGCAAAATGGTCTTTCTTGTAATGGAAAGCCCAAGTCCGGTACCGCCGATTTCTTTGGAATGGGACTTATCTACCCGGTAAAATCTCTCATAAATATGATCCAGCTCCTCTTTGGGAATACCAATTCCGGAGTCCGTAATCTCCACAATCATACTCTGGTGATCCGCGTCCAGAGATACCTTTACCCAACCGGGATGTTTATTGTACTTAATCCCGTTTTCAATCAGATTGGTCAAAGCTAGACTTAATTTTACTTCATCCACTTCTGCCGTTACCGCTCTATGGCTCTCAAAAATCAAATCCACTTCGTTTTTTCGTGCGATGGGACCCAGACGTTTCAGGACAAGTTCCAAAAGGACATTGATATCACAAGCCTCAATATTTAATGCATTGGAACCTTTTTCCATTTTTACCAACGCCAACAAATCCGTAATAATTTTGTTTTCCCGGTCGATTTCCTCGGTAATATCCTGCATAAACTCCTTATAGATTTCTACCGGCACATCTTCCTGCATATTCAAAGAATCCGCCAACACCTTCATGGAGGTAAGGGGCGTTTTTAATTCATGGGAGACATTACTAACAAATTCCTGTCTGGAATCGTCCAATACCTTCAAGCGATTTCTAAGCTCATTAAAAGCATTTACAATTTCCTCGGTTTCAATATAATCCGATACCACCAGATTCTCATCATCAAAAGAAATAACGCTATTAATACCGTTTGTAACTCGGTCAAAGGGACGGACAAACACCACAGAAACTGCCAAGGCAATTCCGATAATGATAATCATCATTACGATTTCCAAAATCCAGGCCTGACGATTCATAATTTCAATGCTGGAATCTATACCGGACAAGGCCGCGCTGGTTAGAATTACACCGATTACCCGTTCTTTTCCGGTGACTTCATCCAGTTCCGTAATCGGCACGGCCACTTCAATATAGCGGTTGGTTTCATCCACATTGGTTACCGTAGCACCTTTGAAGCACTCAATTACTTCCTTGGCAATCATCAGTTTTCCTACGCTGATACCATAGGTATCCTTAATAACGCGAAAATTCTCATCAATCACCAGCACTCTACCGCCGTACAGCGTAGATAACTGGGACAATTCCGCATTAACCACTTCGGAAGAAATATCCTGCAAATAATTATAGGTAATCAGGTGATTTGCCACTATCTTCATCTGATTGGTCACTTCCGACGTCTTCACATTAATGGCACGTTCCGCATAATTATTTAATATTCCCACATGCATAATGGTTCCTGCCAGAAGTCCCACCAAGATAATGATAAGAAATATCCGAAGCTGAAAACTTCGGATAAACTTAAATTTCTTAAAAAAACTTTCTATCTTTTTCAATGTATTCTTTCCTCATATCAGTATCAAATCTAGCCTTTGTAAAAATAACCGATTCCCCATTTGGTCTGCACATATCTGGGATCACTGGGATTTTCTTCAATCTTTTCCCGCAGTCTTCGGATGTGCACATCTACCGTTCTGACATCACCGGGATAATCTTCTCCCCAGACAAGCTTTAATAAATTATCTCTGGAATAGACTTTTCCGGGATTTAATACCAAAAGCTCTAACACATCGAATTCTTTTGCGGTAAGGTTGATTTCTTTTTCCTTGATATACAAACGACGATTGTCGCTGTCAAATTTCAATTCTCCGTTTACAATCAGCTTTTGAGCTTCCTTTTTCTTTTGGGAATTCCCCTCATTTCGACGAATAATTACCTTGATTCTGGCTTTTACTTCCAATATATTAAACGGTTTTGTAATGTAATCATCTGCACCGTTTTCCAGTCCCAAAATCTTATCCATGTCATCGCCCTTTGCCGTGAGCATAATAATAGGAACATCGGAAAACTCTCTTACCTGCTGGCATACTTCCGTTCCGGACAGTTTCGGAAGCATTAAATCCAGTAAAATCAAAGAATAGCTGTTATTTCTGATTTTCTCCAATGCCTCTTCTCCGTCGTAAGCTACATCTACTTCCATTCCGTCCTGTTCCAGACTGAATTTAATTCCTTTTACAATTAACTTTTCATCATCTACAACCAAAATTTTTCTGCTCATGCGCTTCCCCTGTTCCTTTCTTTGCTGACTGTATTCTCTGCTGATTCCGAAATTACCGCACTGTAATAAAAGGTGCAATCTCCTCATACAATGCCTGTTTAATCCCCGATATATTCATCAGTTCCTCTGTGTTTTCCAAATCCCCATGCTGCGTCCGGTAAGCTAAGATTGCATCGGCCCTGGTCTCCCCGATTCCCGGCAGTTCCATCAGTTCCTCTTTACTTGCCAGATTAATATCCAATCGACCGTCCGAGGTATAATGTGATTCTCCTACTCCGGCCTCTTGCAAGCTTTCCGCTGCCAATGCCTCTTCTTTGGTAAGAATGTGGTACTGCTGACCGTCCTCGATTACTTTAGCTAAATTGCAGTAATCCTCAGCCGCCTCCGGCAAAAATCCTCCTGCCAACTCTACTGCCTCAAACAACCGGCTTCCCATTGGCAACTCGTACACACCGGGCTCACAGACCGCACCGGTAATATGAACAAACACCATTTGGTCCGTATCATTATTACTTAACGAATCCGACAACTTCGTTTCCGAAAGCTCCTCGCCTTGCATTTCCGCAAAAGAACCACTGCTTTCTTCCAAAAACTCCGGTTCTTTCCCACACGCAGTAAATGACAGTATGCCACAAAGGACAACTGCCAAAATACAATGTATCTTCTTCATATTTTGTCTCCTTTTTGCATCGGCAAAAAGGTCCTCTCAGACATCAACTTCATTGTAGAGGATTTTATTTCTTAGGGCAAGTCTATTTTTCTTTATTTTTCAAATAAAAAGACCTGCTTTCTACTCATACTTAAAAAGAATAATTCCCCCAATGGCAATCAAGGCACCAAACAACTTTTTCCAATCAAAAGGTTGTTTTTCTACGCCCCAGATTCCAAGAAGTTCTATCAAATATGCCACAATCAATTGTGCCACAACAATAATCATCACCGCTTTAGCAGGTCCTAACATATCCATGCTTTTGATTACCGTAATCGTAATAAAGGCACCGATAACGCCGCCCAAAAGCATGTATTTTGGCTCTACCCGAAACACCGCCAGCAGATTTTTTCGTTCTAAAAATGCATAGGCCGCAAGGCACACCAGCAACGCACTTCCCTGTACAAAAGAAGCGGCTGACCAGATTCCTGACGCCTTTGTTACCTGCGTATTAAATACACCCTGCACACTCATCAAAACACCGGAAATAATCGCAATCAAAATGCCCCACATATCTTATTCTTCCTTTTCCCTTTTGTTTTAAGTATGCGTAGCATTTTTCTTTTTTATTCCGGCGAAACCAAAGAATCAGTTATTTACTTCCTCTTCCGGAATTTCCACAGTAATCACATCTTCCGTCACCGGTGTACCCGCAATCTGGGTTTTCATCTGTTCAGAAAGCAAACGAAGGGTTTCATTCACATCCGCTCCGTCCCAAATTCTGGTATAGGCCAATTCCACCTGTATCCAGAAATTACTGATTTCCAATATCTTAGGAAGGGGGACGGATTCCCTATATACAGCACGAATCCGGTCAAACACATCTTCCACATAATCATCCTGTCCCAAAACAGCCGGCATTTTGTGGGTTCTTTCATACAAGGTATCTGCGTAATCATAAACCAAATATCCGGCAAATTCATTTGCCAGAGACGCATTTTCGCTATAACCATTAATTACCACACAACTGGTAGTCGATAACCCGCCTGCTTCATGGGAAGCATCTATTCCCGGCAGCATTGCCACGCCGTAGGTAAAGCTTCTGTTTTCTGCATTTTCCAACACCTCAATGGCATCGGTCGTCGCAATGGTAAAAATAGTTTTTCCTTCCACAAAACTGTTTAGCACCTGTTCGTAACTGCTTTCCTTGGATTCGATGGAAAAGAACTGGTGCAGTCTCTGATATACCGTAAGACATTCGATAGTATCCTCGTTATAAATCTCGATGATGGTCTCATCATCTCCGTGTACGCCGCCCACATTCATGTAGGCGCCGGAAAAGAAATAGTTGTAAAAAATATCCGTGACATCCCAAAGGAAAATATTTTCTACGTTTTCCGGGGCATCGTACTGATCCGCAAAAGCCAAAATATCTTCTATGGTCGAAGGAATCATTCCCTCTACCCGCAGTTGCAGCATTTCCTCCCACTCCTGCGGTGTCATACCTTCCGGAACGGAATCCGCCGATACGGTTGCCAAAGCCTCCGTCTCTTCTTCGCTTTCCTCCGCCTCTTCTGAAACAGCTTCCTCTGAAGTAGTTTCCTCCGTTTCTTCCGAAGCGGCTTCCAACTCTTCCCAAATCATTTTGGCAGCCATTTCTTCCAAATAACTTTCGTTATATAACAAAAATGCCGTCTCAAAATAGAAGGGATAGGCGAATTTCTCTCCTTGGTACGTAACGGCATCCAAAGCAACCTGCGGATAAACTCTGGTGGAAATAATTCCGTCTCCGTCCTCTACGGGAATGGCCAGACCTGCCATCGCAGCTTTCTCCAAAGAATCGGAACCAAGGATATACAAATCCGGTACTTGGTTCCCGGATACGGACATTTCATTTAATTCTTCCAAATATTCTAACCCGGAATGAAGCACCGGCACCACACGGACACCAGTATCCTCATAAAAAGCCAGTGCCGCACTGTTAATATATCCTTCCAATGCGGCATCGGTATACCACAGGTACAGAGTTTCCCTTGCTCCGTAACCATTTTCTGTTTTACCGTCGCCATAACGCCATGCCGTGCCCAGCACCAAGCCAAGCAAGCAAAGCACTAAAATAATCGACAAACCTTTTTTCTGTGAATCCATCTTTTATAAACATTCCTTTAAAATTGCAATCATTTCATCCACATGTTCTTCGGTAATCACCAAGGGCGGCAAAAAACGAATGACATTGGTTCCTGCGTTGATTAAAATAAGACCTTTATCCAATGCTTTATTAATAATTTCCGCTACCGGACGATTAAATTCCAAGCCCCGCATAAGTCCCAGGCCTCTGTGCATGCGGATATCTTCTCTTGACTCTGCAAGCTCAGATAACACTGCGGAAAGATGCATGGATACACGATTCACGTTTTCTATGATTTTTTGTTCTTCAAATAGATCAAAAACTTTCGAAACCGCCGCACCTGCCAAAGGATTTCCGCCGTAAGTCGTTCCGTGGTCTCCTGCCACCAGCGAATTTTGCGCTACTTTTTCCGTCATAAGGAAGGCTCCTACGGGAACGCCGCAGCCCAAAGCCTTTGCTGAAACCACAATATCCGGCAGGATACCGTGACGTTGATAAGCAAACATATAACCGCTTCGTCCCATACCGCACTGTATTTCATCGCAAATAAGCAGGATATCTTTTTGATCACATAATTTACGAAGATCTGATAAAAAGCCGATTTTCGCAGGATAGATTCCGCCTTCTCCCTGAATCGGTTCCACGATAATAGCACAGGTCTTATCATTTACCAGGCGATATACGCTGTCAAAATCATTAAATTCCGCAAATTTAATATTGCCAATCATCGGCTGAAACGCTTCCCGGTACTTGGGATTTCCCGTAACGGAAAGAGCTCCCATGGTTCTTCCGTGGAAGGAATGATTCATGGCAATAATCTCATGGTCAGTACAACCATCCTTTAAATAAGCGTACTTTCTTGCCGCTTTGATGGCACCTTCCACCGCTTCTGCACCGCTGTTAGTAAAAAATACCCGATCCATTCCGGAGGCTTTTTTGATTTTCTTTGCCGCCTCAATGGCAGGAACATTGTAGTAATAGTTTGAAGTATGAAGGACTTTATCAATCTGTTCCTTCAATGCATCGTTGTAAGCCTTATTTCCGTATCCTAAGGCAAACACACCGATACCGGAAACGAAATCCAAATATTTTTTTCCGGTAATGTCCTTCAAATAAACACCTTCCCCGCTGTCTAACACCACCTGATACCGGTTGTAGGTATGAAGTAACGAAGCTTCCGCTTCTGAAATATATTCTTGCATATTCATAGTCTTTTTCTCCCGTTTCTCATTTCCTGAATTTAGGTTACCGCTTTCCGTTTTTTCTTCCACGGTTACCGCTTTCTGCCTTCCGTTTCCGACATTCTATTCCATGGATTCATCATCTGCAACAATGGCGGTACCGATTCCGCTTTTCGTAAAGATTTCCAAAAGCAAACAATGAGCAATTCTTCCGTCCAAAATATGTACTCTCTTTACTCCGTTTTCAATGGCATCGGTGCAGTTATTCAATTTAGGAAGCATACCGCCCCCAATCAGTCCCTCACCGATTAACTCATGGGCTTCGCTTACATGAAGTCTTGAAATAAAGGAACTCTTATCATTGATGTCTCGGTACAATCCTTCGATATCCGTTAAAAAGGCCAATTTTTCTGCGCCAACGGCTTTCGCAATCGCACAAGCCGCATCATCAGCATTGATATTATAGGTTTCGAAATTATCATCCAAACCAATCGGTGCCACAATGGGAAGGAAATCTTTGTCAATCAGGTCAAACAACACCTTGGAATTCACCTCGGTAATCTGTCCTACATATCCGATGTCCTTTCCGTCGGAATAACGTTTTTCTACCTTCAAAAGACCACCGTCTTTTCCACTGATCCCTACTGCATTCACACCCAATTCTTCCACCATGGAAACCAGACGTTTGTTTACTTTATTTAAAACCATCTCCGCAATTTCCATCGTTTCAGCATCCGTCACTCTAAGACCATTAATAAACTGCGCCTCTTTTCCCACTTTGGCTACCCATTTGCTGATTTCCTTTCCGCCGCCGTGGACAATAATGGGTTTAAATCCAACCAGTTTCAAAAGCGTAACGTCCTTAATCACGTTTCTTTGCAACTCTTCATCCGCCATCGCACTTCCGCCGTATTTTACCACAATAATCTTACGATTGAATTTCTGAATATAGGGTAATGCCTCAATCAGTACTTCTGCCTTTGATAATATGGTGTCCATTTCTTTTGCCTTCATAATCTGCTCTCTCCTTTATCTGTTCCATTCATAATTTTTCTTTGTCTTTTCCCCTCGGTTTCACGTCCCTGAATCATTTTCTCTCTTCTAAGAACGGTAATCCGCATTGATTTTTACATAGTCATAGGTCAAATCACAGCCCCATGCCGTAGCTTCCATATTTCCTTCGTGCATATCCACAAACACGGTTACGGCATCCGCTCCCATGATTTTCTTTGCTTCCTCCTCATCAAAGGAAAGGGGCGTACCTTTATCAAATACCTGAAGTCTTCCTTCCTTGCTCTCAAAGAACAATTCTACATCATTCTGGTCAAAGGAAGCACCGGAATATCCCATGGCACATAAAAATCTTCCGAAATTGGCATCGCATCCATAAATTGCCGCCTTGGAAAGATTACTTGCCACAATGGCACGGGATAAGGTTCTCGCATCTTCCTTGGTTTTTGCATTCACTACCTTTGCCTCAAAGAGCTTAGTCGCGCCTTCTCCGTCTGCCGCCATTGTCTTAGCCAGCACTTCGCAGATATAAAACAGGGCATCCACTACCTTTTTATAGTCTTCTCCCTTTTCGGTAATCGGTTCATTGCCCGCAAGGCCGTTCGCCAAAACAAGCAGTGTATCATTGGTTGAAGTATCTCCGTCCACGGTAATCATATTGAAGGTATCCTGAACCACTTCGCTTAATGCCTCCTGCAACAGCTGCTTCTCAATGGCGATATCTGTTGTTAAGAAGGCCAGCATGGTACACATATTCGGATGAATCATTCCGGAGCCTTTGCACATGCCTCCGATGCGAGCGGTTTTCCCACCCACTTCCAATTCTACCGCAATCTCTTTCTTGCAGGTATCGGTGGTCATAATAGCGCGAGCCGCTGCGGTTGCCGCTTCCGGTCCCTTTTCCTTCTTTTCGAATAAAGCTTCGGTTCCGCAGACAATTTTATCCAAGGGTACCTGCATACCGATAACACCGGTGGACGCCACCAATACATTCTCCGGTTTGTCACCGGCTTTGTCTGCAAGGGTTTTTGCCGTAATCTTACAGATTTTCATTCCTTCCTCACCGGTACAGGCATTGGCAATACCGGAATTCACCACAACGCCTCTTACATACCCGCTGTTATCCACGACCTGCTTATCCCACAGCACCGGTGCTGCCTTTACCACATTGGTGGTGAACACGCCTGCGGCTTTACAAGGTACTTCGCTATAGACCAAAGCCATATCTTCCCGGCCCTGATATTTAATTCCTGCAGCATGGGAAGCTGCCATAAATCCCAAAGGAGCGGTTACCCCGCTACCAATTACTTTTATATTCTCATTTGTCATAGTCATTCACCTTTCTCATTTTGATATGTAACTTTTATTCATTGAATGCCGTAATATTGGCTTCATTTAACGTAAAATCATAATAATTCAAATCTTCTCTTTTGGTCCAACCAATGCTGTTCCAGAATGCATTTCCGATATCATTTTGTGTAAATGCAATTAAAGACACTTTGTTAATCTTTTCTTTCTGTAACTCCTGCATGGCTCTGACCGCCATATCCTTACCGATTCCTCGTCGTCGGTAGGCCGGATCTACACACACATGATAAAAGCAGCCTCGTCGTCCGTCGTGTCCGCAAAGAATACTGCCGACAATTTTTCCGTCCTCCTCTGCTACTACGCTGGTGGTCGGATTTCGTCGCAGGAACATTTCCACACCTTCCCTGGAATCATCCACGCTTCGGATTCCAAATCCTTTAATGCTCATCCATAACCGATATACGTTTTCATAATCGTCGATTTTCATTGTCCGGATCATTTTCTTTCCACCTTCTGTCCTTTCCTTTGTGTCACGCCCTGTAAAATTGGATTGCATCGGACACGTCGCTATATTGTACCACATTTTTTGCATATGGGGTACTACAATTTCCTATTTATTATTAATTTTTGTGTTTTTACCTCTTGTTTGCCTGTATTTCTTATGAAAACCTCCATAAGAGGCAAGATATTTATTGCATTCTAAAAGCAATTGTTGTATATTAACAATTAGATTTTTACAAAAATTACGATAAAACTTGAGGAAAATTCTCTGCACGGGGTTTTATGACGACGATTGGCAGCCGTTTTTTCTTCAAAAACTAGGAGGATTGGAAAATGAAAGAAAAAGTAATTCTGGCCTACTCCGGTGGACTTGATACCACCGCAATTATCCCTTGGCTGAAAGAAAATTTTGATTATGACGTAGTTTGCGTTTGTGTTGACTGCGGACAGGCGGAAGAATTGGATGGTTTGGAAGAACGTGCAAAACTCAGCGGTGCCGAAAAACTTTACATCGAAGATGTTACTGACGAATTCTGCGACGAATACGTAGTTCCCTGCGTACAGGCAAATGCAATTTATGAAAACAAATATCTCCTTGGTACCTCCATGGCTCGTCCCGTCATCGCAAAGAGACTTGTGGAAATTGCAAGAAAAGAAGGTGCTACCGCTATCTGCCATGGTGCTACCGGTAAAGGAAATGACCAGATTCGTTTTGAACTTGGTATCAAGGCATTGGCTCCGGATCTTAAGATTATCGCTGCATGGCGTAATGATAAGTGGACTTTGGATTCCAGAGAATCCGAAATCGAATACTGTAAAGCACATGGTATCGACCTTCCCTTCTCTGCAGATTCCAGCTACAGCCGTGACCGAAACCTTTGGCACATCAGCCATGAAGGTTTGGAATTGGAAGACCCTGCTAATGAGCCCAATTTCGACCACCTTCTTGTACTTGGTGTAACACCGGAAAAAGCTCCGGACGAAGGTGAATACGTAACCATGACATTCGAAAAGGGTGTTCCTACTTCCGTAAACGGAAAGAAAATGAAAGTATCCGATATTATCCGTGAATTAAATGCTCTTGGTGGAAAACACGGTATCGGTATTGTAGATATTGTTGAGAACCGTGTTGTTGGTATGAAGTCCCGTGGTGTTTATGAAACCCCCGGCGGAACCATCTTGATGGAAGCTCACCAGCAATTAGAAGAGCTCATCTTAGACCGTGAAACAACCACAACCAAAAAGGAAATGGGTAACCTGATGGCAGACATCGTTTACGAAGGAAAATGGTTCACTCCTCTTCGTGAAGCTGTACAGGCATTCATCGAATCTACACAGCAGTATGTAACCGGAGAAGTTAAATTTAAATTATACAAAGGCAACATCATCAAAGCCGGAACTACTTCTCCCTACTCTCTGTACAACGAAAGCATTGCATCCTTTACCACCGGTGATTTATACGATCATCATGATGCAGAAGGCTTTATCAACTTGTTTGGACTTTCCAGCAAGGTTCGTGCAATGAAGATGAATGAAGTAAACAACAAATAAAACACAAAATGGTTGCCCTGTTTCGGGGCAACCATTTTTTACCGTTTACCAAAGAGGTTAATTATGGACGTAATCATTTTAGTTTTGATTTATTTTATTGTAATCAATATTGTGGGTTTTGCATCAATGGGCATCGATAAATGGAAGGCCAAACATCGCGAATGGCGAATCCCGGAGATGACATTGTTTGCCATCGCTGTCTTTGGCGGAAGTTTAGGCTCTACCATAGGCATGCATGTTTTTCGTCACAAAACCAAGCACTGGTATTTCCTATACGGTTTCCCTTTGATTCTGGCTTTGCAACTGATTTTAATCGCTTATATCATCGGTTCCCAAAACATCATCATCATGTAATCTTTGTTCCAAAAAGCTTTGCTACTTTTTGATCTTGGGTTCAAATGCCAGGCTGGCCAAATATCCAAAAATAAGGGCTGCGGACGAACCAACGGCTCCGGCCTTAAATCCGCCGGAAAACAGTCCCAAAAATCCGTCTTCTCTTACCCCTTCCTTTACACCTTCCATCAGAAGATGTCCAAAACCAATCAGCGGAACCCCGGCTCCTGCTCCTGCAAATTCCGCAAAAGGAGCATACCACCCTATCGCACTCAGAACAGCTCCCAAGCAAACCAAAGTGACCATCACCCTTCCCGGCATCATCTTTGTCCGGTCCATCAAAATCTGTGCCAACGCACAAATTCCTCCGCCAACACCAAAAGCAATCACATAATCCATCGGTTAAAACTCCTTCCAAATCTTATGCTTTGCTTTTATTCTTTTCTGTTTTTTCTTTTTTATTCCTTTTTCTTTTTCCTGCCTATTTTTTTACAACAAAAAAGCGACTTTCCTTTGCGCAAACCGCACTTTTTGCAAAAATCAAATCTTGTTTTAACTTCTGCTTTTTGCTTTTATCGATTGAATTCGTTGATTTTTTCGTATAGTTTCCTTATGTCTTCGCTTGTCAATTCCACCGGGTGATTTTCCAACCTTTTTGGATCCGCTCCCACGGCCAGTTTTTCAATATCCTCTTCTAAAACAGAATATTTTGGCAAGTTTAAGTCTCGCAAAAATTTTCCCCAAACGTCCGAAAGCCGGTCAATGCATTCCGCTCCCAGCGACTTTGCGAGCCATTCCAATTCTTTTGTTTTTGAAAAATTTTCCTTCCTGCTTTTCTTTGCCATATCTTCCAAAATAAAAATCATGGCCGTGGCTACCGCCTGTCCGTGGGGCATCCCGTAATATGCCGTCAATCCGTAGCTCAGCGCATGCGGCGCCGTCGTTTGAGAAATATGAATTGCCTGTCCACTAAGATTCGCCGCCTTCAATACTTCCTCTTTCCCATCTCCCCTTTTTAAATAATCCTCCCAATATTTCCACAATTCCTGAATGGATTGTCTTGCCAACTCCCTACTTTCCTTCGTTGCCCCCTTGGCCCAAAGAGATTCCATGCTCTGGCATAATGCATCCAGAAAAGTGGCTTTCCGATGCTCCTCCGGAAGGGTTTCTAAAAAGCCGGCATCCAAGATGGCTGCTTCCGGCAAAAGGGCACTGTGCTGCAACGCCTGCTTTTCTCCGTTTCGATAAAACACAGCAATTTTCGTAGATTCACTTCCGGTTCCTGCCGTGGTAGGCACCGCAATATGTTTGATGTCACAATAACGAAAGCTTCTTGTTTTCGCTACTTTCCCAGTCACTAATAAGCTTTTGACGGCTTTTGCCACATCAATTCCGCTACCGCCTCCGATGGAAATTAAGGCATCGCAATCCTGCAAAACAAAATATTCTGCTCCCGCCTCGATTTCTTCCCAATTGGGATTGGAATGGTATGCATCAAAGCATACCGCTTCCGGATATATCTCTTTCCATATCTCAAAATATCGTTTTCTGCATACAAAAAGAGGTTTGCGAAAAGAATTCGCTCCCCCAAAATCCCTCTCTCTCGAAATCATTTCCTTTAAAGTACTCCGATAATCCTTTGTTACAATTCTTATCTGTTCCCGATGATCAAAGGCTTGTATTTCTTTCCCCACCCGCTCATAATCTGCAGGTGTATCAATTTCTTTCACAAAATCCGCATCATAAAAACAGGCCCGAATTTTACCTCCATTTTCACCATCGGAAGCTAATATTTCATTCAAAGCTTCCTCGGCATACACGTTTTTTTGATTGCTATTGATATAATCTGCAATCCGTTCTAACCATTGTTCCATGAAATCCTTCGACAACTTATAAACCGGTTGCAGCGCAAAGCTTTCCGGGCTTACAATTTCCACCGAAACCTTCTGTAAAAAGCCATTCGCTTCATTCTTGGAAAGGAAACACCGAAAATCCTTTACCGGCCCTATCGGTTCTCTTCCGCACAAACACAAACAAGGTTCCGGATTCTCCAGCATTTTTTTTATGATCGCCTGATTAAAAACCAAATCTCCGTGCAACAAAAGAACCTCTTCCCGGCAATATTTTTCTGCCAAAAAGAGAGAATAAATGTAATTCGTGGAAGCATACTCCGGATTGTGCACCACTTCAAATCGAAACTTTGGAAAACGTTTCGTCACAGTCTTTATTTGCTCCGAAAACGGACCGGTCGTAATGACAAAATCATGAATTCCGCACTGCGCTAAAATGCGAATCTGACGTTCCAATAAGGTTTCACCATTATAAAGTTGTAAAAGTGCTTTGGGGTTTTCCTTGCAATAATCGCCCATTCTTTTTGCGATTCCGGAATTTAAAACAACTGCCTTCACGTGCTCCTTCGCCTTTCTTTTCCTTCTTCCTCTTGGTTACCGTTTTCCGACTCTTCTCATCGATGCAACAAGCGTCTTATCAATATATTATTCAATCGTAAAAATGCCTTTCCGTTTTCGACAAGTCCCACCGGCTTCATATACGCCTGCTCTTTGGCCCGCTTTTTTAACCGTCCTTCCTTATAGAAGTATTTCGTTAGCAGCCCCTCTATTTCCTGAATGTTATAGCGATAGTAAGGGCGTTGCAGTGTGATTTCTCCGGTCAGTTCCAATATTTTTCCCACAAAAGACATGCAATTATGCGCTTTGTAAATCAAAAAACCGTGCAAAAAAGGCATCGTCAACATGGAATACAAATTGAACACATATTCCTTATCCTGCTCCACTGTTTCGACAAAATGCAAGATTTCCTGCATTTTGTCTGCCGTAACCGGAACCCGAAACACCTTAACTTTCACCGTTTTCCGGTTTCCGAACGCATAATGTCCCCGTTTTTCATGCATAAATCCTGCATCAAACGGTGCAAAATGACGCCGTCTGGAGAACGTAATAAAATCCTCCAGTTTTCGGTCAAAGCAAACCGCAATATGGGTGTATTCGTAACCAAATAAAGTTCTGGTTATTTTTCCAAGTCCGGTATTTGCACGTACTAAAACCACATACAAAGAATTCCTTTTATTTTCCATCCGTCGTTTCCTCTTCTATCGATTTTCCGACCGGCTCCGCTTTTTCAATCCACTCCGTTTCCCCGACCGACTCCGCTTTTTCTCCCGCTGCCGCTTTTTCGGCCATCGCCATTTTTTCACACGCTGCCGCTTTTTCGGCCGCATCCAATTTTTTCAACCGTTGATACAACTGAATCTGCAGACGAATCATTTCAAAATACATTGCCGCGCCGCCGACGATAAAGACCATATCCGCAAATTTCAGCCCAAATCCCCCGATTTCGTAAAGCGGCTCCCCGCCAAATACCATGCAACCGATGCAAATTACCACAAAAAACAGATGGGTTTCAATCGGCCCCAGTCGAGGAAACAAAAATTCCTTCAAATACAAAATATAATTCATTGCCGTAAAAATAATCAGCGCATAAACCGGCACCAGAAAAACCGCCACTTCCATGCTGACGTACCCAGCCAGCCCCAAGGCTATAATAAGATAAGTAATATGCAAAATATCCGTCAAAAGGTCAAAATACCCGCCGGCCTTGGAGGTCATGTTTCTGGTTCTTGCCACGTATCCGTCCAAATCATCGCAAATCAAATGACACGCCAGTCCAAAGATGGTGCCGATTAAAAGAAGGGGCACCCACTTCGAAAAAAAAGCGCACAAAATCCCAAGCAACCCGCCCAGCGCACCGATTAACGTAATCCGGTTCGGCGTTACACTCTTTGGAATCCGCTCCCCCACTGTTTTGTACAAAAACTTCTGCACCCCGGTTTCTAACTTACTGGGAATAATTTTCTTTACCTTTTCCTCATTATTCATCGTCATTCTCCCGCTTATTTTGAAACATGTTTTTAATAAAAGAGCGAATATAGTCTCCGTAATCGATAAAATCATATACCCCTTCCCGTTTTGCCTTTAAGAACAGGCGAATCAGGAGCAGATAATAGTGAAAATAGTACCGTCGGACACCCATGTACTTGGGTTTTGCCACCAAATGCAGATAATCCCAGTGGGACGGATTGTCGGTAATCAGCCGGCTTTCGTACTCCGCAAAATTTTCCAATCCCATCTCCGGCGTATAGATAGAAATCGCCACATGCCGCAAATGATTTTCCTTAACAAACTTGTACAACATCCGAAAATCCTTCGGCTTATCTTCCAGTCCCACAATAAACATTCCCATGAGATGAATTCCCAGAGAATTGCAGATTTGAATGCTTTTTACGTTGGCATTTACGTCGCTTCGTTTCTCATAATCCTTTAAAACATCATCGTGGATGGTTTCCAGCCCCACCAACACATAATACAGACCAATCTCTTTTAGGGCTTTCATCAAGGTTTCCTGCCGGGCAATAAAATCAGCCCTTCCGTAGCAGATATAGTTCTTTTGTATGTTCTTTTCTTTCACCAACCGCACAAATTCCCACAAGCGGTCTTCATCAAACAAAAAATCGTCATCGCAAAGGTAAATGTTTTCCGCCTTGATTTCCGCAATTTCCTCTACCACATCGGCAATATCACGGGCCGAATATACCCCACCGTTCATCCGGTTGCGGTGACAAAAACGACACCGGTAGGGGCAACTGAACGAAGTTCGCACCCAGGCCGCGTGTTCCAGTTCCAGATAACGATAATTTTTCGGATGCTCGTAAAAATAACTCCGGTCCGGCCGCGACATCTTGGCAATATCCACCGCCACGGACGGGTGAAACACCCATTTCGCCCCCTCCCGGTAACACACCCCGGAGGTTTCGTCAAAATTTCTTTCCCCACCAAAAAATTCTGCCCGGATGATATTTAATAACTGATAGACATCAAAGGAGGACAATATGTAATCCACATACTCCTTTGCCATACGCTCATAGCAAAGCTGGGCGTGGAGTCCCCCAATCACCGTTAGCACCCCTGCGTCATTTTCTTTTGCCTCCCGGCAATACTCCAGCATGAAATTCTCCTGCCGGGTTCTTCCGCATACGTATACTACATGGGGCGAAAAGTTCTTTATTTTTTTTAATACACTCTCCCGTTCTACCTGTCCATCGTAAATCTGAGCGGAAATCCCTTTTTCCTTTAACATCGCAGAAATGTATTCCAATTCAATACATTCGTTTTCTATGACTCCCACAAAATTATATCTGGTGCGGGAGATTTCCGGATGAATCAGCAGAACTTTTAAATCACTGTATTCCATTCTCTTCTCCGTCTGTCCTTTATCCGTCTTTTTTGACTGCATTTCTTCGTTTGATTCTTCTGTCCTTTCAGAGGTTTTCTTTTTGTTTCTTTTTACTCTGTTTTTTGCAGTTCTTCCTCTTCCAACTGTCTGTAAGCAATTTTTCCCACTAAGGTTTTGGGCAGTTCCTTACGAAATTCGTAGGCGTAAGGCCAGGAATATTTTGCCAGCCGCTCCTGGCAATACGTTCTGACTTCCTCTTTTTTCTCTTCGTCCCCCAGTTCACCGTTTTTCAGCACCACAAAGGCTTTTGCCACCTGTCCTTTATATGCATGGGGAATGCCGATGACGCAGGAATACAAAACGTCTTCGTGGCTGTCTATAATATTTTCAATGTACTGGGGATAAATGTTATAGCCGGAACTGATAATGACGCGTTTAATCCGTTGCTTAAAATAGACAAAACCGTCTTCGTCCATGGAGCCGTAATCTCCGGTATAAAGCCATATCCGGCCGTCACAGTGCCTTCGAAGCACCTTCGCCGTCTCCTCCGGGGATTTTAAATATCCTTTCATCACCGTGGGCCCGGAGATAATAATTTCCCCTTCTTCGCCGGCAGGCACCTCTTCTTCCGTCCCCGTTTTCACAATCTTATAATAAGTATCCGGGTAAGGAATGCCGATACTGCCTTCCCGGTAGGTATTCATGGGCGTTAAGCAGCTTCCTGTTACGCATTCCGTCAGCCCGTACCCTTCCCGGATTTGAATCGTAGCACCATGCTCCTGTAAAAACGTATCCACTTTCTGTTTTAAAGCCACCGAAAGGGAATCTCCCCCGGAAATCACGCACTTTAAGAAGGAAAGGGAAAAGCCTTCCAGATTTTTGTTTTTTAGCATCGCTTCGTATAGGGTCGGCACTCCGGCAATTACGTTGGGCCGGTATTTTTTCAACAGTTTATCAAAAGTTTTGGCCTGAAACTGGGGCAAAAGGATGGAAGTACCGCCAAAATACTGCACCGTATGAATGCAGATTCCAAGACCAAAGCCATGAAATATCGGCATAATGGACAACACTTTATCCTTCGGAGCAAGACACCGGCAGGCTTCAAAACTCTGCATCGCCAGCGCATTAAAATTATAATTGGTAAGCTCGATTCCCTTGGGATGTCCTGTAGTACCGCCGCTATATAGAATGACTGCGATGCGTTCCGCCACCGGAGTAGTTTTCGCCGCTTTTCCGGCTCCCTCGCCGGTCTCTGCTTTCACCGCCCCGCCTTTTTGATAAAAAAAATCTTTCCAGGGAACCATATTCTCCGAATAGGTTACGCGGACATTTTTTCCCTTGGTCAGGTAATAACCAAGCTTCATCGCCGGAGGCATGGACTCTGCCACGGAAACCAATACGCATTTTTTCAGCCGGGTCTCCTTCCACACGGAAGCTATCTTTTTCTGGGTAAAATCCGCGGCCAGCAAAAATACACTTTCCGACACGTTAAAATAGTATTTCATCTCCTCTGCGGAAGACAAAGGGTGAATCATGTTGGCCACCGCTCCGATTTTGTTTACCGCATAAAAGAAGATGACTGCCTCTGGGGTATTGGGCATACAAATGCTGACACATTCCCCGCTTTTTACACCATAGGCCGTCAAAGCCTTGGCACACTGTTCTATTTTTTTCAGAAACTCCTTATAGGTGCACTTCGCGCCAAAATATTCATAACTGATGTTCTTTTCGTATTTTGTGGCCGACGCCTCCAGCAAATCGTAAATCGACCCTTCCGGATAATTCAAATGAGGCCGCACACCGTCATAAAAGGCATACCAGGGCATTGTATTTTCCGTCATTACGCTTCTCCTTTGCTTTCTAACATAAGCTCCCGCACTTTCGAAAAAAAAAGCGCATTGGCTTCTTCCACCGACAAGGATTCCACATCCAGGGGTTCACCAAACCGTATGGTCAGATTTTTGCTTCGAAACCGGTAATCTCCCGTAATACTGTACGGAATTACTTTGCATCCGCAGCGCTTTGCCATAACTACGGCTCCCGGTTTAAAAGGAAGCAACAGTTCCTTGGTATAATTTCGCTTTGCTTCCGGCGATACATTAATCAGCATCCCTTCGTTCAGATAACCAATTGCCGATTCCAAAGCCGCTTTATTCTTATCTGCCTTCAAATCCACCGGGATACTTCCGATGGCCCGAAAAAACCAACCAAACGCCCCGTCGTGGAGATCTTTTTTGGCCAATGTATGCACCACTCTTTTGGTACATACATCTACAAAAACCGGATCCAACGCATGCTTATGATTCCCGGCAACCACCGCAGCCCCTTCCAAGGGAAGGACGGAAGCATTTATGATGCGCGGAGAAAACCAAACCCGAAACAAAGGTGCAAACAGATTACGCATCATTCGATAAAACGGATATTTCTTTTTCACCTTTTTCCTCCTAATTCTTTCACTCGAAACCATATTGTAAGCCTCAATTGCTTTTAAAAAACTGCCTTTATTATAACATAGGCTGGCTATTCATGGCAAAATGAACAGCCAGCCCTTTTCTATCGCATCGTTATTCCTGAAAACTCATTTCCAGCATTTCTATCATTTCTTCCACTTCCTCCAGGAAACTTTCCGGGAAATCCGCCTCTTCCAAAGCAGATAGAAAGGCTTCAAAATCGCATTCTTCATAATATTCTTCTGCCGATTCTAAAAGTTCCTCCTCAGAATCCGTTGCCAGATTACAGCAGTCGGACAATTCCGGAACACTAATTTCTTGGTACTCCCCGTACTGGGTCTGATTTTCCATGCCAAAGTACGATTCACCGTCTTCTTCTACACGAAATGCCCAATAGATATTTTGTTCCACGAAATCCATATCAAAGGTAACTATCATATCATTCGATAAAACAGTTTTCACAAAGTCTCCCACGCTTTCTGTGGATTCTCCGCTTTCTTCCAGCAAATCCCACAACGATTCCATGCGAAGGATAATGGTTCCCTTGTGCTCTCCCAAAAGAGCATTCGTCAGCAAATAATCCTGAACCATAACTTCGATTTCCGCTTTCTCCGCAATTTCCACTACCAAAGCTCCGGTAATCTCATTGCCTGCAACATCTCCTTCTCCTTCCACACTGAGTGCAGTAAAGGAATCATCTCCAAAGAATACTTCCGTAGCAAACTGATCGAATCCCAAAATGAAGTAAGAAGCAAACTGCACATCAATATTGGTCTCTTCCCATTCATGTCCAATGATATCACCCTTACTATCTACATACAAAGCTACTTCCAGGTTGATTTCGTCATCTTTTACCTCTTTCGCTGCATCTTCTGCCTCTTCCCAGATTTCATCCCAATCTACGTTTTCCTCGGTATCCTCAACCCATTCCATCATTTCTTCTATGGATTCATCCTCTGTCAAAGTTTCCACCATAGCCACCAGCATATCCGAAAGTAAGTCTTCGTCTATTTCAAACTCCAACACGGTGCAACGTCTTTCCATATCTCCTACCGTTAAGACATCCGTGGATTCCTCCACATCTTCAATTTGCACGATGCAGCTCTCCGCCAGTTTTTGCACAAGCACTTTCAAGTCTTCTGAAGAAATCTGAATTTCTCCGTATTCTTCCAACATTTCCCAGTAGTTCTCCATCAGCGTTTCGTCCGAGAATTCTCCGCTTAGATCAACTGCCACGTACTGCTCATTCAACTCCGGAATCTGAAGATACAAATAATTCTCCTGATCCATCAGAAGGTTTATGGTCAAAACAGAATTGCCATCCGCCAACAACTTATAAACACACATATAACAATCCCTGTTTAAATTCGCCTCCATCTGTAACGTAACATCATCCAAAAATGCTAGGTTTTCCGGCTCTTCCCCGGCAAGCACCAAGAGTTCTTCCAAATCCTCAATGGCATCCTCAGTCATTTGTAAGCTCGTGGTCATACCCTGATTAATTTCTCCGACTTCAATGGCATTCTGGACAAACTCACTTCCAAGGGAAAATCCCTCGCTGATTTCTCCCACCTGATTTAACAAAACGTATTGGCAATAATCGTCCGAAGACATAAACAACTTGGCAAAGTTATTTTTGATTGCTGCAAAATTGAATATACACACTACTACCAACACCACTAGCGCAATGCCGTTAGCAATCCAAATCCATTTCCCGATTTTCTTTTTTTCTTTCCCCGCCGAAACCTTCTGCGTTTCCTTGGCCTCCGGTTTTACTTCCGCCTTCGGGGCTTCTTCCTTTGCTTCCGGCTTCTCTTCCGCCTTCGGGGCTTCTTCCTTTACTTCCGGCTTCTCTTCGTCAAGACTTACCGGTTTTCCGCAGTTATTGCAAAACAACGCTCCGTCTGCCATATCTCTTCCGCAATTATTGCACTTTTTCATTCCTAGGTTCTCCTTTACACAGTTCTTTTGTTTACTGCCTTTTCCTATTTCAAATAAGCAATCACTTCCACTTCACAAAGAACGTTTTTCGGAAGCTGTTTTACTGCCACGCAGCTTCTTGCCGGTTTCTCCGTAAAGTACTTTTCATACACACTGTTAAATGCAGCAAAATCTGCCATTTCTGCAAGAAAGCAAGTTGTTTTTACCACATTTTCATAGCCGACACCGGCTGCTTCCAAAATGGCACCCACATTTTTCATTGCCTGCTCTGCCTGCGCCTCAATTCCTTCTGCCTCAACTTCTCCCGTTGCAGGGTTAATGGGAATCTGACCGGATGCAAAAAGCATATCTCCTGCAACAATTCCCTGTGAATAAGGTCCGATGGCTGCCGGAGCCTTGTCTGTACTAATTTTCTTTAACATATCCTGTTCCTCTCTTTTCTCTCTGTTTTCTATTCTTTGCCGTATTTCACGGGCATTTTTTCTTTTTCATGATACCATAGGCACTTCTTCGCTTCAACTCTTTCCTTTTTAAACTTTGACTACCTAAAAATTCATTTCTTCTCTGCTTTTCACAGTTTTCTCTTTAGTCCTCTGCAAATTCCACGGTTACATAGAATCCTCTTGCATTTTCCTGAATTTCCTTCACCACACCTTCTCTGGAGGAAAGCCTCTCCCGAAACGTAAAATTTCCCGACATGGCAAGGGAAGGGTCTATTGTGTAATAATAACTGCTGGGAAGCACTCCCTCCGTAATGGTTACCTGCTCTCCCACCTGAAGAAGTCCCTGCCTCTCCATTTTAAATTCCATACAACGCATCTTGTCCTCCTTCTCTATTCAAAAACCGCAAAACGGAGTCGTAGTGCCGTTTCCAAAAAGCATTCCGGCAATTCCTTTTCTTTCCTATAGCGCTCCATTTCTTCCGTTCTTTTTCCGTTATGGCTTTGGGCCGCCAGCTCGTTTAGTTGTCTTATGATTTTCAGCAATTCCTCCGGGCGATTTTCCTTTTCCAAATAAGAACTTCCCATACGCTCCGATTCCATATGTAAAGAAGCCAAAAGCTGAACACAAAGCTTTAAATCCCCCTTGGTATCCGAGGCCTCCATCAATACATCCGGGCGTTTTTGATACACTTTATGAAAATACTGCATCGCTTCTTCTATTTTATATTCTCTAAGCAATTCGCCAATGGTCCTTATGGTTTCTTCGGTTTCCTTTTTCTCTCCGATGACTGCCACATCACACTCATAAACTCTACAGCCCTTTACTTTCAAATAGACCATCAAAAGAATTTCCGAAATAAACCCATAGACTCTCTTTTGATAATCATTGTAATCCGTCGTATCTATTCTTTTTTCTACTTCAAATAAAATGGAAAAAAGCCACTCCGCATACTCTGCAAACAATTCCCGCTTACAAATCATCATGTTCCCAAAATAAGTCGTATTCTGGCGAATCATTGTTTCAAAGCAATCCGAATACGCAGGAAACTTTTCTTTTATCACCTCTCCCGTCACGATTAAATCCTGCCGGTTATGTTTTCCGGAAAAGCCGTCTAAATAAGAGTTGTCTAAAATCACTTTTTTGGTGGTCATCACATCATAGGAAGACAGCACCTGAAGAATTTGCTTCCGATTAAACAATTTCCCTGCATTGTTTTGCAGATACCTTCGGTAATGACATATCCCGATAACATCCGCATCCGCCACGTTTTTCCACACCCAGTACAGACCGGTGAGTTCACTGTAAAAAGGATTTTTCTCTGAAATATGGTCTCCCGTGGCATCGGTTTCGTATCCCAAATTTCGATGATGGCAGGCATATCCCACCTGCAACGGTCGATAAATCCCATCTTTCGGAAATTCGTATTCTTTATGGGTCATTGCATAGATTCTGACTTCCATGGTACCTCGTTATCCTATTCTCTTCCCGATAATGGGAAACTGTTTTAACTCTTCTTGGGTAAAAGTTTTTAAAACCATCAATCCGGCAACGTATAAAAGAATTGCCACTACAATGGAAAGAACCAATGCGAAAACCACCCCTACTCCATTTGCAGTTAATCCGGTGTATGCTCCGTAAGTTGCCACCCCCATCAAACCAGCCGCCAGCAAGGGTTTGACAAATGTATTTTTCCACTGGAAGCGATATTGCAACAGCCTTCTGATACTCACACAGTTTAAAATACAAACCAGTAACGGGAAGGTTACATTTCCAATGACAAGACTATACACGCCAAGCTCGGTTCCCATAATCAAACCGGCCACAATGCCGGCATGAATCAGCAATGAAATACCGGAGTGAATCACCGGCGTACGCATGCGGTTGCACCCCTGCAAGATAGAAGTTGTACAGGTGGATAGTGCATAAAAAACAACCGCCAAAGAGCCGCTTTGCAGCAGTCGTACCGCTACTTCATGATACTCTTTTAATCCCGGGAACAATACGGTCATAATGGGTTCTGCCAAAACCGCCAATCCAACAAAAGACGGTATGGCAATCAACATATTAATCTTTAAAACAAGGTTCATCTTCTCCGTAACCCTGTCATAATTTTTTAGCGTGTAGGAAGCCACAATACTGGGAATGGTTGCCGATGCCATGGCCGTAGCAATGGCTGTCGGCAAATTAATCATCTGGTTGTACTGGGTATTAAATACCCCCTGCAAATTCGTCACCAGGGTAGCATCAAAACCTTTGGCATGCATCAGGTTACCAAACAGATAGTCGTCCAGGGTATATCCCAATTGATAGATGGACTGACTTAAAATCACCGGAAGCACCGTTAAAAAAATAGCTTGATAGACAATTTTGTTTTCTTCCGTATTCTCATCTTCTCCGGCCAATTCTTCCCTGCGATTGTTTCGGTTCATAAAGAACAAAACGCCGAACATAAGAAGCGCAAACAAAGCGCCGGCCAGCGTTCCCAGTGTTCCGCCCATAGCCCCTTTGGAAGCTTTCTCCGTTTCATCCAGCGCGGTTGCCACAAAAGCGCCTGCTGCCACTACGCTGACAATAGCATTGATTATCTGCTCTAAAATCTGCGAAACTGCCGTGGGCAACATATTTTTATGTCCCTGAAAATAACCTCTGCAAGTGCCAAGAAGCGCCACCACAAAGGTGGTCGGTGCCAAAATTCTAAGAGGTCTTTCCAATCCTTCCTTTTGGTACATATCCGCCAGAAGCTCTGCTCCAAAGAACAATGCCCCGCAAGCGATGGCACCGGAAAGAAAGGCAAATAAAAATGCCTTTCGAAATAACGCATCTGCATTTTTGTATTCTTTTTTGGCAAGCCGCTCACTCATTAGTTTCGATACGGCAAGGGGCATGCTGTAAGAGGACAGGGTCAGGGCAATATTGTATATTCCAAAGGCTACCGAATATAATCCGTTTCCCGTATTTCCCATAATATTTGCCATGGGAATACGATACAAAAATCCGATGATTTTGGAAATGATTCCTGCCATTGCCAAAATACTTCCCTGTACTACCAATGATTTTTTCATTTTATCGGACATACACATCCTCCAAATTCTATTTTCATCCGGCTTTTTTATTCTTATTCACAAAAAAATCAAACTTAGGAAAATAATACCACCCACCGAATCTATTGACAAGTAACTATTCTTTTCGCTACAATGAGGACGCAATAAAGAAATGTCCGTTTTCGGATTTTCTTTATCTTTTATGAATAATACTATTTTTAGGAGGCAAAAATGAAAAAGAAAACATTAACTTCTCTTTTACTGATGATGACAATCGTATCCGGTCTGGCATTGGCAGGTTGTGGTGCTGATAATACACAAGATGATACTGCGGCTGAGGATGAAATCGTTCAGGAGGATACTTCCGCAGAGGACGAAGTAACCGAGGACGTTCCCGCTGAAGATGAGGTAACCGAAGATGTTCCCGCTGAGGATGAAACCGCCGGCGAAGAAAACGGCGATACGGAAGACTCCTCTGCCGATGACAATGCATCCACCGATGATGCACTTGATTTGGGAACTGCAACTGCTGTTGACGTGATTGATTCCATCTACACCGTAGTGGCACCGGAATTTGGTGTTTATACCGATAACGTAGATGCGTCGGATGCAGCCATTTTCCAGTCCTTCACCGGACTTGCAGACACTTCTGTTGTTTCAGAAGCAGCATTCTCTGAATCCATGATCGGTTCACAGGCATACTCCCTTGTGGTAGTACGTGCTGCTGACCCGGCGGCTACCGCAGATATTGCTGCCGAAATGAAAGCCGGCATCGACCCCAGAAAATGGATTTGCGTAGAAGCCGATGACTTACAGGTCGTTTCCTATGAGGATGTCGTTCTTCTTATTATGGTAAGTTCCGAATATGCGGAGACCATCACATCCCAGTCCGTAGTCGATGCTTTTGCACAACTTTGCGGCGGAGAGGTAACTGTTTACTAATTTTTTAGGAGAAACAAAATGATTTTTTCCGAGATTACTTTTCTATATATTTTTCTTCCGGTGGTACTGCTTCTTTACTATGTACTGCCGAAGGGAAAAAATCTGTTTTTACTAATCAGCAGTCTTGTTTTTTATGCGTATGGAAGCCCTCACGGACTTCCATACTTTTTCATGGTGCTTTTTGCCGGTATTCTCGGTGGTTATCTTTTGGACCATTTTTCTTTGCCCCAACACCAAACGTTTCGCAAAATCATTTTGTGGATTTGCCTCTTGTTTTGTATCGGACAATTATTCTTTTTTAAATACAAAGGCGGATCTGCCCTGCCGGTAGGAATCAGTTTCTATTCCTTCCAAACCATGGGCTACCTGATTGATTTATATCGGAAAGAGCCCATGCAAAAGCGAAACTGGCTCTTATTCTCTACCTATGTATCTTTTTTTCCCCAATTAATTGCAGGGCCCATCGTTCGTTATCAGGACATGGAGCAGGATCTATTGAAAAAAAATTGTTCTTTCCCGGCTTTTCAACAAGGCGTGGAGCGTTTTTTAATCGGGTTATCCAAGAAATTACTTATTGCAGACCAGCTGTCCGAAATGCATCTTCTTTGGGCAGGTAGTTCACCCTCAGTATTTCTTTCCTGGCTAAGTGCCATCGCCTACACCTTACAGATCTATTTTGATTTTTCCGGTTACTCCGACATGGCCATCGGCATGGGGAAAATGTTTGGCATTCGCTTACCGGAAAACTTTAATTATCCCTATGTTTCCGAAAGCATTACCGAATTTTGGAGACGATGGCACATGACCCTTAGCAGTTGGTTCAAAGACTATGTTTATATTCCTTTGGGCGGAAGCCGAAAGGGTATGCCGCGTACCATCCGAAATCTTTTGGTGGTATTTATGCTGACCGGACTGTGGCACGGAATCGGCTGGCAGTTTTTCACCTGGGGACTTTTCTACGGAATTCTTTTGGTAATGGAGAAGCTTTTCCTATTAAATATTCTTAAAAAAATCCCGAAGTTCATCGGCCACGTATATACCCTTTTCATGGTAGTCCTGGGATTTGTTCTATTTGCCGCCCCCTCTTTGTCTGAAGGGTTTAAGCAAATACAAAGCATGTTCGGATTCAATAACCTTCCTCTGATTTCTTCTTTGGACGGGTATTACCTAAAGGACAGCCTGCTTCTTCTTTGCTTTGCCGCGCTGTTTTCCTTCCCTGTGATTCCGTGGCTCAAAAAATGTTATCAGGAAAATTGGAGCAAATCCAATAAAGCTCTTCCGATGGTTGTTTCCGTTGGAAAGAGCCTTCTCTATCCGGTGCTTTTGCTTCTTTGCAGTGCCTGGATTATCGGACATTCCGCACAACCGTTTTTGTATTTTCAATTTTAGGAAAGGAGGATACGTATGAACTTTTTTCAATATAATAAAAAAACCATTTTCCTCCTTCTTCCCCTTTTCTTTTGCTGGACCATTCTTAGCATTTTGCTGCTTTTTGGTCCCCGGGAGGAATACAGCGAAGCCGAACGAAGAAAACTGGCCTCCTTTCCGGAAACCACCTTGGCATCTCTTACCGGTGGCACTTACGGAACTTTAATGGAGACTTATTTAAAAGATCATTTCCCGTTCCGGGATGATTTTCGCTCTATGGCCACGCTTACTACCCATTCTCTTTATGGACGAACCGAAAACAACGGCTACCTGCTCTCGAACGGGCATCTGTTACTCATCGACTATCCGCTGAACCCGGATTCTTTGGAACGGGCAGCCGGACACTTTACCACAATCTATCAGCAGTATTTATCCGATTGTGAAGGAACAATTTATTTTAGCATTATTCCGGACAAGAACCACTATCTGATGGAAGCGAATACCACCCCGGTACTTCCCTATGAGGAGATGGAGGCTTATTTTATCGATGCTCTTCCCTTTGCGGAATTTATATCCATTGAAGAGCATTTATCTGCGGAATCTTATTATCGGACCGACACCCATTGGCGTCAGGAAACCTTACTTCCGGTGGCAGATGCCCTTTTATCTTCCATGGTTCCTTCCCACACCGGGATGTCGGATTACGAGTGTATCACTCCACTTACGGATTTTCAGGGTGTTCTTTGCGGAAATGCTGGCTACTACGGAATATGGGAGAATTTATCCTATCTTAATGCCTCCCCCATTCAAAATGCCTCCGTTACCCACTTGGAAACCGGAAAGGCAAACACGGTTTATGACGAAAACTACTTGGCTGATGCAGACCCCTATTCCTTCTTTTTGTCCGGGTCCTCCGCCCTTCTTGTCATCGAGAATCCTTTCTGTGAAAATGAGCGGAATCTGATTCTTTTCCGCGACTCCTTCGGTAGCAGCATTGCTCCCCTTTTACTGGAAGAATATTCCCGTATTACCATGATTGACACCAGATATATCCGCTCCGCATTCTTAGGAGAATATGTTGATTTTGAGAACAGCGATGTTCTGTTTTTATACAGTACCATGTTGTTAAACGATAGCGTTACTTTAAAATAGCACAAATTCTATACTGTTCGTTTTCTTTTGATACCTGCAGTTAGTGTATATCTTGCCGAGTTTTACTTATACTATTGGTAGGTTGTTATAACTCGTATAAAGAGGTGTATGTATGGAAACTGCGGAAATCGGAAGAAAACTTCGGGACCGAAGAATTGAATGTGAATGGAGCCAGGAAGATTTGGCTGAAAGAACCGGATTGTCTCCGGTCTATATCGGTATGATTGAACGCGGCGAGAAAACACCTCGCTTGGAAACCTTTGTTAAAATAATTAATACCCTGGACGTTTCCTCCGATGAAATCTTAGAGGATGTTTTGACCCAGGGTTTTAAAATTAAAATGACCAAATATACCGAAGCAATCGAAAAGCTTGAACCCAAAGACCAAAAACGGATTTTAGCGATTATCGATGCCTACCTGAAAGTAAAATAATTCTCTTTAGCGAAATCAAATTCTTTCCAACACGACTGCGTGTGCCACTCCCGGAACCGTATTTCCTTCATTAAAGCTGGTCTTACTAAGAAGGGCTCCGGTAGGTACAAACAATACTCTTTTCCATTTTTTCTCACGAAGATTTCTTAAAATAAGCGTAACCAAAACACTGGCTGCACAGCCGCAACCGCTTCCTCCCGCATGACTGTCTTGTCCGCAAATCGAAGTTCCCGTATCTGCATTCTGATTCACACCATATATTTCCATACCGCAATCCATGTGCTGAGAAGTTATGTCATATCCTCTTTTCTGTAACAAATGAAGCAGAGCTGTTTTTCCTACTGCCCCCAAGTCACCGGTGATAATTTTATCATAGTCTTCCGGCTCTCTGCCAAAATCCTTTAAATGAACCGCTATCGTATCTGCTGCTGCAGGCGCCATGGCCGCTCCCATATTCATGGAATCTTTGATGCCGTAATCCACCACTTTTCCCGGCGTAATTCCCACAATTCCCACCATCTGCGTATTTTCTTTCTCCTTCGTCAAAAGAAACGCCCCACTGGCACATACGGTTCGGCTTGCACACAACGGACGCTGATTCCCGTATCCTAGCGGAAAGCGAAACTCCTTCTCTGCACTGGCAAAATGGCTGGAGGTAACACAAGCGGTCAAGTCTGCAAATCCCCCCGCCACTAACATGCTTCCGATGCAAAGTGCTTCGCCGCTGGTGGAGCATGCCCCGTACAAGCCAAGAAGCGGTATGCCGAAAGTTCCCGTACCAAAACTGCTCGCCATGCTTTGTCCCAGCAAGTCTCCTGACAATAAATATCGAACCTCTTCTGCCTTCTTTCCCGCTTTATTTAGTGCAATCTGCAAAGCATTTTGCTGAAAACGGCTTTCTGCTGCTTCCCAGGTTTCTGCACCGAATTTGTCGTCGGATGCCAGCAAATCAAAATAACTCCCCAACGGTCCTTTTTCCTCTTTGCTACCGCCTACTGCCGCCGCACTCAATATATATACCGGTTCCCGGTAAGCAATACTTTGCTTTCCGATTTGCCCACACTTTCGTTCCATTTTTCTTCCTCCTGCTTAACATGCCTTCGTTTTCTTATTATGGTGGAATTTTCATAAAATATACTTCCCGTCAATGTTAGAAATAGGGTTTACAAAAAAAAACAACGTGATAGAATGTTTATTGGCATTTTTTAGGAAACGGAGCAAAACATTGAATACAGTAACCGCTGAAAGCAACAGCACATATTTTAAAAAAGGACTTCGAGACGGCATTCCCATTATGCTGGGATATTTTGCAGTTTCTTTTACCTTGGGAATCCAGGCAAAACAAATCGGTATTTCCGCATTCTGGGCTACCCTTATGTCTTTTACCAACAATACTTCTGCCGGAGAGTTCGCTGCCATGACTTTAATTGCAGCCAACGCGCCTTATATGGAAATGGCGCTTACCACATTGGTAGTAAACATCCGTTACCTTTTGATGTCTTGTGCCTTATCCCAAAAGCTAGATTCCAAAACACCTTTCTTTCACCGTTTTATCCTGGCTTTTGACGTTACGGATGAAATTTTTGGTATTTCCATCGGTGTCGATGGAAAGTTAAACCCTTTTTACTCTTACGGTGCCATGGCTGTGGCAATTCCCGGCTGGTCTCTTGGCACCTGCCTAGGCGTCATTTTCGGTAATATTTTGCCTGCAGGCATTGTCAGTGCCCTCAGCATTGCCCTTTACGGAATGTTTATTGCCATCATTATTCCGCCTGCAAGAGAAGAAAAAAACATTGCCCTTGTGGTAGTTCTTTCCATGCTTTTTAGCTATGTTTTTTCGATTCTGCCGGTGGTAAAAGAAATTTCTTCCGGCATCCGGATTGTTATATTGACTTTGGTGCTGGCCTTTGGGGCTGCACTCTTATTCCCGGTAAAGGAGGAAAACGAAGATGGAGAATAGCATCCTGATTTATATTTTGATTATGGCGGGCGTTACCTATTTAATTCGTATGCTCCCTCTTACCTTGATTCGAAAAGAAATTAAGAACAAAACCATTCGTTCTTTTTTATATTATGTTCCTTACGTCACCTTATCTGTCATGACTTTCCCCGCCATTTTAAGCGCTACGGGAAATACATTGTCTGCTCTGGTGGGCTTTTTGGTTGCCCTGATTTTGGCCTATTTTAAGCAGGGACTTTTTAAAGTTGCAGTCGGTTCCTGTCTGGTCGTCTTTGTTCTGGAACTTTTTCTCTAAAAAAATTTGTGAAATCGTTATTATTTATACAAATACCATTGACATTCTTACGGTATTCTATATAATATATGTTGAAAGTAAACAATCTCTAAACTCAAAGTATATTTTTATTGCGACTTTGTTAGGGATTTTTTTTAAGCTTATTTTTCTGAAGAATAACAAGAAAACGCAGATAAAATGGGGAGCAACATGAATACGGATTTGAAACTTGGTCAACGTCTGAAAGACCTTCGAAACCAGTATGGTTTAACCCAACAGGAACTGGCAGACCGAACCGAATTAACCAAAGGATACATATCGCAGTTGGAACGGGATTTGACGGTACCTTCCGTCCCTACCCTCTTAGACATCCTACAATGTCTCGGGTGTACTCCCGCTGAATTTTTCAGTACTTCCAAAAAACAATCGGTAGTTTACCACAAAGACGATTACTTTGAGAAAGTAGATGAGGAAAACGGAGCCAACATCCGATGGCTGGTGGCCGATGCGCAAAAAAACATGATGGAACCGGTCCGCATCACACTCTCTCCCGGCGGCAAAACCACTTTGGACAAAGCACACACCGGCGAAGAATTCGGATATGTCCTAAAAGGGCAACTGACTCTCTTTTTGGATGAAGTACCCAATATCGTAAAAGAGGGAGAATCCTTTTACTACCCTTGTACCAAAAAACATCAGATCATTAACCACGGCAGCGGCCCGGTAACTTTTTTGTGGGTCAGCACGCCTCCCAGTTTTTAAATAAAATACGAAACGGAGAACATTATGCAGGACAATATTTTACAATTAAAAGATATTTCCAAATCCTTTGACGGAGAATTGATTTTAGAAGACTTATCGTTGGACATCAAACGCAATGAATTTGTTACATTGCTTGGTCCCTCCGGTTGCGGAAAGACCACTACCCTTCGAATCATCGGCGGTTTCGTAACTCCCGATTCCGGGCAGGTTTTATTGGAAGGAAAAGACATTACTTCCCTTCCCACCGAACAGCGTTGCGTTAATACGGTATTTCAAAAATATGCCCTGTTTCCTCATATGACCATTGAGGAAAATATTGCCTTTGGTTTGAAAATAAAGAAAAAAGACGATGCTTACATTCGGGAAAAAGTAAAATATGCTTTGGATTTGGTAAATCTGATTGGCTATGAGAAAAGAAAACCCCGTTCCTTAAGCGGCGGTCAGCAGCAGCGAGTTGCCATCGCAAGAGCGATTGTCAATGAACCGCAGATTCTTCTTTTGGATGAACCCTTAGGCGCCTTGGATTTAAAATTACGCCAGGATATGCAAAAAGAATTGATTCGCTTAAAGGAAGAACTGGGGATTACCTTTATTTACGTTACCCACGACCAGGAAGAAGCGCTTACCATGTCCGACAAAATTGTGGTTATGAATCAAGGCTACATTCAGCAGATCGGAAGTCCGGAAGACATCTACAATGAGCCTCAGAATGCCTTCGTTGCAGATTTTATCGGCGATGCCAACTTAATCCCCGGTATTATGTTAAAGGACGAACTGGTGCAGATTCAGGACACCACCTTTGTCTGTGTAGATAAAGGTTTTGGCAACAACACTCCCGTAGACGTAGTAATCCGTCCGGAAGACGTGGAAATTATGGAGCGCGGAAAAGGAATCTTCCCTGCGGTAGTTACCTCCGTATTATTTAAGGGCGTACATTACGAAATCATGGCAGAAGGAATCGGCCTGAACTGGATGATTCACACCACTGCTTACCATGAAAAAGGTAGCGAAGTGGATTTGTATGTAAAACCGTTCAACATTCAGATTATGAATAAGCCGGAATCCGAAGACGAAGATGTTATTAAAGAAGAATAACCCCTTCTTCCCAATATTTATTCCAAAGAAAACCTAATTCGAGACAGGAGTATCTTATTCCATGAAAAATGTTTCCATTAAGAGAAAACACATCGCGTTACCCTATATTATTTGGATGACAGCTTTTATTGTACTTCCGCTGTTATTCGTTGCCTATTATGCGTTTACCACCTCCGATGGTGGCTTTACTCTGGAAAATTTATTTGCCATTTTTGATTCGTTGCACATCAAAGCAACCTTGCTTTCTGTGGAACTGGCACTCCTTTGTACCCTGCTTTGCCTGTTGCTGGCCTACCCCTTGGCTCTTATTTTGAGAAAACTCAATCTTAGCAACAAGGGACTAATGATTGTCATTTTAATTCTTCCCATGTGGATGAATTCCATTTTAAGAATTTTGGCACTGAAAATGATTCTTAGTAAAAACGGCATTTTAAATATGATTTTATCCTATGTGGGACTTGGACCCTTTGATATGATTAACACGCCGGGAGCAATTATTTTTGGTATGGTGTACGATTTCCTGCCTTACATGATTCTTCCCATCTACAATGCGGTTATGGATATTGACCAGGATTTACTGGATGCAGCGGCAGACCTTGGAGCTTCCAAGTTTACGAAGCTCTTTCGTGTAACGCTCCCTCTCTCCAAGCCGGGAATCATCAGCGGTATTACCATGGTATTTATTCCCTCCCTTACCTCCTTTGTTATTCCGGATGTATTGGGGGGCGGAAAAATTCAGCTTCTCGGAAATGTCATTGAACAGGAATTTGTCACCAGTATGAACTGGCATTTGGGCTCCGGATTATCCTTTGCCCTGATGATATTTGTTATAATCGGACTAATTTTCTCCGAAAAACAGGAAAACAAAGATAGGGAGTCACGGGTATGGTAAGATTTAAAAACTTTTTATGCAAATCCTATATCGGAATTATCATGTTTTTCCTCTATGCGCCCATTCTGGTTTTGATTGTTTCCTCATTCAATGATTCCATCTCTCGTGTGGTATGGGGTGGGTTCACCCTGGATTGGTATGCAGAAATCTTCACCAGCAGCAACGTAATGAAAGCACTGAAAAACACATTGATTTTGGCCTTCGGCTCTGCTTTTTTCGCAACTATCTTAGGCTTATTGGCCTGCATCGGTATTGATGCCATGCGAAAAAAAGAATACTCTTTGGTAATGTCCATTACCAATATTCCGATGTTAAACGCCGATATCGTTACCGGTATTGCCATGATGCTTTTACTGATTAAATTTATGCCTCTTGGGTTTGCCAGTATTATGTTAGCTCATATTACCTTTAACATTCCCTATGTTATTTTGAGTATCATGCCCAGATTTAACCAATTGGATATCAGCACCTACGAAGCCGCCAGAGACTTGGGTGCCGGTCCTGTTCATTCCTTTTTTAAAGTTATTTTACCGGAAATCGTGCCCGGCATTATCTCCGGATTTTTCATGGCAGTCACCATGTCGATGGATGATTTCGTAATTACCTACTTTACGAAGGGAGCCGGTGTAAACACGCTCTCTACCATGATTTATGCTCAGTTAAAAAAGGGAATCCGCCCGGAGCTTTACGCACTCTCCACGGTTATCTTCCTTTTTACACTAATTATTTTAATTGCGGTAAATATTATTACAGCACCTAAAAAAGCAAAAACACGAGGAGGACATGTGTAACATGAAGAAAAAAATTGCTATGCTTTTTACCGTCATTTTGATGGTGGCTCTTGTAGCCGTTTGCGGTTGCGGCACCGACGAAGCTCCGCAGCAGATTACCGTATTTAACTACGGTATGTATATTGACCCGGAACTTTTGGATCAATTTACTGCAGAAACCGGAATTGAAGTTCTTTACGAAGAAGCGGTAACTCCCGAAGAACTCTATTCCAAATATTCTTCCGGCGCTATTGAATACGATGTGGTTTGCTCTTCCGAATACATCATCATGAAATTGATGGAAGACGAAGCATTACAGCCCATCGACTTTAGCCAGTTAGAAGACATCGATAATATCAGTCAGGAATGTTGGGATTTTTGTGCTACCTTTGACGAAGGCAATCAGTATGCACTTCCCTATTTCTACGGAACCGTAGGTCTTTTGTACAACAAAGAAATGGTTTCCGAACCGCCTACCAGCTGGGACGTTTTATTTAACGGCGAATACGCAGGAAACATCATTATGCAAAACAGCATGCGTGATTCCTTTATGGTTGCTCTTTGCTACCTTGGTTATTCCTGCAACACCACAAATCCCGAGGAACTTGCCGAAGCAAGAGACCTTTTGATTGCACAGAAGGCAGATGTACAGGCCTATCTTGTAGATGAAGCAAGAGATGAAATGGTGGCTGAAAATGCAGCAATTGCCGTTGTTTATTCCGGTGATGGTATCCTTGGATGCGAATACAATGAAAATTTGGCTTATGTCGTTCCCTCAGAAGGCAGTAACCTTTGGATTGACTGCTGGGCAATGACCAAGGAATGTGACAACCAGGAAGCGGTTTATGAATTTTTGAACTTCCTTTGCTGCCGTCAGGATGTGGCTTTACAAAACTTCGAATATGTATATTATCCCACTCCGAATACTGCAGTTATCGAAGCATTGGACGAAGAAATCCGTAACAACGAAACCATTATTCCTAATTTGGAATCGCTTACCAACTGTGAAGTTTATCAGTTAATGGATGAAGAAACCACTAACCTTATGAGCGAATACTGGAAAGAAGTAAAGGCAGAATAACTGCGATTACATAAAAAACGAAAAAATTAAACCGATCCCCCAAAGCCGGAGTAAAATCTAACGCTTGGGAGGTCGGTTTTTTTATATGGTTGCCCAGAGTCCGTAAAAAAAATACAAAAAAGAACCCACTGCCTTGCCCAGTCCTATGCTGCACACCATAAAACTTAAGCCTTTTTTAAAGCCGATTCTCCTTGTAAATATAGGAATACTGTCTAACATCTCTGCAATTGCCATGGCAACACAGCCTTCAAAAATTCCCGAAAAAAATCCGTAAAACACTAAACTTCCCTGTCGCAACAGATTCCCGAAAGAACGCATCGTAAGCATTGCCGTATTTCCGGCTACTGCATCACTCCCCGGCGAAAACCACTGTGGGAAGACCGTCCAAAGACAGCCCATGACAGTTCCCAGAATAATGGCATTTTCATAAGTAAGAATACTAGCTGCCGTATTGGTTTCTTCCGCAAACCGGGGTACCAAGCCTACGCTAAGTAAAACGGTCAATACGCCTCCGGAAACAATACAACCAAAACCAAAGGTCGTCAAAAGAAGTAACAGCATCATTTTTTTCTTTTCTCCGTTTCAATTAAAGTGGTCACAATATCCGATTCGTAGAGTTTCATTTCAACTTCAATCGGCGTAGGTTCCAGCCCCTTTCGCTTCTTGCCGAAATGATTAAAAAATACAATAATCCCTACAGCAAGGCCAATCGAATAAGAAAGTTCCAGGTAAGTAAATCCCGGATTCTGCTCTCCCATAATCAAATAGTATACTTCATCAAATAAGGATTTAATCGCAATATCGTTATGAAATGCCATGATGGTAAATGCCGTACCAAAAAAGCTTATCAACACCACAAAAGCCGTTTTAATTCCCTGCCAAAGTTTTGATGGTTCCTTGTCAGCCACTCTTTCTATCGCCACATCGCATTCTCCCAAATTTTCAATCGTGACGTTTTTTCCCAGTTGTTCTAACCTTGGCACCACTTTCATAACATCAACAAACAACCGCTTCGTTTCCTTGTTTTCAAAGGTATCCAGCCGCAAGTGTTCCGCCTTTTCCTGCAGTCCCTTATCCTTGCAATATACAGCGCCTAAATCTTTTAACAGAATTTCATTTTTCCGGACAGCAACATCCCGTTCCAATTTCAAATAAATCGTCTGATTTTCCATAAAAAAAGAGAGCCTTTCTCAAGTCTCTCTTTATTATGTATCTTATTTGTTTTTTTATACTAGAACATGTTCTCTCGCGTCAAAGACTTCATCTCTGAAGCATTCATAATTACCGACAGCTGCGCGTAACTCAAACCGGTAACTTTAATCTCTTCCACACGGTCTTCATCCACCCACTCAAGAATAATAACATTATCCACTAACTCATAACGATATTCTCTCTGGTTGGCAACATTACCTGTTCCTGTATATTTTTCATAAGAAGATGCGGTTCCGTCTGTTCCGAACTGATAATAAACTACGGGAGAACCGGGCAGTTTCCACTCTCCTGCAAGATTTTCCTCTGTAATTTCAACCTGACGGAACATGGAAAACAAACCATAACCACCTGCTACTAAAATCAAAACAAACAAAAGTGTGATAATTCTTCCTACTAAATTGGAATCATCTTTCTTTTTTTTCTTAGCCATAAGACAACTTCCACCTTTCTAAAATAATCCTACGTATTATTTTATTACAAACGATGGTTTTTTTCAATGTATTTCTGCCCTCATTTTCAAAAGAATTTTCTTTTCCTGCCGACTAATCTGCACCTGGGTTGTCCCAAGAATTGCCGCCACCTCCACCTGGGTTTTGTTTTCGTAATACCTTAGTCGAATCAGTTCCCGTTCCCGTTCTTCCATTCCGTTCAATAATTCATTTAAAACAATTTGATTGGACACCTCCTCATGCACATCCTTTTCATCCGTCAGCTTATCAATTAAATATATCTCATTCTCTTCACTTCGATATACGGATTGGTAAATCGACTCTACTTCGTAACAGGATTCGATCGCCATTACAATATCTTCCTGATGCAGTCCCGTCAAACCTGCCATTTCCTTCATGGTGGGATCTCTTCCGTTCTTTTTCCAAAATTCCTCACTCATTTGCTTTATTCGATATGCATTTTCTTTAATACTTCTCGACACTTTTACCATACCGTCATCCCGAAAAAAACGCTTGATTTCTCCTAAAATCAAGGGAACAGCATAAGTGGAAAACTGCACCTCTCTGGTAGTATCAAAGTGATCTATGGCCTTAATCAGTCCTATCACGCCAATCTGAAATAATTCTTCTGCATCATAACCGCGTCCCAAATAACGCTTTACGATATGACGAACCAGACCCAGATTATTCTCAATCAGTTCATTTCGGATTTCTTTATCTCCGTTTTGCGACCGTATCAGCATTTTTGTTATTTCTTCCATTTTGCCTCCTAAATGTCCTGTTTTTGAACGGCGCTTTTCATTTTCTTTTTCATAAAGATTCCGGTTCCTTTTCCGAAGCTACTCATCACCTGCAATTCGTCCGTAAATGCCTCCATAAAGGAAAATCCCATACCGGAGCGTTCCATTTCCGGTTTGGACGTATAAAGCGGCTCCATGGCTTTTTTAACGTCTGCAATCCCCCTTCCCTGATCCATAACGGCCAAATAGAACTCTTCGCCCCTTTTACTGCACAAAATATGTACCAAGTCGTTACTTCTTCCTTCCTCTTCGTACCCATGAATAATTGCGTTGGTCACCGCCTCCGATACGGCAATTTTCATATCCCCCAATTCTTCCACCGAAGGATTGTACTGTGCAAGAAATGCGGCCACTGCCATTCTTGCCAGACTTTCGTTTTCCGAAACCGCCGGAAAATACAATTCCATAAAATTATCCATTTGCTTTAATTCCAGTATTTTCTCCTGATATTCTGTCATTTTTTTCTTTCCTTTCTATTTACAATTTTTACTATGATTTTCTAATGAACTTTACAATTTTTTCCAGGCCGGCGGATTTGATTACTTTTTCAATCCGCTCATTCGCATTGGCGATATATAAGTTTCCGCCAAAAACGGATATCACTCGGTAACGTCCCATGATCAGTCCGATTCCGGAGCTATCCATCAGCTTGGTATTTTGAAAATCAAATACAAGGTCCCTGACCCCCTCCTCTAATATTTTCTTATCCGCATTCTGTCGTATTTTTACGGACTGGTGATGATCAATTTCCTCCGGCAGTAAAATCCTCAAATAAACTTCTTCTTTCTTTACTTCCATAGGCTCCTCCTTTTTCTTAATTCTTTTACACTTGTTGTCAAAACCGACTTTTTTCGACAAAAAAAGAGAGCATGCTTCTACATACTCTCTTTCGTATCTTATCCTTATTTTATCTGATGTCTTTTAACTATCCATCTCTTGTAATTTTTGTCTTGCCTTATCCACCAGTGTGCTGTCCGGAAATACATTGATCAGCTCCTCGAACCGCTGTCTTGCCATAGACAAGTCTCCGCTGTCATAATAGGACAATCCCAAATAATACAGCGCATTTTCATTGGTAGGATCATAGAAATATGCCTTACTTAAATCATTGATTGCGCTTGCATATTCCATTCTGTCATAGGCCTCCAGACCGGACTCATAATATTCCTGTGAAACCGAATCTCCAATCTGTGCCTGCAGATATTCATACAAATCCATAAATTCGGGAGATGCTCCCTGCTCCAGATAATCCTCCCCAATCAAATCCAAATACTGCTCTACCATCATATCTTCCTGACTGGGGTCCAAATAGGTATATGCCGCCGCCAAAAGATAATTATTTGCATCAATGGCTCCGTTGGTACCTGCATACTGTTCCACTTCGTCCTGCAACGTCAGATTGGTCTGTTCCAACTGGTCGATACGGGTATTTAATTCTGCAATCTCCGAATTCTTCTGGTCTATTTGTTCGCCGTAGCTTGCAATCTCCAAGTTCAGTTCATCCTTGGCACTTTGTACCTTGGCGGGTAATATCAAAAAGTAAGTAACGCAAAGACCGATGATGATTCCGATGGCAATCTGGATAAAAGCAGTTAAACCTAACGGTTCTTTGTCATTTAACGGTTGAATAATAACTTCGTTTCCGCTCTTATATACGGTAGCAGACAATTCATTCTTCTTTCGCTTGCTTTGCCCTTTTTCATCCACCGGGTTAAGCATCTGCTCCGTTTCCTTCCGGTAGCGAAGGGTATTGATATCTCCGTTATCAATGTTATAACAACGATCCAGCTCTCGTTTTGCTTTCTCCCAATCTTCCCGCTCCATATAGAGCAATGCCAAAAGTTGATGGGCTTTTACATATTTCGGGTTGAGATTCAACACCTTTTTTAGCTGAATCACTGCCAGGTCATTGCTGCCTTGCTTACACAAATCCAGTGCAATGTTATATTTTTTTATGGTGGTATTAATCGTATCCAAACGGCCCTGATTGGATTGCACCATATTGATATAATCATCCGCTAAGTTTTTCTCATCCCGAATGTTTTTACTGATAACCCACTCAGACAGAGCAGCTACCGCCTCTCCCATCTCAAAGTAAATCAGTCCCAGTAAATTTCTGGCATCCACATGATTTTTATTAAATTTCAAACATTGCCGTAAACTGTTAATTGCCCCGGATAAATCACGAACACGGGCTCTCTCCAATCCGTCATTATAAAAACGGTTGGCTGCATACATGATTTCCTTATATCGACCTACCATCGTACCACAGGCAGTGCAATAATCTTTTTCAGACAAACGGCATCCGCAATTATAACATTCCATGCACGCTTATCTCCTATTCTTCCTCTTCCTCGTAATCTCTGGCAATCTTTACAAAGATATCCGCCATATCCGTTAAATCCTTATTATAAATCGCTTCCTCCGCATCATCGATTTCAAGGCTGGGATGAAACTTCTTCAATTCTTCTTCGAAATTAATCACTTAAATTCCTCCTCACAAAGTCCTTTTACAAGACCTGCCAAATATAGTGAACCTGCCACATACAGTGTTCTGCCTTCTCTTTCCCCCAAGGCATATCGAAACGCCGACTCCGGATCTTCCTCTATCTGAATTCTGGATTTGAATTCCTGCGGAAATACGGCCAAAAGCTTGTCCGCTTTTAATGCTCTCTTCCCGCCAACAGAAGTAAGAATGATTTTTTCAAACAAATCCATGCCAATCAGCCGGCTTATCATTTCAGTATAATCTTTATCCGATACAACGGAAAAAAGCAGGATTTTTCTTTCCTGATTCTCCGATACGCTCTTTAAAAATGCTTCTATGCCATCCGGATTGTGGGCTCCGTCTACAATAACCCCCGGAAGCACCTCTTCCATTCTGCAAGGCCATACAGTTTCCTTTATGGCTTCTGCCGCCATATCAGGTGTCATTTCTTTCTTCAGCAGTATTTCTCCCGCTTTCAATGCCATTCCCGCATTGCTTACCTGATATAGTCCGGTTGATGACACAGTAATATCACTATACCCATAATACTCAAGAAATATTGAAAAATCAATGAATTTTTCATGTTTTTTTATATTTTGAATGAAATCATCCCGAAAAGGAATCACACAGCTCTTCTGTTCTTCTCCCCTTGTTTTAATGGGAATTGCCGTCTCCTCTTTGGTATGGTAATACAGTACCGGTGTCGCCGGCTTCAATATCCCTGCTTTTTCCTTGGCAATTTCCTCTTCGGTATCTCCCAGGTATTCCGTATGATCCAACGCAATTTTGGTAATAATGCAAAGTTCTTTCTTTTTTACCACATTGGTGGTATCCAAACGTCCACCCAGACCGGTTTCCAAAATAATATATTCCGGTTTCTTTTTTTCAAACCAAAGCATGGTCATAAAAAAGAGCAATTCAAAAAAAGTAGGCCGGTAGGACTTATATTCCTCACACTTTTTCATCAGCGTAAAGAAAACAGCTACAAATTCCTCTTCCCGAATCATTTCTCTTCCGATTCGCATTCGCTCCCGCATGGTTACCAAATGCGGGGAAGAAAACAAACCACAGCTATGTCCGGATTTTAACAATAGACTCTCCAAAAAGGCACAAACCGACCCTTTACCGTTGGTTCCCGCCACATGAATGATTTTCCCGGCACTCCCGGGACAGCCTAAAAATTCATAAAATTTTAAGGTGTCTGAAAAATTATTTTTTGTTGTAAACTTAGGAATTTCCAGGATGTAGTCCTCCACATCCCGGAAACTCATATTTTCCTTGAACAAGTGTTAACCTCTTTCCTGACTCACTCTGCTGCATACCGCAGTTTGGTTAAACGTAAGGCCACTGCCGTTCTTCCTTCAAGTTTTTCTTATGCCTTGCTAAGCTGAGCCAAACGTTCTTTTACCTGTTCCATCATCTGGGAATATTTCTCCAGTTTTGCTTTTTCCTCGTCAATCTTTGCCTGGGGCGCTTTGGAAACAAACTTTTCGTTACCCAGCATTCCATTAACACGGGCAAGCTCACCCTCCAAACGCTTCATTTCTTTTTCCAAACGTTCGATTTCCTGTTTGATGTCCACCAGTTCCGCAAAAGGAATGTAGAGGGTTGCATTGGCAATTACCACAGACACCGCATCCTCTGCAATACCGCTCTTGTCTGCCTGCATGATTACTTCTGAGGCATAAGCAAGGGGTGCAAAGAAGAGCTTTCCTTCTTCAAAGATGGCAAGCATTTCCGGCTTATCGGAAACCACATATACCTGTGCTTTCTTGCTGGGTGCTACGTTCATTTCCGCTCTCACGTTACGGATACCGCGGATGGCTTCCTTCATAATCTCGATGGCTTTTTCTGCCTCTGCATATTCTCTTTCTTTGCTAAATACCGGCCAGGAAGAAACCATGATGGACTCCTCCTTATCCTGAAGGGTACAGAAAATTTCTTCCGTAATAAACGGCATGTAAGGATGTAACAATTTTAATGCATCCAAAAGTACCGTCTTTAAGGTATATAATGCCGCATTCTGGGAAGCTGCGTCGTCGGAATTGTAAAGTCTGGGTTTTACCATTTCGATGTACCAATCGCAGAATTCATCCCAGATAAAGTCATAAATCTTCTGCACTGCAATACCAAGTTCGTAGTTTTCCATATTGTCGGTAACTTCTGCAATAAGCTTATTGGCCTTGGACAAAATCCACTGATCTACCGGCTGCAAATCATTTTCTGCCGGCTTGGTAATGGTCTTGCCGTCCATGTTCATCATAATGAAACGGGACGCGTTCCAAATCTTATTTGCAAAGTTACGGTTTGCCTCCACCTTTTCGTAGTAGAAACGCATATCATTTCCGGGTGCATTACCGGTAATCAAAGTAAGACGAAGGGCATCCGCACCGTACTGGTCAATAATTTCCAAAGGATCAATACCGTTCCCCAAGGATTTACTCATCTTCCGTCCCTGGGAGTCTCTTACCAGCCCGTGGAACAATACGGTTTTGAACGGTTTTTCTCCCATCTGTTCGAATCCGGAGAAAATCATTCGGATTACCCAGAAGAAGATAATGTCGTATCCGGTAACCAATACATCTGTAGGATAGAAGTACTTAAGGTCTTCGGTTTCTTCCGGCCAACCAAGGGTTGAGAACGGCCACAAAGCGGAAGAAAACCAGGTATCCAACGTATCCGGATCCTGTTCAAAATGGGTATCACCGCACTTCGGGCAAACTTCCGGCATGGATTTTCCAACCACAATCTCACCGCACTTTTGACAGTAATACGCCGGGATTCTGTGTCCCCACCAAAGCTGACGGGAAATACACCAGTCACGGATATTGTCGGTCCAGTTGAAATAGGTTTTATCCATACGTTCCGGCACAAGACGGATATCTCCGTTTCTTACTGCTTCTGCTGCCGGCTGAATCAGTTCATTCATTTTTACGAACCACTGCTGTTTTACCAGGGGCTCTACCGTAGTCTTACAACGGTCATGGGTTCCTACGTTGTGGCTGTGGGGCTCGATTTTTACCAAAAGTCCCATTTCATCCAACTCTTTTACGATGGCTTTTCTGGCCTCATAGCGGTCCATTCCTTCAAATTTACCGCCCAGAGCATTGATGGTGGCATCATCGTTCATTACGTTGATAATAGGTAAATCATGACGCTTTCCTACTTCAAAGTCATTGGGGTCGTGGGCCGGCGTAATCTTAACAACACCGGTACCGAATTCCCGGTCAACATAGGTATCTGACACTACCGGAATCTTGCGGTTCATCAAAGGAAGCATCACATTTTTGCCGATTAAATGCTGGTATCTTTCATCTTCCGGATGTACCGCAACTGCAGTATCACCCAGCATGGTTTCCGGACGGGTGGTCGCAAAGATCAGATATTCTCCGCTCTCCTCATCGTTGTCATTTAAAATCGGGTATTTGATATGCCAGAAATTGCCGTCCTGCTCTTCGTATTCTACTTCCGCATCCGAAATGGATGTGTTACAAACAGGACACCAGTTAATAATCTTAGAGCCTTTGTAAATGTATCCCTTTTCATACATTTTACAGAAAACTTCCGTAACTGCCTTATTACAGCCTTCGTCCATGGTGAAACGCTCTCTGTCCCAGTCACAGGAAGAACCCAGTTTTTTCAACTGGGAGATAATTCTTCCGCCGTATTCCTTTTTCCACTCCCAAGCTCTCTCCAAAAAGCCGTCTCTTCCCAAATCTTCTTTGGAAATGCCTTCTTCCTTCATCTTTTCGATGATCTTAACTTCCGTTGCAATACTGGCGTGGTCGGTTCCCGGCTGCCAAAGGGCATTGTAGCCCTGCATTCTCTTAAAACGAATCAGGATATCCTGCATGGTGTTATCCAGAGCATGTCCCATGTGAAGCTGCCCGGTAATATTGGGAGGCGGAATCACAATGGTAAAGGGTGTTTTGGAATGATCCACCTCAGCATGGAAATATTTCTTTTCCAGCCACTTTTCATACAATCTGTCTTCTATGCCCTTGGGGTCATAGGTTTTTGCTAATTCTTTGCTCATACTTTGCCTCCATTGTTTTATTTTTTGTTTTTATTCTTCATTTTAGAAACATCCATTCCTACAACAAAAAATCGCCCTCTGCCTTACGGCAAAGGGCGACATACATCGCGGTACCACCTTTGTTCGCAATCAGTTTTTTGCTGATTGCCTCTGCAGATGTCTTTCCCGGTACGATAGCGAATCACAACTCCGCTTCCTGTCAAAACACCTTATCCTGTAACGGGGATAAATCGTGAAACCCTACTGCTATTTCAGATTTCCGGTTCAAAAGCTACCTTCCGTGTTCCTTCCTTGAAGTCCTCTTGCAGCCTCGGAAAACTCTCTCTGACAAGGGAAAACACCTACTCCTCTTTCTCAAAACCTTTTCATCTTATTTTTACTAGTATCAATATACCTATCCTACGGGAATTTGTCAAGAAAAGGATTGGGAAAAACCTCTTTCTATTCCATTCCCCGCCCCGTAGGTTCCGGATGATTTCCTACATGTTCAAGATGACTTTTGGCATGTCCTAAATGAATTCCGACATGCCCGATGCCAAGGATAACCCCTGCAGCCAACAAAATCCAGTTGCCTGCATATACGGCAAGCAAAAGAACCGCCAATACCGGCAAAAGGGCACCCGCCACCGGAAAGCCAAACTGCGACGTATAAAAATCCTGCATTGTCCGGGGACTTTTAAAATATCGTACCCAGTAGATTTCATAAAAAATCATCAACAAAAAAGCAAGTACCCAATACAGCATCCGCAGGTTAATGTAGATTCCGTTCACCGAAGGATAGACCGCCGGATTTATGGCAGGAAAAATCAGCAGTCCTGCCGTAACAAGTGCCTCACCGATTCGCTCGAAAAACCCCAAAATTTTGTTTTCCTGCTTCGCGTACTCTTCGTAGCCTTCCGGCATTTTGCCCCTTGCCCAGACGATATTCGGAATAAACAGCATCAGTAAAAAGATAAGACCGGTAACGCTAAAACCAAACCGGTAAGGCTCGATTTCAACAATCTTGGAACTGACATCCACACCGCTGACGCCACCATCGTAGTGGGAATGTAGCATTCCCCCCATCCGGTCCGGATAATGCAAATCGGTGTGATAACTTCCGTAGATTCCCATAATTTTTCCGCCGCCACAACGCTCATAAGCCGCAATGAAATTTGATACCATGTAGTTTTCCCGGAGCGCAGAAACACCATTCTCTGAGCCTTCCTCGTAAAATTCCATGCCCTGCCGGATACATTCCTCGGCAAGCCGGTAATTCTCAGAATCCGCATTCCCCGTCGCTTCCAGATAGGCAAGATATCTTGCTCCGGTAACTCCATATTGATGCCCCACATCCGTACCGTAAAGCACCGTTTCCGGGTACTTTTCTTTGATAGTCTGCCAAAAAGCATAGTAGTAGGGTGTGCAGGACTGGGTTCCTTCCATGTCCCGGAAAATCTCATCCAAAATGACATCCTCTTTCGCCTGCATCCATAAATTTAAATATTCCGCCGTGTAATAGGGCAGCTCCACAAAAAGATTCCTGCAACCTTCCTTATAAAGCGCATCCCACAATTTAAGTTCTTCCTCGTAATACCTCTCTATTCCATGACTTTCCCCGTACAACTGAATCATGGTATCGTCGTTCGGATACACATCCTGTGTTTTTTCTGTCACCACCAAAACCGTAGCCAACAGAAATAGAAGCCCAAGTATGGGGAGTCCAATCCAATTCTTTATCTTTTGCATGTTCGTTCCTTTCTTTAGGGATGTCCTTTTTTATATTTGTTGTTGCTGTTTTTGCTGTTTGTTTTGCCTGTTTGTTTTGCCCGTTTGTTTTGCCTGTTGTTTGACGGTTATATGCTGCTTATTTATATTGTTTGCTTGCTTTTATTTGCTTGTTTTTGTTTGCTTGTTTTTAGCGTAGTATGTTTCTGTGAAACTAGGTTCCTGTGTGATGATGCACTCCCCGTTACACCGCCTATTTCTTGTTTTTCCATCTCAGGCGGTGACAGCCACTCTCCCTCCACCGCCCGGTTCTCATTTCTTCATTTCAGGCGGTGTAACCAACTTTCTCTCCACCACCCAATTATCATTTTTTCATTTTAGGCGGTGACAGCCCACACAAACTGCCGCTCCTTACAATGCATTCCAATACAACAAGAAAATAAGTACGCATCCCCATGCATTTCCTGTTTTCTTGCGGACCATCAGCATGCCGTAAATCAAAAATATTGTACACAACATTTCAATAACAGCATCGGGTGTCACCCCGATTGCACCATGCACAACAATACACATGATGGCACAAACAAATGCTCCCCAATCCCAAAATCTGCTCTTTGACGGAAAGCGCTCACTAATTTTGTCTGCAATGACAACATAATTGAATCCTTCAAAAAATCCCCAACATATCGCAATTATTAACATCCCGACGATATTATTAGGAAAACCGCTTCTCACCACTTCATACGTAAAATTAACATCAGAAAACGGAAACCATGCATGCACATTTCCGGCGAACAGACTATATACAAAATCCGGGACACAACATAACGCAGACAATGCCAGCGTTAATACTAATTTATCACGATGCAATCCGTATGACAGAAAGCTTTCCTTTCGCATAATTGAAACAACCGATATTCCCAAACCGGCGAGTCCGAACTGGAACAGAACGCCCATAAATAGCACCCTTAAAACAATGTTAATAGCAGGATTATAAGCAATTTCATTTATTTTACTGCCAAAAGCCATGTAAATTCCCAAATTCAACATGGAAATTATTAAGATAATCCACAGATCAATATCCAGTTGTTTCTTACGGTCTTTTGTTAACATTTTTACCCTCCTCCAAGGTTAAAGTCGTCCTACAATTTCATGGAAATTTTTCCGTTCACATTTTCCCCCGTACACTCTTTACATTATTAAATTAAACAGACTCCTTTCTGTTGCAGAATGTAAATACGAGCGTAGCGAATAAAATACGCAATATTCTGTGTATTTCACAGCAGGCAAACGTTGCCAAATAGGATAACAGCACCGTTCCAACGAACAAGATAGCCGTTTGGTTTCCCACAATTCCATACAATATGTACTGAAACAAAACAACCCAAATAAAATGGTAGAAATAGAAGAGAAACGACCTTTTGCTCATATATTCCGAAACGCTTCCGGTAAAATTTAAATTTCTTTTTGCCAAGCCAATCAAAGCGATTACCATGAACCACTTGGACAAATATTTCATAATATCATTTACAAAAGCATAATCCCCGTCCGTCCAAAGAAACAGGTACACGTTAAGGATGGTAGATACCAGTCCGATTCCAAACAGCACCAGGCGGTGCTTTTCTAACTTGCATACGGTTTCTTCATTAGCAAACACATAATAACCCAGCAGGAAAAAATATGTATATTCCGCCAGGCTCTTGCCTCCTATGGAAAGCCAATCGCTAAAAACCGGTAACGGCAGCCCCAAAAGCAAAATAAGCCAAAATGGCATGCTTTTTCCGGCTTTGGGAACAACCTTTTCCAATAAAACTATTATGCCGACACTCATAAACGAGATAACTAACAGATACAGCAAAAACCAAAATTGCCCTACCGAAAATCCCCCGTCTGCTCCTGTCAAATCCGTCCACTTTGTAAAAAATATAATATAGTGCTTCAAAAATCCCTCATTGTAAGAATAGTTGAACTTATCCCCTATATACGACATTACCGGCATAAGGACGATTGTTCCAAGCAAAAAAGGGACCAGCAGTCTTTTCACTCTTTCGCAAAGATATTCCTTATAAGTTCTCTTTTGCAACGCATACACTGTACTCATCCCAGACAACACAAACAACAGCGGCATAAAATAAGGACTAAAAAACACAATGATACTGCTTATCAAAGGATTTCCCTCAATGAAAATATAATTGGGTTCACCCCAAGTATTCCATGCCTGCGATGCATGATACGGAATAAGTACTAACAGAATCATCCATCTTAAATTATCCATATAAAGTTTTCGTATATTTGAAGCCATATCCTCTCCCCACCGGTTTTATACGCTACTCTCTATTTCTTAAACGAATTCTTAAAAGTATGTTTCCGCACAAGATGCACGCCGTAAATTCCCAGTAAAAGGTACGATACCAGGCAGGTGAACAGCGCCAGCGGCGGATACTGGTTGCTTGCGGAAAAACAAAACGGAATCCCGCAAAGATTGATAACCAAATGCAAGAGAATGGGGACCCAGAGGTTCTTACTCACCACATAAACCGCGCCAAAATATACCCCCAGCGCGGTTGCCCAAATCACTTTGGCTACTATGGTTACCACCGGTTGCCCCAGAGCGCCGAAAATGTGCCCGAGACCGAACAAAGCAGCGGCAATATAAATTGCGTACAATGTCCCATTCTTTTGTTTTCCAAACCACTTTGCAAGCAGGTTTTGAAGAAGCCCGCGCAGATACAATTCCTCCATAATGCCCACGCCGATGTAGTACACAACGCCTTCGATGAGCACCCTCCATACAGTAGGCCTGTTATCAAAGGGTGCCAGGCCAATGCAAAAGGAAAGGGTTACCAAAATGGTCATAAGTACTGCAGGAAATCCGTATTTTCTCAAACCTTCTGTCAACCCGTCCGTTTGCAAACCAAACCGCCAATCCTTCAGCAAAAACTTTCTGCATAAGAAGCAAATCCCAAAAGCCAGCAAAAAATTGAGCATCAAGGTAAAATAAATCGGATTGACGTCCTGAAATATTACATTACAAAACAAACCCGCCGGCAATGCGGTCATTTCCATAAATGTCATGAGAAGCGTCAAAACAACTACCGCAATCGTTTCCGCCTTGTTTTTCATTTCCTGCAGCCTCCTTACCGGTTCTTTCCATGCTCCTCCAAGGTTACGCTTTTTCCGAAATCATATGTTTTCGCCGGTTGCCTATCGGCTTAATCCTCCGGCATAATGATTGCCGCAATCAGATATGCAAGAAGTCCGGTTCCCGCAAAAACAATCATAAACACCCAGACCAGGCGAATCAGCGTTGCATCCACATTGAAATATTCCGCAAATCCTCCGCACACACCGCAAAGCTGTCTGTTATATCTGGATTTCACTAATTTTTTCGTTTCCATTTTTTACTTTGTTCCTTTCAAATATCTTTTTTGCCTGAAAAATCAATAAATATAAAACGGTAAAAGCATCAAATAGGGAGCAGTAAGAATTGCCATCCATTTTGCTGTATATTTTGCATCTTCTTCTCCAATTCCCTCTTTTTTTCGCAAGACTCTATAATTAAATAAATATACCAAAAAACCTGCCAAAGCCACCGCATAACAGTTGACTTGAAATGCCAGGGGATTGTTCCAACAAGATAACATGGAACTGCCTGACCACAATGCCAAAACTTTCCCCAAACCACTAAGTAAACCTGACGTATTGTGCCAAAGCCAATCTCCGAAAAATGCGGCAAACGCATATATCACAATCAGAAGTATGGTTCCGATAAAATCCGCAGCGAATCCGAGCAGCCAACTTTTCCAAGCATTCTTCTTAAGGATCTCTTTATCATTTTGTACCCCTCTTTTCTTAAAGCACCCCTGCAACACCATATAGTCCACCACAAAGTTCGCCGGAATAATAAGTAGCCACCACCAGCCCGGCACCCAAACAATGAGCCATAGCGGAAAAATCAAATTGTACAACCTAACCTCTCGTCTATGCATAGTACATCACCCCTTTTTCCAATTATTCGAAAACCTCTCCGTTCTTTCTTCATTTCATTAGTTGCTCTGCACCTCAATATTTCCCATCACGGTGCGAAGGTCTAACAGCACGTCAGCTTCCTCCTGCAACTCAATGCCTAAGATAATATTTCCCAGCATATTGTCTGTTTCGCACTGATAGAAAACAGTCTCATTCGGCAAAGCTAAATAGACATTGCCCATAACACAATTTGATTCAAGATTATTAAGGATAGAACCTTCCAGCACAACATTTCCCATAACGCAGTTAATTTCACCTTGAGAAACCACTCCGTTTGCAATTTCTATATTTCCGGCCGCACTGTTGATTTCCATAAACTCCGCTTCCAAATCTGTCATTTCCAAATTACCGCCGGCGATTTCAAATTGGACTTCCCTAGTTTCCAAAAGGGTATTGCATTCAAAGTTACCTGCTGCCAGTCGAATGATTACCTTATCCAAAGTATCTTCCGGCACGTATAAAGTCACATCGCCTACAACGCCTTCCAAACCGCCTGCAATATATAATGCACCATTTTCACTGTAACACTGGAACGGCATATCGCTCTCCACATAATAAGTATTGTCACGGCTCTGTTCCACTTCAAAATTGCCTGCAAAAACAATTACCTGCAATTCATCTACCTCGTTTGCAGAAACCGCGCCGAATGCTTCTCCGGAGGAATACATCGGATAATCTAAATCCCAACTTTCCACATCAAAAGAAAAATCTGATATATCAATATTTACTATATTGCCGACTTCCTCCAGCGCCATTGCTATCCCGTTTCCAATTTGCTTTAAACCACCGGTAGCAATTCCGGTAAAAAATAATATCAATCCTAAAACTAAGCTAATCAAAGCAGCAATTAACGAACCTGTAATAAATTTTTTCATGCTCCTGCCACCTCTCTTTTTCCAAATAATTTATTCCAAAGTGATTTAATACATCCCCAAAGCCAAGGAATAAAGTAACGACAAATTGCACAAGTCAATGACAATAGAACCAACCCGATTGCCGTTAAAATAAAGGCAATTCCCAATATCATCATACCGATGGGACAAGAGGTAAACATCGTAACAATTCCTGTGATCAAAAGAACAATCGAAACAATCAACAATACCACTCCTGCGACAGCAAAACCAATGAAACTGCACGCTGCGGTCACAATAACGCCAAGAAGCGATGCCAACACAGAAATCCAAAGCGGCGATGTCAACACAAGTGCTACAATCGTCCATGCCAGAGTTTCCTCTGACATTTTCTTTTTGCCGGTTGTTGCATTGGAATTTGCATTTTGACCGTTGGCAGAAGATTGTGTTCCGCCTACATAAGTTCCGTCATTACCGTTACCATACGCATTTTGGGAAGCACCACCGGTATATGTTCCTTGTCCGTTTTCACTTCCGTTAGTTGCGTCTTCTGTTTTTACAATATTTGTATTTTCTTTAAACTGATCTGCCTTTTTGTCCTGGTAACCCTGCTCGGTGAATTCGCCTTCACGGCTTTCGTTTCGGATGCTTTCCGCAACTTCCTCCGGGCTTCCGAAAGCCGCAATCACTTCATCTTCCTTTTCCGGGCCCGCATCCTCAATATAATCATTGTAATACATCATGGCTTCTTCCCGTTCCGCTTCCGGCATATCCGAAAGAAGCTGTTCCAATCTATCTAAAAATTCCTGTTTTTTCATTCTGCTGCTACTCCTTCCTCAAACATCTTTGTAATCTTTCCGGAATAGGTTTTCCATTCGGATTCATACAAGTTAAGTTGTGCCCAGCCTTGCTCCGTCAGCTTGTAGTACCTCCGGTTTCTTCCGGCACACTCCTGATCATACACTTCCAAACAACTCTCTTTCTGCAATCTTCGCAGTACCGGATATAAGGTAGATTCACTGATTTCAATGACCGAACGAACCTGTTGGGTAATTTTGTATCCGTACGTACCTTCCACACATTTTGACACTACTGCCAGTACAATGGCATCCAGCAGCGCGGCGCCTGTATTAAAAACCATATCCATTCTCCTTTCTTTTTCTTTTATGATTTCAAATATAATACTTATTTTTCTGCAATATTATATTGCGTATAATATTGTTTCTTTTTCATACTATATGCCATATAATATTGTATGTCAATATAATTTTGTAAATTTTTTCAATTTTTTCCAAAATTGTGTTTCACCGAAGAAAACGGTATAATGAAGACATATAAAAAAGGGCTCACTACGGAGCCCAAAATAGAGAGGATTTTCCATGACAACAACCCTGAACTTAGCAATGCAACATCATACCATCTGCGGCATGGGCGGAACCGTACATTATTGGATTTCAAGACCGGCGACTGCTGCCAAAGGCACCATCTTATTTACCCATGGCTTGACCGCCAACCACACCATGTACGAAAAGCAGGCAGAATACTTCCGAAAGGACTACATCGTTATCCTTTGGGATGTCCCTTTGCACGGGTTGTCCACGCCCTATGAAAACTTTTCTTACGAGCGTACAGCCCATGACATGAACCGCATCTTAGAGCAGGAAGGCATTGAAACCGTCTGCCTGGCCGGAATGTCCATGGGCGGTTACTCTTCTCAGATGTTTGCGCATCTTTATCCCCAAAAAACGCAGTGCTTCATCGGCATTGACACCACGCCTTTTGGCACTGCTTATTATTCCAAATCAGATTTATTTTGGCTCTCCAAGGTAAAACCCATGGCCAAATGGTTCTCTGATACAATGCTTCGCAAAAGCATGGCTAAATCCGTATCCGTAACCGACTATTCTTACCAGAAAATGATGGCTATGCTGGCACCCTTATCCAAAGACGAGATTATCGAACAAATGGATATCGCTTACGGAACATTTGCCCGGGAAAACAGAAATCTTCACATCGAATGCCCCGTACTTATTTTGCTGGGCGATAAAGACCGCACCGGAAAAGTAAAACAATACTGCAGAGCTTGGGCCAAGGGAACCGGATACCCTCTGCATATCATTACAAATGCAGCCCATTTCTCCAATGGTGATAATGCGCCTCAAGTAAATGCAGAAATTGAAGCATTTATCCGGAAGATGGTTTTATGAAACATCTTAAAAATATCCGCTCAACATCTGCAAAACTACGATTGCAACCGCTGCCAATACCATAAGCAGAAAAAAAACAACAACTATGCGGTTCTTTTTATTTTTTTTCTCTTGGATAACTTTCCTCGCCTCTTCTTTTGAAGAAAAGATAACTGTATCGCGCTCTGAGAACTCGCAAATCTTATCGGTCCTTTTATTTTGGCAGCGGTATACATCCCCATTAATCTCCAGAATTTTCCATTTCCTTACAAATTGATGCTCTTCATTTATTGTGTATATTCTGTCTCCGACTTGTCTCATTTTATCTCCTCCTTAACATAAACCTTCCGCAATCTCTGCCTTCAATTGCAAAATACGTCTTTCAATTTCCTTAATAACAATTTTAAATGCATCATCCGATTTACCGGTAGGGTCTTCCAAGCTTGTCTGCAGGTCAATTTGGCCACCTGCATTGTAATAAGCTGTCAGCAATGCAGCTCCGTCCAGTACATGATGCTCCGGTCCGTGGATTCTGACAAAATCCTGTTTTGCAACGTTGCAAAATATTTCCACGGGATTTTTGCTTTTTTCCTGCGCACATGCCACAAGTATCTTTTTTGCTCTATCTTCCATTTTTATCTTTCTCTCTCCCACCGTCTTACGATTTTCTTTATTTTTTAAGAATCGCCATAATCCACTCAACATCCGGTGTATCCATGCCCTCATGCATTGCCATCTCTTCCATGATTCCCTGCACCGTTGCCCAAAAGCACATGGATAAAAGTTTACTATCCCCCGGACGGAACACACCATTTTCTTGGCCTTTTTGAATCATCTTAGCGGATTCCTCTATCGTATTTACGGAGAGGGCAATCTTTCTTGCCTCCTCAGGCATACCGACTCTTCTTGCTTGCCCCATAAGAATAAACATATGAAAAACCCAGGGCTCGTTTTTTGAAAATGCAAAAAGTCTTTTCAAAAATTCCGTAAAATAAACCTCCGGCGGAATATCCGGCATTTTATCAGCAAACTTCGTTGCCGCAGCTCCCATTTTAACCAACGCAAGCAAAAGTTCTTCCTTCGATTCAAAATAATGAAACATAAGTCCGGTACTCATAGGAACCGCAGCTGCAATATCCGCAATCTTCGTGTCATAATATCCCCGATTCACAAAAAGCTGCAATGCCGTCATTAAAATTGCTTTTCTTCTTTCTTCCTTCTGCTCTTTTCTGGTCATAATTGTCCCCATTTCTATATAATACTAGAGTTCAATACTTCTTCTTTGCTTTTTGAGAATTCTCTGAATAGCAAACTTACCACTGGCTACCGCAACCGGAAGCCCACCCGGTGAATTGGTCCACTGACCGGCAACGTACAAATTCTTTATCCCCTTTAGCGTACCCTTCATCTTGATTTGTTTCCCCATCGGTGTTGTAACAAAACTCATATAGCTTCCATGATATGCATTACAGTATCTTTCATAGGTAAGCGGTGTCCACGCATCCAAAAACTCAATATTTCCGGCATACAAAGGAAATGCTTTTTCGATTCGATCCTGCACTTCTTTCGCAAGTTGTGCCTTGGTGGTGCGGTACTCCTCTTCAGGTAAATTCTTCCAAAACGCATAATCTTCATCGGTCTGTGTAATGCATGTCTGGATTACCGTTCTGCCCTCTTTGATAAAAACGTCATCATATCCATAAGACTTTACATACATTCTGTCAAACCTTCTGTTTCCCACAGAAAGCGGATCCATATCAAGGAATACCGTCTCCCCTTCGCTCGGCGAAGTACTTACCGCAAATGCAACCTGAAATCCACTGGTGGCCGGATATGCTTTCGGCGCATCGTATGCAGCGCGCAACTCCTTTGGCATATATTTTTCGGAAATCAGCTTATGAAACAATAAATGTGTATCTACCGTAGGAATGACATAATCGCCGGCAATAAAACGGCCATCCTCCAGTTCAATACCGGTTGCTTTCTTCTTTTCAATTCGTATTTTCCTAACACCGGTATTATAGCAAATTCTTCCACCCATGTCCTTATATTTTTTCTCCATGCGCAAGGACATCTGAAGGGATGCCCCCATCGGAATGTTGCCGTTTCCATCCGCCATAGTTGCGTAAGAAACCAAGAATGAATAGGCACAGTAGGATTTGGGAAGATAATCACACATCATATGCTGAAGCAGGGGATGTTTAAATCGCTTACTATATTCCTCCAGCGATATAGAACCAAATTCTTTCATGACTTTGGGGAAATCCATCATGTTCTTACCCATGTCGATATAATCTTTGACACCCCACATTTCCATCGGCTTCTTTGCCGGAAACAGACATTGCTTAGAATATTCCACATACTCAATAAACTTCTTTATCTCTTCTTCATCTTCCGGGGATAATGCAATCAATTCTTCTTTCGTGCGCTCTAAATCATTCCATAACGTCACCTTTTGTCCGTTGTATGTGGATGAATAAAATGCATTGATAGGTGCATATTCCATATCATCATCTAATGCACCTACTGTTTTCCAAACATCATAAAGCTCTGTTCCCTTCTTCGTACCCGTTAACCAATGAATACAGTTATCAATGTGGAATCCTTTTCTGTTCCATCCAATACATTCTCCACCCGGAATCGCATTTTTCTCATAAATTTCCGTCTCAAAGCCTGCAAGCTGCGCATATATTCCTGCAGAAAGTCCGGCAATCCCTCCACCAATGATAATTACTTTTTCTGTCGCTTTATTTTTCATGTTACCCTCCTTGTGCTTGTTGATTTTGTTTTGATTGAATTTTTTACGCCCTTTGGTTGATTTCATTTTCATTGAATCTATATTCAATATAATGCAGGAATATCATTTTGTCAACAAAAAAAATTGACTAAAATCAAAAGATTAAAGTCAACTTTTTGTTTTCACTGTTTATTCTTCTTTCAAAAATGCTGCTTACATTACTTATATTTTGCACCTTCCAGCACCGAAAGATTAATCAATTTTTCTTTTGTATTCTTGCCATTTGCATAACGCACCAAAACCCAGCAATCATCCACATCAATCACTTCGCAAGCAGTATTTAGTAAATCGATATCCATATTGTCGTCGTCAAACTTAAGAATCATCTGCTTTCCAATGTTCTTAGCTAAAATATTCTTCACTTTATCACGATTTCCCTTCAAACATTTTTCTTCTTTTAATTGCTATATCTCTAATGAGCATTCAAAATTGCTTTTCGTCAACCTCCACCAATACCGCCCTGCAGGGAGCACCATCCGCCCCGCTAAATTCAGCGGCGCTGCACTTAAAAAGTAACCCCCTTCCGGCGCCGGGTTGTCAGGGTACACCTGACAGCCGAAAACTTCCCTAGAAGTTTGTCACCTAATCTAACACAAGCATATCGATAGATTTCTCATCGGTCACCCATTCACCAAGGCGATTTGCCCATTCTTCCGTAAAAAAGGCACCATATGGAATTTGTTTTTCTTTGCGTTTCTTCGCACCCAAAAATCCCCACAATGTAGAAGGTATTCCTATAACAATCAAGTACAACGGTCCAAGTATAAGCGACTGAATTGTATGTCCGTACTCGTGAACCAAGAGACGATTCGATAGTTCTTCAACGCTTATCTCCCCCTCGTATTTTGGGGCAAAATAGGGCTCCGACGTAACAAATACAAATAATCCCAAAGACATACTGGATTTCACATTCCATTCAGTAATAATTGCACCATGGTAAGTATAATGTTTGCTTTTAAAATGTGTTATAAACATAACCAATCCAAGTAATGTTTGTAATATGCCCCACGTGCATTGCCATATTCTATAGGTAATTATTTTCATAAGCACCTCCAACGCCTTCAAAGAATCGCGTGTTTTAACTCCTTGCAAAACGGAAATCGAGTTCTCAACAAATTGGAATTTAGCGAACCTTTTCAATATTCGCAATTTCAAATCCTACTTTCTTATATAACATAAGTGCATCGTTATTCCATTTTGCAACGTGCAAGGTAATAGGTTCATTACTTTTTTCTCTAATATGTTGCATGCCCC
>JAZNKK010000069.1:0-5490 GCA_045578545.1 Lachnospiraceae bacterium
GACTGAAAAAGAATTCCCTTTTTGCCACGGAGGTGGAACAGACCCAGGACAGCATTGAAAATTTCTGTGCAAAAATCAGCGCCGGAAAGGAAGCCCAGCGTACCGAAGATTTCATGATTATTGCCAGAATCGAAAGCCTAATTTTGGAACGGGGAATGGAGGATGCCCTTACAAGAGCAAGAGCCTACGTGGCAGCAGGCGCAGACGGTATCATGATTCATTCCAGACAAAAGTCGCCGGATGAAATTTTGGAATTTTGCCGGTTGTTTAGGGAAAATGATAAGACAACGCCCATTGTGGTAGTACCGACTTCGTTCTCCGCCATCAGAGAAGAGGAGCTGGCGGCAGCAGGAATCAACATCGTGATTTATGCTAATCAGCTGACCCGAAGTGCATTTCCGGCAATGCAAAAGACCGCCGAGATGATTTTGAAAAATCACCGCGCCTTGGAAGCGGATGAAAATTTGATGCCTTTTAAAGATATTATTCGCCTGATAGATGAGATATAAGGTGAAATATAGGAAGAGAAACGTACTTCGTATCTATGCATAAAGTGAATTCCAGGCATGACATGAAGAGAAACATTTTCTTTCAAAGAAGGGAACGGGATTATGAGCGAATATGCAATTTTAATGGCGGCGGGGATGGGAACCCGGATGCGGCCGCTGACGGATACCGTGCCAAAGCCCCTCATCAAGGTGCATGGAAAGCCCATGATTGAGACGGTGATTGAGGGATTGTTGGAACGTCCGGTGGAAGAGATTTACATCGTGACGGGGTACCTGGGGGAACAGTTTGAGGAAATGAAGAAGAAGTATCCTAGGGTACATTTGATTGAAAATAAGGATTATGCCACCATCAACAACATATCCTCCATCTATGCGGCGAGAGAGGTTTTGCAAAAAGGAGACTGCTTTATCTGCGAGTCGGATTTATTTGTGGCAGACTCCGGGATTTTCCGAAAGGAGTTAAGCCATTCCTGCTACTTTGGAAGGATGCAGGAAGGTTATTCCGACGACTGGACTTTTCACATGGAAGGGGATAAAATCCGCCGGGTATGCAAGGGCGGAAGTGACACTTACAACATGGTAGGCGTTGCCTATTTCCAAAAGGAAGAGGCTACCAAACTGGCGCAGCTTGTAACAAACGCTTATGGTCAGGAAGGCTACGAAGACCTGTTCTGGGATGATGTGGTGGACCGAAATTTAGATGTACTTGATTTGACCGTTGAGCCGGTGCAGCCGGGTCAGCTTGTAGAAATTGATACCGTAGAGGAGTTAAACACAATCAATGAATGCCAAGATTTTATTAAACAGCATTGAAAAAATGGGAATCGAGGTCATTACCGGTGTGCCGGATTCCACGCTGAAGCAGTTTTGCGACGGCTTGCAGACCTACGAAGGGGGACTCACCCATTTTGTCCCTGCCAATGAAGGCGCAGCCATCGGAATTGCCGTGGGAACCTATCTGTCTTCCGGACGTCCGGCCTGCGTGTATATGCAAAATTCCGGCCTCGGAAATATCGTTAATCCCATCACTTCCCTGGCCAATAAAGATGTCTACGGAATCCCCATGCTTTTAATTGTGGGCTGGCGGGGAGAGCCGGGAGTTAAGGATGAGCCGCAACACGTATTTCAGGGAAAGATTACGAAGGAGCTACTGGAGGTCTTAGATATTCCTTATGAGGTGCTGGATTCTGATACCCCGGATTCTGCAATTCCGGAGATTTTAGATAAGGCAAAGGCGGCTATGGATGAGCGGAAGCAGTTTGCCTTAATCGTGAAAAAAGACACCTTTGAAAAAGCAGATAAATTTGAATGGGACAATGCCTTTCCACTGAACCGGGAAGCGGTGCTGGGAGAACTTTTGGAAATGATTCCTGCGGATGCCTGCATCGTATCTACCACCGGAAAGATTTCCAGGGAGCTGTATGAGCAAAGCGATATGCGGTTTGGAAATCACGATCGGTTATTTATGACCGTGGGCGGCATGGGACATGCATCCATGATTGCCTTTGGCATTGCAAATAGTCAAAAGCAGAGGGAAGTTGTCTGCATCGACGGCGACGGAGCGGCCCTTATGCATATGGGAGGTCTTGCCTTTTTGGCAGCCAATGCGCCCAAAAATTTCAAACATATCGTGATTAATAACCGGGCACACGAATCGGTAGGCTCCATGCCCACCGGCGCCCAGCAGGTCAGCATTGCCAAGGTGGCTGCGGCAGCCGGCTACAGGTTTGCGATGTCGGTTACAAAGCCGGAGGAACTGCCTGCCGTAAAAGAATTCCTGGCAAAGGACGGACCGGTACTTTGCGAAATCATGGTAGGTCTGGATTCTAGGAAAGACCTTGGACGCCCGAAGGAAACCGCAGCTGAGAACCGGGAAAGTTTTATGGAATATCTTAAGAATGTAAAGTAGTAAAACACAACGAGTCAATACGATGGGTTATGTAAAAGTGATACTAAGATATAGTATCCGATATACAGGCAAAAAGAATCTCCGGAAGACATATTATAAATAGTCTTTCGGAGATTTTTAATACGATAAAACATTGAGAAAATATACTTTCAAAATTTCGCTATTATGCAAAGAAATGAAAAAGGATATAAGAAAAAACGGACAAATTACATAGTAAGAATCCTGCCAAAGCTCGGGCATTCAAAAGGAGAGAATAATATTTTTTTCCTTCTTCCGTAATAGGGGCAGCAATGCATTTTCTGTCGGGATAGTGTTCTATCATGAAACCAACAATCCATACGATGAATACGCCGTAGGAAATGGTCCATACATTAAAATATTTTTCACCTTGAATAAAGGAACTAAACAAAGCTACCAAATCAGGTTTTGTGGAGTCAAAGGTAAATAAGGTATCAATGAGCATTTTTTCAAGATTATTGTGATTAAACACATGTTGAAAACGTACAATATATCCGACGAGGAGACTCAGTGTTCCGGCACATTCCAAAAACAAACGTCGAACAGCAGTATCTTGACCGGGATTGGTTGTATGCAAGATGACAAGAAACGGAACAATGTAGATAATCCATTGTGGATAGGAAAGCTGTCCAATGAGGATCGGAAGCATACCTAAGATGCAGATATACATGTACCATTTTGCCATGGATTCCTTGGAGGGGACATTTTTTCTGTAAGCAAACATACATACGGCAGCAAAAAGTATCAAAAGAATGGGAATATCCACACCCATTAAATTAACTTTGGTGCGTGTCATGAAATCAAGCATAATCCATAATCGGGGTTTTTTTGAAGCAACACCTGCCGGGTCCAAAAGAGAAAAAGGCAATCCGATTAGATAACTGACAACGAGAGGAAGCAGTATTTCGGGTATAACTTTTAGAATTCGTTTTTCTTTTAATAAAATTAAGGGTATGTAAAGAAAAATGGAAAAACTTTTGCATTGAATGGCAAGACAGAAAAACAGCAAAAACAAAATATTTTTGTTCTTAAGAAATGCCAGAAATGCGTAAAGTAAAAAGATAGTACCGATAATATCTACTTGTCCGATAATGAGACAGGAAGAAAAAACCAAAGCTTCGGAAGAAAACATAAAAAATGCATTTTCTGCAAGTTCTTCTTCTTTTTTTAATTCGAGAACGATTTTCTTAATAAGATTTCCTGCATGCAAAATGGCAAGAGGAAAGAGGAGTTTACTCCAAACTCTTGCGAGGAAGAAGTTTTGGATGTCACCCTCGATGAAAAGCTCTGCAATGTAGAGAGGAAAAGACCATATAGCAAGAATCAGATTTAAAAACATATCATAGTTGGCATCAAAAAACATTTCGCCTGCCATACGTGATTGAATGTTATAGCTGTAGTATTGAAAAAGATTTCCGGAAAAAAGGCATTTCCATAAGTTAATGCCTTGTCTGGTGTTGGTGATGGTATCTTCGTAGTAAAAGCAAATAGTGGTAAAAAGAAGTATAAAGATTAAAAATAAATTTCTTTTTAAGTATTTTTTATCGAACCTCATTTTTTTACCCTCTTACTTCTCTTCCTTCTCCTCAACCGTTTCCTCAATCAAACCGATAATCGTCTTGATGGAATCCAGCTGTCCGGATTTACTCATGTTATCTACGAAGCTTTGTCTGGTAAAGTAAAGCTCGTGAATTTTATCAACCAAAGTATTTTCATCCATATCATCTTCTTCCAAAACCATACTAAATCCCTGGGCTTCAAAAGAAGCGGCATTTAAAATCTGGTCCCCGCGACTACTCTTGGTAGGAAGGGGAATCAAAAGGTTTGGAATGCGAAGTGCCAAAAGCTCGCAGATGGCATTGGCTCCCGCTCTGGAGATTACCAGGTCTGCCATGGCGAAAATATCCTTCAGCTCACCTTTTACATATTCAAATTGCTTGTAACCTCTGGTATTCAGCAAAAGATTGTCAATTTTATCCTTGCCGCAAATATGAACAATCTGGAAATCGTCCAATAATTTGGGAAGGGCATTACGGACTGCGGTATTGATGGCACTGGCACCAAGACTGCCGCCGATAACTAAGATGGTAGGCATATTGGCTGAAAAACCGCAAAGGTTCAAGGCTGCGACCTTGTCTCCTCTGGCAAGTTCCTCACGAATGGGAGAACCGGTCAAAACTGCTTTGTCTTCCGGGAGAGACTGCTTGGTTTCCGGAAAATTACAGCATACTTTTTTGGCTACCGGGATGCAAAGCTTGTTGGCAAGTCCCGGGGTCATATCCGATTCGTGAATGATGCAGGGTATTTTTAAAGATGCGGCAGCACGAACCACAGGAACGGACACAAATCCGCCCTTGGAGAAAACCACATCCGGTTGAATTTCCTTTAAAATTTTTTTCGCTTCTCCGTAGCCTTTCATAACGCGGAAAGGATCGGAGATATTTTTAATGTCCATGTACCGGCGGAATTTACCCGTTGCAACTCCGTAGTAGGGCACATTAAAATCATTGATTAGTTTTTTCTCAATTCCTTCATAGGAACCGATATAAGAAATTTCATAGCCAAGATTACGAAGGCTGGGCAGTAAAGCGATATTCGGGGTGACGTGTCCGGCAGTTCCGCCTCCGGTTAAAACGATCTTTTTCATAAAATTCTCCAATGCAACATCTATTGATAAGTATTATATTTTTTGTTTTTATTTATTCTGCATTTTCTGTAATGCCTGCGCTAATTGGTCCGGGCAGGAAGTATTCTTCATACCGCAGGTGATGCCGCTGAGCTTTGCAATGGCATCTTCCACACGCATGCCGGTTACCAGACTGGAAATGCCCTTCAGGTTACCGTTACATCCTCCGGTAAATTTTACAGACGTAATAATATCATTATCTACTTCGATATCGATAGCAGAAGAACAAACACCTCTTGGTTGGTACCTCATAAATCCTCCTTGTTTACTTTCTTTTAGTTCGTAAATAAAATTCACTTAATAAGAGATTATAGCAGATAAGCCCTGTTCTTTCTAGAGATTTACATAAAATTTTTTGTAAATCCTTG
>JAZNKK010000070.1:0-49208 GCA_045578545.1 Lachnospiraceae bacterium
ATTTGGAAATTAGGAACAGAGGTGTGAGTGTTGATTTGACGAAAATTCTTAGTAGTAAGCCTTCCTCTTTTATTACTATTTCTACTACTAACAGGTAGTCACAACATGCTAAATTATGCTATAATTTGCCTAGTTAACAAGCAAACAACAATTTAACCATAACCTCGGAACACCACGCAAAACAGGGAATTTCCGGGCAAAAAGGAGCAAAGAATTACTATGATAAAAGTATTATTCATCTGCCACGGCAACATCTGCCGTTCCCCTATGGCGGAATTTATATTTAAAGACATGCTTTGCGCACGCCACTTGTCCGAGCGGTTTTACGTGGAGTCGGCGGCTACCAGCTATGAGGAAATCGGGAATCCGGTGTATCCGCCGGCGAGAAGGGAACTGGCAAAGCACGGCATCCGTTGCGACGGTAAGACGGCGCGGAAGTTAATCCGTGCGGATTTTGACAAGTTTGATTATTTGATTGCCATGGATGCCAACAATCTCCGGAACATCCGCAGGGAGTTTGGGGACGAATTGTTCTCCAAGGTAACGCTTATGATGGAGTATGCAGGAAGCCGGGACGACGTGGCAGACCCTTGGTACACCGGGAATTTTGAGGTGACTTACCGGGACATCGTGGTCGGCTGCGAAGGATTTTTGCAGAAGCTGGTAAGAGAGGGGGTAATATAACCTACCACAGCCCCTTCGGCAATCGATCCAGCGTCACAAAGGCGTCGCTTTGATATAACTTTTTCAAAGCATCGTAGGTATTAAAGTCCTCTGTCAGGCAAAAATCGTGACTCCAGGTCATGTACCAAAGCCAGGGCACAGGGTCAGCCATAAGCAGCTCCGGATCCGGCAGGATGCCGATTTCCCCAAGGGCCGCGCCTTTGTCCGTAGAAGTAATTTTCCGCAGTTCATCGTATTCTTTTCGGTAGTTCGTCCGGCTGTGCGCCTCTGCGTACAAGTCCCGGGAGATAATATCACACACATCATCGCCCACATACCCTTCCGGCAGCGGGCAGTTCCAAACCCAAATCAAATGATGCAATTCATGCACCCCGGTAAAGTAGTCATACATCAGACGGTAAAGCTTTGCCGCCACTTCCGGGCCTTTCGAACCCCACCAGAACCATTTTCCTTCGGACTCATGAAAAGGACGCCACAAAATCGGAATCCGTTTTGCAAGGAATCCTTTTAGGAGCTCTGCCATCTTATCCAAATCGGAATAAAAGGCTTCCCGTTCCGGCGTGCCTTCTAGCAGCACCTTCTCCGGGTCAAAAGCAGTATGCTCCGTATAAAAGGACTTGCTTTCCCCGTAGAGCGGCGAAAACCAGTGCCAGGTAAAGGTGAGTAGTGCCCCTTTTTCGGCCCATTCGTAGGCCTGCTCCAGGGTGCCACTGGCTTCATACACCTCCGACAGGCATTCTTCATCCGCATTGTCATAATCAATATTCGGGGAATAGGAGAGCAGTTCAAAGCCGATGACGGCAGGATAAGTGCCGGTCTTTTCATGAATCTTTACCAGTTCTTCCTGGGGACGGCTCTGGGTATGCTGTCCGGTCAATTTCTTTTTTCCTTCCATGGAAGCGAGGTAGTTAAGTACCTCCCCTACTTCCGGTATGGCGTTTGGGTTACAAGGTTTCTTAATCATAGTATTCTGTACCTGTCTTTGTTAGAGTTCGTTTATAAACCGTTATAAATACGTTATAAAATAGAAAACAATTCAATCCAATCCATTTGCGACCAAAATGGTTACAGCTTCGTCGTCCATTTCGTGCAATCCTTCACAGATGTTGCCAGTCCGTCGTAAAATTCCGGCTCATGACAAACCATCAAAATGCTGCCTTTATAGGCTTGCAATGCACGTTTCAATTCTTCCTTGGCATCCACGTCAAGGTGGTTGGTGGGCTCGTCCAAAACCAGCAGATTGCTCTCCCGGTTAATCAGCTTGCAGAGCCGGACTTTGGCCTGCTCGCCGCCGCTTATATCCTTCACCTTGCTTTCGATGTGCTTGGTGGTAAGACCGCATTTGGCGAGAGCGGAGCGCACCTCGTACTGGCTCATGCCGGGGAATTCTTCCCAGATTTCTTCCAGACAGGTGGTTTCGATTTTGCCGCTCATTTCCTGCTCAAAATAGCCGATGGCCAGATTTTCCCCAAGGTCAACCTTTCCCTTCAACGTGGGGATTAAGCCCAAAATACTCTTAAGTAGTGTGGTTTTTCCGATTCCGTTGGAGCCGGTGAGCACGATTTTCTCGCCCCGTTCCATGGTAAAGTCGATGGAGTGGGAGAGGGGCTCGTCGTAGCCGATGACGATATCTTTGGCCTCAAACAAAAAGCGGCTGGGGGTTCTGGCTTCTTTGAAATGAAACTCGGGCTTTGGCTTTTCTGCCGAAAGCTCAATCACATCCATTTTGTCCAATTTCTTTTGTCTTGCCATGGCCATATTTCGGGTAGCCACCCTTGCCTTGTTTCTGGCAACGAAATCCTTCAAATCCGCGATTTCCTTCTGCTGCTTATTATAAGCCGCTTCCAGCTGCCGCTGCTTCATGGCATAGGCTTCCTGGAATTTATCATAGTCCCCCACATAGCGGGTAAGACTCTGGTCGTTCATATGGTAAATGAGATTCACCACGCTGTTTAAGAAGGGAATATCGTGGGAAATCAGGATAAATGCATTTTCATAATCAATTAAGTAGCGCTTCAGCCAGGCAATGTGCTCTGCATCCAGATAGTTGGTGGGCTCGTCTAAAAGCAAAATATCCGGCTTTGCCAGTAAAAGTTTTCCAAGTAAAAGCTTGGTGCGCTGGCCGCCGCTTAAATCCGTTACGTCCCGGTCAAGGCCAAGGTCCAAAAGCCCAAGAGCCCTTGCCACTTCCTCCACTTTGGAATCAATCATATAAAAATCATGCATGGTAAGAAGGTCCTGGATGGTGCCAAGTTCCTCCATATAGACTTCCAGTTCTTCTTCGGAAGCGTCTCCCATCTTGTCGCAGATTTCATTCATCTGGGCTTCCATTTCAAACAAAAAGTAAAAGGCAGAAGAGAGGACATCTCGCATGGTCTGCCCCTTTTCCAGCACCGTATGCTGGTCCAGATACCCCACACGGACATTCTTTGCCCATTCAATCTTCCCTTCATCCGGCATCATTTTATTGGTAATAATGCTCATAAAGGTGGATTTTCCTTCGCCGTTGGCCCCAATCAGCCCGATGTGTTCGCCCTTTAACAGGCGGAAGGATACGTCGTTAAAAATCGCACGGTCACCAAAACCGTGGGATAAGTGTTCTACATTTAAAATACTCATTTGTTTTGCCTCATATAATATGGATTTGTTGGCTGCAAAATCTGTCAATTGCAAACCATCGCTCCGTTTATTGTAGCGGAAAATGCCAAGCCTTTCAACTGAAAATCTTTTGCGGAAAATCTTTGCATTTGGGCCGCTTCGTATTATAATTTCTGTGGAAAGAAATTGGGGCAAGGAAAGGATTTTCCTTATCGATTTTACCCGAAGACAGGAGTGGGAATTTGAAAAAGAACGAAACATTGATGCAGTATTTTGAATGGGATATGCCCTCCGACGGGCTTCATTGGAAGCGCTGCAAGGCAAAGGCGAAGGATTTAAAAGAGGCGGGAATCACCGGCGTATGGCTTCCGCCTGCTTATAAAGGGATGCGTGGCAGGGAAGATGTGGGCTACGGCGTCTATGATATCTATGACCTTGGAGAATTTGACCAGAAAGGTTCCGTAGAGACCAAATACGGCAGCGCCGGGGAATACATCGAAGCGGTGCGGAGCCTTAAAAAACAGGGAATCCGGGTATATGCGGATGTGGTGTTGAATCATCGCATGGGCGCGGATGAATGGGAAGAGGTAAAGGCAACGGAATACGCGGAAAACAACCGGGGCGTGGCGCTGGGAGAGGCGTACAATGTCGGTGTATGGACGAAATTTCTCTTTCCGGGAAGAGGCGGCAAATACAACGAAGATACCTGGGATGCAACGATGTTTACCGGTACGGACTGGGATGAAATAAGGAAAAAACGAGGCATTTTTCTGTTTGAGGGCAAGGCCTGGGACGGCAAGACCGACAGGGAAAAAGGGAATTTTGACTACCTGATGGGAGCCGATGTGGATTTGGACCATCCGGAGGTTTACGCCCGTTTGGTTGAATGGGGCAAGTGGTACTTGGAAAAGGTCGGGATGAACGGGTTCCGTTTGGACGCAGTAAAACACATGAATGCAGATTTTTACAGGAAATGGACAAGGGCAATGAAGGAAGCATTCCCGGAGGAGGACCTTCATTTTATCGGAGAATACTGGCATTCGGATTTGCAAAGGCTTCTTCATTATATCGAAATGACGGAGGGCGCAGTGTCATTGTTTGATGTTCCGCTGCATTTTAACTTTTACAATGCTTCCAAGGAGCAGGGCCGGTTTGATATGCGTTATTTACTTGCCAATTCCCTGGCGGAAGAAAAGGCCCACCGCGCGGTTACGTTCGTGGATAATCATGATACCCAGCCGGGGCAGTCCCTGGAATCCTTTGTAGAAGCATGGTTTAAACCGATTGCCTATTCGATTATATTGCTGCAAAAAGCCGGGCTTCCTTGCGTATTTTACGGAGACTATTACGGAATCCCGGCGAAAAATATCGGCCCGGTTACGGAATTGCCGCTTTTGCTTAAACTGAGGGAACTGTATGCCTACGGGGAGCAGGTGGATTATTTTGATGATGCCAATGTAGTCGGGTTTGTACGGAAAGGCGAGGAAGAAATGGAAGGCTCCGGGTTGGCACTGCTTTGCAGCGATGGTGCAGGCGGCAGAAAACGGATGCATCTTGGCCGAAAATTCACTGGTCAGGTTTTCTGCGATTGTGTGGGAAACCAAACGGAAAAGGTGCTGATTGATGCTAACGGCTGGGGTGAATTTTCCTGCGACGGCGGTAGCGTATCCGTCTGGGTGCCGGAGACAACCTACGAATATCTTAGGATTAATATATAATTTTTCAAAAAGTGCTTTATATGCGAAAGGAGAACAGGATGCGGATTGGAATCGATTTGGGCGGAACCTTTATAAAAGGCGGAATCGTAAATGACGCCAATGAAATTGTGGTAAAAAAAGCGGTGCCCACCGAGGTGGAAAAGGGTCCGGCAGGGGTCATTGAAAATATGCTGGGGCTTGTGGGAGCCCTTTTGGATGAGATGCAAGGAGGAGCGGGCGCTTTGCAGGGAATCGGCATCGGAAGTCCCGGCACCGTGGATGACAATACGGGGCGGGTTCTTTATTCCAACAACTTCAACTGGGAAAATGTGGACCTTGCCGGTGCATTTACGAAGCGCTTCGGATGCGCGGTAAAGGTTTCCAACGATGCAAACTGCGCAGCCCTTGGCGAAATGCTTTCGGATAAAGAAGGAAGCGGCAGCGCCGTTCTTTTGACCTTGGGTACCGGCGTCGGCAGCGGGATTATCAGCGGAGGAAAATTATACCCGGGAGATAATCCCGGCGGCGCGGAGCTTGGGCACATGGTGATTCGAAGCGGCGGACGACTATGCTCCTGTGGAAGAAAAGGATGCCTGGAGAGTTATGCTTCGGCGACGGCACTTATAGAGAGCGCCCGGGAAGCGGCAGCCCTTTATCCGGACTCCGAGCTGGCAATTCTGGCGGACAAGAACGATTTAAACGGAAAGACCATAACCGATGCGGTGCGAAAGGGCGACAGCGGCGCCATTACCGTATTTGATGCGTATCTGGATGCCCTGGGAGAGGGCATTGTCAATGTCATTAACATCTTCCGCCCGGACGTAATTTATCTTGGTGGCGGCGTGTGTGAAAGCTTTGATTTAATGGAAGATAAGCTGAATGCGTTTGCGGAGAAATACGCATTTGGCGGCGATAAAGCGCTGGTTGCAAGGATTAAAAAGGTGGGCGGCGGAAACGATGCCGGTATCATCGGCGCGGCGGGACTTCTTTTGTAATGATGTGATAGTTGCCATGCGAAAAATGGGACATAACTCTGTGGCACCGTCGTTCCCGGTTTTTGTCACAGTATGTCATATCCCGATTACATTACTTATTGAAAAAAATAGATTCGTGTGGTACGATTAAATCCGGATTTTATAAACTAAGGAAAGGCAGGTAGAAACTATGGCTCAGTTATGGGGCGGTAGATTTACCAAGGAAACAGACCGTAATGTGTATTTGTTTAATGCCTCCATTGATTTCGACAAGAGACTGTATCTGCAGGATATCGAAGGAAGCATTGCCCATTCCATTATGCTGGAGAAACAGGGGATTATTACCCTGGAAGAGAAGGATGCCATTGTAAAAGGGCTTCGTTCCATCCGGGATGATGTGGAAAACGGCAGTTTGGAAATTACGGACGAATATGAAGATATTCACAGCTTTGTGGAAGCCAATCTGATTCAGCGAATCGGGGATGCCGGGAAGAAACTTCACACCGGACGCAGCCGAAACGATCAGGTGGCATTGGATATGAAGCTTTATGTGCGCAGTGAGATTTTGGAAATTGATTCCCTTTTGTACGAATTTCAGAAAATCTTATACCGCGTGATGGAAGAGAATTTGGATACGTTTATGCCGGGCTTTACCCATTTGCAAAAAGCCCAGCCGGTGACGCTGGCGCATCATCTTGGCGCTTATTTTGAGATGCTTCGAAGAGACCGTTCCCGGATGAAGGACATTTATCAGCGTATGAATACATGCCCTCTTGGAGCAGGCGCTTTGGCCGGCACCACTTATCCGCTGGATCGGAGCTATACCGCGTCCATGCTCGGCTTTGAAATGCCCACCTTTAACAGCATGGATTCCGTATCGGACCGGGATTATGTGATTGAACTCATGGCGGCGTTATCTACGGTGATGATGCATTTGTCCCGCTTTTCGGAGGAAGTGATTTTGTGGAACTCCAACGAATACGGTTTTGTAGAGATTGACGATGCGTATTCTACCGGAAGCAGCATTATGCCCCAGAAGAAGAATCCCGACATTGCGGAACTGGTTCGTGGCAAGACCGGACGGGTGTACGGACATTTGATGGCGATTTTAACTACCATGAAGGGCATTCCCCTTGCATATAATAAAGATATGCAGGAGGATAAGGAAGGCGCCTTTGATGCCATAGATACCGTAAAAGAGTGTATTACCATGTTTATGCAGATGGTAGATACCATGAAGTTTAGAAAAGACGTGATGAAGGACAGTGCCAACAAAGGCTTTACCAATGCCACGGATGCAGCGGATTATCTGGTAAAACGCGGTATGCCATTTAGGGATGCCCACAGCGTAATCGGGCGGCTGGTACTTACCTGTCTGGAAAAGGGTAAGAGCATCGACGAGATGACCATTGAAGAACTGAAGGAAATCAGCGATGTTTTTGAGGAAGACGTTTATGATGCGGTTTCCATGAAGACCTGTGTAGAGAAGCGTCTTACCATCGGCGGGCCTGCGCCGGAGGCCATGAAGAAAGTACTGGAGAATTACGAAAAGTACCTGAAAGAGCCGTTTTTTGCAAAAGAGAATTATAATTTAGGAGGAGATATATTATGAGTGAAAAATTGAAAGTTGGTATCCTTGGCGGTACCGGAATGGTAGGACAGAGATTTATTTCTTTATTGGAAAATCATCCTTGGTTTGAAGTTACAACCATCGCAGCGAGCCCCCGTTCCGCAGGAAAGACATACGAGGAAGCAGTAGGCGGACGTTGGAAAATGACAACTCCCATGCCGGAAGCAGTGAAAAATATCGTTGTTATGAACGTAAACGAAGTAGAAAAAGTAGCTGCGGAAGTAGATTTCGTATTCTCTGCCGTAGATATGACAAAGGACGAAATCAAAGCCATTGAAGAAGCATATGCAAAGACCGAAACACCGGTCGTAAGTAACAACAGCGCACACCGTTGGACGCCCGACGTTCCCATGGTAGTTCCCGAGATTAACCCTCAGCACATGGAAGTAATCGAATTCCAGAAGAAGAGACTGGGAACCACAAGAGGTTTCGTTGCAGTAAAACCCAACTGCTCCATCCAGAGCTACGCTCCGGTACTTACCGCATGGAAAGAGTTTGAACCCTACGAAGTAGTTGCAACCACATACCAGGCAATTTCCGGTGCAGGAAAGACCTTCAAGGATTGGCCGGAAATGGTAGAAAATATCATTCCTTACATCGGCGGCGAAGAAGAGAAGAGTGAAAAAGAACCCCTTAGAATCTGGGGTGAAATCAAAGACGGCGTCATTGAACCCGCAACTTCTCCCGTAATTACCTGTCAGTGTATCCGTGTACCCGTATTGAACGGACACACCGCAGCAGTATTTGTAAAATTCCGTAAACAGCCCACCAAAGAACAGCTCATTGAAAAGCTGGTTAACTTTAAAGGCGTTCCTCAGGAATTGCAGCTTCCTTCTGCTCCCAAGCAGTTTATCCAGTATTTGGAAGAGGACAACAGACCCCAGGTTAACCTTGATGTAAACTACGAAAACGGTATGGGTGTCAGCGTCGGACGTATCCGTGAAGACTCCGTATATGACTGGAAATTCGTCGGTCTTTCCCACAATACCGTACGTGGTGCGGCAGGTGGTGCCGTTCTTTGCGCAGAACTTTTGAAAGCACAGGGATACATTACCAAGAAATAATTGTTTGTCATTGCATCTAAAAAAATGACGGCAGTGAACCTAATATTAAGGTGAGAAAATGTTTGTAGGAAGAAAAAAAGAATTAGAGTATTTAGAAGAAAACTACAAAAAAAACGGAAATCAAATTTTAGTATTGTATGGACATAAGGGAGTGGGTAAAACCTCCCTTATGTTCCGTTTTGCGTGCAATAAATCCTATGATTATTACCATGCCCGTCCCTGTTCCTTTCAGCAGCAGATTTATTTTTGGCAAAAGGAATTGGGGCTGGATGAGGAAATGGGGAATGTTACCCCTCATCAGACGAAGAACGGTAGCGTTTCTTATGAGCAGATTTTTGCGGCCTTGGATGGAAAAACTTCGCCGGAGAAAAAGGTACTCATCATTGATGAATTTCAAAACATCGTGAAGTATTCGCCGGAATTTATGACGGAGCTGATGAAGTTTTTGAAGGATTCCAAAGAAAAATACATGGTGCTTTTGGCATCTTCCTCCATTAGTTTTGTGGAAAATGCGTTGGTATCCAAAATCGGGTCTTTGGCGCTTGGAATCAGCGGTTTCTTTAAGATACCGCCGTTGAAATTCTCAGATTGTGTAACTTATTTTAAGAATTTTTCTACCAGAGAGTGTATGGAGGTTTATGGCATCCTTGGCGGAATACCGGCCTATTGGGCCCGTTTTACCGATAAGCTTTCTTTGCAGGAAAATATGGAACGATGTATCTTGCATCCGGATTCGGCATTGTTTGAGGAAGGCATGCGGATTATTTCGGAAGAACTTAGGGAAGTGAACGTATATTGTACGATTCTTAGCTGCTTGGCGGAAGGAAAAAACAAATTAAATGAACTCCATGTGCATACCGGTTTTTCCAGAGCTAAAATCAGCGTATATCTTAAGAATCTGATGCAATTAGAACTGGTGGAAAAAGTGTTTTCCTTTGACAATGCCAGCAACCGGAATGCGAAAAAAGGCGTTTACCGCATTGGTCATTCCCTGCTTTTGTTTTATTTTAAATATATGTACGGCAATTACAGCGCACTAAAAATGTGTTCTCCCAGAAAGTTTTACGAAGAATATGTGCAGCCCGACATCGGAAGCTTTTACGAGGCGAATTTTAAAAAGATTTGCATGGAGTATTTGGAACTTTTGATGCAGAAGGAAAAACTGCCCATTCAACCGGTGGAAATGGGTGAATGGGTCGGAAAAGAAGGCAGCATTGATATTGTTTTACAAAACGAAGATTGGGATAACATCCTGTGTTTTTGTAATTGGAAGAAGCCGGTGTTGGAATTGGAGGATTTTATAAGATGCATGGAGGTGGCGAAAAAGGCCAGACTCACACCGGATTATGTTATGATTTTCTCTGCGGGCAGTTTTGAAGAAGAACTGGTTAGGCAGGCAAAAGAAGTCGGAAACATTGAATTGATTGATATTAACTTACTATAAATGCAATCGTTCCAAAGTTGGCTCAGATGGTCTGTATCGATAACAGAAAGTATCCGAGGATTTGTGGTAACGAAAAAGAGGAATAAAAAGGAAAGCGTGTATGGGAAAATCCCTTTATATTGCGGAAAAACCTTCGGTGGCGAGGGAATTTGCAAAAGCATTAAAATTAAATATGACAAATCACGACGGTTACATGGAGTCAGAGGAAGCCGTCGTTACCTGGTGCGTGGGGCATCTGGTGACCATGAGCTATCCTGACGCTTACAAACCGGAGTTAAAGCAGTGGAGTTTTCAGACCATCCCCTTTATTCCCAAGGAATTTAAGTATGAGGTAATCCCCGGTGTGGCAAAGCAGTTTAACATTGTCAGCGGACTTTTGAATCGAAGTGATGTCAGCACCATTTATGTTTGCACCGACTCGGGACGAGAAGGAGAATACATCTACCGGTTGGTGGAAAAACAATCCGGAGTAACCGGGAAAGAAAGAAAACGAGTATGGATTGACTCTCAGACAGAGGAAGAGATTTTAAGGGGAATCCGGGAAGCCAAGGATTTGTCCGAATACGATGATTTGTGTGCGGCAGCGTATCTTAGAGCCCAGGAAGATTATCTGATGGGTATTAACTTTTCCAGAGTGCTGACGCTAAAATACGGTAATTTTGTAAAGAATTATTTAAAAGCGGACAAAGGCGTTATTTCCGTAGGTCGTGTTATGACCTGTGTTCTCGGAATGGTGGTTACGAGAGAGCGGGAGATTCGCAATTTCGTAAAGACGCCCTTTTATCGACTGCTTGGCAACTTTAAGATTGAAGGTTCCAAAGTACAGGGAGAATGGAAAGCGGTAGAAGGAAGCAAGTATTTTGAATCCCCCCTTTTATACAAAGAGAACGGCTTTGCTAAGTTAGAAGATGCACAAAAGCTCATTGAAGAGCTGGTGACGCCGAGGGAACAGCCCATTCCTGCGGTGCTGAAAAAAGCAGAGAAAAAGTCAGAGAAGAAAAATCCGCCACTGTTATACAATTTGGCGGAGCTTCAAAATGAATGTTCGAAGCTGTTTAAAATCAATCCGGACGAAACCTTACGCATTGTGCAGGAATTGTACGAAAAGAAACTGACCACTTATCCCAGAACCGATGCCAGAGTATTATCTACGGCAGTAGCAAAGGAAATCGGGAAAAACATCGGAGGACTTCGCAATTACCCTGTGGCAAAAGAGCTGGCAGAAGAAGTGCTTTCCATGGGCAGCTACAAAACCATAGAGAAGTCCCGTTATGTCAATGATAAGCAAATCACGGACCATTATGCCATTATCCCTACCGGACAAGGCTTTGGGGCGCTTTCCTCCTTGACACCCACGGCCCAGAAGGTTTATGAAATCATTGTGAGACGTTTCCTTGCTATCTTTTATCCTCCGGCCGTGTATCAAAAGGTGACTTTGACTATTGATATCAAAGGGGAAACCTTCTTTTCCAACTTTAAAGTATTGGCAGAGGAAGGCTATTTGAAAATCATGAAAAACTCCTTTGCAAAAGAAAAAAATCCAGAAAACAAAGAGGAAAACGGAGAGAAAACGGAAGGAGACGGCGACGAGGAATTGAAATGTACGCCGGAATTTTTGGCTGTGTTGTCTTCCTTAAAGAAGGGAACGCCCATGGAATGTGAAAGCATTGAAATAAAAGAAGGAGAGACATCGCCTCCGAAACGATACAATTCCGGTAGTATGATTCTTGCGATGGAAAATGCGGGGCAGTTAATCGAAAACGAAGAACTTCGGGCGCAAATTAAGGGGAGCGGAATCGGTACTTCTGCAACAAGAGCCGGTATTTTGACCAAGCTTTTCAACATTAAATATCTTGCACTTAACAAAAAGACCCAGGTGATAACACCGACGCTTCAGGGAGAAATGGTGTTTGATGTTGTAAATAATTCCATTCGTTCCCTTTTAAATCCCATGCTGACGGCCAGCTGGGAAAAAGGACTTACCGGTGTGGCGGGTGGCACCATTACGGAAGAAGAATACATTACCAAGCTTACCGATTTTGTAACCAAACACACCAACAATGTAAAGGGATTACAAAACCAGTCCGTGCTGTATGGCTGCTTTGACCGGGCGGCAAAGTATTATAGGAAGTAAAATTTGTTGACGCATCTCCAATGCGGTGGCAAAATAAAAGAGTCAAAAAAATAGAATAGGGAGAAAGAAAACTATGGAAAATGCAAAAATTTCAAATCTGTATGATTTAAATGAAACCATTGCCGCAAAATTGTTTGACGGTGCAACCTATCCGTGGGAGCTTTTACCCAAGATAAGTGCTTTTATTGTGGAACTTGGCAATTCCCTTGACCCGGAAATTTACGAGAAAAAGGGCGAAAACATCTGGATTGCAAAGAACGCCAAAGTAGCACCTACCGCATGCTTAAACGGTCCTTTGATTGTGGATGAGGAAGCAGAAATCAGACACTGTGCATTTGTGAGAGGCAATGCCATTGTCGGTAAGAAATCCGTGGTGGGGAACTCTACAGAATTAAAAAACGTGATCTTGTTTAACAATGTTCAGGTGCCTCATTACAACTACGTCGGAGACAGTATCTTAGGATACAAATCCCACATGGGAGCAGGTTCCATCACATCCAATGTAAAGAGTGATAAAACCCTGGTGGTTGTGAAGGATGCAGAGGAAAATATCGAAACCGGAATGAAGAAATTCGGTGCCATGCTGGGGGATTTTGTAGAAGTAGGATGCAACAGCGTATTAAATCCCGGAACGGTAGTGGGAAGGAATTCCAACATCTATCCGACCAGCTGTGTTCGGGGTGTGATTCCGGAAAAATCCATCTTCAAAAAAGACGGCAAGGTAGTTGCAAAAAAGGACTAGATTTTTTCGACATAATATGAGAAAATATTACTTAGCGTTATAACAAAATAATTGTTATAAATAAATTTATCATATCTTTTGAAAGGAGAACTACACATGATTATTTCTAAGGAAGTTCAGGAAATGTGTAAAGTTGCACAGGGCGTTCATCATGGCGCAGCACCCATTCCCGAAGAAGCAAAATGGGTAAAAGTAAAAGAAGTTAAGGACATATCAGGTCTTACACATGGTATCGGCTGGTGTGCACCTCAGCAGGGAGCTTGTAAGCTTACATTAAACGTTAAGGAAGGTATCATCCAGGAAGCACTCGTGGAAACCATCGGTTGCTCCGGTATGACTCATTCAGCTGCTATGGCATCTGAAATTCTTCCCGGTCTTACTGTAATGGAAGCATTGAACACAGACCTTGTATGTGATGCAATCAACACAGCTATGAGAGAATTATTCTTACAGATCGTTTACGGACGTTCTCAGAGTGCTTTCTCTGAAGAAGGACTTCCCGTTGGTGCAGGTCTTGAAGACCTTGGTAAAGGACTTAGAAGCCAGGTTGGTACTATGTACGGTACCCTTCAGAAAGGACCCAGATACCTTGAAATGGCAGAAGGTTATGTAACAGGTATCGCACTTGACGCAGATGATCAGATTATCGGTTATAAATTTGTCAGCCTTGGTAAGATGACTGACTTCATCAAAAAGGGTGATGACCCCAACACAGCTTACGAAAAAGCAAGCGGACAGTATGGTCGTGTGGCTGATGCAGTTAAGATTATCGACCCCAGAACAGACAAAGAAGTAAAATAAGGAGGAGACAATAACATGGCTTTATTTGAATCATATGAAAGAAGAATAGATACAATCAATAAAGTTCTCGGTGAGTATGGAATCTCTTCCATTGAAGAAGCTGAGAAGATTACAAAAGATGCAGGACTTAATGTTTATGACATGATCAAAGGCATTCAGCCCATCTGTTTTGAAAATGCATGCTGGGCATACACAGTAGGTGCAGCAATCGCTATTAAGAAAGGTTGCAAGAGAGCAGCTGACGCTGCAGCAGCAATCGGTGAAGGTCTTCAGGCTTTCTGTATTCCCGGTTCTGTAGCAGATACACGTAAGGTTGGTCTTGGACACGGTAACCTTGGTAAAATGCTTTTGGAAGAAGAAACCGAATGTTTCTGCTTCCTTGCAGGACATGAATCTTTTGCAGCTGCAGAAGGTGCTATCGGTATCGCAGAAAAAGCAAACAAGGTTCGTACAAAGAAACTTCGTGTAATTCTTAACGGTCTTGGAAAAGATGCAGCACAGATTATTTCCCGTATCAACGGTTTCACTTTTGTAGAAACAGAATACGATCCTTATACAAATACAGTTAAGGAAGTTTCCCGTAAATCTTACTCTGAAGGTCTTCGTGCAGAAGTTAACTGCTACGGTGCAAACGACGTTTGCGAAGGTGTAGCAATCATGCACAAAGAAGGTGTAGATGTTTCCATCACAGGTAACTCTACCAACCCTACCAGATTCCAGCATCCTGTTGCAGGTACTTACAAAAAAGAATGTATCGAACAGGGTAAGAAATACTTCTCTGTTGCTTCCGGTGGTGGTACAGGACGTACACTTCACCCGGACAACATGGCTGCAGGTCCCGCTTCCTACGGTATGACAGATACACTTGGACGTATGCACTCTGACGCTCAGTTTGCAGGTTCCTCTTCCGTACCGGCTCACGTAGAAATGATGGGTCTTATCGGTGCAGGTAACAACCCTATGGTTGGTATGACTGTAGCAGTAGCCGTTTCTATCGAAGAAGCAGCTAAAGCTGGTAAGTTCTAAGAAAAATAATAAAACAAGGTACTTGAAATTTCAGGTACCTTGTTTTTTTGTGCGTTTGAAGCTAAAATACCATTCTTTAGTTATTAAATGAAAGAGAAAACCTATGGTGTGAAGGTTTTTATTTTCTTTTGCACTTTATTTTCGTACATTTTGGCATCCGCAATTTTGATGATTCCCATGGCATTCATTCCGCTGCTAAGGGGAATGCAAGCACTTCCGATGCTGGCGGAGAGCTGATAAGGTTTGCCGCTTTTTTGATTGATTTCTACTAAAGCTTTTTCAAAAGAGGCGATTCGCTTTGCCGCTTCCTGTAGTGTGTATTCTCCGATACCAATCACATAAAATTCATCGCCTCCGGCGCGGACACAAAGTTCCTTTTCTTTTGTAATGCATCTCACCGCATTGCAGATGGCTTTAATACCAAAATCACCATCCAAATGACCGTAGGTATCGTTTAATTGCTTTAGATTATCCATATCGATAACTAAGGCCATCATGCTATCTTTCGGATTTGCCTTTGCCATCATTTCATCCAGCATAAGTTCCATGCCCCGGCGATTATAGACACCGGTCATTCCGTCCTTGGTGGAGAGAGAGTGGAGCCTGTTTCGGGTTCGGAAAATTTCCAGGGAACAGTTGATGTTTTTTAACCACTTACGAACCACACAATTTACGTAGTGGGGAGTGGAGAGTGGTCGAATTAAAACTGCATAGCCCATGGTTTTTTCCAAAAAGTGCACCGGCATGAAGTAAAATACGGAAGGTTCCCGTTCTTCGTTTCCCAGTTCCGGCAGCATAAGCTTGGTATCAAAAACGTGATTGGGATAGTATGAGGTATTTTTTTCGCGATTCATATAAATAATGGCATCCATTTGCTTGGGATACCCGGTAACGCAACACAAATCCGCGTTCAGCCAGTTTTGATCCATACAAAGGAAAAACTCGGAATAAGGACGGATTAAATAAATCAGTTTAATAATTTCCACAAGATAATCATTTAAAGAGGAGGTGTCGCAAAGGTACTCTAACATATTGCTTTCGATAAGGGTACCGATATCGAAACTTTCCACCTCTTTGGAATAGTCGTGATGCGTGTAATAAAGAGAGTTTTTAAACATTTTGGCAATGTATTCGTGCTCGTAGGGACATCCGCAGCTTCCGCCTACGCGAAAATGGTCCTTGGATGTAGGTACATAAGGAAACAGTTCCTTATCCGGGTCAATTTGTCTTCGGATTTCATTTACCGCCTCCACCATAGTTTTTTCAGAATCCGGAGTGAAAGTAGAAATGGCAATGGAATTGATGGCGGCTTCTTCCGTGGCATCAAATCCCGTTACCACGATATCTTCGGGCACTTTGAATCCATTTTCGACTAGGTGATTCACCAGACCGATGGCCATGTGGTCACTAGCACAGATGATTCCGTCCGGTGTTTCTAATTCGCCGGATACAATTCGTTCTGCAAGGGCTTTTCCCCCCGAATACCAAAAATCTCCGTAAAAAATCTTTTTCTCATCCGCAGGAAGACCTTTTTCGGATAAATAATCCAGATAACCGTTCAACCGGTCTTCCGAGACCGGATTGTTTTCCGAACCGGTTAGAAAATAAACATTTTTACACTGATGGATATCAAAAATGTGCTGTGATATTTCCCGGAAAAGCGCCCGGTCACTCACACAAAAACAGGGATAATCCCCTAAGGTTTCTCCGAGGGAAATAACCGGTTTCTTACATTTGGTTCGTAAATCTTCCAGAATTTTATCTGCAACCTTTGTAACACCTCCGTTGCGAAGAGAGGCCGTATCTACGATAACGGCATCCAAACGATCGTAATTGATAAGATGATAGATGTATAATTCCCCTTCCATGAGGTTTTTTTGGGTATTGCAGGTAAGCTCTAAGGAAGAGAACACCGCAACGTCATATCCGTATTTTTGGCACTGGGAAAAAATACCGGAAAAGATACGCTGGACGCTGATGGATTCGGGGAAAGCGGTAATCAAACCAATTACTTTTCGGCTCATGAAGATACTCCTTTGTATATAATGATAAATTACAGGTTACAAACCAATTGTTTTGTTATCATTTTAGCATTTTACATAGGGTTTGACAAACGTGGAAATTACAAATAAGATAAAAAAAACGACATTTTGAGAGGCAAGTATGGAAAAGAAGTATTCGCTGGAAGAATATTGTAGAATAATAGAGACCTTACGTTCCGAAAACGGCTGTCCGTGGGATAAAAAACAGACCCATCAGTCGCTGCGTCCTTGTATGATGGAAGAAGCGGCAGAGTTTGTTGCTTCGGTTCGTATTTGGGAAGAATGCGGAAACATTGACAACATGATAGAGGAACTGGGCGATATTTTGCTTCAAGTGGTGATGCATGCACAGATTGCAAAAGAGGAAGGTCTCTTTTCTATGGAGGATGTGATTTACGATAATGCAGAGAAGATGATTCGACGTCACCCTCATGTTTTTGGAGAAAAATCGGTTTTGGAGACGGAAGAAGTAAAGCAAAACTGGGAGGAAATCAAACAAAAGGAAAAAGAAGGTAAAAGTTGGATTTTAGGTCCTCTTTCGGAAATTCCGGCAGAGCTTCCTACCCTTCGAAGAGCCGAGAAGACGATTCGCAAAATTCACCAAATCTACGAACCGCAAAAGGATGTTATGGGTGCATTGGATGCGATGGAAGAATGTATTTTTCATTTAAGAGAATTGTACCGGGAAGAATCTGCGGTTAAGGAAAAAGCGCAGGAAGCGGTGGCTGAGGATGCAAAAAACGAGGCGTCTGAGCAGGCGATTCGAAAGGAAAAAGAATTGGTGACGTTTTTATTGATTCAATTAACCAATTTAACGGGGCAAAGACGTCTGTATGCCGACCAGCTTCTTGTGGATGCGTTAGAGGATGAGAAGAGAAAATATGAATCCTAAGATAAGTTTGATTTTGTGAGAGGCAGAGAATCGAAACAGATGATAAACCAAAAGGATAAAACAGATTTCGAATGCTGCAATCAAAAACAATCCAAGAAATACTGAGGAATCGATATGTCTTACTTAGAAGATTATTACAACAAATTTAATGAAGAAAAACGATTGAATTCTCGCCATGGACAGGTGGAGTACCGGGTAACTATGGAATACATTCACCGAATGTTGGCTGAAATAGAAGCCGCCCAAAAAGAAGAGAATGCAAACGCAACGGTATCGGACATCAAAATATTTGATATTGGTGCCGGCACCGGTAGATATGCCGTACCTCTGGCACTGGAAGGGTACGATGTTTCTGCGGTGGAGCTTGTAAAACATAACTTATCCCGCATGAAGGCGAAAACGGATTTGGTAAAGGCAAAGCAGGGGAATGCTTTGAATTTGAAAAAGTATCCTTCTGATTTTTTTGATTTGACGCTTTTGTTTGGTCCCATGTATCATTTGTTTTCGAAGGAAGACAAAGTGAAAGCCTTGTCGGAAGCTTCTCGTGTAACCAAGCCCGGCGGCATCCTTATGGTGGCATATTGCATGAATGAATATGGTTTGATTTCCTATGCCTTTCGGGAGGGGCATTTAAAAGAATGTTTGGAGAAGGGAAGGATTTCTGAGGATTTTCATTGTATCTCCCGGGAAGAGGACCTGTATGATTATGTAAGAGTGGAAGACATTGACGCGTTAAATAAAGAGGCCGGTTTATCCAGAATTAAAATCATTTCGCCGGACGGCCCGGCGAATTATATACGTCCTACCTTAAAGGAGATGACGGAGGAAGAGTTTGATTTTTTTGTCCGGTATCAAATCTCGGTGGCAGAACGCGGCGACTTAATCGGGGCGGCTGCGCACACCGTAGATATCCTCAGGAAAGACTAAAACAGGGAGAAAAGAAAGCCTGTTTTAATTTTATAGACGCATTTTACGGAATGTGTTATAATCGAACCGCAATAAAAATTTGTCCCTTAGAAAACAGTGAGGAGATTGGTTATGATAGAACATATTGTAATGTTTCGTTTTTTGGAAGAAGCAGACGGAAGAAGCAAAGAAGAAAATATTCAAATGGCGGTAGAGCTTGCCAATAAACTTCTTTGTCAGGTGGAATGTATGAAGTCTTTTCGGGTGGTTACCAATGATAAAGCAGCGGATGAAACCAATTATGACTTTGCTTTAATCTGTGATTTTAATAATATGGAAGAACTGGACGCATATCAAAATCATCCGAAACATGTGGAATTTGGTCAGTTTATCAAAAAAGTGAGAGAAAGTCGCGCTTGTATTGATTTTGCAATTTGATTGCGGGAGAAATAATGCTTATGTCAGATTTTTATAAAAAATATCCTGTCGCCTATGAGGTTAGAAGCAAGCTATCGTCTGCTATGAAAGCTTATGTAGGGTTGATTACAAGACTTCAGGCGGATGGGTATATTAAACCGGGAGAAGAGATGGTTTTTTCGGAAGTGCTGATGAAAGAACAATGGGGAATGATTTCTTCTCTGGTTATGGAAGTGATACAAAAACCGGATTTGCCAAGAATAATATATCCTTTGCTTTCTGATATTTATGAGTCATCGGTAGGGATGAGTTACGAGGAATTTTTGCTATGTGTAACGGATATCACAAAGCGAAGAAAATCGGAAGAGAATACGGAAGAGATTATGCAGGCCTTTGGTGTGCTTTGTCGGTTTGACCAGATGGCACAAGAATATTCCGGTGCATTCTACCAACGGATGGGCGTGGAAAATCCGGGGAGATTAACCGAATTGTATTTGCAAATCATAGAAGCGGTAGAATTTATTTTAAAAGAATTGGTAACCGAAGTTTCAGGGGAGAAGCAAAGCAGGGAACTGTTTTCCGGATTGGTAAGTGAATTTACCGGCGAACTGAAAAAAATGGAATTGGAATGCCTGGAATAAGGAAAATGCCATACGGATTCTAAAAGAACAATGGTATGATTAAAATAACATGCGGATTCTAAAAGTGTAATGGTATGATAAAAATAACATACAGATTTAGAAGCTCAGTTGTATCATATGAAAAAAGGAAAGGCATGGTTAAAAAATGTCAGAGTTAAAGAAGATACCGGAAAAGAAATTGCCGGAAAAGAAATTGAAAAAATTTCGAAGAGTTTTAAACGAAACAAGACAGGAGTCTCGTTTTGATCAAAATAAAAATTATATTCAGCATGGAAGAACCAGTGTTAGGACACATTGCATCAATGTGGCGCAAACTTCCTATTACATAGCACACCGGTTTCGGATTCCGGTAAATGAAAAAGCATTGATTCGGGGAGCTCTTTTGCATGATTATTTTTTGTATGATTGGCATGAAAATAATTTAAAGAATAAGATTCACGGGTTTACACATCCCGGGACAGCTTTAAAAGAAGCCTCCAAGGACTTTGATTTGTCGCCGGTGGAACAGGATATGATTGTGCATCACATGTTTCCCTTAACTCCGACACCGCCAAGGTCCAGAGAAGGAGTTATTTTATGCATTGCAGATAAGCTTTGTGCATTGAAGGAAACGTTGGAAACCCGCATCGGGTAAAGTACGGGGAGGAGAGTAAGCAGAATGGAATTTGCGATTGCGGGGATGAATTTTCCGACGCTAACCTGCGTCATGATGTTTTACAGCTTTATCGGCTGGGTGTATGAATCAACGATTTTTTCCTTGATTGAACAAGGGAAATTTATGAACAGAGGCTGTTTTATCGGGCCCTATCTTCCGATTTATTCTGTGGTGGGAGTATTGAATTTGTATTTGTTAAGTGATATTTCCAGTCCGGTGAAGATTGTTTTGATTGCGGCACTTACCTGTTGCGCTGTGGAGTATATTACTTCCTGGGGATTGGAAAAGATTTTCCACGCCAGATATTGGGATTACAGTTATTTTCCGTTGAATATCAATGGAAGAATCAGTGTGGTGTCCGGAGCCTTTTTTGGCTTTGCTATCTTATTTTTGGTAAAAGTATTACATCCTTTTGTGATGATATTTATGAACAAAATTTCCGATAAAAATATGTTCTATGCTTGCATTGCTTGCTGGAGCGTGTTCTTGCTGGATGCCATTTTTACGGTAATTGGCATGTGTAATTTGAATCGTAAATGCAAAGAGATTTACGATGCGCTGGATGCGTCCATAGAAAAATCCTTTGATAAAATTAATTCCAAAAAAAAATACTTTAATAAATTTCGTATCGTAAAAAAAGGAAAGAGCCTGATTGTTAAAGTAAAAGGAATTAATAAAAAATTCGTGGAGCTGGAAACAAAATATTTGCGGGTTTATCCGGCGTTTCGTTCCACCATATACGGAGAATTGCTTGGCAAAATGAAGGAAGCACTTCAAAGAAAAAATGCCGCTTCTGATGCAGAAGACATAGAGGATGAAGCCTTTGAAAGTGAGGAAATCCCAGAAGTATTGCCGGAAGAAGTACTCGAAGAAGCAGGCGACGGGGCATAAAAATAGATAATAGAAAGAATTGCAGAAAAGAACAACAATATAAAACGACAATAAAACTGTAACAGAATAGAACAACAATAAAAACTCCCGGACGATAACAGAGAAATTTAAAATCTGTAATAGTCCGGGAGTGTTTTTTATAATTCGGTGCATATTCCTTGGTTTTTATTCGTATGTAATGGTAACGCCCTCGCCTTCCGGAACATTACCCATCAGTAAATCACCGATGTATTTCACATAAAGCATGGCGTTATCGTATTGTGATTTGGCCTGCAAACCTACGGCTTCATTGTATGTTCCGCCGGAAAATGCCTGATGATATAAAGTGACGGCTTCTGACATATACATAGCCGCATCGTCAGCCAAAGATTCCACAGAGGAAAATTCTGCCGGTACTTCCAAGGCTGCCATAGCGCTGAAGGAATTATTCATATGGTCCAGCAGGGATAACAGTTCGGTCACAGCGCCCTCGCTGTCAGCAACAATGGCATTGATGGAAACCGAAGTTGTAGAAACATTTTCATAAAATTGATTCATACTGCTTTCATACTCTTCCAAGGGGCTTTTTTTGCCACAGCCTGATAAAATAAGGCAGGACAGCAAAAGAGAAAAAAGCACCGGACGGGTAACGCATAACGAAATTATTTTTTTCATAAGAGTCCTCACAAAATTCTTTTGTAACTTAGTATTCGCAATACATCAAAAAAAATTTATCACAAAACAAATATTTAATCAAGTCGGCAATAAAGAATCTTATTTCTCATAATTGCCAAAATTCGTATCTTGTTGTATAGTTATTTCGATATGATTTAAACTAACTGAGGTGAAAAGAATGAACGGTGCAGATGCCATTATAAAGTGTTTAGAAGAGGAAAAGGTAGAAGTGGTATATGGTTACCCCGGGGTAGCGATATGTCCTTTTTATAATAGTATTTTGGATTCCAAAATTCGTACGGTTTTGATTCGTACGGAGCAAAATGCAGCGCATGCAGCCAGCGGTATGGCCAGAGTGACCGGAAAACCCGGGGTTTGTGCGGTGACCAGCGGACCGGGGGCAACCAACTTAATTACCGGTATTGCAACTGCTTTTGCAGACAGTATTCCGCTGGTTTGTATCACGGGACAGGTGAATTCCGAACTGATTGGAAGTGACGTTTTTCAGGAAGCGGATATTACCGGGGCGGTGGAATCTTTTGTAAAATACAGTTATTTAATCAAAGACGTGAAAGATATTCCCCGTGTATTTAAGGAAGCTTTTCATATTGCAACCACAGGTCGAAAAGGTCCTGTTTTGATTGATGTGCCCATTGATATTCAGAATCAGGAGATTCGCGGATTTGAATATCCGGAAAGCATTCGCCTTAGGACTTATAAACCCACGGTAAAGGGAAATACGTTACAGATTAAAAAAGTGGTTAAGGAATTGGAAAAAGCATCCAAACCTTTGATTTGTGTGGGCGGCGGTGTGATTTTAAGTGATGCCTCCAAGGAACTGATGGAATTTGTAGAGGAATATCAGATTCCGGTGGTATCTACGATGATGGGAATCAGTACCATGCCCTCCGAGCATCCTCTTTATTTTGGCATGGTGGGAAACAATGGGGCACCTTGTGCCAACAGAGCCATGAAAGAGGCGGATTTGATTATGATGATTGGTGCCAGAGTAGCAGACCGTGCCGTAAATCAGCCGGAACTGATTACCAAAGGAAAGGTGCTGGTTCATATTGATGTGGATCCTGCGGAAATCGGAAAGAATGCAGGACCTACCATTCCTATTGTAGGCGACGCCAAGAGTATTTTTGAAGATTTTCTGGAATATGAAGTGGATGGAATTTACGATGAATGGTTAAAAACGTTAAATGAGTATCGGAAATCCATGAAAATTGTGAGAACCCCTGGTCCTGATTTTGTAGATCCGGCGGAATTTATTCAGGAATTATCCAGACAGATGGACGATGATGCCGTATATGTGGCGGATGTGGGGCAGAATCAGATTTGGTCCTGCAAATACCATATCGTAAAGAAAGGAAGATTTTTAACTTCCGGAGGTATGGGAACCATGGGATATTCCATTCCTGCAGCGATGGGGGCGAAGGTGGGCTGCCCGAAGCGCCAGGTTGTGGCGGTGTGCGGTGACGGTTCTTTCCAGATGTCCATGATGGAATTGGCAACCATGCGCCAGCACAATATTCCGGTCAAAATTATTGTACTGAAAAATAATTACCTTGGTATGGTTCGTCAATACCAGCATTTTACATACAAAGATAATTATTCCGTTGTCGATCTTAGCGGTAGTCCGGATTTGGAAAATATAGCAAAGGCTTACGGAATGGAATTCATTCGTGTGGAAAATATGAAACATTACAAAGAAGATATTGAAAAATTCCTTAAAAAGGATGAATCGTACTTGATGGAATGTGTTATTGATCCCATGGATTTGGTATAAGAAAAGGAAAGGCGTGACAGATAAAATGAATCGAATTTTTTCAGTATTGGTGGAGAACCGTTCCGGTGTTCTTAGCAAAGTAGCGGGATTGTTTTCCAGAAGATGTTTTAATATTGATTCCCTTGCGGTGGGTGAGACCGATGATAAAGAGGTTTCCTGTATGACCATTGTCAGTACCGGAACGGAACAGACATTGGAACAGATTGAAAAACAGTTAAATAAAAAATTGGATGTTATTAAAATCAAAACTTTTTCTGCTCATCAGGCAATTTCCAGAGAATTGATGCTGGTTAAAGTAAAATACAATAAGTCCAATCGTAGGGATATTATGGAAACTTGCGAAGTGATGAAGGCGGAAATCGTGGATATGTCTAAAAATATGATGATGATTCAAATCTGCGATACTCCGGAGAAAATCAAGTTGATGCTCAGCATGTTACAGCAGGTCAGCATTGTAGAGGTGGCCCGTACCGGGACTTTAGCTCTTTCCAAATGTATGGAAGAAAAGAGCTAAGCATTGACTTTTCAATGGATTGTTGCTAAAATATTTTTTGCAGTTTCCTTTGTGGAAAAGGCGTAAATCCACGGTGAAAAATGAATTTTCGTCGATGGAAAGAAAGGCATGGTTTATTTATGAATAAGAAAGTGTTTCAGCTTTTGGTTGACAATACCGCCGGTGTTCTTAGCCGTATTTCCGGGTTGTTTTCCAGACGCGGATATAATATTGAAAGTATTACTGCCGGTGAAACGGCAGATCCCCGATATACCCGTATTACCATTGTGGCATCCGGCGATGATGAAATCTTAGATCAGATTGAAAAGCAGGTTGCTAAATTGGTAGATGTGCGTAATATTAAAGTGTTAGAGCCGGAAGAATCGGTGTATCGTGAACTTTGCTTGATCAAAGTAGAGGTGACTTCGGAAAATCGCGAGGGTGTGATTGCGGTTTCCAATGTATTCCGTGCGAATATCGTTGATGTGAGCAAGCAGAGTATGATTATTGAGCTTACCGGTAATCAGTCCAAGATTGAAGCGTTTCTTGGATTATTGGAAGGTTATCGCATTCTGGAATTGGCAAGAACCGGTATTACCGGATTATCCAGAGGTGCAGATGACGTAGTGTGGTTGGATGATTAGGGACTCTAAGGAGAAGCCCTTTCGTTAGATACATATCATTTTTAGGAGGAAAGAAAATGGCTAAAATTTATTATCAGGAAGATTGTAATCTTTCTTTGTTGGAGGGAAAAACAATCGCGGTTATCGGTTATGGTAGCCAGGGACATGCACATGCATTAAACGCAAAGGAATCCGGATGTAACGTTATCATCGGTCTTTACGAAGGATCCAAATCATGGGATAAGGCTGTAAGACAGGGATTTGAAGTATTTACTGCTGCAGAAGCTACCAAGAAGGCAGATATCATCATGATTCTTATCAACGATGAACTTCAGGCTTCTATGTACAAAAAAGATATCGAACCCAACTTGACAGCAGGCAAGATGCTTATGTTTGCTCATGGTTTCAATATTCACTTCAATCAGATTATTCCGCCTAAGGATGTGGATGTTACCATGATTGCTCCTAAGGGACCCGGACATACCGTAAGAAGCGAATACCAGGCAGGAAAAGGTGTTCCTTGTCTTGTTGCAGTACACCAGGATGCAACCGGAAAAGCGCTGGATATGGCACTTGCTTATGCACTTGCTATCGGTGGTGCAAGAGCCGGTGTATTGGAAACTACATTCCGTACAGAAACAGAAACAGACCTTTTTGGTGAGCAGGCAGTGCTTTGTGGTGGTGTTTGTGCTCTTATGCAGGCAGGTTTCGAAACATTGGTAGAAGCAGGATATGATGAAAGAAATGCATATTTCGAATGTATCCACGAAATGAAGCTTATCGTAGATTTGATTTACCAGTCCGGTTTTGCAGGAATGAGATATTCCATTTCCAATACTGCAGAATATGGTGATTACATTACCGGACCTAAGATTATTACAGAAGATACTAAGAAAGCAATGAAGAAAGTATTGAAAGATATCCAGGATGGTACCTTTGCAAAAGACTTCCTTCTTGATATGTCCGCAGCCGGTGGTCAGGCACACTTCAAAGCAATGAGAAAGCTTGCAAGCGAGCATATGTCTGAAAAAGTCGGTGAAGATATCCGTAAACTTTACAGCTGGAACGGCGAAGAGAAGTTTATCGATAACTAATTAAAAGAATAAAGGATATATGGAAACCGGCAAAAATGCTTGTACCATTTTCGGAGGGAATTTCTTTCGAAAATGGTAGGGCAAGGATGCCGGTTTCTTTGTTTTTGTAGCTATAATTTGTATATTTATTTCTTGAACTATTTTTGAAATTATAGGTAAGAAGAGGAGTGTTTTATGCCGCCCAGCAGAAAATCAAGCAGTTCACACAGCAGAAGTCGAAGCAGTAGAAGTCGAAGCAGTAGCCGTAGCAGTCGAAGTAGTAGTCGCAGCAGACACAGCAGAAGCAGTCACTCCGGCCGTTCCTACTCTTCCTCAAGAGGTTCTTATGTTTCATCGAATCTCTCTTCTTTTAATGCGGCCAGTTTTTCCTATAAGCAAAGAAAACCGATACGAAGCAACACTTCTTTTCCGAAAGCACAAGGGTATCGCGGCACAAGGCGGTTCTATCATTGTTATAAGCATGACTATTATTACTATGATACTGCATTTGTGGATGCCTACGGAAATTCTTATCAGCCGGGATATTATGATGAAAACGGCGAATATTATGCCAATTTGGATATCCAGGACAATCCTGCAACCTATTATTGCGAATGCCGATATTGCGGCACCAATGCATTTATTGATCCTTCTTCCATGCAGGGAGATGCAAACGGAATGAAAGTGGTTAAGTGTAATAGTTGTGGGGCGGATTTGGATTTGGATCAAATCATACCAAACAACGTGGATTATAAAGTGCTGACAGAGGATTGCAAAGACTACAACAATTCTTCCGGTTCCCGTATGTCATCTTTGCAAATGATGACATATATCTTAATCGGATTTTTTGTGGTAACCAGTGTAATGCCCCTTATTGCAACTGTTTTTATTGGTGGTATTTCTTTGCTCTATACATTTGTGTTGGACCAAGAAGAGTATCGTTATTCCGAAAATACGACCATTGAATATACGGTTACGGAGTCGAATGTAGATATTTTCGGAGACCGGGTATATGTACCGGAAATCGAAAGGTATTGTCCTTGGTCGAGTGCCTATGAAGCTTATTACGATAATGCCACGGAATGTTATTTTTGGTATAACAATGAAATTGATACACCCCAGATGCAGTATTGGTACGAAGATTTTTCCTCCGAATACGGAGATTACGGCTGGTTGGAATATGACCGATTAGAGGAACAATGGTATGTGGAAGTCGATGACGGCGTGTGGGTAATCGTAGAAAATGCCCCGGATTATTTTTGGTTTACTACGTACGAAAGTCTATTGGACGAATAAATATATTTTTTGCGGACGGTAGCGGAACGAAAAATATATTAGGGATAAAGCATTAAGCGTATAAGAAAGGAGAAACGCAATATGGAAGAGAAGAAGGCTTCGTTTGCCACTAATATCAATCAGTTGATTTGTGCTTGCTTTGGAGCGGCATTCTTAATTATTTACATTGCCAGTGCCGTATTGCTTTTTCTTTCGGAACCGGAAATTGACATTTATTACATAAAGACCATTGTGATGTTTTTGGTGTATTTGCTTATGTATGCTTTGTGTGTTTTTTATATGACAAGAAAAATCCAAAAAATGTTTGAGCCGCTGGATCAAATTGCCGTAGCTTTACTGGAAGATAAAATCCGGATTTATGGAGAAGAAGATGATATTTTGGAATTTGCCAACCAATTAAAAGGGCAAATGGAAAAAATGCAGGTATTGTCGGAAGAATTGGAAAATGCCAAGGGAAGTCTTGCGGATTTTTACGAGGAATCCAGACAAAATATGCAGGAATATGATGTTTCTTTGGATAAATGCGTGGATAATGCGGAGTTTATTTTCCGTCAGGGAGAAGATATTAAGCGGAAATTTGAAAAAAACAATGCGAAAGTAACCGAAATGTTAGATTCCCAACAAGGAATTAAGAAAAGTCAGGATGATTTGCATGATTGCAGCCAGGAATTGGATACCTCTTTAAAAGAAATTCGATTTTTTATGGAGGATACCGGCGAAGATTTTGCCCATACCAAGGATGCCTATGAAGTGCTGGAAAATATGTTATCAGAGACAACGGACTTAATTGAAACGCTGTTTATGGAGATTACAACCGTGCAAAGTATTGCTTCACAGATTAATCTCTATTCCATGAATGCATCACTTGATATTGCAAGGGGAGGTATTTTTGGCACCAGCCATCTTGGCGTTTTGGAAGATATGAAGGATTTGGCTTCTAAAATGACGGAAAAAACCGATGAAATAGCGCTGTTGGTGATTCGTTGTAAAAATGCCACCAAATTAGCCATGGACCAGGCTTCTTTTTGCGAGGAAAGACAAATGGAAGCAAAAGAAAGCTTTGCAGGAACCGGAGAAAAGCTTTCTGTACTGAACGGACAGATGAAGGCCGCAATGGATTCCATTAAGGAAGTAAGAAATTTTGTGTCGGATTTTTCCGGAAATCTGTATGAACTTCAGTATATGGGGGAGAAGCATACCCAGGAAATGGATGTTTTTATGGATAGCATAGGAAAACTGGGTAAGAGACTCATAAGGATTAGGGAAAGCATGAAAAACGGGTGATTTTTCATCTGTTTTGTGATATGATAAAAAAGCGACAGAAAAAATGGAGGATAAATAGCATGGGAATGACAATGACGCAGAAAATTTTGGCTGCACACGCCGGTTTGACAGAGGTAAAAGCCGGTCAGCTTATCGAAGCAGATTTGGACTTGGTTTTGGGAAATGACATTACCAGTCCGGTTGCAATTAAAGAGATGGAAAAAATGAAAACGGAAGGTGTTTTTCACAAAGATAAAATTGCGTTGGTTCCGGACCATTTTGTGCCGAACAAAGATATTAAATCGGCAGAGCACTGCAAATGTGTTCGTCAGTTTGCCAGAAAGAATGAAATTACCAATTATTTTGAAGTAGGTGAGATGGGAATCGAACACGCATTGTTGCCGGAAAAAGGACTTACGGTTCCGGGAGACGTGATTATCGGTGCAGATTCTCATACTTGTACTTACGGTGCAGTTGGTGCATTTTCCACCGGTATCGGAAGTACGGACATGGCGGCCGGTATGGCAACCGGAAAGGCTTGGTTTAAAGTTCCGTCAGCATTAAAGTTTGTTTTGACCGGAAAGCCGGCAAAGTGGATTAGCGGAAAAGATATCATTTTACATATTATCGGTATGATTGGTGTAGATGGTGCTTTGTACAAATCAATGGAATTTGTAGGAGACGGGATTGCACACCTTACCATGGACGACCGTTTTACGATTGCAAATATGGCAATTGAGGCCGGCGGAAAGAATGGTATTTTCCCCGTAGATGAAACTACGATTGCTTATTTAAAGGAACACACCAAGAGAGAATATAAAGTGTTTGAAGCAGACGAAGATGCGGTTTATGATGCGGTTTATACCATTGAATTGGACAAATTGAAACCCACCGTAGCATTCCCTCATCTTCCTGAAAATACAAAAACCATTGATGAAGTGGGCGATATTGCCATCGATCAGGTTGTTATCGGTTCTTGTACTAACGGACGAATCGATGATATGCGTATTGCGGCACAGATTTTGAAAGGAAATCATGTGGCACCCGGTATGCGTTGCATTATCATTCCGGCTACCCAGAAGATTTATTTGCAGGCAATGGAGGAAGGGTTGTTGAAAACCTTTATTGAAGCAGGGGCAGTAGTAAGTACTCCGACCTGCGGTCCTTGCCTTGGCGGTTACATGGGTATTTTGGCGGAAGGAGAAAGATGTGTTTCCACAACAAATCGTAACTTTGTAGGACGAATGGGACATGTAAACAGCGAAATTTATCTTGCAAGTCCTGCGGTGGCTGCTGCAAGTGCCATTACCGGAAAAATTTCCGGTCCCGCATAAAAGGTCTTTTGTAAGGGAGATTTGAGATAGGAAAAACGTAATACTTTAGGGAAACAGAGAAAGGAAAGAAATCATGAAAGCAAACGGATTGGTTTTTAAATATGGCGATAATGTTGATACGGATGTAATTATTCCGGCAAGATATTTGAATTCTTCCGACCCGGCAGAGCTTGCACAGCACTGTATGGAAGATATTGATACTGAATTTGTGAAAAAAGTAAAAAAAGGAGACATCATTGTGGCGAACAAAAACTTTGGATGCGGTTCTTCCAGAGAACATGCACCCATTGCCATCAAAGCCTCCGGTGTCAGCTGCGTTATTGCAGAAACCTTTGCAAGAATATTTTATCGCAATGCCATTAATATCGGACTTCCGATTATTGAATGTCCGGAAGCGGCAAAAGAAATTCAGGCAGGAGATGAAGTGGAAATCGATTTTGATTCCGGAATTATTGTAGATAAAACATTAAATAAAACCTTCGAAGGTCAGGCATTCCCTGAGTTTATGCAAAAAATTATTGCTGCAGAAGGATTGATTAATTACATTAATGAAAAAGGCTGATGTGATTATGTTTGCGGCAGTGGTTTGTCTGGCTGCCGCAATTTTTATGATTTACAACCAAAGCCAAGGGGATGTGGCAAAGAGTATTCTGATTACTTGTGACGGTAATGTGATTGGGGAATATTCTTTGACGGAAGATAGGGTGATTCCCATTGAAACAGAGCTTGGATATAATCTGGTGACGATTTCCGGAGGGGAAGTTTGTATGACAAAGGCCGATTGTGCAAATCAGGACTGTGTTCAAATGGGTAGCTGTCATCGCCCCGGGGAGATGATCGTGTGTCTTCCCCACAAATTGATGGTAACCGTAATGGGACCGGAGGGAGAAATCGATGCCATTGCAAAATAAAACAAAGAAAATGACGGCACTCGCGGTTTTGCTTTCTCTCGCGGTCTTAATGGGATATCTGGAAATGCTGATTCCCTTTGATTTTGGGATTCCGGGAATAAAACTGGGACTTGCAAATTACATTTTGATGTTGATTTTGTATCTTTTCTCGGCAAAAGATGCTTTGCTGGTCAGTGTGCTTAGAGTATTGCTGGTGGGGACGTTGTTTTCCAACTATTCCATGGTGCTCTACAGCCTTGGCGGTGTGACATTTAGTCTTCCGACCATGTGGTTGCTAAAAAAGACAAAGATTTTTTCCCCAGTCGGTGTCAGTATTGGTGGCGGAATCATGCATAATGTGGGACAATTTGCGGTGGCTTATTTTGTTCTTCGAAACATTGGATTGTTTGGATATTTTCCGTTTTTGTTGCTTGCAGGTGCGCTGGCCGGCGGTTTGATTGGGATTTTGGTACAAATTACTCTGCCAAGAGTAAGGCGTCAATGGTAAAAAAGAGGTGACACAAAGAGATGTATGCATATATTAAAGGGACATTGGAGGAGATTTTAGAAGATCGAATTGTCTTGGAAAACAATGGGATAGGATATAACATTCTGTTTTCCACCGGAAAATTTCCGCTTCTTCCGCCCATTGGTTCCGAAATGCGAATCTATACTTATACTGCAGTAAGAGAAGATGCCTTTCTTTTGTTTGGCTTTCAGACAAAGGAAGAGTTGGATTTATTTAAGAAATTGATAGGGGTTAGCGGAATCGGTCCCAAAGGTGGTCTTGCTATTTTATCTACCCTTTCGGTATCGGAAATTATTGCTGCCATTGTGACGGGGGATGCAAAGAAAATCGCCAAGTCTCCCGGAATCGGTGCTAAGACAGCAGAGCGCGTGATTATTGATTTGAAAGATAAAGTGAGTTTGGAAAGTGCAATTTTGGATTTCCGTGAAAAAGAAGTGGCGGAAGAAGAATTTGGCGAAGAAGCGAAGGAAGCGGTGGAAGCCTTGACTGCATTAGGATACGGTGCGAAAGAGGCCAAAACGGCAGTGCAGAAAGCCGGTATGGAGGGACTGCATACTTCGTCCGGTCTGTTAAAGGCTGCATTAAAATATTTGTAAGGATAAAAACATGGCAAAACGTTTGATTGAAACCTCGTTTACGGAGGAAGATTCTAAAATTGAAAATTCATTGCGACCGCAGTTTTTGAAGGATTACATTGGTCAAACAAAGATTAAGGATAATTTGAAAGTATTTATAGCGGCAGCAAAACAACGAAAAGAACCTTTAGATCATGTGCTTTTGTACGGACCGCCCGGGCTTGGGAAAACCACGCTTTCCAATATCATTGCTAATGAAATGGGAGTAAGCATCAAGATAACCAGTGGTCCAGCCATAGAAAAGCCGGGGGAATTAGCGGCAATTCTGAATGGTTTGGAAGAGGGCGATATCCTTTTTATCGATGAAATTCATCGATTGAATCGGCAGGTGGAAGAAGTGCTTTATCCTGCCATGGAGGATTTTGCCATTGATATTATGATAGGAAAAGGTGCCGGTGCAAAATCGGTGCGTTTGGATTTGCCCAAGTTTACTTTAATCGGCGCCACCACCAGGGCGGGTCTTTTGACGGCACCGCTTCGTGATCGTTTCGGAATGATTGAGCGAATGGAGTTTTATTCTACGGAGGAATTAAAAACCATTATTTTAAATTCTGCCAAGAAGCTTGGTGCCCCCATGGAAGAGGAAGGGGCATTTGAAATGGCAAGAAGAAGTCGGGGAACGCCGCGACTAGCCAATCGTTTGCTTAAGAGAGTTCGTGATTTTGCTCAGATAAAGTTTGATGGTGTGATAACCAAAGAGGTGGCGGATTATGCCTTGGATTTGATGGAAGTAGATAAATTTGGTTTGGACCATATGGATAGAAATATTCTGCTTACCATTATTGAAAAATATTCCGGTGGCCCGGTGGGACTGGAAACCTTAGCTGCATCTTTGGGGGAAGATTCCGGAACCATTGAAGATGTTTATGAGCCCTATTTGATTAAAAACGGCTTTATTGACCGAACCATGCGGGGAAGGGTAGCCACAGCACTGGCGTATCATCATTTTGGACTTGAAATTGATACAAAAGGTGAAGTATAATAAGATTAGTATTTTGTGAAAAGGCGGAAAGGTAAGGTTTTATGACAGAGAAAACGGATGTACAAGTTATAATTGATGGTAAGGTTCTTACCTTAAGCGGATACGAGAGCGAAGAATATCTTCAGAAAGTAGCATCTTATATCAACAATAAGATTGCAGAATACAACAAGATGGAAGCATTTCGCCATGCGAACAAAGATATTCAGCATCGCTTGATCGAGATTAATATTGCAGATGATTATTATAAAGCCAAGAATCAGGTGGAAGCCTTGGAAGCGGAGCTTACCATTAAGCAAAACGAGCTTTATGATATGAAGCATGATGTCATCAACAAAGATATGTTGATTGAAACCACAAAAGAAAAATTGAAACAGGCACAGGATACGATTCATGAAAATGCAAAACGTATCATTCAGCTAGAAACGGAATTAAAAGAAAAAAAACGATAATGGTTTTGTGTTAAGGTTACCGAAAAACGGTAACCTTAACTTGTAAAAGGGCATAAATCAAGGAAAGGACAGCGTATGGTTGGGAAAAGAAAACCGGAAATTTTAGCACCGGCAGGAGAATTGAAAAGTGTAATCGGTGCCATAGCGGCGGGAGCAGATGCGGTATATCTTGGTGCGCCTTCCTTTTCTGCAAGAGCCTATGCAAAAAATCTTTCTACGGAAGAAATTATAGAAGCAATACGCTATGCTCATTTGTGGGAACGAAAAATCTACCTTGCCTTGAATACCTTACTGAAGGACAATGAATTAGAGGAAGCGATTCGGCTTTTGATTCCCCTTTACGAGGCGGGGCTGGATGCCGTGATTGTGCAGGATTTAGGTCTGCTTTCCCTGCTTTCGGAAAATTTCCCGGGAATGGAGATTCATGCCAGTACGCAAATGGCAATTCTTTCCACAGAAGGCATTCGCTTTTTGAAAGCGCATGGTGTCAGCAGAGTGGTTCCGGGAAGGGAGCTTATGTTATCCGAAATCAAACGGTTGAAAGAAGAAGGCTTGGAAATCGAATGTTTTGTTCATGGAGCCATGTGTTATTCCTATTCCGGAAAATGTTTGTTTAGCTCTTTGGCAGGCGGAAGAAGCGGTAATCGAGGACGATGTGCCGGCCCCTGTCGTAAGGAATACACGTCGGAAAACGGAAAAAAAGGATATTTTTTAAGTATGAAAGACATGTGCAGTCTTTCTATGCTTCCGGAGTTAATGGAAGCCGGAGTAGATTCTTTGAAAATCGAAGGCAGAATGAAGAGTCCGGAATACAGCGCCGGAGTAACTTCGGTTTATCGCAAATACGTGGATTTGTATGCTGCAAAGCAAAAATGGGAAGTGGATTCTAAGGATTTGAATTTTTTGAAAAATCTTTATATTCGTTCGGAAATTCAGGAAGGCTATCTAAAAAAATACAACGGAAAAGATATGATTTCCTTAAATTCTCCCTCCTACCGTAGTATGAAAGAGGATTTGCAGGAAATCATTCAAAAGAAATATCTTGCAGAGAAGAAAAGGGTAGAAGTATCGATGCAAGTATCTGTTTTTTCCAATCAAGCGGTGGAAGCAACGGCGATTTATGGACAATGTCATGTATCGGTGACCGGCGTAACTGCGTTGCCGGCAGAAAAAAGGGCTTTGGCTAAGGAAGACATAGAAAAGCAGATGAAAAAAACGGGAAATACCCCCTTTGTGGTAAATTGCACAGTGGAGACGGATGGCATATCCTTTGTGCCGGTGTCTGCATTAAATGAGTTAAGAAGAGAAGTGTTGGAGCGATTAACGGAAACGCTTTTGCCCGGACGAACGTATACAGGTAGTTATTACCAGAAAAACACATCCCTAGATGCAGTTGCTTTAAAAAAGAGAACCGCGCCGCAGAATATATCGGATGAGGCGGTCGATACAGAAACGCAAGTGAACTTGAATTTGGACGAAAAAACGGCGACATATACATCACAAAATAATGTTTGCATCGGAATCAAGACCAAATCCCAGTATGAGGTTGTAACGGAGAACCGGTTGCCTAACGTGCAAGGACTAATTCTTCCTTTGTTTTTGGCATCGCAGCTTAACCTGGATAAAGCGGTAACACAGGAAAAAGAAATTTATCTTCGCCTTCCGGAAGTGATTCGGGAAGGCAAAATAAAAGTGATAGAAGAAGTCATCGAAAAGGTAAAGAAACGATATTCTTTTCAAGAAATATACTGCCCTTCGTTGGATGCGGTTATGCTGGCGAAAAAACATTGGCCTGAGGCTGATTTGATTGCAGATGCAGGGATTTATGTCTTTAATCAAAGGACGGAAGAATTTTTGCTCTCCTACTGTAAGCGATATACTGCCAGCTACGAATTAAACGAAAAAGAATTAAACCGTGCAGGGTATCCGAATCTTCGTGAAATGGTGATTTACGGTTATCTTCCGTTGATGTATAGCGCAAACTGTATGGTGCAAACCCTGGGACAGTGCAATAAGAAAGCAGAAGGGTGCATTATTATAGATGAGAAGCATCGAAAGTTTCCGGTGATGACGGATCATGAGTTATGCACCAATATTTTGTATAATTTTGTTCCGCTATCGCTTATGGAGGATGTGGAACCAACCAAAGGAAGTTCCGGAGGATACCGTCTGGAATTTACCGTGGAAAATGCAAAAGAGACAGAAGCAATTTTAGATTGCTTTTGCAATCGGAAAAAGGGAGCGAAAATGAAAAACTCCGGTAAGAATGAATTTACCAGGGGACATTTTCGACGCGGAGTGGAATAATGAATCTACTGATGACGGAAACAGCAAAATATATTATGATTGTTGCTCTTGGATTATATGTCTTAGAGTCTTTTGTCGCGCTCTTTTGGGACAAGTGGGAGAGAAAAGGCGGCCTCTCTACAAGACAATATGTTTATATTTTGTTGATACAGGTATTGGGACTTACCTCCCTTTATATCAGTAATGAAGACGTTTCAAAAGTGTTTTTCTATTTTCTGCAGATTTTAATGGTCTTTTTGGTGAATCGCATTTCGCTTTTCCTTTATCCTCGAAGCCAAAAAATGCTGGTGAATCACCTATGTCTTTTTTTGGCGATTGGTTGTATGGTACTGACCCGCTTGGATTTTGATAAAGCACAAAGACAGTTTACGATTTTGGCGATTGCATTGGCGATCTTTATGATTACGCCTTTTTGGATTGAAAAAATAAAATTCTGGAAACATTTTTCCTTCTTATACGGCGCAATCGGAATAGCGGCGCTTTACGTAGTATTTGCTTTCGGCGATACGGTTTACGGTTCAAAATTAACCATGGATATTTTGGGGTTAACTTTTCAACCTTCGGAATTTGTAAAATTGGTTTTCGCATTTTTTATCGCGGGACTTTTGTACAAAACCTTTCATTTTGGAAAAGTGGTGCTGGCTACTTTTATGGCGGCGCTTTACGTACTTCTTTTGGTGATTTCCAGAGATCTTGGAAGCGCGCTTATTTTCTTTTTGGCTTATATTGCCATGTTGTTTGTGGCAACAGGAAAGAAACGGTATTACATTTTGGGAATTCTTGGCGGAGGCGTGTCGGCTTATATTGCCAGCCGCTTCTTTTCTCATGTTCAGACCAGAATTGCGGTGTGGTTAGATCCCTGGTCGGATTTGGATAATACCGGCTATCAGCTGACCCAGTCTTTGTTTGGAATCGGTACCGGTGGTTGGCTTGGTATGGGATTTGGCAAAGGAAAACCGGATATGATTCCTTTTGTAGAGGAAGATTTTGTTTTCTCCGCAGTGGCGGAAGAACTGGGGGTAGTATTTGGCCTTCTTTTAATATTGGCTTTTTTGGCCTGCGTATCCCTCTTTTTGAAAATCGCATTTGGAATCCAAGACCCATTTTGGCGAATTGTTGCAGTTGGCATTGCCACCTCTTTTGGCAGTCAGGTTGTGTTAACCATAGGTGGCGGAAGCGGTTTGATTCCGTTAACAGGTGTGACTTTGCCCCTCATTAGTAACGGAGGAAGCTCCGGGATGGCCACCGTATTTTTGTTTGGCGTTATGATGGGGATTTCTCTGGTTGCGGCTAAGGAAAGACGGAAGAATCTTGCCTTAGCAGAGGAAGCAAAAGAAGAGAATGAGGAAGCCATTTCTTCTGTGAATCTGGAATTTGAAAAAAATCGTCCCAGGCGAAATGCCATTGTTGTGATTGGAATAATTTTTGCGGCATTTTACGTTGCAATGATTGTAAATATTTTGTTCTTTGTATTGTATAAAAGTCATGAAGTGATTGGAAATTCTTACAATACACAGAGGCTTGAAATATTGGCGGAAAATACCATTCGCGGAAATATATACGGCTTAAACGGAGAATTGCTTGCTACAACGGTGGTAGATGCAAACGGACAGGAAATCAGAGAATATCCGTATGAAGATATGTTTGCCCATGCGGTGGGATATGACTGTTACGGAGGTTATGGAGTGGAAGCACTTGCCGCCACGAGTTTAATTGTGTCGGATTTGAGTTTGGGAGAACGTATTGCAAATGAAATGAATGGGGAGAAGAATCCCGGAAACAATGTTTATACGTCGTTGGATCCCAGACTGCAGGAAATTGCCTATGATTCTTTGGGACTTTATCGAGGTGCCGTGATAGTAACGGAAGTGGAAACCGGAAGAATTTTAGCAATGGTTTCCAAACCGGATTTCAATCCGGAAGAAATACCGGAAATATGGGATACGTTAATTGCGGATGATGAAAGCAGTATTTTGGTGAACCGCGTGACCCAGGGGTTATATCCGCCGGGGTCTACCTTTAAGATTTTTACGGCATTAGAGTACATCCGGCAAAACCCGGATTCCTACGATTCTTACCATTATCAATGCAACGGATATTTTGCCTTGGGAGAATATCGGATACAGTGTTATCACGGAAGCGTACACGGCAGTCTGGATTTGATGTCTTCCTTTGCAAAATCCTGTAATTCTTCCTTTGCTAATATTGGAATATTACTGGATCGACGGGAATTTGCGGACACCTTGCTTTCTTTGGGCTTTAATGAAGAGTTGCCAATAGCTTTGCCGTCCAATCCTAGTCACATCAGTATGAGGGAGCAGATGAGTGAAGAAGAAATCATGCAGACGTCCATCGGACAATCGGAAACCTTGATTACGCCGATGCATTTAAATATGGTGACGGCGGCTATCGCCAATGAAGGCGTGATGATGACTCCGTATTTGATTGACCGGGTGGAAAGCGCTGACGGAAATGTGCTGCAGACGTATTCTCCGGTGGAATATGACGTGGTAATGACACTTCAGGAAACCGAAATTTTGATTGCCATGATGCAGGAAGTGGTAGAACACGGTACGGCAGGAAAATTAGCAGGACAAAGTTATACGGTAGCAGGAAAAACCGGCTCTGCAGAATATTCGGATATTAAGGGGCAAAGTCATGCCTGGTTTACCGGATTTGCGCCGGTGGAGAACCCGGAAATAGCAGTAACCGTCATTTTGGAAGGGGCAGGTTCCGGCGGAGATTACGCCGCACCCATTGCAAGAAGGATTTTTTCTTGTTATTTTGGCGAATAATTATAATTTTTACGATGTTTCCCCTTTTTTTCTGTGAAAAATATGATATAATATTATTTAAAGGTTTTTATTTTGGGGAGGTACAAAATGTTTACAAATGTTTTTGGCAACTACTTGATAGAAAAGGGTCTGATTTCAAAAGAACAGCTTTTGGAAGTAAAAGAGAAACAAAGTGAAACCAGAGTAAAACTTGGACTGATTGCCGTATCGGAAAAATTACTTACCGAACAGCAGGCAAATGAGGTAAATCGTAAGCAGGCTGTTATGGACAAGCGTTTTGGTGATATTGCAGTGGAACTGGGCTATTTGACCGCAGAACAGGTTTCTCGTCTTCTTGGGTTACAGGGAAATCCTTACATGCAGTTTTCACAGACAATGACAGATAAGGGTATTATGTCTTTGGCACAGATTGAAGAGGCGCTTGCTGAGTTCCAGAAAGAAAATGCTTTCACCTCCACTGACATGGATGCATTTAAATCCGGTGATATTGACCGTATTATTCCTCTTTTCTTACCTAAGATGGATAAGGAGGATGCAAGTGAACTGGTGCTGGTAGCGATTCGTACCGTGAACCGTTTTGTTTCCACTGATTTGGGTATGAAGAAAGCTTATTTGACCGATACTTTTGCCTGCGGTAACGGAGCGATGCAGAATATGGAAGGAGATTATGGCGTAACCACCGCATTTGCCGGTAATGGGGATGCACTTCTTACCATAGCAGATGCGTATGCAGGAGAAAGTTTTGATTGTGTAGATATGGATGCATTGGATTCTGTCGGAGAGTTTATTAACGTAATCAATGGTTTGTTTGCAACCAATCTCAGTTATAAAAAAGTGAATGTGGAGCTGATGCCTCCTACATATATGGAAAAGGATGCGACATTTACAGGCAATCAACTGTGCGTTGTTCCTTTGGAAATAAATCAAAAAGAAGTTTATTTAGTTGTTTCCGTAGGAAACTGTTTAAACGCATAGGAAGGGGATAAAGTAATGGCAAAGATTTTAATCGTAGATGATTCCAGAACTTCAAGAAAAATTTTAAGAAATATTTTAGAAGAAAACGGAATGGAAATCGTGGGAGAGGCTGTGAATGGTGAAGATGCCGTAGCACAGTATCAGGCGTTGAATCCGGATGTCGTTACCCTTGATATTACCATGCCGGTAATGGACGGTGTAGCAGCGTTAAAAGAGATTATGAAAATTAATCGTGGTGCAAAAGTAATTATGGTTACTGCCGCAGGACAGAAAGGAAATGTGGTAGAAGCTTTAAAACTGGGGGCATTTGAATTTGTAACCAAGCCTTATGAAGCAGATGTTATCATGGATGTCATTGGTAAGGCTGTGAACGGCTAATTTGTAATATTTCTTGCATAAATCTACATATTGCTATATACTGATTGTAATTTGACACATCGACAGGAGGCTTACATTTATGATTGAAGCTGTTAGTTGCGGCGGTGTGGTTATATTCAGAGGTAAGATTTTGCTTCTCTATAAAAATTATCGTAATCGATATGAAGGATGGGTCTTACCGAAAGGAACGGTAGAAGCCGGAGAGGAGTATCAGGATACAGCCCTTCGTGAAGTAAAGGAGGAATCCGGGGTACAAGCTTCTATCATAAAATATGTAGGGAAAAGTGAATACACGTTTAATGTTCCAGATGATACGGTGGAAAAGGAAGTTCATTGGTATTTAATGCGAGCGGAGAACTACTACAGTAAACCACAACGCGAGGAGTATTTTGTAGATTCCGGATACTACAAATATCATGAGGCATATCATCTTTTGAAATTTGCCAATGAGAAGCAAATTTTGGAGAAAGCATATGAGGAATATCTGAATTTATTGAAAAATAAATTATGGACAAGCCGGAAAAAGTAAAGAAAGACCATTGTAAGGCTGTTGCTTTACAATGGTTTTTTGTTATGTTATATTTTAATGGAGTAGTTTTCGTGAAGTCAAAAAGAGGGATACCGTGAGTTTTCTAAAAATTCAATTTGCTCCAAGTTTATATGTATGCGACGGATTAAAAGAACGCAAAATGGAACTATGTGAAAAGTTTTTGCGTAACGATTTTACGGAAGTGGTATATTTGATTTATAAAAATCAGGATACCGGAAAACCGGAGTTTATAAGCAGCGTTTTTTTGATGCAAAAATATTTTGAGACTCATCCGATTTATGTAATCGGTATGGTAAAAAAATATGAGGAAGCGTTGCAATATCTGGCGGATTATGTATCTTCCTCCTATGACAAAGAGGGAAATGAAATTTTTGTAGATTAAGGAACGGAGAACGAATGTTAGAAACGGTCTTAACTGTTTTAAAAATAATCGGAATCATTCTGTTATCAATTATCGGTATTGTTTTGCTTCTTTTGCTTCTTTTGCTGTTTTGGCCGTTTTTTTATAAAATTGACGGAAAGAAAGAGGAGCAGTTTGAAGGGAAGGTAACTCTTAGTTGGTTATTGCATTTTGTTGTGGTAGAGGCTCTGTTTTTGGAAGGGTTTAATCTACGGATTAAGATATTGGGAATTCCCTTCTATGATAAGAACAGAAAGGCGAAAAAAGAGGAAGTAAACGAAAACCATTCCGACAAGGAAAAGTCTTCTGAGAAAAACAAAAAAGAAGAGTCCGGAAAAGAGGATTTAAAAGGCGATCATCTTCCTAAAGAAGAGGCTCTTTTAAAGGAAGAAGTAGAAGTAATCAAAAACGGCGATCCGGATAGTCCTGGCATTGAAGAAAAAACTGCCGCAGACGAAAAAACGAATGAAACAGGAAAACAGTTTCATTCGAAAGAGGATTCTGTATCTAAGGAATCGGACCCTTCCGGGAAGGCGAAAAAGAAACCGATTTCGCAACGCATTTTAGAAGCGATTGAAAAAATATTTTCCTTTCTGGAGGCTTTGCCGGATAAAATAGAAGAAATCTGCCAAAAGGCAGAAAGTAAAGTGGAAGAACTAATCGAATGGATTGCCTACTATGACAATTTGTTTTCTAAGAAGGGGACGGCCTGGGTTATTGATTTTTGCAAAAAGGAACTGTTGCTGATTTTGAAACATTTAAAACCTTATAAGGCTTCCATCGATTTGCAACATCGCTCCGAGGATCCGGAAAAGGTAGCAAAGATGTACCAGTATTACGGAATGGCATTGCCTTTTTTGCCAAAGAAAACGAGTTTTTCTTCGGATTTTGGTGAAGAGATGCTGCATTTTAAAATCCGTATGAAGGGAAAGTTTTTCTTATTCTATCTGGTATTTCATGTTTTGAAATTGATTTTAAATAAAAAGGTGAAAAAATTTATTAAATTAGCAAAACGGGAGGAACTGTAATGGCAGAAAATAATATTAACAATGTGGTTGATTCTTTGATGAAAAATATGGAACATTTGGTCGGTACCAAGACAGTAATCGGTGAAGTAACACAGGTTGGCGATGCAATTATTGTTCCTTTGGTAGATGTTTCCTTTGGTGTGGGAGCCGGTGCTTCCACCAATGATAAAAAGAATTCCGGTGCAGGAGGAATGAATGCAAAAATGTCTCCTACTGCAGTGTTGGTTATCCAAAACGGACATACAAAATTGGTTAGCGTAAAAAATCAGGATACCATCACCAAGGTGCTTGATTTTATTCCGGAGCTGATTGACAAGATTAAAGAAAAGAAAGCGGATATGGTTTCGGATGAAGATGCGGTAGATGCTGCATTTCCTGACAGTGAAGAGGTATAAATGAAGGTGTTTTATCATGGATAAATTTATGGATCAGTTATCTGCCTTCAAAACAAAAGATGAATTGGAAAAATTGAAACATCAATTGTTTTTGGAAAATGTAAAAATCCAGTCGGAAAAAGCGCAGATAGAATCGGAATACGAACAAATTCATCGTGAGAAAAAGGCAGTGACGATGGAAAGACGTCAGCTTCAAAGAGAGAAAAAACAGTTGTCCATCGAAATGAACGAACTGCGGGAACAGGTGGAATTTGAACGGAAACGTTTAAAAGAAGACGAAAAATTTATAGAAAAAAAACAGCGTATTATTGAGCATTCCTACGAACTTATGCAGCAGGATCGGCTGAACCTTACGGCCGAAAAGGAAAGAGTGGAAAGAGAGCGGGATGTTTTGCGAAGAATGCAGGCAGCGACGCAGAAGGAAGTTTATTCAACCGGTGTATTTTTTAGAGGAGTAAATAATCCGATTGCATTAAAGAAACGTTACAAAGACTTGCTTAAGATTTATCATCCGGATAATATTTGCGGTGACAGTGATATTTTGCTAAAAATCAACCGAGAATATGAAGAACTTCGGGATAAATTGAATTACGGAAGACAAGCTTAGGCAAGGCATATTATTTGTGAATCGTTCCGAAAAGGAATCTACAAGCTGATATATAAGAGTGGGATGAGTCATCAACTCATTTTGTCCGATAAGTCCTACCCGAAAGAAAAAGAATAAAATAAAAAAAGAGAAGATAAACTTCTCTTTTTTTAATAAAATGAAAGACAAATTATGCTCTTTCTACTTTGCCGGACTTCAAGCAAGATGTACAAACATGAAGTCTTTTCGGAGAACCGTTAACACAACATTTCACATTCTTTACGTTGGAATTCCAAATTCTATTAGATCTTCTATGAGAATGGCTTACGTTGTTTCCGAAATGAGCACCTTTGCCACAAATATCACATTTTGCCATGACGACACCTCCTTATACCAAATTGAGTCAATCCTACTTTGCTGACTCACAACATGAGTATTTTAACAGATACAAGTTTGGATTGCAAGCAATTTCTGAAAAAATGCATTTTATTATTCCATTTTTGTTGAAAATCGGTTATACTCATAGATAAGTAAAATAAAAATAAAAAAGCGGGTAAGGAGGAAAACTATGAATAGTTCAATGGATACCCATTTAGGGAGCATAAAGATTGATAGTGAAGTGATTGCGCAATATGCCGGCACCGTAGCAACCGAATGTTTCGGTATTGTTGGTATGGCAACGGTTAACGTAAAAGACGGATTGGTTCGCCTATTAAAAAAAGATAGTGTAAATCATGGAATCGTTGTAAAGCCCAATGGAAATAAATTGGTTTTGGATTTTCATATTATTGTAGCTTACGGAGTAAGTATTCTTGCGGTTACTGATAATTTGATCAGCAATGTAAAGTATAAGGTGGAGAGTTTTACGGGACTTGAAGTAGAAAAAATAAATGTTTACATCGAGGGTGTGCGTGTAATTGATTAAGGAGGATCTAACAGTGTCAGTAAAAACGATAGATGCTAAGCTTTTGGCGAAAATGTTTTTGGCAGGAGCGAAGAATCTGGAAAGTAAGAAAGAATATATCAATGAGTTAAATGTATTCCCGGTTCCGGATGGTGATACCGGTACCAATATGACATTAACCATTATGTCAGCGGCAAAGGATGTCAGTACTCTTAGCGATGACAGTATGGAAGCGTTGTGTAAAGCTGTTTCTTCCGGTTCCTTAAGAGGAGCGCGCGGTAACTCCGGTGTTATTTTGAGTCAGCTTTTACGAGGCTTTACGAAAGTAGTTAAAGAATATGATGAAATTGATGTTGCAGTGATTTCGGCCGGATTTGATAAGGCAGTGGAAACTGCGTACAAAGCAGTTATGAAGCCGAAGGAAGGTACTATTTTAACGGTTGCCAAAGGAGCAGCGGAGAAGGCAAATGAGCTTTTCGAACAGGGCGAAGATGATTTGGATGTATTCTTCCGCACTGTATTGGAATATGCAAATGAAGTATTGCAGAAAACACCGGATATGTTGCCGGTATTAAAAGAAGCTGGGGTTGTGGATTCCGGCGGACAAGGCTTGATTGAAGTAATGCAGGGGGCTTACGACGCTTTCTGTGGAAAAGAAGTAGAGTTTGTTATGGATCAGGCTACTTCTCAGAAGGCAAGTGAAACCAGAAAGCTGAATATGGAAGTTCAGGCCGATATGGAGATTAAATTTGGTTATTGTACCGAATTTATCATTATGTTAAGCAAAACCTTTAATGTTAAGCATGAGATGGATTTCAAGGATTATTTGGAAAGCATCGGTGATTCTATCGTTGTAGTAGCAGATGATGATATTGTTAAGGTTCATGTTCATACCAACGATCCCGGACTTGCCATTCAGAGAGCATTAAAATATGGTGCTCTTTCCAATTTGAAAATCGACAACATGCGTTTGGAACACCAGGAAAAACTGATTAAGATGTCGGAAGTAGAAGGGGAAACTTCAGCAAAAGAAGAAAAAGAAGTACCCATGGAGAAAAAGGAAGTAGGATTTATTTCCGTTTCGGTTGGTGACGGTATCGGTGAAATCTTCAAAAATCTCGGAGTGGATTACTTGATTGAAGGTGGTCAGACTATGAATCCCAGCACGGAAGACATGTTGACTGCCATTGAGAAGACGAATGCAGATACAGTTTATATTTTGCCGAATAACAAAAACATTATCATGGCGGCAAATCAGGCAAGGGATTTAACCGACGATAAGAAGGTTGTTGTAATTCCCACCAAAACGGTACCGCAGGGAATTTCTGCTTTGATTGCTTTTGTTCCCGGTTCCTCTGTGGAAGAAAATACAGAAAACATGACAGCTGAGATTTCCAATGTTAAGACCGGTCAGGTGACTTATGCGGTAAGAGACACGGTGATTGAGGGCGTTGAAATTCATCAGGATGATTATATGGGAATCGGAGACAGCGGTATTCTTTCCAACGGGAAAGATTTAGAAGAAGTTACCATTGCCATGATTGAAAAAATGGTTACAGACGATACGGAACTGATCAGTATTTATTATGGTAGTGATGTGGCAGAAGATGATGCAGAAAAAATGCAGAATAAAGTTTCTGAAAAATTCCCGGATTGTGATATTGAGTTCCAAAATGGAGGACAGCCGATTTATTACTATATTATTTCAGCAGAATAAGATAACATTTGGCAGAAATAGAAACATTTATGTGTAAATGAAAAACATCTTCCGTTGTTTGGGAGATGTTTTTTGTTATCCAAAGAATAGGACATAACAATTAAGTTGAAATAAAAAAGAAAGAAAAAGGTATGGAGCAAAGAGAATGAAAAAATCGGGAACAGATTTGGTTACGGTTTTGCCCGGAGTAGGGGAAAAGACGGCAGAATTATTAAAAAAACAAGGAATCCTTACCGTGTCGGATTTGCTTTACTATTTTCCGAGAGATTATAAACATATTCCGCTCATTACGCCGATTGCAGAGGGGAAAGAAAATCAACTGACTGTAATTTCGGGGAAAATAGCCGGAAATCCTCAAATGTTTCACAAAGGAAAAAAAATGATATTGACTTTTGGAGTCAAAGACGATTCCGGAACGATTCGCATCTCTTTTTTTGGTATGCCGTATTTAAAGAAAACATTATTTCCCGGAAAAGATGTTATCTGTATGGGGGTATTGGTGAAGAAAAATTTCGGACTCGTCATGGATCATCCGAAACTCTTTAGCACGTCGGAATATGAAGAAAAAAAGGGGAAACCTTCTCCGGTCTATTCGTTGACGGAGGGGCTTTCCAATGAAAAAATAAGGAAAGCATTGAAAGAAGCGTTGTCTTATCTGCCGGGGCAAAAGGATAAGATTCCGGTGGAAAAACAGAAGGAATATGGTTTGCTTTCGCTCCCTGAGGCGCTTGAAAAAATTCATTTTCCCAAGGACGAAGAAGAGGTTATGCTTGCCAGAAAACGTATTGTTTTTGATGAGTTTTTAGCATTTTTGTGGAATTTAGAGCAATTAAAAGGGAAGAACAGAAAAAACAAAAGCGATTATGTGATTCATAATACGGACGTGGAGGAAGCTTTGTTAAAAAAACTCCCTTTTTCTTTGACCTTTGCCCAAAAAAGAGTTTGTGACGAGATTTTGACAGATTTAAAATCCGGAAAGCAAATGAACCGACTGGTTCAGGGCGACGTAGGCTCCGGAAAAACGATTTTAGCGATAATTGCAGCGTATGTTATGATGAAAAATGGATATCAGGTTGCGCTGATGGCACCAACGGAAGTATTGGCAAAACAGCATTTTTTGGATGTTTGTAGCATGGAAGAAGAGATGAATCTTGGATTTTTGCCCTGTATTCTAACCGGAAGCATGAAAGCGAAAGAAAAGAAGGAAGCCTATGAAAAAATAGAAGCCGGAAAATGTAATTTTATTATCGGTACGCATGCACTGATACAGGAAAAAGTAAATTATCAAAATTTGGCGTTGGTTATCACGGACGAGCAACATCGGTTTGGGGTAAAGCAAAGAGCCTCCCTCATGAAAAAAGGGGACAAGGTACATGTGCTGGTAATGAGTGCAACACCGATTCCCAGAACACTCGGATTGATTTTATACGGGGATTTGGATGTTTCACTAGTGGATGAACTGCCTGCGAACCGTCTTCCCATTAAAAATGCTGTGGTAGGACCGGAATATCGGCAGAAACTTTATGCTTTTTTGGTGAACAAAATAGCAGAAGGGCGTCAGGCCTATGTTATTTGTCCCATGGTGGAAGACGGAGAAAAGATAGAAGCAGAGAATGTTTTGGATTATACCGAAACATTGAGAGAAAATCTGCCGGCCAAGGTTCGGATTGCTTCTTTGCACGGAAAAATGAAACCAGCAGAAAAAGAAAGAATTATGCAGGAATTTAAAGAACATACCATTGATATTTTAGTATCAACCACGGTGGTAGAAGTGGGAATCAATGTCCCGAATTCTACAGTAATCATGATTGAAAATGCGGAGCGTTTTGGTCTTGCACAGCTTCACCAGCTTCGGGGAAGGGTAGGGAGAGGCCGGCATCAGTCCTATGCGGTTTTTGTTGCAGGAAATGATAATAAAAAGACCATGGAACGTCTGGGGATCTTGAACCAGACCAATGATGGATTCAAAATAGCAGAAGAAGACCTAAAACAAAGAGGCCCTGGCGACTTTTTCGGAATAAGGCAGTCCGGTCTTCCCGGGTTTCAATTGGCGGATATCTATTCGGATGCAGAGATTTTGATGCAGGCAAAAAATTATTTGTCGAAAGAAAATCTTTGTGATATTGACTTTACGCCTATCTGTTTATAAAATAGAGTTAGTTGCGATAATAGGAGGGAATTTTTATGCAGCGAATCGCGGTTATGACAGATTCCAATAGCGGAATAACTCAGGCGGAGGCAAAAAAGCTTGGACTTACTGTTTTGCCTATGCCATTTTACATAAATGAAGTGGAATTTTTCGAAGATATTTCCTTGTCTCAGGAAGAGTTTTATGAAAAACTGAAAGGGGGCGCGGACATTTTGACTTCGCAGCCTACACCGCAAAGTGTTTTGGATGCCTGGGATCAACTGTTAGAGACTTATGAGCAGGTTTTGTATATTCCCATGTCCAGCGGTCTTAGCAGCTCTTACCAAACGGCTAAAATGTTGTCAGAAGAGTATGACGGTAAAGTAGAGGTGGTAAATAACCAACGTATTTCCGTTACCATGCGTCATTCCATTACTGAGGCGGAAAAACTGATTGAAAAAGGATGGAGCGCAAAAGAAATTCGTGAATTTTTGGAAGAGGATAAATTAAATTCCACTATTTATATTACACTGGATACCTTGCATTATCTGAAAAAGGGCGGACGAATTACTCCGGCTGCGGCAGCGCTTGGTACTTTGCTGAAAATCAAGCCCGTATTACAAATACAAGGGGAAAAATTAGATGCCTTTGCGAAGGCAAGAACGGTTGCTTCTGCGAAAAATACGATGATTAACGCATTGAAAAACGATGTGGAAGGCCGAATCAGTGAAAACGGAAAATATGGTTATACCATTGCCATTGCTCATACGGAAAATTATGAAGCGGCAGAGCAGTTTCGAGAGGAATTAAAAGAGATTTTCCCCAAAGCAGGGGAGATTATGATTAACCCCTTATCCCTTAGCGTATCCTGTCATATCGGCCCCGGTGCTTTGGCAGTTGCGGCAAGTCGAGTAAATTAAAAGCAAATACACGATATAGTTGAATGCAGTAAAAAGGCACTATATCGTGTATTTTTTATTGCGAATTAGTAATGATAATGCTATAATAGGAAAAGTGTAATTTTGGCAAAAAATGGAGGAAGTTATGTCTGCGAAAAACAGTTACGGTGCAGAAAATATTACGGTTTTAGAAGGCTTAGAAGCGGTTAGAAAACGTCCCGGAATGTACATCGGAAGCGTTTCTACCAAGGGCTTGAATCATTTGATTTATGAAATCGTGGACAATTCCGTGGATGAACATTTGGCGGGATTTTGTGATCATATATGGGTGTATTTGGAAAAAGACGGTTCGGCAACCATTACCGATAATGGTAGAGGTATTCCGGTGGAGATGCATGAAAAGGGCATGAGTGCAGAGCGATTGGTGTTTACTACGTTGCATGCCGGCGGTAAATTTGACGATTCGGCCTATAAAACCAGTGGCGGACTTCATGGCGTGGGTTCTTCGGTTGTAAATGCATTGTCCAATCATCTGAAAGTTACGGTTCGAAGGAACGGTCGAATTTATGAAGACGAATATGAAAGAGGAATCCCTGTAACCAAGCTGGTTAGCGGACTTTTGCCGGAAGTGGGGAAAACTAAGACAACCGGTACCAGCATTAACTTTACTCCGGATGATACCATTTTCGATAAAACCTACTTTAAAGCAGAAGATGTAAAGAGCAGATTGCATGAAACAGCGTATTTGAATCCAAAGCTTACCATTACCTTCGAGGATCGACGCGGGGACGAAGTGGATATGGTGGAATTTCATGAAGAGGAAGGAATTCGTGGTTTTGTTAAGGCAATCAATAAGGGAAAAGAGGCGGTTCATGAAGTCGGAGGCCAAGCGGTC
>JAZNKK010000071.1:0-5965 GCA_045578545.1 Lachnospiraceae bacterium
AGGAAAATATAATCCATTACTCGAAAAATAAATAATACAAACTTCCGGGTTTTCACCGTTTTGTTCTATTTCATAATTATCATTTAAATAACATTCTTTTAAAACTATATTATTGTCATTTAACTCAAAATTATTTTTCATCTACTTCAACGGCTCCTTTCCGGGAAGACCCGCCTTTCTCGGATATTTAGAAGGAGTATTCTTCTTTTTCCGCACTACGCAAAGGCATCGGAAAAAATCGGTGCAGGGAAGCGTATATTCATACACTTCTTCGATTTCACCACCCAAAACGGAAATTGCTCTCCCGGCATTTTCCCGTTTCTTTTTAAACTCCTCCGATTTATAGGCAACAAACACCCCGTCCTTTTTTACGTATGGAATACAATATTCCGATAAGGTAGAAAGGTTGGCCACCGCTCTGGATACGCAGATGTCAAACTTCTCCCGAAGGAGCCCGGGCTTTGCAAAATCCTCCGCTCTACCATGCAGGGCCTCAATATTTTCCAGCTCCAATGCACCAATCACTTCATTCAAAAATTTAATCCGCTTATTTAAGGAATCCAGCATAGTTACCTTCAGATTCGGAAAAACAATCTTCAGCGGAATGGAAGGAAATCCGGCGCCGCAGCCCACATCCAAAAGAGAAACCTCAGCACCTTTAAGCAAAGCTTCCCGGATTAAATCCGTATCCGCTGCTTTTATCAGAGAGATACTGTCAATAAAATGCTTTTTTAGCACCTCGTCATACTCCGTGATGGAAGTCAGGTTCATAAAGGAATTCCATTCCAGTAGCAAATCATAGTATTTCCTAAACTGCGCAAGCTGCAAATCCGACAACTCAATATTCAATTCTTTTGCATAAGTTCTTAACTGTTCCAAGGCTTACTCCAATTTTTTTTGATTAAAAGAAGATAAATATAAAATTATCCCTTTCTGTACTGCTCCAGATACACCAAAAGTACAGAAATATCAGCCGGGCTCACACCGCTGATTCGGGAAGCCTGTCCCACATTTTCCGGGCGAAATTCCTTTAATTTCTGCCTTGCTTCCAGACGCAGACTGGAAACATCATCATAATTCAAAGAAGCCGGAATCTTTCTGGTCTCCATCTTCTTGAATTGTTTTACCTGCTGCATCTGACGCTTGATATATCCGTCGTATTTGATGTTAATGTTAATCTGCTCCACTACGTCTGCAGGCAATTCTTCCCGCTCCGAGTCAATCTCCTTTAAGAGCTCATAACTAAGCTCCGGCCGGCAAATCAGCTCAGCCATAGCCGTACTCTTCTTCACCGAAGCGCTTCCGTGAGCCTCCAAAAAATCCTGAATGGTCTTATTGGCACCCACCGTAGTGGAAAACATTCTCTCTACTTCTTTTTCAATCAAGCTTTCCTTCTCCAGGGTGCGGCGATAAGTTTCTTCATCCACAAGTCCCACCTCGTAGCCGTACTTACGAAGACGAAGGTCCGCATTGTCCTGCCGAAGAAGAAGACGATATTCCGCTCTGGAAGTCATCATTCGGTAAGGCTCGTTATTTTCCTTTGTCACCAAATCGTCAATCAGCACACCGATATAACTTTCCCCGCGGTCCAGCACCAGTGCTTCTTTCCCTTGAATCATTCTTGCCGCATTGATTCCGGCAATCAATCCCTGCACCGCCGCCTCTTCATAGCCACTGCTTCCGTTGAACTGCCCCGCGGAAAAAAGACCTTTGATTTTCTTAATTTCCAAAGAAGCAGAAAGCTGCTTTGGCGCAATGCAATCATATTCAATAGCGTAGGCATTACGCACCATCTTACAATTTTCCAGCCCCGGAACCGTCCGGTACATGGCAAGCTGCACATCCTCCGGAAGGGAAGAAGACATTCCGCCCACATACATTTCATTGGTATGAAGTCCCTCCGGCTCAATAAATACCTGATGCCGTTCCTTTTCCGCAAACTTTACTACTTTATCCTCAATAGAAGGACAATACCTGGGTCCCGTACCTTCAATCACACCGGCATAAATGGGTGAGCGATCCAGATTCGCCCGAATAATTTCATGGGTTTTTTCGTTGGTATAGGTAAGATAGCAGCTGACCTGGTCAATCTGCACATCTTTCGGATTAGTGGAAAAAGAAAAAGGAACCACGGTTTCATCGCCTTTTTGTTCTTCCATCTTACTAAAATCAATGCTTCGTTTATCCATACGGGCAGGAGTTCCGGTCTTAAAACGGCGAAGCTCCACGCCATGATCTTCCAAGGATTTGGACAGATAATTGGCCGCCTGCAAACCATTGGGCCCGGTATAAGTAATCGCTTCTCCGCAAAGACATCTCGCCTTCAGATAAGTTCCGGAGCAAATGATAACCGCCTTACATTCATACACCGCACCGGTATAAGTACGGACGCCCACAATCCTTTGTGACGCAGCCGTTCCGAAAAGGTCTTTCTTTTCAGAAAAATCAGACATACCTTCTTTTCTATGCAAATCTTCCCTTCCCGCATCTTCACAGGGTATTTCTTCCGTCAGAATCTCACATACCTCGCATTGGCGAATCGTAAGATTGTCCTGATTTTCCAAAACCCGGCGCATTTCTCTGGTATAATCCGCCTTATCCGCCTGGGCACGAAGGGAATGCACCGCCGGCCCTTTCGATTTATTCAGCATCTTGGACTGGATAAAAGTCTTATCAATGACTTTTCCCATTTCACCGCCAAGGGCATCCAGTTCCCGAACCAAATGTCCCTTTGAAGAACCGCCAATGTTGGGATTACAGGGCATCAGGGCAATGGAATCCACGCTGACGGTAAAAATAACCGTTTCCAATCCCAGCCTGGCAGCCGCCAAAGCCGCCTCGCACCCAGCGTGTCCTGCACCGATAACACACACATCTACATTTTCTCTTATGGTATTTTTATTGGTAATTAATTGTTCCATAGTTTCCGTTTCTTATTTAAAATGAAATTTTTTGAATTAACATTTTTATTAAAATATTATTTCTGTACTGATTAATACTTCTATTTAATTGATACTTTTTTATTTCAATTAAATTATTCTTGCTATCTATTGAACTTTTTTCTGATTAATTCTTTCATAATGAAAATATTTTTTTATTGGTTCTTTTATAATAAGAATATTTTTCTAATTAATACTTTCATAATGAGAATACTTTTTCATTGATTCTTTTATGATAAGAATATTTTTTAATTGATTTTTTCATAATAAAAATAATTCCTTGTAAAAACTATTTTAAAACATTTTTCAGTTTTCTAACAATAACCTTTGCAGCCTTTTCATGGGCCGCTTTACCGGGATGATTTCTGGCTCCCACAGTTTCTTCTGTAGTATTTGGTAACTCCAAAAATCCTACTTTTTTATCCTTTGTCAATTCCTTGTATTCTTGAATTGCCTCAGTAATAAAAGGTTTTAATCCATCTCCTAAAATTCCAAAACACCACAAAATATAAGCATCTTTGTTGCATTTTCGAAGCTTTTTCAAAAATTCCACCACAGCTTTTTTCACTTTCGCTGCGTCTTTTTTTACATATTTTTCTCCCTTCATGTGTAGCTTGTGGGAAACACCGTTTTCATCTACAAATTCCGGATTATGAAAAGCACCATCATCATTGGTACCGAGATTTACCATAATGGCATCCGGCTGCCATTTTTCAAAGTTATTTTTTTCATGAAATCCTTTCTTTATAAAGGTTTCACCTTTTAGAACCGATGCAATTTCTTCATAATAAGGCGGAATACTGCATTCCTGTTTATTGTCCCAGGAGCAATATACACCCCAACCACTTTTCGAAAAAACTCGGTAATCCGCATTCATTTCATTCGAAACCAAATAGGGATAAGAATTAACGTGACCAAAAAACATGGATATCCAGTTTTCCTCTTTTTTTGCACCAACAGTTCCTTCTCCCGAAGTAATACTGTCACCGATAAATTCCAATTGAAAAGGTTTTTCCTCCACCGGAAGGATTTCTCCGTCTAATTTCACGCTAAAAAACTTCAGACAATGCAAAGGGTCCTCATCCATTGCCTGAACTTCCTTGATAATCCTTACATTGGTTACTTCTTCCGGGTTCATTCCGCGAAAAATCTTCACCCAGTGTTTTTTCTTTTTCACCATCTGTCTCGCAATAAGTGCACCGTTTATTTCAATGGCAATCCAATTTTCATAAATTTCATAAGGTCCTGCCATTAAAACAGAAAGCTCACTGCATTTTACATTCATTTCAATGCTGCTTCCGGTCCAAACCAAAGTCACCGGATTTCTGGAATCTATAGTTCTTCCGTGGACTTTAATGTTTTCATTGTCCTTTATCAAAATTTCTTTCATTGCTTTCCCCCTAATTTAACATTGTTATATGCAAATCATCTAACACTGTTTTTAAGTTATTCTTATTTTCCCATACAAAACTTAGAAAAAATTTCATTTACCAAATCGTCATTTACTTCCTCACCAATAATATAGCCCAGGTGTAAATATGCATTTTGCAAATCAATGGAGAAGAAATCTTCCGGCATGCCGTTTAAAATACTTTCCTTCACCAATTTTAAACTTTCATAGCATTCCTCGATTTCACTTAATTGACGAAGATTGGTGATTACAATATCTTCATTTAAATTAATTTGCCCTTCCACAAAAAGCTTTTTCAGTAAAGAAGAAAATTCATCGATTCCCTTATTTTCCTTTGCGGAAATCGCTAAAACAGGAACATCATCCCCTAATTTTTCTTTGATATCTTCCATGGAAACCACAGAATCCAAGTCCGATTTATTCAATAAAACAATGGATTTTTTATCCTGAATCAAAGACATAATTTCTTCATCATTTTCATTCAGCGGTACGGAAGAGTCCACCATATAAAGAATCAAATCGCCGTCCTGAACATAAGACTTTGCTTTATTGACGCCAATCTTTTCCACCTCATCCTCAGTAAAACGAATTCCGGCTGTATCAATAATATTTAAAACTATGTCATCTATTTTTACTGTCTCTTCCAAGATATCTCTGGTGGTACCTTCAATACTGGTAACAATGGCTCTTTCTTCCCCCGCAAGAAGGTTCAAAAGAGAAGATTTTCCCGCATTGGGCTTTCCTACGATAACCGTAGAAACACCATCTTTTCGAATACGTCCGTTTTTGGATTTCTCCTTCAAAGCTTTTAACTGAAGCAAAATCTTTTCTGTTTTTTCCAATAGCTTTTCCGGATAGCCATCTAAACTGATGTGTTCCGGGTCATCCAAAGCCGATTCAATAAAAGCAATTTCGTATATGATTTCACTTCTTAATTTTCTAATTTCCTCTAAAATATTTCCCTGAAGTTGGTTCATAGAATTTTTCATGGCAAATTCATTTTTTGACTGAATCAAATCCATAACGGCTTCCGCTTTGGACAAATCAATCTTTCCGTTCAAAAATGCGCGCTTTGTAAATTCACCGGGTTCCGCTAATCTGGCACCGTTTTTTAATACAGCTTCCAATGTTTTATTAATAACAAACATGCCACCATGACAATTGATTTCCACCGTATTTTCACCGGTATAACTGTGGGGGGCAATCATCACGCTGACCAAAACTTCATCTATCCTGTTTTCACCATCAAAAATCATACCAAAATGCATGGTATGACTTTTTTGATGACATAATTTTTTATTTGATTTTGATTTAAAAATTTTATCTGCTATCTGAATGGAATCTTCACCGCTAATCCTTATAATTCCGATGCCGGCATCTGTCATTCCGGTAGCAATTGCTGCAATGGTATCTGTTTTCATGATTTTATAATAAATCATTTAAAAACCGTTGTAAATGCTTTTGTCCCAAGGAAAAATTTATTTCTTCTCTTTACTGTAAATATATTTTGCAAAAGAGAAAAGTACAAGCGAAAGGATTTATAAAAAAATCCAATGCAATTTAGTTTTATAGAAATGAACTAAATCACATTGGATAAAAAATTATCTTTTTTTAT
>JAZNKK010000072.1:0-46436 GCA_045578545.1 Lachnospiraceae bacterium
AAAGCCAAAAAAGAAGTTGAATAAAGAGAGAAGTTAAAAACAGCTCGAAGAAGAGAGGAAACAAAGGAAATTATGGGAACCGGTGTTTTGTGGTGTGTATTGGCAGGATTGTCACTGTATGCGGTAAAAAAAGTGGAAAAAGGAAAACGGGGGATTGTGATTGTTTTATTCCTTTGCTTTGCCGTCTTTGGGATATGCGGCATATTGGGAGATATTTTGGATCATGAGGTTCTTTTGAATACTTCCAGATTCCTTGCGGTTTCCATCCTATGCTTTGTTTTGTTTTTTAAACTGGTTTTTGATAAAAAGGTTTGTACGACCAAAGTAATTGGTGTATATCAGGGTTATCATATGTTTAAAAGCGTAAGAGGATATAGTAGTTATGCTCCGGTATTTCACTATTATTTTCAGGGAAGAGAGTATCAGGCCCAGGCCTACGAAAATTATTCTTTAAAGAAAATAACAGCACGGTTTACACCGGGAAACAGCTATGAAATATACATTAACGATAAAAACCCCAATCAGTATGTCACCAGATCCGGACAGTGGGGGAATAAAATTTTATTACTGTCGGTAGGCTTGTTTTTACTGTTCGGATATATTGTTTCGATTATGCAGTAAAAATGTTCTTATTCGTAAAAGGGTGTCGAGAAAACTTATCTGAAAAAAATACGACAGAAAAAAAGAAAATTTTTGGAGGGAAACAATGAGCAGAAATTCAACAAAAGTAAACATTGCGTTAATTGTAATCGGAGTTGTGGTATTTATTGCAGGTCTGGTGATTCAGATGGCAAATAAAGCCTTTATCGAAAGTGCAGAATCCACTTCGGCTTATGTAACGGATGTGACCAAAAGCAGAAATACTTTAAAAAACAGAAGCAGTTATTCTTACACCGCTTATATTACATATACCGTAGATGGAGTAGAGCGAAACACAGCCATTACCAGCGGGGCCTCTTCTTTGCGAGAAGGGTCCACCATTACCGTTTATTATGACCCGCTCAATCCAACGGATGTGCGGACCGCTTCTTCTGCAAAAATAAATAAAGGAATGGTGCCGGGAATTATGTTGGCTGTGTTAGGCGTAGTTGGAATATTCAAAGCGAAAAAAGAAGAGTAAACAGGGCTTTGGCAAGTCCGGCTTTCGAAGAACCGCTACCCATTCTGGCCTACCCATAGCATAAGGTTGCCAAAACGATACAGAACAAAGGAGAAAGGAATCTACGCTACCCTGCGGAAGGTCCTGCATCAGTATCTGGAACCCTGCATCCAAGCTTCCAGATGAAAGTTTACACCATCATAGGACCATTTGATATATTTAAAGCCTTCCAACATGGCATCGCCCGCACGAAAGACATCTTCTCCTTTATAATGAAAAGAGGTAAATTTGTTCTTTTGCAAAAAATCATTCATTGCAAAGGAAACAAATTCCATCGGTTTGTTTAATTCTAAATTTCTGACATATCTAGGCATTTTTTTCTCCTAAAAAAAAATCTTAATTTGAAAAAATACACTCCGTAATCCGGGTAAAAGGCTTAATCCGGATTACGGAGTAGTATTTCAAGTGCATAAATCAATGAAAGCATTTTAAGCATTAGTCCACGTGGATTTCATCGGTGATGGAAGCGGCATTTGTAGCTGCATTATCCTGTTTGTTACCGGTCATATCGCTGTGAACAATCCATACGGTATAGGAATTGCCGGCAGTATGCTGAATCATGAAGTAGCCATTATCTCCGGCCGGAGAGGACTGCATATAATCACGATAGTCACCATTCTGAAAAACACTAAATCCTAAAATATCGTTAACGGCTCTGACAAAAGCAGAATTGGAAGCACCACCCATCATGGTTAAGTCCTGTGGGTTTCCGCTTTGAATATAGCTAATTTGAGATTTGCTGGTATCTCCAGGAGTGGTGTTCATGAATACTTCCGGATCGGACATTGCAGTAATGATGGCGGTACGCACGTCATCGCAAAGCTGTACATCGGAAGATACGTTTGCTTTTTCGATGTACTTAATCAGCTGGGGTGCCATGACACCAACCAAAATTGCCATGATGGCAATAACGATAATTAATTCCACTAAAGAAAATCCCTTGTTGTTAGTTGTTGTTGTTGTTTTCATTTTTCCTCCCTCTGAAAATAAGTGATTCACTATTTTGCTATGTAAATAATACCATTAACATAATTTTAACTTATTTTAATAAAAAGTAAATTGTGAAAACGCAACGATAATACGAAATAATGTGGTAAGAATGCACAAAAACGAGAGAAATACCAAGGGAAAGATATTCCTTAAAGGTAGGAAGTATGATATAATGTAAAAGTCTATGGGGGTTCCCTAAAGAATTGTAGGAAAGAAAGGTATGGGCGAGTGTATGCAAAGCGAAAAAACATTGGACTGGAAGGAATATTTGCAGACAGCCAGGGAGATGGTTACGGAAGGCTGTATTTTGTTGGAAAACAAAGAAAATGCACTTCCTTTGCGTGAAAATGAAAAGGTGTCTGTTTTTGGTAGGATTCAGACCCACTATTATAAAAGTGGTACCGGTTCCGGCGGAATGGTAAATGTTACCAAGGTTACCGGTATTTTGGAAGGACTCCGGGAAAGCGAACGGGTGGTGTTGAACGAAGAACTGATAAAAGAGTACGTAGAATGGGAAAAAGAAAATCCCTTTGACGAAGGTGTCGGTTGGGGAACCGAGCCCTGGTCACAGCCGGAAATGCCTTTGGAAGAAGAAACGGTAGCGAAGGCCAGAGAATTCTCTGATACTGCGATTGTAATTATTGGACGTACGGCCGGAGAGGATAAAGATATTCAAGACATTCCGGGAGCATACCGCCTGTCAGAGCTGGAAATGGAGATGCTGACGAAGGTACGTGTCGCATTCCCTAAGATGATTGTGCTGTTAAATATCGGTAGTTTAATCGATTTAAATTATTTTGATGAATGCAAACCGGATGCTTTAATGATTGTATGGCAGGGCGGTATGGTAGGCGGTAGCGGAACCGCAGATGTATTGACCGGAAAGGTTTCGCCTTCCGGCAAACTTACGGATACCGTAGCCTATGCGTTGGAAGATCACCCGTCACATCTTTTTTTTGGAGATAAAGACCGTAATTTTTATTCCGAAGACATCTTTGTAGGATATCGCTATTTTGAAACCTTTGCCAAGCAGAGAGTTCGTTATCCTTTTGGATACGGACTTTCCTATACGGATTTTGCGGTGCAGTGTAAGGATGCAGAAAATCAGCCCAAGGAAAAGCAGGTTGTTTTAAAGGTAGCGGTAAAAAATATAGGTTCTGTCAGCGGAAAAGAAGTTGTACAGGTGTATGGACAAGCACCCCAGGGACAGTTAGGAAAAGCGGAAAGAGTGTTGGCGTCCTTTGGAAAAACCGGGGAATTACAACCGGGCGAAGAGGAAATCCTTTCCTTAACGGTCTCCTATGATGCTTTGGCCTCTTATGATGATGAAGGGATTACGGGGCACCCTTCTGCCTTTGTAATGGAAGAAGGGGAATATGTACTTTATGTTGGCGGTAACGTTCGGACAGCACAAAAAGCATTTGCTTTTGCAATAGAAGAGACACTTGTTTTGGAACAATTAGAGAAAGCACTTTGGCCGGTACTTCCTTTAAAGAAAATGCGTCCTGTGGCAGACGGGGAAGGCTGGAAAGCAGTTCTGACAGAGGGTGCGGTTTCCGATATAGAGGAAGAAAAACGCCGTCTGGATGGTATGCCTGCGGAAATTCCCCAGAATTTTACTACAAATTATCAATTAAAAGACGTAAGAGACGGTAAGGTTACCATGGACCAGTTCATTGCCCAGCTTACGGACGATGACCTTGCTTGTATTGTAAGAGGTGAGGGGATGGGAAGTGCGTTGGTAACACCGGGAACAGCCTCTGCTTTTGGCGGAGTGTCTCCGCACTTAAGAGAACTGGGGATTCCCTGCGTATGTTGTGATGACGGTCCTTCCGGCATGCGTCTTGACAGCGGAGAAAAGGCATTTAGTCTTCCCTGCGGAACCATGATTGCCAGCTCTTTTAATGAAGCACTTACCGAAAAGCTTTATAGTTATACCTCTTTAGAGATGGTAGCGAATAAAGTGGAATGCCTTTTGGGGCCCGGTATGAATATTCACCGTCATCCTCTGAATGGACGAAACTTTGAATATTTTTCGGAAGATCCCTTTATGACCGGTAAAATGGCGGGGGCTTGTCTTCGCGGATTAAATACTTATGGTGTTACCGGTACGGTGAAACATTTCTGCGGAAACAATCAGGAATACAGCAGACTGGACGTGGATGCGGTAATTTCGGAAAGAGCACTCAGGGAAATTTACTTAAAAGGGTTTGAGATGGTGGTAAAAGCCAAGGAAGCGACTTCCGTCATGACAACCTATGGTGCCGTTAACGGACTTTGGACGGCAGGAAGTTATGATTTAAATACGGTAATCCTTCGAAATCAATGGGGATTTGAAGGTGTAGTTATGACAGACTGGTGGGCAAAAATCAACACCCGTACGGAGGAAGCCAGAAAGACAAACTTTGCAGCCATGGTACGCGCCCAGAATGATTTGTATATGGTATGTGCCGACAGTACGGTGAATGACCACGGAGATAATACAATAGAATCCTTGGAAAACGGTTCCTTAGAGAGAGCAGAACTGCAGCGCTGCGCAGCTAATATTTGCCGATTTGCCATGAATAGTCAAGCGATGAAGCGCCTTTTGAAAGAAGCGGAAAAGGTGACCATTATCAATGGCGAAAAAGAAGGCGGTTTTATGGAAGTGGAAGATGCCCAGTATCAGAGATTGGACGGCGAGATTACCATTTGGTTAAATGACAGAGAATCGAAGGCAGGAACCGATTATATTATTCCGTTAGATATTGCGAAGACCGGTATGTATGAGGTTACTCTGACCGGAAAATCCTCTATGACAGAGGTGGCGCAGATGTCCTGTACCCTGTTCTATACCGGTGTACCTTTTATTTCTTACACGTTCCATGGAACGGAAGGCAAGAGCGTTTCCATCTCCAAGCAGATGGATTGTCACAACCGTTTTGGTTTATTCCGTTTGAATGTGGGAAGCAACGGATTGGAATTGGAAAAAATCGTTTTCAAAAAAATTTAAAAAGGTATTGCCAAAAAGAAAAAGAAGTGGTAATATGTGGTTGGTTAGCAATGACTAACTAAGAAAGATCTCCTTTCGTTATATAGCGCTGACGGGCAAAATGTGTGATGCATTTTGCCCGTTTTATTTCCAGATGTTTTTCGTTAATGTATAATAATGAGGGGAAAAGGGAATTTCATAAAGACATAAAGAATAAGAAAGGAGAGAACCGTGAAAAAACGCAGCTATTTGTGTATTGATTTTAAATCTTTTTACGCATCTGTGGAGTGTGTGGAGCGAGGCTTGGATCCGCTGACGACCAATTTGGTAGTAGCAGACCCGGAACGTTCGGAAAAAACCATTTGCCTCGCGGTATCTCCTTCTTTAAAAAAGCTGGGCATTCCGGGGCGATGCAGGGTATTTGAGTTGCCCAAAAACATAGAATACATTATGGCACCGCCGAGAATGCAACTTTATATAGACTATTCTGCTGAAATCTACGGAATTTATTTAAAGTATATAGCCAAGGAGGATATTTACGTTTATTCTATTGATGAAGCCTTTTTTGATATTACGGATTATTTGGACATGTATCATTTAAGTGAGAAAGAACTGGCACAGACGATTTTGCAGGATATTAGGAAAAGTATGGGGATTACTGCCACCTGCGGTATCGGGACGAATTTGTATCTTGCCAAAATAGCGCTGGATATCAAGGCAAAACATGCCCCGGATTTTATTGGTGTATTGGATGAGGAGAGTTACCAAAGGGAACTTTGGGAACATACGCCGCTGACGGATTTTTGGAGAGTCGGAAGAGGTATTGAAAAACGCTTACATTCCATGGGAATATATACGATGAAAGAGTTGGCCCATGCGGAGGAGGAATTGCTTTATCGAAGCTTTGGGATTGATGCGGAGCTCATGATTGACCATGCGTGGGGACGGGAAACCACCACGATGGCAGATATCAAGGCATATCGTCCCAAAAACAACAGTTTATCCAGCGGCCAGGTACTCCCCAGAGATTATGAATTTGAGGAAGGCTGTCTTATAGTAAAGGAAATGGCGGATTTATTGTGTTTGGAATTAGTGGATAAGGGGCTGGTCACTCAGACGGTGCATTTACATGTAGGATACTCCAACCGTTTGGGAACGGAACCGGTGGGCGGAACCATTTCACTAAGAACGGCAACCAGCTCAGCCAAAACCATGCTTCCCTATGTGGAAAAGTTGTATCGAAATCTGGTGAACCCAAGGATGCCGATTCACAGGGTGAATCTTACCTTTGTGAATGTGGTGGAGGAAGTTTATCAGCAGTATGATTTGTTTTATGATGTGCAGGCTTTGGAAAAGGAAAAGGCGATGCAGAAAGCCATGCTGGAAATCAAAAGAAAATTTGGCAATAATGCCATTTTAAAAGGAATGAATCTGGAGGCCGGTGCGACTACCATAGAACGAAACCGCCAGATTGGAGGACATAAAAGCGGTAGTGAGTGACAAGAAAAAGGAACTTTACTTATGCAATCAGGGAGAATAAAATATGGCTGGGAAAGGAAAAAGTCCAAGGATAAAAATGAGTCGGGAAGATCGTGCGAAACAGTTTATGCCTTTTGCGGCATTAAAGGGCTATGAGGAAGCACTGCGAAAAAAAGAAAAAGTGACAGTGCCGAAAATCGAATTGTCAGAGGAAAAGAAGGAAGAGCTGGATTTGGCACTTCATCGCATTCGCCCTAAGGACATGGTGCGTGTGGTGTATTACGAGGACGGAGAATATTTGGAAATAAAGGGTATGGTATCGAGACTGGATATCGATGCCGGGGTATTAAAGGTTGTGCAAACCAAGATTTTATTTGAGAATTTGTATGACGTATCCCATGTCAGTAGCGGAGAAATACGGGAAGAAAGGTAAGGTTTCGAAAACAGAAAGAGAATGAGAAGTATGTTTTCGAGGGAAAATAATTAAGAAAGCATAGAGAGATAAGATATGGAAGAATGGCAGAGTCGCTCCGTAGGATTACTGGGAGCGGAAGGACTGAAAAAATTACAAAAGGCAAAGGTAGCGGTGTTTGGTGTAGGCGGCGTCGGAGGGTATGCGGCGGAAGGATTAGCCAGATGCGGTGTGGGTGCAATGGAACTGGTGGATAGTGATACGGTGGCAGTATCCAATATCAACCGTCAGATTATAGCCACCACCAAAACCGTGGGACAATATAAAACCAGCCTTATGGCGGAACGGATTCGGGACATTAATCCTAAGGCAGTGGTGACTGAGAAAAAATGCTTTTTCTTACCGGAAACGGCGGATGAATTTGATTTTTCGGAATATGATTATGTCATCGATGCCGTGGATACCGTGACGGCCAAGATTGAAATCATTTTAAGATGCAAGGAAGCAAAGGTTCCGGTAATTAGTGCCATGGGAGCCGGCAACAAGCTTTGTCCTGCCATGATGGAAGTGGCGGATATTTATAAGACGAGTGTCTGCCCGCTGGCTAAGGTGATGCGCCGGGAATTAAAGAAAAGAGGCGTGGAACACTGTAAAGTAGTGTATTCCAAAGAGGAGCCAATGAAAATTTCATTGGCAGGAGAAAGTGCTGCAACGCCGGGCAGTGTGATTTTTACTCCGGCAGTGGCAGGTCTTATTTTGGCCTCAGAGGTAGTGAAGGATTTGGTGCAGGAAAAATAAAAAATGAAAAAATAAGTTTACAAAATTCGAAAAAAGGAATATGATTAATGCAATATGAAAAATCGTTGACGGGAACAGTAGCAGATTAGGAACTGTCGCCAGAGAGCAGGTGTCACGGCTGGAAACACCGCAGGCAGGTAATTTGTGAAGACCATCCCTGAGAGGTCCTTAATCGGAACCCGGTGATTCCGTTATCATCGCTAAATGAGAGGTCTTTTGGTTGCCGTTTTTCTTATTCGGAAAAGTGGTGGGTGCCGGAAGGCAAAAAGGGTGGAACCGCGTATGATACGTCCCTTACATTGCGTGAGCAGTGTGAGGGATTTTTTATATTCGAAAGACATTCAAATAGAAAGACATTCAAAAAGGAGGTAAGGCATGAAGGTTGATTGGAAAGAAATGGAAACATGGCTGACAAAGAAAAAAACAATATCCCATAAAGAAAGTTGTTTGATGATTGCAGTGGCATTTTTGTTGGGGCTGGTGCTGGGAATGTTTTTATCACCCAAGAAAAATGTGACGATCGGAAGTAATAACGGAAGTAATAATATAGGTGTCAGTGATGATGTCTTTGAAGAAGAGACATCACAGACTTCGAAATGCTGTTAGGTAAATATTAGTGAGAGAAAGGAAAGAAAGAAAATGATTATCACATTAAAAGACGGAAGTACGAAAGAATACGCAGGTGCAATGAGTGTGTATGAAATTGCACAGGATATCAGCGAAGGCTTGGCAAGAGCAGCCTGCGCCGGTGAAGTAAACGGGGAAGTAGTGGATTTGCGCACGGTTATTGACAGTGACGTAAACTTAAGCATTCTTACAACGAATGATAAGGAAGGACTCCGGGTATATCGCCATACGGCTGCCCATGTTATGGCAGAAGCGGTAAAGAGATTGTTCCCGGAAGCAAAGCTTACCATCGGACCTGCCATCGATAACGGTTTTTACTATGACTTTGACACGCAGGCATTTTCCAGGGAAGATTTGGATAAAATCGAAGAGGAAATGAAGAAGATTATTAAGGAAGGTGCTGCATTGGAACGCTTCACCCTAAGCCGGGAAGAAGCAATTAAGTTAATGCAGGAAAGAAACGAGCCTTACAAAGTAGAACTGATTGAAGATTTGCCGGAGGATGCGGAGCTTTCCTTCTATAAGCAGGGGGATTTTGTGGATCTTTGTGCCGGCCCGCACCTTATGAGTACCAAGAACATCAAAGCATTTAAACTCCTTTCTTCTTCCGGTGCCTATTGGAGAGGGGATTCCAACAAAGCAATTTTGCAGAGAATCTATGCAACTGCATTCGGCAAAAAGGATGAGTTGAAGGAATATTTGGAATACTTGGAAGATATCAAAAAGAGAGACCATAATAAAATCGGTCGTGAAATGGAATTGTTTACTACCGTGGATGTAATCGGTCAGGGACTTCCTCTTCTCATGCCAAAGGGAGCCAAAATGATTCAGATTATGCAGCGCTGGATTGAAGATTTGGAGGATAACGAATGGGGCTATGTCCGTACCAAGACACCCCTTATGGCAAAGAGTGACCTATATAAGATTTCCGGACACTGGGATCATTACAAAGAAGGTATGTTTGTTATGGGAGATGAGGAAAATGACAAGGAAGTATTTGCACTTCGTCCCATGACCTGTCCTTTCCAGTATTATGTGTATAAAGCAAGCCAGAAATCCTATCGTGATTTACCTCTTCGTTACGGCGAGACTTCTACCTTATTCCGTAATGAGGATTCCGGTGAGATGCACGGTCTTACCAGAGTAAGACAGTTTACGATTTCCGAGGGACACTTGATTGTGCGTCCCGACCAGATGGTGGAAGAGTTCAAAGGCTGCCTTGCCCTTGCAAAACACTGCCTGCAGACCCTTGGCCTGGAAGATGAAGTAACTTATCACCTTTCCAAGTGGGATCCGGACAACAAGGAAAAATACATCGGTGAGCCTGAGGTGTGGGAAGAGACCCAGCAGCACATCCGTGAAATTTTGACCGAGCTGGAAATTGATTTCGTGGAAGATGTAGGAGAAGCTGCATTCTACGGACCGAAGGTGGATATTAACGCAAAGAACGTATACGGTAAAGAGGATACCATGATTACCATTCAGTGGGATGCCCTTTTGGCGGAACAGTTTGATATGTATTACGTGGATCAGAATGGTGACAAGGTGCGTCCTTACATCATCCATAGAACCAGTATGGGATGCTATGAACGTACATTGGCATGGCTTACGGAAAAATACATGGGCAAATTCCCTACCTGGCTTTGCCCGGAACAGGTGCGTGTTCTTCCGATTTCCGAAAAATACGCAGACTATGCAAATACGGTATTGGCAGAGTTGAAAAAGAATGGTATTTTAGCAACCGTGGATCAGCGTGCAGAAAAAATCGGCTACAAGATTCGTGAAACTCGTCTTGCAAGAGTTCCTTATATGTTGGTAGTGGGACAGAAGGAAGAAGAGGAACAGACCGTATCCGTAAGAAGTCGTTACGCGGGAGATGAAGGTTCCAAGGCCGTTTCTGACTTCATCAACCAGATTTGCACAGAAATTCGTACCAAGGAAATCCGTAAAGAAGAAGCACAGGCAGAAAATTAAAAGACGGGATATTGAAACCGGCCCTCAATTGTTCGACCTAAGAATCGAAGGATTGGGAGGTCGGTTTTTGTGATACCCTTGTAAAAAGCGACCGATTCCTTAAGAGAGCAGAAAGAAATGTGCTTTACACAGGAAGAAAAAGGTTGTATAATTGGTTAGGCAAAACTAACCGAAGAAGCGACAACGGATGAAGCTTAGAGAATGGCAACAAAAATAGCAGGTGCCATATCTTTTTGGGAAAGGGTTAGCAAAAACTAACCACAAAAGGAGGAAACAAAGATGAAGGAAAAGAATCATTTGCCCGTAATCGGCGTGGGTCCTTTTGATTATGTGATGGAATATGCGGATAGAAAGTTTAGACGAACAGGAAAGTCCATCTATATGTACCATGGAGAAGAGATTGCCTTTTCCCCTGCGGTTCTTTTGGATAAAAGTATCCCCGGGCTGCTTTGGAAATGTGCGACAGATAAGCATTACGGATTAAAAAGAATGCTTCGCTTTTATTATGACAATAACCCACTGACGGAAGAAGGACGCATCTGGGTGGAAAATATGAAAGCAGATGTTTTATTACTGGCATCCGAAAATGACGATTGCTGGCCCTCCGAGGTATCTGCAAGGCGGGTGGACGATATTCTAAGAAATGCAGAGTATCCGTATCGTGTTAAAACCGTGATATACGAAAAAGGCAGTCATGCCATAGGCGGTATGTTAAATGACGAAAAAATGCGTAAGAGGATGAAAAAAATACTTCCTGCTGAGAAAAAGTATCCTACGGAGTGCGAAGTGGCCCGTGTTGACAGCATGAAGCAGATAGAGGCATTTTTGGCAGAGTGGTAAATTTAGAAATGATGCAAAAATGTTTCTAAAAAACACGGAAACATTAGATTTCCTTGGCAATAAAAGAATATTTTAGTTGTGTTATCAAGATAGAAAAATAGTGAAAAGATGGAAAAATTTGTGAAAACATAATTGACAAATACGGTTAGTAGTGGTAGACTTCAACGTGAAAATCCCATGAGGGAGTAGCAAGCGTATATCGTAGCAAGTCAACATACTGACCTCTTGGTCTGGCTTGTTTTAAATTGCGAGACTCATGTATAGCGAAACTATACATGGAGTCTATATTTTTTAAAAAAGGTACCCAAGTATAGTTTTGAACTGTACTTGGGTTTTTTCATTTCATAAGCAAGGCACATCCCTTTCATAAAAAACAGGAGGTTGAAAAAATGTTTATTACATTGAAAAACGCAACAAAAAAATATGGAGAAGGAGAGTCGCTGGTATACGCACTGGACCATGCAAATCTGGAAATCGAAAAAGGTGAGATTTGCGTGATATTAGGTCCTTCCGGTTCGGGTAAGTCTACTTTGCTTAATATGCTTGGTGGTTTGGATCATTTGGATGAAGGCGAAATTATTGTAGGTGACAGGAATCTTTCAGGATATAAAAACAATATGCTGACGGATTATCGTAAAGAAGATGTGGGATTTGTTTTTCAGTTTTATAATCTGATTCCTGATTTAACCGTAGAAGAAAATATTCAAGTCGTATCTGATATTTCAGAAAACCCTTTAAATATTGAGGAAGTATTGGAAGCCATGGGAATGCTGAAATATCGTTATCGTTTTCCGAAAGAGCTTTCCGGCGGTCAGCAACAGCGCGTTGCAATTGCCAGAGCAATCATTAAAAATCCAAAGCTTTTACTGTGTGATGAGCTAACAGGTGCTTTGGATACCAAGTCTTCAAAATCTGTTTTGGAATTCATAGAAAAAATCAACAAACTATATAAGACTACCACCGTTATTATCACTCATAATGAGGCAATTGCAGGGATGGCAGACAGAGTAATCTACATCAAAGACGGCAAGGCGCATGAGAACAAAATCAATGCAAATAAAAAGTCTGCTGCGGAATTAGAACTCTAAGGGGAGGTACGGTTATGAAGTTAAATAAAAGATATTTTCGAAGCATTAAAAGTAATGTATCCTTTTATGTTTCGGCTACCGTATTAACCATCATGACATTGTTTCTGTTTTTTATGATGAACATTGCCGGCAAGGCAATTTGGGAATTTGGAGATGAATTTTTTATTTCCCAGAATGTAGAAGATGCTAATTTTACAACATACCTTCCGATTCCGGAAGAAGATATTGATGCGTTGGAAAAAGAATACGCCCTTCAGTTAGAACCACAGTATTACAGTAATATTGAGACGGAGGGCGTAACCGCCAGAGTTTTTAAGAAGACAAGTGAAATCAATCTCTACAGCGTAACGGAAGGAAGGGATGTAGAGAATAATGATGAGGTCATTATTTCGGAAGGTTATGCGGTTTATAATAAGATAGCATTAGGTGATTCTATTACAATAGGGGAGAAGGAATATACCGTAACCGGTTTTTTTCAAAGACCGGATTATTTATATATGCTTCAGAATGAAAGTGATTCTTACAAAAATGTCACAACCTTCTTTCTGGCATATGTGACCGACGAAGAATATGAAAACATCGGCGGTGACAATTGTCTTTACCTTGTATGCTATGAGGAGGATAACCGGATTGAATTTCGTGAAGAAGTAAATGACAGATATTATATGAGAACGTACCTGTCTGCACAGGAAAATATGCGTATTGATATGGTAAAAATGCAGGCAGAGATGTTTGTGGCGATATCGTATATTATTTTAGTCGTAATGCCTTTGATAGTTGTAGTGCTTGTAAGTATTGTAATCAGTCGAAAAGTGAAATCAGAGCAGAAATTAATCGGTACCTTGACCGCACTTGGCTACAAAAAAGGCAAATTAATGCTCCATTATGCAGGCTTTGCCATGATACCGGGAATATTTGGCGGAATTCTTGCGACAATTTTAACAATACTATTTGCGCAGCCTTTTGGAAAAGTGTGTTTGGCGGATTATGAGCCTATGCGTATTGAATGTCATATGAACCCGATGGCAGCACTTTTAGGTATTGTTGTTCCTACGGTAATGTATGTATTAGCGGCGATGAATTCAGTAAATAAATTGTTGAAAAAAGACACCGTTCTTCTTTTAAACGGAAATGCAGAGCAGGGAGAGAAGAATTTTAAAAATATTCTGGTTAGGAAAAAAATATCTTTTCGCATAAAATATGCATTTCGGTCTTTGGTAGGAAATCCTTCCAGAACCTTTGTGGTATTTCTCGGAATCTTTTTAGGAAGTTACATTGCTCTTTTGGGATACAGTTTTTTGGATACGATGGATAATACAAAGCAAAACATGGTGGATGAAATGGGTAGCTTTGAATATCAGTATGTGTTGAATGAACTGACAGAGGGAAGTGAATATGATGGTGAGCCGATTATCATGTCCACAGTAGAAAATGAAACAGGAGATCAATTCAGCATCATCGGTACTACAGATGAAAATCCTTATTTGGAGTTAAAGGATACAGAAGGAAATGACATCGTTCTTGCAGACGGATATTACGTTACCGGTGTAATGGCAATGTTAGAAGATGTGCAGGTCGGCGATGATATGACAATTTTAAATCCTTTGACTTTGGAAGCGTTTGAGATTACCATTGCCGGAATCATTGACAATGATATGCAGAATGCAATTTTTAGTAATCGTGAAAATGTTGCTGAAATTTTAGGGATTGATGCAAATGTCAGCAATGTAATTATGAGTGATACGGAATTGGATATTCCGGAAGACAAGGTAATTCAGACTATAAAAAAAGCGGACACGGAAGAACAGTTCCAAAATATGTCAAACATGATGAACATAATGGTGTACTTCCTGATTGGAATAGGAGCCATCATTTGTGTGGCGTCCATCTATATTGCAGTGAATATGCTGGTGTCTGAAAACAGAGCCAATATTTCCATGCTAAAAGTATTGGGTTATAATGACAAAATGATTAACCAAATTGTTTTGAGCGTAAATCATGTTTTATTACCGATTGGATATCTTTGCAGTATTCCGTTGGTATTTGCTTCCACGAATTGGTTTATGGTTTTTTTGGCAGAATTTATAGGGGTTTTGCCAAAGGCGTACATTGCACCTCAAAGCTTCGTTTATACAGCTATTTTGGCTTGTCTTAGTTACTTTGGTTCCTTATTCCTTTTAAGACGTAAGGTATCGAAAATAGATATGGTGGAGAGCTTGAAAGGGAATCGGGAGTAGTTATTTTCGTTCGTTACTTGATTTTTTGAAAAAACAATTATATTATGTATTTAGGTGGTACACACAAGTACCACCTAAAATAAAAACAAAAGGTTAGTCAAAACTAACCCACAACACAGAATAGTATGGATGCATACGATAAAAAGGATTCATATTTCAGAAAAAGTAAGATGCATTGTAATCGGTGATAGTAAGGAAACAGAGAATATTATTATGGAGGAGGTTTGATTATGACAGACGGACTTATATTAGCAATTGTAGTAGTGGTGGTGTTTTTGGGAATCCGTTCTTCCGTAAAGCATTTTGCGAGAAAGGGAGGATGCTGCGGAAGTTCCGATTATAAACCGAAAAAGAAGAAACTTTCCAAGGTTTTGTATCAAAAAACATTTCCAGTAGAGGATATGCACTGCGAGCAGTGTAAAAGACGCGTGGAAGAAGCCGTGAATGATATCAGCGGCGTTGCCGGAGTGGTTCATCTGAAAAAGGGGGAATTAACCGTATCCTATGAAACCGATGTGGAAGATGAAGTAATTATGGCAAAACTGGAAAAAAGGGGTTATCGGGTTGTAGGAGTTAAGTAATTTCTTTTATATTTTCTCCGAATAAGAAAAGAGCCAAGAGAAGCGACCGGAAGAATGATTCGGAACGCTTTTTGGCTCTTTTATCATAAACGATTATAAAATGTTATTAAATAGTAGCTTTAACGCTGCAGCCATGACAAAGGCTACGATAGCACCGACAAGCATTAAAATTGCCTTGGGGATTTTCTTTACCGCTTCCCCCGGCTTTTTCAATTTCGTTAATAGACCGGTGGTATAAAGTAAAATCATTACCATTGCGACGTAAATCAGTGTTTCTGCATAGGCAAAGATGATTTGGAATACGTTGCCTAAGGCAAGTGCGCCGGATAATTCCAGCGTCAGACAGATGATTAAGGCACCGGTGCCTAAAATGCTGTGCATTCGAATCTGTTTTAAAATAGTCTCTTTCTCTAAATTTGCATAATCGGACATGGTTTCTGCCACTTCTTTTACTTCTTCTTTCATATTCTCGCTTTTCCTTTCTCCTTTAATGATTTCCGGGATGCTGACTTCAAAAAACTCGGATATACTAACCAGTAAACTGATATCCGGCATATTGCTGCCCGTTTCCCAGCGGGAAACTGTTCTTCCGGAAACTCCGAGAGCTTCCGCAAATTGTTCTTGGGTAAGTCCCTTTTCTTTTCGAAGTTCTTTTAGAAAACTTCCAATCTTTTTTTGGTCCACCTTTGCTTCCTCCTTTCACTAACAGCTTACGTCACAGTGGTTGTCAAAAACACGACACAAAGCGAGAAAATGCCGAATTTATAAGGTAGACAACACTGTCCGGTATGAATTAGGATCCGGTGCCGCTGTATTTCATTGCCCCAAACATCCAGAATTTATAACTCAGATAGAAAAATACAACGCCAATGAGAGGGGAGAGCCAGGATAAAAGCGGAATCTCGTCCGGCCTTAAAATCACCAGGCTCGGGTAATAGGCGATAAACGCAATGGGCATGATAAAGGTAAAGAGAAAACGAAATACCGGGCTGAAAATCGTAATCGGATATTTGGCGTAATCTTTAAACCGGGTTACCAGGTCTAGGACATAGAAGGAATTCTGAATCCAGAAACAGGTAGCCGCCGCTGCATTTTGCATTGCAATCATGACCAGGGATGCTGTAATCAAAAATACGATGAGCTTCAAAAGCATCAGGGGCGTAAAGGCAAGCCCTAACTTATTCCAAGAGTAGGCAAGGGTGCCGATACCAAAGGCAAGCTGTCCAAGGCCCTTGATATCAAAGACTTCCGACTGGAAGTAAAAAAACAAATTGATGGGCCGGAAGCAGTATTTGATAAAATCACCGGAATACACATACATACGAAGGCTCCAGTTATTGTCAAATAAACACTGGACCGGCGTCAACGCCACCAGGGAAAATCCATACAAAAAGAGCATTTCGTAGTAACCCCAGCCATGGATGGAGGGGAAATTACGGAACAAAATCCAAAAGCTGATAAACCCTGCCAGATTAGTAAAAATCATTCCGATGGTGGAGATGATAAAATCGGCACGGTAACTCATTTTACTTTTTAAATCCTGCGCAAGAATTTTTCCGTAGATGCGCAGGTAAAATCCGAAACTTTTCTTTTTCATATCTTAACCTCCGTTCACGGTAATCTGCCGAAGCGAAATTTTCCAAAAGAGTCTGGAAATCAGCAGCATGGCAAGTACCCAAAAAAGTTGCAGTCCCAAAGTGTGAAGCAGCATCTCTGGCGAAGGATTGGCTTCCAGCAAAAGAGACAGGGGTGCATTGTAAATGGACTGGAACGGCATTGACATGGCAACCGTCTTTAAGGCATCCGGGAAAAAGGCAAGGGGAATGGTGGCTCCGGAAAAGAGCATTACAATCACCTGCTTCATAATATTGATGCCCCAGATGGATTCCGTATAGAGGCAAATGGTTCCCACGAAGAAATCAATGCTGTAGTTAATGGATACCGCCATCACAACGGAAATCACAAAATAAAGCAAGTTGATGCCCAAGGGAACGGCTCCTTTGGTAACGAGAGCCACCGCAAGAAAGGTGGGCAAAAACGTAAAGAAAAACTGCGTTACAAAAGAACCGGAGTAGGTCCAAAACATGTATCTGCGGTATTCCATGGGCTTTAACAAATCCAGTACGATTTTGCCGGACTGGATGTTTCGTCCCATTTCCCAAACCACGTACATTTCCATAAAGTTAAAGAGTGCCGTGGCAAGAACCAGATAAATCAAGGTGTCGGAAAAGGTCATACCGTTTACCACATCACATCCTGCAGAGGCGTAAATTGCCTTCCAGAGGAAGTAGATGACAATCAGGTAGAGCAGATTTCCGGCAATGATAACCAGCGTTCCCAAACGGAACTGCAAGGATTCGATAATGCCGGCCCTAGTGAGGGTCAGGTATTTTTTTACACTCATTCCACGCCCTCCTCATAGATTTTCTTGATGACTTCCTCCGTGGAAATTTCCTGCAGCTGCATGTCGCGGATTTCATGATTTTTCTGGATTTGTGACAACACATCCAGTACTTTGGATTTTTCTTCGTCCACCAAAACGGAAATCCATTCATCGTCTGCAGTTACGGAAAATTCCGGAAGCTCTTTGGCAAGGAGTTTGGCCTTTTCACCGATATCACCGGCCGGGCGCACCTTCAGGGTACGGTAAGAGCCAAAGAAGCCCTTTAAATGCTCGATGTCATTGTCGTAGAGCATTTTTCCCTGGTCGATAATTACAATCCGGCGGCAAAGTGCATCCACGTCACCCATATCGTGGGTCGTTAAAATAACCGTCGTATTTTTCTCCTGATTTAATGCATGAATCAGGGTACGGATTTTCGCCTTCATGGAAACGTCGAGACCGATGGTGGGCTCGTCCAAAAAGACGATTTTCGGGTTATGTAAAAAGGCAGCCAAAATGTCGCTCAGGGTACGCTGACCGAGGGACATTTGACGCACCGGCTTATGAAGAAGCGGTTCAATGTCCACCAGTGAGCGGTAGAGATTTAACATATTGTCGTAATCCTCGTCGCTGACTCCGTAGATGTCCTTCAAGATTTTGAAGGATTCGATTAAGGGCAGTGCCCACCAAAGCTGGGAACGCTGACCGAAGACAACACCGATTTCCTGGGCATTTTTTGCACGGTTTTGGTAAGGTATGTTGCCGCCCACTAAGATTTCTCCGGAGGAAGGTTCCAAAACACCGGTCATCATTTTAATGGTGGTGGATTTTCCGGCACCGTTGGGGCCAAGGTACCCTACGATTTCACCTTGCTGAATGTTCATGGAAATGTTATCCACGGCCCGGACGATTTTGTAATCTCTGGAAAATAAATCCATCAGACTTCCCTTTAAACCTTCCCGGCGGTTTAATACTTTAAATTCCTTGGTGACATTTTTGATTTCAATAATGTTTTCCATAATAAAAAAACTCCCCTTACTTTTGTATAAAATCAACAAAAAACAAAAGCTTTTGTTGGATGGTAGAAAAATATTATAATAGTTATAATTTAATCATTGGCAGATGTCAAGACAGATACAGAAAAATATAGAAAACGAAGAAGAAAACGACACTGAAAATAGTAGGACTGATTTTTGCGATTGTATGATATAGTAAATCAAAAAAATAGAAAAACATAGTTATAAGATGGGAGAGGAAAGATGAAATTTGATACCGGAAAATTAGTGTGGACCAGAGAACCTAAGGAATATTACATCAGTGAAGATAAAATTGAAATGAAGACCAGTCCGCATACGGATTTATGGCAAAGAACGTATTATCATTTTCGGAATGATAATGCTCCGGTTTTGCAAATGGAGACGAAGGAGCAATTCTTTTCGTTTACCGTGAAAACCGAGTTCGCAAGTAAGCATCGCTTTGACCAGTGCGGGATTGTGATGTATCTGGATAGTGAAAACTGGCTGAAAGCATCCATAGAATATGAAAACGAAGCGTTTCAGCATTTGGGAAGTGTGGTGACCAATAACGGATATTCGGATTGGGCAACCACAGAGGTGAATGCGGATATCAAATCCATGTGGTATCGCTTAAGCAGAAGGGGCGCAGACTATCTTGTGGAGTGCTCCGAAGACGGGATGCATTTTCGGCAGATGCGCATCTGCCACATGGAGAAGGGAGATGCAACGATTCGGTTTGGAATCTATGCCTGCAGTCCGGAGGAATCCTCCTTTCAGGCAATCTTTACCAACATGGAAATGACAGAATGCAAATGGGCGGCACATAACGGGCAAAAACCGGATGAGAAATAGGAAAAAGATTGACTGTATATAGGCAGAAAAGTATAATAATGATGTGAAAAAATCACAAAGACAGCATGCTCTAAAGATGGAAGGAGGGCGGCTGTGGAGGTTTTTACTATGCAAAGGTTAAAAAGCATATGGGAATATATCTTGCATGTTCGTGAAAAAAGTAAAGTAATTAACAAAAGCGGACTGTATGTAGCCTTTTCCTTGATTAGTGTCTATGCGCTGATTATGAGTATTGTGTGTTTTGTGAAGGCGAATATCACCATGGGGATTGTGAATGTTGTAATTTCCTTAGGGATTTTACTGATTATGACAATCTTTACCAATATTAAATCGCCAAAGCTTTTGGCTTGGTTTGTTGTTACCTTTTTTTATGTACTGATGATGTTCTTTTTGTGCGAGGGTGGCGTTGGTGGCGTCAGCATCATGTGGCTTTTGTTTGTGCCCATGGCGGGGATGGCGCTGATTAACTTGTATTACGGAGGAATTTTGAGCCTTCTTTTGGGACTTAGCATTCCTTTGTATATGTTGACGCCTCTCTATTATGTGGGGTATCAGTATTCGGAGGATTATCGGATTCGTTTTCCGATTATTTATTGGGCCTTTTTGATTATGGCACTGTTCATCTTTATTCGGGTGGATCGTTATGAGGAACAGCAAAAAGAGATGATTAAAAAGTCCGAGGAGGCAAACCAGTCTAAGAGTAGCTTCCTTGCCAATATGTCTCATGAAATTCGTACGCCGATGAATGCCATTATGGGACTTTGCGAATTAAATATGAACGAAGAGTTGTCTCCTATTGTTTTGGAAAACAGCAGGAATATCCATCGTGCCGGAAAAAGCCTTATGAACATTGTTAATGACTTATTGGATTTTTCCAAAATCGAATCCGGAAAAATGGAACTTCAGTGCAAGGAATATAAATTGTCGGATGTATTAAATGACATCATTTATATGATTGTGGCTCGTATGGGGAAAAAAAAGCTGGAATTTGTAGTGGATTGCGACCCGGATATTCCCAATGTGTTATATGGCGATGAGGTGCGAATCCGCCAGATTATGATTAACCTTTTGACCAACGCGTTAAAATACACCAAGGAGGGAGGCTTTCTTTTGTCGCTTTCCTGCCGAAAAGAAACGTATGGTATTAATCTTATTATTTCCGTAAAGGACAGCGGAATCGGAATCAAAAAGGAAAACATGGGTAAGCTTTTTGACGCATACGGAAGATTTGATGCAGAGAAAAATCATGCCATAGAAGGTACGGGACTTGGACTACCCATTACCAAAAAACTGATTAAATTGATGAACGGTGTTGTTAAGATAAGTAGCGAATATGGTAAGGGGACGGAATTTTTGGTTGTTATTCCGCAGAAAGTGGTGGAGGAAACACCGATTGTAACCTTTGAATGTGTTAAAGATGTGCATATTCTTTATTACCAAAAAGAAGAGATTCCGGCCTTTGTCGGAAATGCATATAATAATTCATTTAAAACGGTACTGGAACGATTGGGAGCGAAAGGACATCGTTGTGAAAATTTCGAAGAATTGGAAGAACATCTTTCCAAGGAAAGCTTTTCGCATATTATTATCGGAAAGGCGGAATACACCGAAAACAAGAGTTATTATGATGCTCTTTCGGAAAAATATTGTCTGGCTGTGATTCAGGAGCAAAGTGCGCCGGTTTCCATAGGGGCAAATGTGGTAAGTATTTATAAGCCATTTTACACAAAGAACTTTAGTGACTTCATTAACCGAAAGTACATCGCCAAGGAACAGAAAAATGCCGCAGGGGTATTTGCAGCGCCGGCGGCCAAGGTGCTTGTGGTAGATGATAATATGTTTAATTTAACGGTGGCTTGCGGACTTTTGAAAATGTATCAAATTATGGCAGATACGGCTACAAGCGGGGAAGACGCCATCGAAAGGATGAAAAACAAGGAATACGATCTTGTATTCATGGATCACTTGATGCCGGGAATGGACGGAATCGAAACCCACCGACAGCTTCGTAAGGCGGAACTCATAAAGGATGTGCCGATGATTGCCCTTACTGCCAACGTGGCGGAAGAAGCGAAAGTGCTCTTCATGGAAGAAGGATTTCGGGATTTTATGTCAAAACCGATTCAGACGGAAGTCCTTAGGGAGATGCTGTTAAAATGGTTGAAGGAAGACTTGGTGCTTAGGGAAAAGGAGCAAATAAATGAAGGATGAGATAATCATATCGGCGGATTGTATATGTGACTTGCCCCAAGAATTGATAGAAAAATATTCGATACGGCTAATTCCGTTCTATATTTCCATGCGGGATGTGCGGTTCCATGATTATACGGAAGTGGATTTTTCTTCGATATATGAGTATATGGAAGAGGACGGAGAAAAGATTGCCAGTGCACCGGCAACGGTTTCGGATTATGATGCTTATTTTCGCAAATTAGAAAAAGAAAATAAAGAAATAATTCATATCTGTGTGTCCGGTAAATTGAGCAAAGCTTATGAATATGCTTGCGAAGCGGCAAAAGATAAAGAAAAGATTCACGTCGTGGATTCCGGTTTGGCATCTTCCGGTATGGGATTATTGGTTTTGACGGCAGCTGAGTTCGCGCAAAATGGAAATACTGTGGAAGAGATTTTGGAAAAAATCAAGCTAAACAAGAAAAAAATCAGTTGCAGTTTTGTTTTAAAATCCACGCAGTACGTAGCGCATAATAACAGAGTAAATCGGATGCTTTCCAATTTGCTTGATATTTTTAGGATTAAACCGATTATTCAGATAAAAAAGGACCAGATGAAAGTAGTGGGAGTCTGCCTTGGGAATCGTGAAACGTATGCGAAACATTATATCAGGCATATTTTGAGACACAAAAAACATATTTCTGACGAAGTTCTTTTTATTACGGTTTTAAGCAAATCAGAAAAATTAAAGGAAATGGTCTGTCAGGAAGCGAAAACGTATAAAAAATGGAAACATATCTATGTGCAGGATGCTTCCGCCACAAACCTTTGCAATGTAGGCCTTGGAAGCATCGGTCTTATGTTTTACAAAAAATAAAATGTTTTTGCAAAGAATATTTTTAAAAAAGAAACACAAACTATCTTTAAAAATATATTTTGGAGGTAGTTTTTATGGCAGAATTAAGATGTGTTGTAGATACTTGTACCTATAACAAAAATTCCCTTTGTTGCAAAGGAGATATTATGGTTGGCGGCAGCAGTGCCACTACCAGCAGCGAGACGTCCTGCGATTCGTTCCGGGAAAGAAAAGAGGACAGTTACACCAGTTCTTTAGAACATCCCAGCAAAGTCATCAGCATTGATTGTGAAGCAGTGAAATGCGTTTACAATTCCAATTATAAATGTAAGGCGGAGCATGTGGATATTCGTGGCGGCGGAGCCAACTCAGCCCAGGGAACCCAGTGCCATACCTTTCGGGAAAAATAATCCGCAGATTTGGAAGTAGTAGACCGGTCTTACCGATAGAAAAACTAAATTTGTAAAAAAAGTAAAATAGTACTTGACGAGAAGCCTTACCTATGGTAAATTATTGGAGTGCAAGAAGAGTATCCACTCTCACCCTGCGGTAATTGCGCTTCAGGTGTTAAGATTTTTAAAACAAGATCATTCAAGGTATGGCTTTGAGTGGTAGTTGAAGGAAATTTTAAGTGGATAGTCTGTCTATCCACTTTTTTATTTTTAATTATGGGGGTGTAGAACCATTAGCGATTTACTAATTAACGGACAAATCAGGGAGAAAGAAGTACGAGTAATCGGTCAGGACGGAGAACAGCTGGGCGTTATGCCGGTACAGGAAGCACAGAGATTGGCAGACGAAGCGGAAGTGGATCTTGTGATGATTGCTCCCACGGCAAAACCGCCGGTATGCAGAATCGTAGATTACGGAAAATTCCGTTACGAGCAGATGCGTAAGGAAAAAGAGGCAAAGAAGAAACAGAAAGTGATTGAAATCAAAGAAATTCGTTTGTCTCCCAACATTGATACCAACGATTTGAATACCAAAATCAGTGCGGCAAGAAAATTTTTGTCCAAAGGAGATAAAGTAAAAGTAACTTTGCGTTTCCGAGGACGAGAAATGGCACATATGGCAAACAGCAAACATATTTTGGATGACTTTGCCGAAGCACTTTTGGAAGTGGCCGTTGTAGAGAAACCTGCCAAAGTGGAAGGCAGAAGCATGACCATGTATTTAGCTGAAAAACGATAATCGAAAGTACTTTCAGTTAAAATAGAGTAAGAGAATATAGGAGGAAAAGAATTATGCCTAAAATGAAAACAAGCAGAGCAGCAGCAAAACGTTTTAAGAAAACCGGAACCGGTAAGCTGGTTAGAAATAAAGCTTACAAGAGACATATCTTAACAAAGAAGTCTGCAAAGAGAAAACGTACTCTTAGACAGGACGTTGTTACAGATGCAACAAACGTTAAGAACATGAAGAAAATTTTACCTTATTTATAATCAGCAGAGAGGAGAACAGACATGGCAAGAATTAAAGGCGGCGTTAACGCTAAAAAGAAACACAATAGAGTATTAAAACTTGCAAAAGGTTACAGAGGAGCTAGATCAAAACAGTATCGTGTTGCAAAACAGTCTGTTATGAGAGCACTTACTTCCTCTTATGCAGGTAGAAAAGAAAGAAAGCGTCAGTTCAGACAGCTTTGGATTGCTCGTATCAACGCAGCAGCAAGAATGAACGGACTTTCCTACAGCAAGTTTATGTATGGATTGAAATTAGCAGAAGTTGACATCAACCGTAAGATGTTAGCTGAAATGGCTGTAAATGATGCAGAAGGATTCAGCGCTTTAGCAGAAGTTGCTAAGAGCAAAATCGCTTAATTTGTATGGAACAAAACAAACAGCGTAATATAAAAGAATTGATTATTTTCACGGCAGTGGTAACACTTGCCGTGATTCATTTCAATTCCATAGTGGTTTATGCGGGATATGCTTTATCGGTCATTGTGCCTTTCGTGATTGGGGGTGCCATTGCTTTTGTATTGAATATTCCCATGAGCAGCATTGAAAAAAAGTTATTTGGAAAAGCAAAAGGAAAAGTGTCAAAGAAATTGGCAAGGCCCTGCAGTATCCTGATAACTTTTGTTGTATTTATATCGGTTGTTGCGTTGGTGTGTATTACGGGCATACCCCAGATTCGGACAGCAATTGATAAATTAAGAGAACAGGTTCCGATTTTTTTGGAAAATATGTATGCGAAAGCAGAACAACTGGCAAATGAAAGCCCTTATATTTTGGCAGAACTGGAAAAGATTCAAAACAACGAAGTCAGTTGGGATCAGATTTTAGAAATGATTATGAGTTTCCTTGGAAGCGGTGTTGGTACTACGGCGATTGTAAATGCCTTCAATGTGGCAGGGAATATCATCGGCGGGATTGTAAATTTCTTTATTGCGATTGTATTTTCCATCTATATTCTGGCTTCCAAAGAAAAACTGTTAAATCAGGGAAAACGTGTTTTGCATGCGTTTACGAAGGGAAAGGTAACGGAATGGGCAGAAAAAATATTTGCACTTTTGTTTAAAAACTTCCGTAATTATATTTCCGGGCAGTTTTTAGAAGCGATTATTTTGGGCTTGCTCTTTTTGGTTGTGCTTTCCATTGGCGAGTTTCCTTATGCGGTGTTAATCAGCACCTTAATTACTTTAACAGCGCTGATTCCTATTGTCGGTGCATTTATCGGTTGTTTTGTGGGTGCATTTTTGATATTGGTGGACAATCCCATGAAAGCCCTTGTTTTCGTAATTATCTTTTTGGTGATTCAGCAGATCGAGGGAAATTTGATTTATCCCAAGGTAGTAGGGAATTCCGTGGGACTTCCTTCGATGTGGGTGCTGGCCGCAGTTACCGTGGGTGCAAGCTTTTCCGGCGTACTTGGTATGTTGGTATTTATTCCCCTTACTTCAACAGCGTATGCTTTGCTTAGGGAAATTACAAATTCCAGAAATGCAGAGAAAGCAAAAGCGGCATTGCCCAAAGATAAGGATGAATTGCAATCGAATGCAGAAGACAATGCAGAGAACAATGCAGAGCGTCATGTAGGCATGGGAGAACATAGGAAAGAGTGCCCGGCAGATGCAGAATGCAATGAAAAATGCACAGAAGCAAACAAGAAAGAGCGCCTTGTTGATTCAGAAGGAAAGGTTTGATAGACTTTAATGCGAACGAGGTAAATACGTTAGATATTCGAAAGAAACAAATTCGTGTTTGCAAATGGAATAAGAAAAAAACGAAAAGGTGTAACTTCTTTGTTACACCTTTTTTGTTGATTTTTCTCTAAAAATGGGAAGAATAAAGAAAACGGATTGTTGAAAATGACAAGAAAATTTGGTATAATATTTTGTGCTGTGAAAAAATATGGAGGAATGATATGAGCGTTTTAGAAGGATTAAAACCCCAAAAAGTATATCAGTTTTTTGAAGAGATTTGCCAAATCCCCCATGGTTCTTATCATGTGGAGCAAATCAGTGATTATTTGTGTGAATTTGCGAAAAAGAGAAATCTTCGTTATATACAGGATGAGTACAAAAATGTCATTATTTTTAAAGAAGCATCAAAAGGCTACGAGGAGAAAGAAACGATTATTATACAGGGGCATATGGACATGGTTGCCGTTGCGGAACCGGATGCGCCGATTGACATTACAAAGGAAGGACTTTGTCTTGAAACAGACGGGGAATATATTTATGCGAAAGGCACCAGTTTAGGTGCAGATGACGGGATTGCCGTGGCCTATGCTTTGGCGATTTTAGATTCAGAGGAATTGAAACATCCGGCTTTGGAAGTGGTAATTACTACCGATGAAGAGGTAGGAATGGATGGGGCAATGGGATTGGATGTATCTGTTTTACAAGGGAAAAAGATGCTGAACATTGACTCGGAAGAAGAGGGAATCTTTACTGCAGGTTGTGCCGGCGGTAAAGGAATGCATCTGACGATGCAATTAAGTAAAATCAACAAAGAAGGCAGGGTATATGAACTACGTATCAGCGGATTAAAAGGCGGACATTCCGGGGTGATGATTCACTACGGACGCGGAAATGCAAATTGCCTTCTTGGCAGAGTATGGCAGGAAGTATCGGAATGCATGGATATGTATTTGCTGGAAGCAAGTGGTGGCGAAAAGGGGAATGCGATTCCCAAAGATGCCTGCTGTAAAATATTAGTGCCTTCAGAAAGCAGTGATGTTGTTTTGCAAATGGTTGCTAAGGTGAAGGAACAGCTTTGTAAGGAACTGGAAGGAAAAGAGGATACCTTAGAGATTGCGGTGACTGATTTGGGCACGCAGCGAGTCGAATGTTTTGATAAAGAGTCAACCATACGTTGCAAAAATATGCTGTTAGCACAGCCGGACGGCGTACAGGTACGAAGCGGTGTTGTAGAAGGATTGGTGGAAACCTCCTTAAATATGGGGATTATGAAGACTACCGAAAATGCTTTCTATACCCATTATGAAATCCGAAGCAGCAGAAGGAGTGCTATCATGGCGCTTCGGGATAAGGTGAAGATTATCGGTGAACTGCTGGGAGCTGTTGTGGAAGAAACTTCTGCTTATCCGGAGTGGGAATATCGTACCGATTCCCCGCTTAGAGAAGATATGGTTTCCGTTTACCGGGAAATGTACCAAAAGGAACCGGAAATTAACATTATTCATGCCGGTTTGGAATGCGGCGTATTTGCAGAGAAAATAAAGGATTTTGATGCAGTTTCTTTTGGTCCGGATATTTTGGATATTCATACCACGAAGGAGCGGCTGAATATAGAAAGTGCAAATCGTGTGTGGGAATTTTTGGTGCGTTTATTAGAAAAATAACAAGTTAGAAAGAGATAGGGGTTAATATGGAAGAATTGTGGGGAATCAAAACCTTACTGGACTGTTCCGCAGATGTTGGGGTATTGATTGTTGCCGAAAGAGATTTAAAAGTTTTGTATTGTAATCATTATGTTACTGTTAAGACCGGGCTTCGTGCAGAGACGATGCTGAGCGATATGTGGAAGCAGGCGGAGGAAATCCGGGAAGAGATGGGAGTGAGCAGAACGCATCGCAAAGTTGTATGGGATTCTCCTTTCGGCGGACCGAAAAATATAACTTTGACCAAAATTGTCTGGGTTGGCGGAATTCAGGCGATTGCCATGATGATAACCAATCACTTGGAAAATAAGGACGAATTAGAAAGAGAACTAATCTTTAAAGCTTTGGGGCAATCCTACATCAGTATGTACGTGATTGATACCTCGGATTGGTCCGTTTCCATGCTAAAAGGGGAACGGGAAGAGGAAAGTTATTTGTTTCGTCCGCTTCCCTTGGAAGAGTGGAAACAAAATCTGTTAAGGGACAGCGTTTTTGAAGAGGACGCACCGGAAATGGAAACTTGGCTGAATCGAAATCGTCTTCCTGAATTGCTGGAGGAAAATAACGAGAGAATTTCGTTTCAGTTTCGAAGAAAAGTAGGGGAGGAGTATCACTGGTGTGAATATCAGGCTCGTCGATTGGGCGAGTTGAATATGGGAAATAAAATTATTATTACCGAGAAAGATATTCACGGCAAAAAGGCAATTAACAGCAAACATTTTGAAAATGAAATGATAATGAAATCCCTGGCAAACATTTATCGTTCGGTATATTTGCTGGATTTAAATACCGGTGAATATGAAACAGTGAAACCCGATACTCTTTTGTTTGGAATTCCGGCGGAAGGCAAATTTGAAGAATTGCTTAATATTGTGGAAGAGTTGATTCCGGATCAATTTCATCAGAAGGATTTGCGGGAGTATTTTTCTCTGCAGGCCTTGAAGGATGCTTTTGCCAGCGGTCTGGAAAACATCGGAAGAGAATATAACAGTACGCTGAGTAAGGAAACCAGTTGGATGTCCATTGCGGCTTTTCCCACGCCTTGCAGACAGGGAATGGAAAACAAATGTGTGGTTACCTTTATGGATATTACCGAACACAAAAGAGTGGAGGCTGAGCGAAACGAAAAGAATATGGTGGTCGAGGTGCTCTCTTCCCGTTATGTGGCAGTGTTCTTAACCAATTTAAGAACCGGAACCTATCATTCCATAAAGATGCCTCAAAAATATACTTATGTGGAGAAGCAGTTTAAAAATTTTGCAGAGGCGATAGAGCACTATGCAAAAGCCTACGTATTGGAGCAATATCGTGATATTTTCCGCAAAGTAATGGAGATTCAAAATTACAAAGTTGAAAATGGCGGAAGCTTTGGTAAACGAGAGTACATATATCGAAGTGTGGACGATATCTATTATCGTTTGAATGTATTCTTGCTTTCCAATTCTAAGGAAGAGGAACCGGAAATTGTATTGGCCTTTGAACGATATGACGATGTGGTGTCCAACAATTTGGAGTCAAGGTAATATAGAGCCTTTGATTATTTGCGTCAAAAGGACATAGGAGGTCCGATTCTCTAAGCGGGAAAACAAAGGGTGTCCGACCATGCGAGGCGAAAGAAAGTAGGAGGTACGATTCGCGGGCGTGAATCGACGGTTGAAAAAAAGAAGCGAATATTATATAATGTTGTTGGCGAAGTACAATATGGGGATTACGCTAAATGTAAAATGAGAGGAAGGTATTTTGAAATGGCTTTTTTTGATAAGGTGGGAGCAACTTTAACCAGTTTTGGTAATGACGTATCCAATAAAACCAAAAGTATGGTGGAAGTGAATAATTTAAATGGACAGTTAAAGAATTGCGAAGATTCTTTGAGAGAATATTATCGTCAGATTGGTAAAGCATACTATGAAAAGACAAAAGATGCACCGGAAGAAGACATGGTGGCATATTTTGCAAAAGTGAAAGAGGCAGAAGAGGCAATTGACCATTTGGAAGCATCTATTCGTCGTGCAAAGGGAACCAAGAAATGTCAGCAGTGTAATACGGAAGTTGCAGTGGATACCGTATTCTGCCCCAGCTGTGGTTCTAAGATTGATGATAGTGCAGCTTGCAATACAACGGAAGAAGTTGCGATTGGTGGAAAATGTGCAAAATGCGGTACGCCAATGAAGGTTGGTGCAGCATTCTGTGTAAATTGTGGTACTAAAGTGGAACAGTAGGAGCTAGTAATGAAAAAACAGACAATTAGTGCGATTCTAACCGCGGTAATGATATGTTTGGTGCTTGCGATTGTGGTTCTGGTGATTCGTATCGGAATGCGAGGACCGAAACCGGAAGAAGATGCAGTATCCGACAATGCGGTAACAAGTCAGGAACCGGAAGTAAGTGAAAATGTTATTCCCGAACCGGAAGTGGAAGAATTACCGCCAATCCTGGTGGCAGTTCCTCAGGCGACCAGTAGTGTAAATGTTCGCTCCGGGCAGGGAACGGAATACGAACGAATCGGTTCTGCATACTCCGATTGTGAATACGAAGTAATTGAAATTTACAGTTCCGGTTGGACGAAATTGGTATATGAAGGGCAGGAAGGCTACATAAGCAATGAGTTCCTTGTGTTTAAGTATAAGGTAACGGATGCGAACGGAAATGTACTTCAATATACCGACGTGGATATCTCGGAATTAGAAATTACGGAAAGTTCTGTAGGAGCAGAGGAAACGGAAAACACGGAAGAGCAGTAGTTTGCAATATTCAGAAAAGTAACAGTAAGCAATAAGAAAGAAAAAATAAAGCGATTTCAACGGAATGGTAAATCTGTTGAAATCGCTTTTTGGGTGTTTTAAATCTTTCTATTGTGAGTGAAAACGTTAGTAACCCTCGATGGAGAATCCGGTAAATCCTAAGGCCTCTAATTCGGTAAGCTGTTGTTGCAGAATGGCTCGATGACCGGGGTCGATAAAGAACATATCATCGTGCGGACACATGTTGGAGGTTCGGGTCGAAGGTAAAACATTTCCGTTGGCATCTGTGACGGTAGAACCACTCCACAAACTTTGGTGTTCAATCGGTAATAGTTCCAAAGTACCGGGTACCTGGAAGGGACAACCGGAGTTTGCACATAAACCGGAATAGATACATACCATACCGGTGTAATGAACATCACAAGTTTCGGTGGGAACGGTACCGTCTGCAAAATATTCGGTTCGTAGATAAGCATCACACAAACCTTCAATGGGAAGTTTTCCGGAACGACTGCAAATCGTACAAGTGGTAATTCCGCCCGGGATATCGAAGGATTCCGGTTCTAAGTTTTCGTGAATACGGGACATTACCGCACGCCACAAGGTTTTAGATAAATTCTTTGTGGCACTTCCTTCAGCATCCATACTAATGTTGTTATCAAATCCGGTCCAAGTGGTTGCCGTATAATAAGGAGTAAATCCGGCAAACCAAAGGTCACGAGACGCGTTGGTGGTTCCTGTTTTACCGGCAATCGGCATTCCGCCAAAGTTTACCGCACCACCGGTACCCTTGGTAACTACGTCAATCATTGCTTCCGTAAGAAGGAATGCAGTAGTTTCCCGTAATACTCGGCGAGATTCCTGTTCCTGTGTGTTATCAATCAAAATATTTCCATCATGGTCAATGATTCTGGTGTAAAGAATCGGCTCTAAATATACACCGCCGTTAGCAATGGTGGCATAAGCAGCATTCAGTTCCAGGTTGGTAATACCATCCGTGATACCGCCAAGAGCAAGAGATTGATGAATGTCGGAGCTGACACTTCCATCGGCTTCTACACGGCGGTCAACTAAGGTAGTAAAACCAAAATTGATCAAATAGTCGTATCCCAGCTGGGGGGTAATCTGTGTTAAGGTTTTTACAGCCACAATATTAAGCGATTGTTCAATACCGTAGCGGATGGAACAAATACCCTTATAATTGGCAGCGGAGTACCAGTTGGATACCGGTCTGCCGTTGGAATAATTGAAAGGTGCATCAATATAAACGCTGGCCAATGTCAATCCGGCACTATCCAGAGCCGGCGCATAGGTTGATAATACCTTAAAGGTAGAACCGGGCTGTCTTGTTGTATTGGAAGCTCGATTCAAGGAACGGCTGGACTCTTTGGTTCCGCGTCCGCCAATCATGGCAACAACATGACCGGTACTGTTTTCCTGAATGGTCAAAGAAACCTGGGGCTGTGGTGTCAACGTAATGTTTTCCGCCAATACTTCATCGCCGGGTTCCATTACCGCATCCAGATATGCCTCAATGGCCTGATACGCTTCGTCCTGCGACAGGTAAAGGAGATTAAAATTACTGTCAAATTGCTGATAATAGCTACGGAACATCTCCGTACTGTGATTTTCTACTTCGCCGTTGGCTTTTTGAATACTGAGCTGGTAATTTAAGTACCATTTGGTGTTTTCCGGGAAATAGGACTCGTCGGAATAAATTTCATCACAAATCGCCTGAATCTGAGGATCCTGTGTGGTATAGATACTTAATCCTCCGCTGTAAAGCAAGTTATAGGCCATGGTAGAAGCCTGAGACTCACTGTATCCTTCCGAAATCAGTTTTTCGGTCAAATCTTCTGCGGCCGTTTCGATAACTTCATCCACAAAGTAGGAATAAACGGAGCCGGAAGCGTATTGCGTGTTGGTCTGCTGTATTCTGGAATATACGTCATCGGCCATTGCCTCATCGTATTCCGCCTGAGTAATGTAGCCTTGCTCTAACATATAATTCAGCACGGTTTCCCGTTTTTCTGCATTGTTTTCCGGGTGAGTAATGGGGTTATAGTAGGAAGGGTTCTGGGTGATTCCTGCAATAACCGCACATTCGGATAAGTTTAATTCATATACCTGTTTATTAAAATAACGAAGGGAAGCGGCCTGAACTCCCAGTGTATTCTGACCAAGGTTAATGGAGTTCATGTAAAGTTCCAGGATTTCTTCCTTTGTCATAATTTTTTCCAGTTCCAAAGCAAGGTACTGTTCCTGAATTTTACGTTTCAAGCTTTCCATGAAGGAAGATTCCCCCATCCAGTTGTCAAAAACGTTATTTTTGATGAGCTGCTGGGTAATGGTACTGGCACCCTGTGAGAATTCCCGCTCCTTAACGCCGATGTAAAAGGCACGCAGGATACCCTGAATATCAATTCCGTTGTGTTCATAAAAACGGGAATCCTCGATGGCAACAAAGGCATCCGCAAGATCCTGAGGAATTTTATCCATGGTAACGTAGGTACGGTTGGAATCGGCTGCCACCAGTTTGGTCATTTCATGTCCTTCACAGTCATAGATTGTGGTAGCAAAACCGGAAGGGGAAACGTCGATGGTGGAAATGTCCGGAGCTGTATTCAAAATACCGCGGAACATTCCGATTCCCAGACACAGGATAATAAAGCAAAACGAAATGAAGCAGATCAAAAATGCTTTCAAAAACGTAATGCCAAACATTTTTTTGATTTTCGTTCCTTTGGAGTTTAGTTCACGCTGCTTGGCGCGGACTCCTTTTCTACTATAATTCATATTCATCCGACCTTTCAGGGTATTATTCATAAAGGAATCCTATGGTAAAAATTACCCATATAATTATATCAAAAAAAACACATAAAATAAAGTACAAATACTTTTATTCAGAATGTAGGCATGTTATGATGTTTTTATGCAAACAACAAGAATTTTATTAGAAGGCGGCCAGGGGGAACTGGTAGAGAAGAAGTCCAGATTTATTGCTACTTTACGCAGTGTTTCTACGGAGGAAGAGGCCGGTGCCTTCATAGAAGAAATGAAAAAGAAATATTGGGACGCAAAGCACAATTGCAGTGCTTATGTAATCGGTGAGCATAACGAAATCACAAGATGCAGTGATGACGGAGAACCATCCGGAACTGCCGGAAGACCTATGCTGGAAGTGCTTATTAAGGAGGAGCTTCACAACACGGCGGTGGTGGTTACCAGATACTTTGGCGGTGTGCTTCTTGGAACCGGCGGACTGGTAAGAGCTTATTCCCAAAGCGTGAAGGAAGGACTGGCACATTGCAAAACCGGAACGCTGCGCAAAGGAAGGGAACTTTTGCTGGTATTAAATTATAATGATTTTGGAAAGATCAAAAATTATCTGGATAATCAAAATCAACCGGTAAAGAATATTACTTATTTGGAAAATGTGTCGGTAGAACTGATTCTTCCGGTGGAGGAAGAAGAAAAATACCGCAAAAATTTTGTGGAACTAACGGCGGGAAGAGTGCAGATAGAAGACCTTGGAGAATGTTCTTATCTTGCTGAAATACTTTGACAAACCCAAGACCAGCAGGTATCATTAAGAAGTGCGGTAAATCAAAGAAAAGGAGGTAGCGACCGGTGGAAGCATTGAAAGAATTACTGGAAACCAAACAATATACCAGGCTTCGTCAGGAGCTATCCGAGATGAATGACGCAGATATTGCTGGCTTTTTGGAAGAATTGGAACAGGCAGATTTGCTGAAGATTTTCCGAATTTTACCCAAGTCTTTGGCTGCAGACGTATTCTCCTATTTGGAAATCGAAAATCAGCAGTCGATTATCACCAGCTTGTCCGATAAGGAAGCGGCAAACATTATTAATAACCTGATGGCGGACGATGCGACTGACTTATTGGAAGAAATGCCGGCCAATATCGTTAAAAAATTACTTGCTAACGCCAATGCGGAGACAAGGCGGGACATTAACCATCTTCTTCGCTATCCGGAGGATTCTGCCGGAAGCGTGATGACCGTGGAGTTTGTAGACTTAAAGGAAGACATCACGGTAGGACAGGCAATTGAAAGAATTAAAAAAATAGGAATTGACTCAGAGACCATTAACATTTGCTATGTTTTGGATCAAAAGAGGACGCTGCTGGGAACGGTGGCACTACGCTATCTGTTGCTGAGTGATACCGATGATATCATTGGAGATATCATGCATGAAAATGTTGTATCCATCCATACCATGATGGATCAGGAAGAAGTGGCAAGACAGTTCCAAAAGTATGACTTTACTTCCATGCCGGTAGTGGATAACGAAAATCGTTTGGTGGGAATTATCACCGTCGATGACGTTGTGGATATCATGGAAGAAGAGGCCACCGAGGATATGGAAAAAATGGCGGCGATTGTTCCTTCCGATAAGCCGTATATGAAGACCAGCATTGTGGAAATCTGGAAAAAGAGAATGCCCTGGCTACTTCTTTTGATGATTTCGGCAACCTTTACAGGAAGCATTATTTCCAGCTTTGAGGATGCACTTAGTGCTTGTGCCATTTTGGTGGCATATATCCCGATGCTGATGGATACCGGAGGAAATGCCGGAGGTCAGGCCAGCGTTACGATAATCCGTGGTTTGTCCCTGAATGAAATTGAGTTTTCGGATTTGCCGAAAATCATTTGGAAGGAGTTCCGGGTTGCCTTTCTATGCGGATTGTCTCTGGCAGGTGCCAATTTTATCAAATTGCTTTTGTGGGATAAAGTAGGAGTTACGGTGGCAATCGTGGTGTGTCTCACGCTCTTGTTATCTGTTTTGATTGCCAAATTGGTGGGATGTTCCCTGCCGATGCTGGCGAAAAAAATCGGTTTTGACCCGGCAGTAATGGCGAGTCCTTTTATTACCACCATTGTGGATGCCCTTTCTTTGCTTGTTTATTTTCAGATTGCGGCAAGCCTGCTTCAGTTATATTAGAATGAATAGGATAAGATGCTAAATCGGTCTGATAGGAGGAAAATATGAGTATAGCAGACGGAATTTTTATTAATATGTGTAAGGACATTTTGGAAAACGGTACCAGCACGGAAGGGGAAAAGGTACGCCCTCACTGGGAGGATGGAACTCCTGCCTATACCATAAAACGTTTTGGGGTAACGAATCGATATGACCTTCGGAAAGAATTTCCGCTGATTACGCTTCGAAAAACGGCTTTAAAGAGTGCGACAGATGAAATGCTTTGGATTTGGCAACAAAAATCCAACAATATCCATGATTTGCATAGTCACATCTGGGATGAGTGGGCAGACGAAAACGGTTCCATCGGAAAGGCTTACGGCTATCAGCTGGGAGTAAAACATAAATACAAAGAAGGCATGATGGACCAGGTGGATCGGGTGATTTTTGATTTAAAAAACAATCCCTTCAGCAGACGAATCATGACTAATATCTATGTGCATCAGGATTTGTCCGAGATGGCATTGTATCCTTGTGCGTACAGCATGACATTTAATGTTACGCAAAGGCCGGGAGAGGACAAGCTTACGTTGAATGCTGTGTTAAATCAACGTTCACAGGATGTATTGGCGGCAAATAACTGGAATGTGGTACAGTATGCGGTACTGGTACATATGTTGGCACAGGTTTGCGATATGTATGTAGGTGAGTTGCTTCACGTCATTGCGGATGCCCATATTTATGACCGTCATGTGGATATCATAAAGGAGCTGATTGAACGTCCTACCTATGATGCTCCGAAATTTTGGTTGAATCCGGAAATCAAGGATTTCTACCAGTTTACAAGAAATGATGTCAAGGTAGAAAATTATATTACCGGTCCTCAGATTGAAAATATTCCGATTGCAATCTAGGAAAGCAATATCGGTTGGAACCAGGGATTGGAAACGATATAGGATGGAAAGAAAAGAACAGTAAAAAATGGCAGCAAAAAGAGAGGAACCCTTGTATGAATTTAATTGTAGCGGTAGATAAAAACTGGGCCATCGGCAACAAAGATAATTTGCTGGTGAGAATTCCCAATGATCATAAGATGTTTCGAGAGGAAACCACCGGAAAAGTTGTGGTTTTAGGAAGAAAGACGCTGGAAACCTTTCCTCAGAAGCAACCGTTAAAAAACAGAACCAATATTATTTTGACTACGGACAAAACGTATCAGGTAAAGGATGCAATTATTGCACACTCTATTGATGAATTATTGGAAATTTTGAAGGATTATCCTTCGGAGCAGGTTTATATCATCGGCGGTGAAAGTGTTTATCGACAAATGCTTCCTTACTGTGACGTGGCACATGTGACCATGATAGAGCATGCTTATGAAGCAGATGCTTACTTTCCTAATTTGGATGAAACCGGAGAGTGGAAGATTACTGCGGAAAGTGAAGAGGAAACCTATTTCGATTTGGAATACCGTTTCGTAAAGTACGAACGAATCAAATAAAAAACAGACAAAATCAGACAAATAAAAAGTCCGCTTGAATTCCTGAAATTGGAGAAAACCAATAGAAGAATTCCGGCGGACTTTATTTTTGTTGCCAAGAGAGGGGTTAGATAACCACGCGGTTACGACCTCCGGTTTTGGCCTTATATAATTTTTCGTCGGCACGGTTAATGGTGGCTTCCATGCCAAGGCGGTCATTGAATTCCTCCATACCGTAAGACATGGTGATATTAAAATCATATTCCTTAAACTGCATGGGGAGTTCTTCGATTCGTCTTCGCAGTTCGTCCATGCATTTGTATGCTTTTTCGATATTCATGTTTTCAAAGGTAAAAAGAAATTCTTCTCCACCCCATCGGGCGACATGCCCTTTGCCGTTCATGTAGATTTGGAACTGTCCGGCTAATTTGGAAAGTACATAGTCGCCGGTGTCGTGTCCATAGGTATCGTTTACTTTTTTGAAGAAATCCACGTCGCCGATGGCTACGGTAAAAATCTTTCCGGAACGATTGTATTCTGCTACCAAGGAAGACATATGTTCGTTCATGTGACGACGATTGGATAAGCCGGTGAGCGCATCCAGATTGGCCATACGCTCCAAATTTTCATTGATGCGACGAAGTTTATCTTCGGCCTGATTAAATTTGGTACAGTAAGAATAGGCGATGGCACCGATACATCCGGAGAAAGCCAGCATATTTAAGGTTTGGATGAAAATCAAAGCCATTCCTTCCGGAACTCTTGCCACATTCCAAATGCTGCAAAACTGCGTCATACACATCAGATAAGCACAGATGAAAAGGGAATACAATTTCTTTACCAGCATATGTTCTGATTTGTTAAAATAAATAAGTAAGATATTTAAGAAAATCGGTAAGTGAAAATCCATATCAAAACCGACATACAAAGCCAGTAACGTAGAGAAAACAATAAGTACTATATTCAGGATTACCAAGCCTGCCACCGTGTGATCTTCGTAAGTACACATAAAAGCGGCTACCAAAAGTCCGATGGCGGCTAGCAGTGACAGCCCTAAATAGTAATGTTGCAAAAAGGAAATGGTAATTCCTACCACCAGATAGTAAACCATAAAGATACAACAAATGATACGGGTTAATACCGCCCGTTCCTTGGTTTCTTTTTTATTTTTTACATCCGTCATGATAAAGCTGACGAAAGAATCGATCAAATTCTGTATCATGGAAAAGCTCCTTTCGTTTTCCTTCCCCAAATTATAGCATAGATAAAAGGAAAAAACCATAGGAAATACGAAAGGAAAAACGAGAAAAGGAATAACATGAAAAGTAAGAAAAAGGAAAGGAGAAGGGAAATCTAAGCGAAGGATTCTTGACAGTGAAAGGGTACGGATGTAAGATAAATAAAGACTTAGAAAAGTTGCAAACGGAGGCAAAAGATGGAAAAGAAAAATTTAGATTGGGCCAATATCGGATTTGGCTATGTACAGACAGAAAAAAGATATGTTTCCAATTACAAGGACGGAGCATGGGATGAAGGTGTTTTAACCGAAGATGCCAACGTGGTACTTAATGAATGTGCCGGCGTTTTACAGTATGCCCAGACTTGTTTTGAAGGCCTTAAGGCATATACCACCGTGGACGGAAGAACGGTAACTTTCCGCCCGGATATGAATGCGCAGCGTATGTTTGATACTGCAAAGCGTTTGGAGATGCCCACATTTCCCAAGGAGCGTTTTGTCGATGCGGTGAAACAGGTAATTAAAGCAAATGAGAGTTATGTTCCGCCTTTCGGTTCCGGAGCATCCTTGTATTTGCGTCCTTATATGTTCGGAACCAATCCGGTTATCGGTGTAAAGCCGGCAACGGAGTATCAGTTCCGTATCTTTACTACCCCGGTAGGTCCTTATTTCAAAGGCGGTGTGAAGCCCCTCACCTTATGCATCACTGATTTTGACCGTGCGGCGCCTAACGGTACCGGTCACATCAAAGCAGGGCTGAATTATGCCATGAGTCTTCATGCCATTGTATCCGCCCACAATGCCGGCTATGATGAAAATATGTATCTGGATGCAGCGACCAGAACCAAAGTGGAGGAGACCGGCGGAGCCAACTTCCTTTTCGTTACAAAGGACAACAAAGTGGTTACACCGAAGTCTTCCAGCATTCTTCCTTCCATCACCAGACGTTCTCTTATGGTTGTGGCGAAGGAGTACCTTGGTTTGGAAGTAGAAGAAAGAGAAATCTTCAAAGAGGAATTGAGCGACTTTGCGGAATGTGGTCTTTGCGGTACCGCAGCAGTTATCTCACCGGTAGGAAAGATTGTAGATCACGGCAAGGAAATCTGCCTTCCCAGCGGTATGACGGAGATGGGCCCCATTACCAAGAAATTGTACGAAACTTTAACCGGAATCCAGATGGGCAAAATAGAAGCTCCCGAAGGATGGATTGTGGAGATCAAATAATAAAACATACAGAAAGTAAATGACAAATCCCTTGAAACTTTGCAAAAGGTTTTCAAGGGATTTAAAACATTTTCATTCAGCGAGGATAACAATGACAATCAGAGAGCCGGAGACATTGGATGAGGTTATCGGTTATAGCCTTAGCCAATTGAGCGAGCGTAGTGCGACAAACTATCGTCAGGTAATATTGCTGGTAGAAAAATATTTTCAAAAACCGCTTTATGAACTGAATGATTTTGACGCGAAAGTGTTGAAAAAGAATATGGAGCAACATGGAAATTTTCTGCCGGAAGGGAAGACATTGTCGGAAACTACGAGGCATTTTTATTTGCGTGTTTTGATTTCTACCGGACGAAAAATGGAGGATATCATTAATCATAATGCCCATATTCGAAACGAATACTACCAAAGATTTGGGGAGAACTATCATTCGCCGTTTTCTGTTTTGGATGACAAAGTACAATTTCATCATGTAGTAGGAAAAAAGGAGTATGCATTTCCGAAGAAAGAGGAAATGGAGTTATTTTTAGAAAAGGTGTTTTTAGGAGAGGAGAAAACAAAGAGACCGGAGGTAAAAAAACTGGAATGTCAGGAGACGCTGCTGGTGGCTTTGCTCTTTTATTGCGGTGTGGCACCAAGAACAATCTGTAAAATGAAATTTTCTGATTTTACGTTTCGAAATCAACTGGTATTTCTGCGTCAAAAGGAGAAGGGAAAAGAAAATGAAATGGCGCTTCATCCGGTAGCGGTATCCTACTTAACGGATTATATGCTTTATCTTATGCAAAGCGGAAACTACCAAAGGGAAGATTATGTTTTTCGTAATCGCAACAAAAATCCGATCAATCTGAAAAATATCAGTTCGATTCTGCTTCATTACAGCCGAAAAGCAAAGAGTGAATCCGGTATTACCACCGGTGTATTAAACTTAATTGCGAAAGCAAGAAAATACGAAAAAGCTTTGGGGAAAAACAGACCGGAAGAATATGAAATGCTGACGGAAGAGGAGTTAGAATATTATAGTCGTCAGATAATGACGGAACGAAAGGAAAAAGAGATATTACCGGAAAATAAGATTTATTTAAGGGCATTGGAATACGTGATGGAGGAACCGGACCGCATCTGGGAACAGGAAATTTCGGGGAATGCAGAACGAAAACTACTGGAAAGAATGTTAGATGAAAAAAAATAAAAATATATGTTGACAATGTATGTATGTAGCAGTATAGTGATGTATGTAAGAGGAAAGGCGAAGTACAACCAGATCTGTGTGATTAAATAGCAGGAGGATTCGGATGTTAGATTTTTGTTACGATAAAAGGATAATTGAAGACGGGATAAGCGGAGAACAGCGAAACGGAGAACAGGTAAACATAGAGTTATTTCGCCCGGCAAAGGAAGCGGAAGTAAAAAAATATGTGGAAAAGCGACTATTGCGACTTGGGTGTGAAGAAGAGCAGCTTTATGAATATGAGGAACTAATCCGTTATTTGCTCAGAGTTCGTGTGATAGTTAAGGATGAATTATTTGCAGCAGGAATTTGCGATGTCATTGAGAAAATCGGAAAAGATTTAAAGAAGGTTACATCAAAACTAGTAGGTGAAGAGGCGGAAGAACAAATTGAGAAAATGGTTTGCGTTCTTGATTCGCTTTACTTTATAAGAGCGGATCTTTGCGGTTGTAACCCTCATAATGAAGATGAGGAAGAAGAACTCAATTGCGCACACGGGAAAATATATAAATTGCTTGCGGAATATGAGTCGTGCGACGATTATACGGCATCAGAGGAAGCCGTGGATGAGTTGATGCGTGCAATCAATAAAAAAAAGATTGCACATTGGTCTCCGAGACAAATTAGAGCCTATATGGATTATCATGTGATTGGTCAGGAAAATGCAAAAAAGGCACTGTCCAGAGCCCTTTTCGTACATTATTTGAGAATACGTAATCCGGAAAAGGCGCTTCTTCGTAATGTGGTTTTACTTGCAGGTCCTACCGGATGCGGAAAAACGGAACTCATGCGTTGTATGGAAAAATTGGCGGATGTGCCGGTGTGCCGCAGGGATATATCGGATTTGTCTACGGCACAGAGTGCAGGAAAGCATATCGACGATGTTTTTGCGGAGTTATATTATAAATCCGGAAGGGATAAAGAAAAGACAGAGCACGGAATCGTTTTTCTGGATGAATTCGATAAAATACTGATTCCGAGTTATTCGAGGGGAGGAGAAAACTGTCATGATACCCTTCAGTCGCAGCTTCTTGCCGTAATAGAAGGAGGACGAATAGAGGTCAAATCACATTCCGTAGGCACACTAATACTGGATACTACGAATATGCTCTTTATTTTGGGCGGTGCATTTGACGGAGTGGAAGATTATATAAAAAAAGAGGAAGAAAGAAAAAATAACATGGGAAATTTCGGTTTTACCGGCACCTTGTCTAAAACGAAAACAGTGGAAATGACACAGGAAAATTTAACTGTGGAGGTGTTGCAGAAGTTCGGAATGAAGCGGGAACTGGTAGGAAGAATCGGAGAAATCGCTGTTTTGGAGCGGTTATCGAAGGAAAGTTTGCTCCGGATATTAACCGAGCCGAAAGATAATCTGATTAGCCGGTATGAAAGAGAAGTGAAATTGATGTGCGGGGCAAAACTGGAGATTTCAAAAGAAGTTTTGGAAGAAATTGCAAATAAAGCCGCGGAAGATAAAATCGGCGCAAGAGCATTGTTTCCCCTGGTGAGGGAGGCGGTTCGCCCGGCTTTATTTCAAGCAGCATGCGGGCAAAAACGAAAAGTAATATGTGTGGAGTAATGCTGTAATCGGAAAACGGGACAAATGAAAACATGGGAAAAGGAGAGAAATAATATGTATCGATTGGAAAGTATGAGTAACGGAGCAGAAATTCAGAGTGTATTAGCGGAACTTATGGATAAATATCAAAGTGAAGTTGTTTCCTTTTCCAATGAAGAGGTTCTTTACCGTGCATTGCATGGCCTCGCCTATTTTTCCTATGAGTATGTGGATGAAAAATATAATGTATTGCTATGGTTTGCAGGTGTTTTGTATGATGCTAAAGAAAGACGTTGCTGGGGATTGGAAGTGTTGGAGGAGAAAGTAAAGGAAATTCCTAAGTCCGATACGATATCCCGGGATGGTCTTGCGGCATTAAAACAAATGAAACAAAAAGATTATCAGGAAATGCGACAGTTTTTGATTTGGGATATTGAAAAGTTTTGCGAAGGGGATAAAGAAGAAAAGATTGGTATGGTGGTTGGCAATAGGTATAGAGAAATGGAAGAGTCGGGGCGGTTTCTTTGTCACAAAAGCCGGAAGAAACAAAATGAAAAATTACAAATGTTTAAGTTTCGGAAAAAATGTGAGAAATTTTTGAAAAAATATAACCCACAAAAAATGAAAGAATATCTGGATAACTATATTATTGGTCAGGATGAAGCTAAAATGATGGTTTGCATGGCCGTGTATAATCATTATTTGCGCATTTTGCATCCCGAAGAGAACCTTGTGAAGACCAACGTGCTTTTACTTGGCCCTACCGGATGCGGAAAGACCGAGATTATGCGGCGATTAAAAGATATTTTGGATGTGCCTCTGACTATTTTTAACTACAGTGAAGTCGTTGGAACCCAGTGGAAGGGAAAACATAAGGAGGATGCTCTTTATGAACTTTTGGCGGAAAGTAAGATGCAAACCTGTATTGCAGAGTATGGCATAGTTTTCTTGGATGAAGTGGATAAGGTAGCCGGAAAGGGACATATGGGGGATATTGGCGAAGAGGTACAGGGACAAATGCTGGGAATGTTGGAAGGAACTCTGATGAAGGTGGAGAGAAGAAATGACACCTCCGGTTTTTCAGCTGGGGAATTCTTAATGAACACAAAAAATATTCTGTTCATCTGTAGCGGCGCATTTGAGGGATTGGAAGAAATTGTGGTAAAGGATGCGGAGGAAGTTTCCGGTTCTTTTGGCATGCCTTTGAAGCAAAAAGCCAAAGCATATACAAGGGAAACACTGAAGGCAAAGCATCTGGAAACCTATGGTTTTCGTTCCGAACTGGTGGGACGCCTCTGCGAAAGGGCAGTGCTTAGTCCCATTGGGAAAGAGGAAATAAAACGTATTTTGACACATGCCAAGGATTCCTTCCTGGAGCGATATAAAAATACGTTACTTCTCGGGGGAAATGTTATTTTGGAATTTACGGAGGATGCTTTGGATGTGATTGCAGAGGAAGCAATTGCATTAAAAATCGGTGCAAGATCATTAAATCGGATTCTGGCAAAATTATTGGATGACTATATCTATGAATTGGAAGAAAATAGGGAACTTACCCGTCTTTCCATTGACGGAAAGACGGTAAGAGAAAAACTTGGTTAATTCCCGCCCTTGGCCTGACGACTGATGGCATCTCTTTTTCGGAGGGTCGGGTCTAATATTTTCTTGCGGATGCGGAGATTTTTGGGGGTTACCTCCAAAAGCTCGTCTGTACCGATAAATTCCAGACACTGCTCCAAACTTAAAATCTTCGGCGGTGTGAGACGCAGGGCATCATCGGAGCCGGAAGCTCTGGTGTTGGTCAGCTGCTTTTTCTTGCATACATTAAGTTCAATGTCTTCCTGCTTGGGATTTTCCCCAACCACCATACCGGCATAGACTTTCTCGCCGGGGCCGACAAATAAGTTGCCGCGCTCCTGGGCATTAAAGAGGCCGTAGGTTACGGTTTCGCCGGATTCAAAGGCAATGAGAGAGCCCTGCTTACGATATTGGATTTCTCCTTTGAAAGGTGCATATCCGTCAAAGATGGTATTCATGATACCGTTTCCCTTGGTATCGGTCATAAACTCGCCGCGGTACCCTATTAGTCCCCTGGAGGGAATGGAAAATTCCAAACGGGTATAACCGCCGTTTGCCATACCGATGTTTTGCAGTTCACCTTTACGGTAGCTTAATTTTTCAATAATGGTACCGGAAAATTCTTCGGGAACGTCGATATAAGCAATTTCCATGGGTTCCAATTTATGGCCGTTTTCATCAAAATGATAGAGCACTTCTGCCTTGCTTACCGCAAATTCATAGCCTTCTCGCCGCATGTTTTCAATCAAAACCGAAAGGTGAAGCTCCCCGCGTCCGGATACTTTAAAACTTTCCGTGGTGTCGGTTTCTTCGACTCTAAGGCTGACATCTGTATTTAACTCCCTAAAAAGTCGGTCGCGTAGATGGCGGCTGGTTACATATTTACCTTCCAAACCGGCCAAAGGAGAGTCATTGACGATAAAGTTCATGGCAATGGTGGGCTCCGAAATCTTTTGGAACGGAATGGCTTCGATATGGTCGGGGGCGCACAAGGTATCCCCGATTCGAATATCGGAAATGCCGGAAATGGCTACGATGGAGCCGATGCCGGCTTCCTCCACCGCAACTTTATTTAAGCCGTCAAATTCATATAACTTACTGATTTTTACCTTTTGCTGCTTTGCCATGTCGTGGGCATTGACGATGACCACATCCTGGTTTACCTTCACGCTGCCGTTATCTACTTTGCCGACACCGATTCGTCCCACGTATTCGTTGTAATCAATGGTACTAATCAGAATCTGGGTTCCTGCCTCCGGGTCTCCCTCCGGCGCGGGAATATAGTCCAGAATCGTTTCAAAAAGAGGAGACATGTCGGTGCCTTCCTTTTCCATATCCAGGGAAGCATACCCGGATTTTGCAGAGGCAAAGACAAAGGGACAGTCAAGCTGGGCTTCATCCGCGTCCAAATCAAGGAACAATTCCAAAACTTCATCAATGACTTCGTTTATTCTGGCTTCGGGGCGGTCAATTTTGTTGATACAAACGATGACCGGTAGCTTTAATTCCAAGGCTTTCCGCAGTACGAATTTGGTCTGGGGCATGGCACCTTCAAAGGCATCCACCACCAAAATAACACCGTTTACCATTTTCAGTACGCGCTCTACTTCGCCGCCAAAATCCGCATGGCCCGGCGTGTCGATAATATTGATTTTGGTATCCTTGTATGTGACAGCCGTATTTTTGGATAAAATCGTGATGCCCCGTTCCCGTTCCAAATCATTGGAGTCCATAACGCGTTCCGCCACTTCCTGATTTTCCCGAAAAACACCGCTTTGTTTTAAGAGCACATCCACCAAAGTGGTTTTGCCGTGGTCAACGTGGGCAATAATGGCTACGTTTCGAATATCGTTTCTGGTTTGTTTCATATTAAATGCCTCGCTTGTTTTCCTAATATAAATGTGATTTTGTGTTCTATGCTAAAAAATAATCAATAAAAATAATAATATTGCACAAAATCAAACGGATACAGTATAGCACCGGTAACTTTATTATGCAAGAAAGGAAAACTTACAAACAAATGAGGACAAAACCCTTTGTTTTACGACAAAATAACAAAAAAGAATTGTCGTAAAATCGAGAGTATCCCAAAATACAGGTAGAATCTGCCTGTTTTTGCGATAAGTGAGACCTTATTTTCCGCCAAAGAGTTTGTTATATTATGAGGCGTAAAGGAATAAACATGGAAGTACAAAATGAGAAACAAAGAGAACTTGGACTATCCATAAGAAGAAGGGAGACATTATGACGGATAAGGTTATTGAAAACAATCAGGTGACACTGATGGGGGAAATTGTAAGTGATTTTGCTTACAGTCATGAAATTTATGGAGAAGGATTTTATATGGTGGATGTGAAAGTGAATCGATTAAGCGATTCCGCAGACATCGTACCGCTGATGGTATCGGAACGACTTTTGGACGTTAGCCAAAATTATGAAGGATACAAAATAGCGGTGCTTGGGCAATTTCGTTCCTACAATCGGCATGAAGAGAGAAAAAACAAACTGGTGCTTTCTGTATTTGCCAGAGAAATTGAATTTATAGATGAAGTGGGAGAGAATGGAAAGACGAATCAAATATTTTTGGACGGCTATATTTGTAAGGAGCCGATTTACCGAAAGACTCCTCTGGGACGGGAAATTGCGGATTTATTGTTGGCAGTGAACAGACCCTACGGAAAATCGGACTATATTCCCTGCATTTGCTGGGGAAGAAACGCCAGATATGCTTCCGGATTTGAAGTGGGAAGCCGGTGCGCAGTCTGGGGACGAATCCAGAGCAGAGAGTACATGAAGAAGTTATCCGAGGAGGAGGCGGAAAAGAGAGTGGCTTATGAAGTTTCCGTAAGTAAATTGGAATTGGTGGAAGAATAGGGGAGAATTAGTAAGATAGTGTAAAAGGGATAAAAATAGGGAAAAGAGGATGTTTCTAGAGTCAATGAATGGCTTAAGGAATATCCTTTTTTATTTAGTTTTTGGGGTTTTTGTGACGAGGTGATATGTCAAGAAAAGATTGCTTTTATATCATTTGTATACTATAATTAATTCGATAAAAAATGCTACTGGAGGGTTGACATGATGTCAGTTTACCAGCATAATTTGACAGACAGACAGACAGACAGACAGACAGACAGACAGACAGACAGACAGACAG
>JAZNKK010000073.1:0-4768 GCA_045578545.1 Lachnospiraceae bacterium
GGCTCTTGCAAAGGGTCGCGGATTCGTTTATCCGGGTTCCGAAATCTATGGCGGACTTGCCAATACATGGGATTACGGTAACCTTGGCGTCGAATTAAAAAATAACGTAAAAAGAGCATGGTGGCAGAAATTCGTGCAGGAAAATCCCTATAACGTAGGTGTAGACTGTGCTATTTTGATGAATCCCCAGACATGGGTGGCATCCGGACATCTTGGCGGATTTTCCGATCCTTTGATGGATTGTCGTGAGTGTCATGAAAGATTCCGTGCAGACAATGTAATTGAAGATTTTGCAAAAGAAAAAGGAATTACATTGGAAACTTCCGTAGATGCGTGGAGCATGGAAGAAATGAGTGCATTTATTAAAGAACAGGGCATTCCTTGTCCTACCTGCGGAAAGCATAATTTTACGGATATCAGACAGTTCAACCTGATGTTCAAAACCTTCCAGGGTGTAACCGAAGATGCAAAGAACACCGTATATTTGAGACCGGAAACTGCCCAGGGTATCTTTGTTAACTTTAAAAATGTTCAGAGAACCTCCCGTAAGAAAATTCCTTTCGGTATCGGACAGATTGGTAAATCCTTCCGTAATGAAGTGACACCCGGTAAATTTACCTTCCGTACCAGAGAATTCGAACAGATGGAATTGGAATTCTTCTGCGAGCCCGGCACGGATTTGGAATGGTTCCAGTACTGGAGACAGTTCTGTATTGATTGGCTCAAATCCCTTGGTATCAAAGAGGAAGAAATGCGAGCAAGAGACCATTCTCCGGAGGAACTTTGCTTCTATTCCAAAGGAACTACCGATATCGAGTTTAAGTTCCCCTTTGGCTGGGGCGAACTTTGGGGTATTGCGGACAGAACCGACTATGACTTAAAGCAGCACATGGAAGTTTCCAAGCAGGATATGAGCTACTTTGATGAGACAAAGAATGAGAAATACATTCCTTACGTTGTAGAACCTTCTTTGGGTGCAGATCGCGTGGTTTTGGCATTCCTTTGCGCAGCTTACGATGAAGAAGATTTGGGAGAGGGCGATATGAGAACCGTTCTGCGTTTCCATCCTGTGCTTGCACCGGTTAAGATTGGTGTACTTCCTTTGTCTAAGAAGTTAAATGAAGGTGCAGAGAAAGTATTTGCACAGCTTTCCAAGAAGTACAACTGTGAATTCGATGACAGAGGTGCTATCGGTAAGAGATATCGTCGTCAGGACGAAATCGGTACTCCTTTCTGCGTAACCTATGACTTTGATTCGGAAGAAGACCAGTGTGTAACGGTAAGATTCCGTGATTCCATGGAACAGGTACGTGTATAAATCGACGAATTGGATGCCTTTTTTGCAGATAAATTTACATTTTAATGATAGAAAAGCCGCGGCCTGTGCCGTGGCTTTTTCCCATGAAAATGCAGGAAAAGTTCATTTTGTACGAGTGAAAGGATTGAATTTACATAATATATACAAAATTTTACATTTTGCATAAAAAAGGGTGCAAAATGTTTTGGATTGTGATAAAATATTCACAATGCAATAAAAGAATACTTAGCAAGGAGAGAGAGAAATGGCAAAAAAATGGGTCTATTTATTTAGCGAAGGTGACGCTAAGATGAGAGAGATTCTCGGTGGAAAGGGTGCGAATCTTGCAGAGATGACCAACCTTGGTCTTCCTGTACCTCAGGGTTTTACCATTATTACTGATGCTTGTACACAGTATTATGAAGATGGAAAACAGATTAATGAGGAAATCCAGAACCAGATTATGGAGCACATTATCAAGATGGAGGAGATTACCGGAAAGAAATTCGGTGATAAGGAAAATCCCCTTCTTGTTTCGGTTCGTTCCGGTGCAAGAGCATCCATGCCCGGTATGATGGATACAATTCTTAATCTTGGTTTGAACGAAGAAGTAGTAGAAGTTTTGGCTGCAAAATCCGGAAATCCCAGATGGGCTTGGGACTGCTACCGTAGATTTATTCAGATGTTCTCCGACGTAGTTATGGAAGTCGGCAAGAAATATTTTGAAGAATTGATTGATGAAATGAAAGAAAAGAAAGGCGTTACGCAGGACGTAGAACTTACTGCAGACGACTTGAAAGAACTGGCAAATCAGTTTAAGGCAGAATACAAGGATAAGATTGGCAAGGACTTCCCTACCGATCCGAAGGAACAGCTTATGGAAGCAATCAAGGCGGTATTCCGTTCTTGGGACAACCCCAGAGCAATTGTATATCGTCGTGACAACGATATCCCCTATTCTTGGGGAACTGCAGTTAACGTACAGATGATGGCATTCGGTAACATGGGTGATACCTCCGGTACCGGTGTTGCATTTACCAGAGATCCGGCTACCGGCGAAAAGAAACTCATGGGTGAGTTCCTGATGAATGCCCAGGGTGAGGACGTTGTTGCCGGTGTACGTACGCCGCAGAAGATTGACCAGTTAAAAGAAGTTATGCCGGAAGTGTATGATCAGTTCGTAGGCATTTGCGAAAAATTGGAAAACCATTACCGCGATATGCAGGATATGGAGTTTACCATTGAAGATAAGAAGCTCTATATGCTTCAGACCCGTAACGGTAAGAGAACCGCACAGGCTGCGCTTAAGATTGCCTGTGATTTGGTAGATGAAGGTATGATTACGCCGGAGAAGGCCGTTCTTATGATTGACCCTCGTAACTTAGATACCCTTCTTCATCCGCAGTTTGATACGGCAGCGCTGAAGGCTGCAACTCCCATTGCAAGTGCCCTTGCAGCTTCTCCCGGAGCAGCTTGTGGTAAGATTGTATTCTCTGCAGAGGATGCAAAAGCATGGCATGCAAGAGGAGAAAAAGTAGTTCTTGTTCGTTTGGAAACATCACCGGAAGACATTGAAGGTATGAAGGCAGCTCAGGGTATTCTTACCGTACGTGGCGGTATGACCAGCCATGCAGCCGTTGTTGCCCGCGGTATGGGAACCTGTTGTGTATCCGGATGCTCCGAAATCAACATGGATGAAGCAAACAAGAAGTTTGTATTGGCCGGAAAGACCTATACCGAAGGAGATTGCATTTCTATCGACGGTTCTACCGGAAAGATTTATGACGGAATTATTCCTACCGTAGATGCAACCATCGGCGGCGAATTCGGAAGAATTATGGCATGGGCGGATGAATTCAGAAAACTGAAAGTTCGTACCAATGCAGATACTCCTAAGGATGCACAGAAGGCAAGAGAACTTGGCGCAGAAGGTATCGGTTTATGTCGTACCGAGCACATGTTCTTTGAAGAGAGCCGTATCGAAGCATTCCGTGAAATGATTTGTTCCGATACCCAGGAAGAAAGAGAAGAAGCCCTTGCAAAGATTCTTCCCATGCAGCAGGAAGACTTTGAAAACTTATACGAAGCGTTGGAAGGAAATCCGGTTACCATCCGTTTCTTAGACCCGCCTCTTCACGAATTTGTTCCTACGGAGGAATCAGACATTGAAAAATTGGCCGGGGCAAAAGGGAAAACTGTAGATGAGATTAAAGCGGTAACCAGTTCCCTTCACGAGTTTAACCCGATGATGGGACACCGTGGTGTTCGTCTTGCAGTTACCTACCCGGAAATTGCCAAGATGCAGACAACGGCAGTGATCCGTGCAGCAATTGCAGTGCAGAAGAAACACCCGGATTGGAAAGTAAAACCGGAAATTATGATTCCGTTGATTGGCGATACCAAGGAATTTGTTTTTGTTAAGAAATTTGTAGTAGAAACTGCAGATAAAGAAATTGCAGCAGCAGGCTCCAATCTGGAATACGAAGTTGGTACCATGATTGAAATCCCCAGAGCGGCCCTTACTGCAGACTCCATTGCAAAAGAAGCGGACTTCTTCTGCTTTGGTACCAACGATTTGACCCAGATGACTTACGGATTCTCCCGTGATGACTCCGGCAAATTCTTAGAGGCATACTATAACGCTAAGATTTTTGAAAACGATCCCTTCTCAAGATTGGACCAGAGCGGTGTAGGTAAGCTGATGGAAATGGCAATTGATTTAGGTAAGCCGGTAAATGGTGCGCTTCACGTAGGTATCTGTGGAGAGCACGGCGGAGATCCTACTTCCGTAGAATTCTGCCACAAGATTGGTCTTGATTATGTATCCTGCTCACCGTTTAGAGTGCCCATTGCAAGACTTGCGGCAGCACAGGCAGCAATCTCTAGTAAGCTGGGTTAAGCGAAAAACAGCCTAAAAACCTAGTGTTTATGCCCCTTAGAGCCTTATGACTCTAAGGGGATTTTAACTTTTAAACGGAAGGTGACAGAAATATAGGAACAGCCTCCCGTTGAAGGACCGGATATTAGGAAAGGACTCCGATATGAAAAGATTAAATGATTATTTCTTTATTAAGGAACAGCAGAAGAAGAGTAAGCCTCGGATGTCATTATGCGGAAAACTAGAGGCCATGATAGGAAATTATTTTTTGTCCGGGGCCGGCGTTCCGGAGAATAATATTCAAATTTTGTATTATGATAGAACGGTTGGTTTTTATGATGCGGTACCACTGAAAAAAAGTAATATTGTTGCTTATATTATAGAGAGCGAAAATTTGGTATTTGTACGAGAGGATATGTATGAAAAGTTAAAAAAAGATACCGAGGAGTATGAATTAGTATTTATTCCGGTTCATTCTTTTGACGCACATGAGTTATATATTGACTTAGAAATGGAACTGCCGCTTTGGTTAAAAAAAATAACATGGATAGAGGATGACTTCCTATATGATGAAAATATAGAATTTGATTATG
>JAZNKK010000074.1:0-21322 GCA_045578545.1 Lachnospiraceae bacterium
GACAACACCAATGCACAGTCTGCAATCAGCATGATTAAGACTGCACTTGCAAGCGTTTCTAAACAGCGTTCCGACCTTGGTGCAATCCAGAACAGACTGGAGCACACAATCAAGAATCTTGACAACGTTGTTGAGAACACAACAGCAGCTGAATCTCAGATCCGTGATACAGATATGGCAACCGAAATGGTTCAGTTCTCTAATGCACAGATCCTTGCTCAGGCTGGTACATCAATGCTTGCTCAGGCTAATCAGTCTAACCAGAGTGTACTTTCTATTCTCGGTTAATTATTTCTACCATAAAGGAGCCATCTTCGGATGGCTCTTTTGCTGTCTACAAATAAGCGAATTAGGATAAAAGTTTTTAAAAAAAATTCAATTTAGGGGTTAAGTTTACAAAACACCATCCGATATATATATCAAGTAAGGGAAATAAAATCCCGGAGAACAATAAAACAACGGTAGGGATGCCGTAACATACTTAACTTCAAGGAGGATTATATTATGGTAGTACAGCACAATTTGACAGCAATGAACAGTAACAGAATGTTAGGAATCACAACTTCCGCTCAGGCGAAGTCCACAGAAAAGCTTTCTTCCGGTTACAAGATTAACCGTGCAGCAGATGATGCAGCAGGTCTTGCAATCAGTGAAAAGATGAGACGTCAGATCAAAGGTTTGACACAGGCTTCCGCAAATGCACAGGATGGTATCTCTTGTGTACAGACAGCAGAAGGTGCTTTGGCAGAAGTACACGATATGCTTCAGAGAATGAACACATTGGCAATCCAGGCATCGAACGACACTATGACTAGTGTTGACCGTGGATACTTAGATAGCGAAGTTCAGGCTCTTGTATCTGAAATCGACCGTGTAGCTTCCACAACGACTTTCAACGAGCAGAACCTTTTGGATGGTACTTTCACAGGAAAGAACCTTCAGGTTGGTGCAGAGAAAGCTCAGTTCATCGGTATGTCCATTGCAGCTATGGATTCAACAGAAATTGGTATTAACGGTGTTTCCGTTGCCGGTACAGATAATACAAGTGCTCAGAAGGCAATCAGTATGGTTAAGTCCGCATTGGCAAAGGTTTCCAAACAGCGTTCCGACCTTGGTGCAGTTCAGAACCGTTTAGAGCACACCATTAAGAACCTTGACAACGTTGTTGAAAATACAACAGCAGCAGAATCTCAGATTCGTGATACCGATATGGCAACCGAAATGGTGCAGTTCTCCAATGCACAGATTCTTGCTCAGGCTGGTACATCAATGCTTTCTCAGGCAAATCAGGCAAACCAGAACGTATTGTCCTTGCTTGGCTAATAAGTAACTTTCAAGATATAAGAAAAGGGTTGATTTATATCAACCCTTTTTTCTCTTTGGGGAGGGAATAAAAGGTGGATGTAAGAGAGAATATTTTATATTTTCATACAGATGAAATTCAAAAGACGGATATTTTATGGGGCCTGTTGGAACTGGGTTATCCGGTGGATTGTCCGAAAAGGGAAATTAAATTATCGTCCTATACCGAAGAAGATTTGGCTTGGTTTGTTCCTTTCATAGAAAAATGTAGCCTTGTCATTACCCAGAATTTTTCTCTTATGGCAGCGGAAGGCTGTTTTCGGGCTAATGTTCCGTATCTTTCCTGGATTTATGATTCGCCACAGAAAAACTTGTATCGAAAAGAAGCAAAATATCCCACCAATTATATATTCGCTTTTGATAAAAAACAGGTGGAAAGATTAAAACAACTGGATTTAACCAATGTCTTTTATCAACCGCTGGCAGCGAATATTACCCAAGCAGGAATGCTTTCCGTCACGGATGAGGATATGGAAAAATACGAATCGGACATTTCTTTTGTAGGCCAGATGTATCATAGATCGTATTATACTAAGTTTATGGAGAGTGCGCCCCCAAAGATACGGATGGATTTTGAAAAGGTATTGGACCAATTATGCTGTAACTGGGCACCGGGGGTAAATATTTTCGGACATTTGTCAAAGGAGACCATTCATCATGTGTACGAAGTGATGGAAAAGAAGGATTTGGATTTGTATCAAATGGATACGGATTATCTGGTGGAAGTCTTAATGCTGTCCGGAAGCATTGCCAATAAAGAACGGACAACGGTATTGTCAGAATTGTCTAAGTATTACAAAACAACTTTATATACCAAGGAAACGGATCGCATTGGTAATTTAGGGAATGTAATCGTTCGACCGCCGGTAAATTATGAGGATGAGATGTACAAGGTATTTTTTTCCGGAAAAATCAACCTAAATCTTACCATGCGTGCCATTGAAACCGGTGTGCCGCAAAGAGTATTTGATATTATGGCGGTGGGAGGCTTTGTTCTTTCCAACTATCAGGAAGAGCTGGAAGAGTTGTTTGTTCCGGATAAAGAAATTGTGTTGTTCCGTAACCTGGAGGAGTTGAAGCAAAAGGCTGCGTACTATTTAAGCCATGAGAAGGAACGAATTCGAATTGCAATTGCAGGTTATCAAAAGGTGCGGGAAAAATACAATTATGCGAATTCTCTTTCCAATATGATTGCATTGGTAGAAAACAGAGAGGAAAAAAGAAAAAATGAAAAATAAAATTCTTTTTTTGGAATGGGCCAGTTTCGGAAATGAGTATATTAAGCGGGGATTTGAAGAACTGGGGCATGCGGTGATATCCATGGATTTTCCGCAAAAGACGGAAGATACCAGAGGCAGCGAGGAATTGGCATCCAAAATTGTGATGAAAATTATGGAAGAAAAAGCGGATATGGTATTTTCTTTTAATTATTTTCCGGTGGCGGCGGTAGCCTGTAAGGCCTGTAAAATAAAATACGTATCCTGGACCTATGACAGCCCCTATATCCAACTGTATTCCAAAACCATTGCTTACGACACCAACTATGCGTTTGTCTTTGATAAAAATGAATATTGGAATTTAAAAAAATTAGGCATAGACACTGTGTATTATTTGCCTATGGCAGCGCCGGTTTCAGACTATGATGCCTTTCGTTTGACGGAGGCGATGCAAAAAAAATATGTGGCAGAGGTTGCGATGATAGGTTCCATGTATACGGAGAAAAAGCATCAGTTGTTTCGCCACTTGGAAGGTCTGGATGAATACGGAAAAGGCTATATAGAAGCACTGTTTAAAGCGCAGAAAAATATTTACGGTACTTCTGTATTGGAGGCGGGACTAACTCCTGACATGGTAAAACGGATGCAGAAAGTGTGCCCCATGATTGCCCGAGGTGATGGATTAGAATCCATTGAATGGGTATTTGCCAATTACTTTCTGGCAAGAAAATTAACGGCGATTGAGAGAGGGGAGCTTTTGGAACTGTTGTCGGAACACTTTGATGTGGCTTTATATACGCCGGAGGCAACGCCCCATCTTCCCAAGATAAGAAATTGTGGGAAAGTGGATTATTATACCGAAGCACCTTACGCCATCAAAGGAGCAAAAATCAATTTAAACATTACCTTGCGAAGCATTGTCAGCGGAATACCATTAAGAGCAATGGATATTATGGGTTGCGGCGGATTTTTGCTGACGAATTTTCAAGCGGATTTTCTGGAATTTTTTGTTCCGGGAGAAGATTATGATTATTTTGAAAGTCCGGAGGATTTAAAGGAAAAGGTTGCCTACTATTTGTCTCATGAGGAGAAGCGAAAAGAAATTGCGCATAACGGATATGAGAAGATAAAAGCACACCATACTTACCGACATCGTTGTGAGTCCATGTTGGAAATTGCCAACCGGTAAGGAGGATAAAAAATATCCCAAAGAACAGGAGAAAGGTACTTTGGGATATTTTTATATTAATCTTAGGATTGCCCTGTGGGAAGAGCTATGCTTTCTTTTTTGAAAGAAACGATAAAAACTGTTGTCCTCGGTGAAGCCAGGTGTGGTTAGAAATTGTAGCCATATATGCGTTTTGGCGGAGCATTTCGGCTTTTTTCGAATCGGCAAGGAGTGAAGTAACCATGTCTGGAATATCGGAAAGCCTTTCCAAAGAATAAAACAGTCCGGCTTCTTCATCAAAAATGTCCGCTAAATACAAACTCAAATCACTTAGAATCACAGCTCCCTGGAGCGCTGCATTAAATACTCGTTCGCTACCGCCCTTTTTAAACCACGCCATATTGTTAAACACAATTTTGCTGTTTTGCATCAGCTTTAATCCCTCTGCGGGAGCCACCGGCGGATGAAGGCGGAAATTGGAAAATGTCGTAAGGCGGGAGTTTTCCCAGCCGTTTCCATAGGCTTCCACGGTGATTCCCTTTTCTAATAAAAGAAGCATGGCTTCTTCCCGGTAGAGAGAGCAAAGATTGGTTTCGATGAAGCGATAGTTTTCAATCCACTTCTTTAATTGAGGAAAATGATTTTTCACAAATTCCGGATTATGATAAAAGGCATTGGTCTCTGTGTTTAAAGGCAGTAGATTTTCCTTAGCAAAAAATAGCGTTGCGGCATCTTCTAAGGTATCGCCGGGGTGCTGCTTTAAGTGGTTCATAATCTTTTCGCCGTTTTCATCCAAGGTAATCTCTGAGTGATATTTATAGTTTCCAAGTAGCAGTATGTCAATCGCACGTTCGGAAAAGGACGGAAGCTGTCCGTAGGGTAAGGTGACAGTGCCGGCGGTGGGAAGAAAATCACTTTGAGCTATCGAAGAATACATCCTCCGGTTGTATAAAACATGATTTTCATCAGCGCAAAGGACAGTGCCGCCGGCTGGCGGTGCATCCAAGGTGTCGGCGTAGTACATAGGGTGATCGACCAACAAATTAAAGCAGGGAAGATCCCATTCCTGCCATAAATTACTACCGTCTTTTTTCAAAAAAGAAAAGCCGATGTTGTTCATGGAGAGCACGCCGCAAAAATTCTCTTTTCCCAGCGAAAGAATCTGCTTGGCAGAAGTTTCAAAGTCATTCCATGCAAAAAGAACCGTGGGTTGTCCTAAAGATTCCAATGCTTTTTGGTATTCCCTGGATAGGTAATCCAAGATGGGACTGATGCCGGAAAACAAAAGGATGGCCGGCTTTTCCTGCATCATTTCCTGACCGTAAAAATAAATGCTGTTTCCCATGAGCAAAAGAAGCAAGGTCAGTTCTTTGTCCGAAGCTTCGTAGAAAGGAAACGAAAACGGACTTTGAACCAGCAACTCTCTTTTGAATAGTTTTCCGGTCAAAGATAAGGACAAAATGCCGGAAGCAAAAAGGGATTTCGCCTGCTCTTTGCTGTCAAAAGCAAGGTGAAATTCCGGATATTGTGCGGAATTGTTGCAAGCGAGAATGTCGGCATGGTAAGCCTGCCCTGCCCGGAACAAGTGGCGGCAGAAATCCTCGGAAGGGATATTCCATGGAGTAAAAAATCCCACGTAAGGAGAAGTGGCATAGTTTAACCCGATGGAATAGGCTTCGGTTTTGGAAACCAGCTCCGAAAGGGGAAGCAAAATAACACTTTCGGGATGTTTTTGCTCAAAAGCGGTCAGTAAATCCAGCGTGTTGTCTATGGAAGCCGCATCTACAAAAATCAGTTCCAAATGCGCCATGCCTAAGGTTTGGTTTTCATACGCCTCCAAAAGAGCCGGCAAAGCGTTCCCGCAGTTATTGCAGTAAAAGATGTGACTGGAATATTTATCATTTCTGGTATCCTTTTCTTTCAGGCGAAGAAGTAAGGCTTCTTTTCGAGTAACGGAGGAAGGGTAGTCTCCGGCTTTGTCATAGTAAAAAAGAGCATCGGTTTCGTTTTCCAGTGCCTCGTAGATGCAACCTAAGTTGTGTGCCGGATAGAAGCTGTTAGAACCTTCTGTATAGCTTTTTCCCAAAGTAAGTGCATGTTTAAATTCTTTTATGGCAGCAACGATTTTCTTATCTTCCAAATAAGCAAATCCCAGCATGCAAACAAAGTCCGCATCCTTTTCCCAACCGGGATATTTCTCGATTAAAGCAGGTGCCTTAGCACTTTTTCCTGCCTGAATCAGGGAATGACCGTAGGAAGTTAACATGAGCCGAACATATTCCAAAGAAGAATCCAGGGGGAGCTGACAACCGGCATGATAATACCGGTAGGCATTTTCGTGATCGGACATCAAGGCATAGGCCTGTCCTAACTGATAATAAGTATATGGATCCGAAGGATCTTCTTCCAAATCTTCCAATAAGATCCGGATGTTACGGTTCGCTTTTTGGGCTAATTCTTCCTTGGTGCCCACATATCCGTCGTGAAATACCACAAGGGGAAGCTCATAGGCTTCCAACGGAGCATTTACGGAAGAAGTAACCTGTTCGTGAATTTTTCCCTCGTAATGAAAATAATCCCTATGGTAAAGTCGCTCCACCAGGTCGGTAAACATAATAGTACCGTTACCGGAAGAGGAGTTGCATTCGTTTCGTCTGGTGATTCTTCCGATGGCATGGGGGTAGTCCCGGATTAATGCTTCCATTTCTTTTAGATTAATTTCTTCCAAATATTCGTCGCAATCGATAAAAAGTACATAATCCCGAGAGGCTTTGCCGGCTGCAAAATTTCTTGCGGCACTAAAGTCATTGCACCACTCAAAGTAATGTACGTTTGGCGTATATTTTTTTGCTATGGCAACCGTGGAATCCGTGGAACCGGTGTCCAAAAACAGAATCTCTTTCCCTGTGTTTTTTAGAGGAGAAAGGCACTTATCTAAGCGTTTTTCCTCGTTTTTTCCGATCAGACAAAATGAAAAGGGCATCAGCATTCTCCTTGTGAATTCTTTTCTTAAATTATACCAAGGTAAGATTCTATTTACAAACCTTTTGTCGAGAATGTATAATGAAAGATAGGTATGAGAGGTGAGAGATAATTGAATATTGAATCGGTAGTAGATATTGAAAAATTAAGACAGGAAAAAGGAAATGTTTCGGATGAAGTCCTGCTGGAAGAGTATTGCGAGGCTTTTTTTCAGGAGCGAAAAGAACTTCGTCCTATGATAAGTGCCGGCGTGTGTTCCCTGAAGGGTAGAATCAACGAAAAACTTCAGGAACGAAGGGAAGTTGCTTATGATACCATCGTAGCATTAACCGCAACCGAGGAATACCGGAAGTTGGCGGATACGGATGATGAGTTAAAAGCCTTTGCTACGGCGGCAACGATTTATCAGTTAGAGAGAGGCGGAAAAATGCCACTGATTTTTGATCAAATCGAGTACATAGATGATTATTATCGCATTCACCAACAGATTTTGTTTTATTTTCGGCGTATGCAGCTTCGATTGGCAAAACCGCTACTGATGGAATGCCTGACCTTTGTACGTATGCACAAGCTTTCGGTATTTGCGGTGGTCCAGATTTTGCTGGATTGCAATACAGGAGAGAAGGAAAAGGTGGCCATGACGTTGGCGGATTTATTTCGGGAGCAGGGAAGCGTAAAAGAAGCGCTCTTTGTTATTTCCGTTATGTCGGAAAATTGCAGCGTGGATTTTAAAGATAGTCTGGAAAATAAGAAAAAAGAAATTTTGGAGAGCCTTTAAATGGGGATAAATAAACGTAAATTTTGTTTTATTATTTGTGTGAATAATGAACAGTATTTTAAGGAATGCGAAATGTATATCCAGCGTCTTACCGTGCCCAGCGGATTTACGGTGGAAATTTTGCCGGTGCGCGGAGCGAAAAGCATGACGGCAGGATACAATTTCGGCATGGCACAGACCGACGCAAAGTACAAGGTATATATGCATCAGGATGTTTTTATTATCAATCCTAATTTTATGAATGATGTACTCACTGTGTTCAAGCAAAATTGGAAAATCGGCATGATCGGAATGGTGGGAAGTCCCAAGCTTCCGGCGGACGGTGTGATGTGGCATGGAAAACGGGTAGGTAATTTGTATGAGCTGGATGCACAGAATGTTGATTTTAACGGATATGAATATAAAAAAGAAGACGGTATGACGGAAGTGGAAGCTATCGACGGATTTTTGATGGTGACCAAGGATGATATTCTTTGGCGACAGGATTTGTTTGATGGCTGGGATTTTTACGATATTTCCCAATGCTTTGAATTTCGCAAAAAAGGGTATCGAATCATGGTGCCGGAGCAAAAGAAGCCCTGGTGTATTCACGAAGACGGCACTTGGAATCTGGCAGGCTACAATGCCTACCGACATATCTTTAAGAAGGAATATCTGGAAACCACGTTTTCCAATTATGAGTTGAATTAAATGCTTTTATTTGTTTTCTAATTCTTTTAAGCGTTCCAAAGAGCGGGGGTAATTCCCCGCTTTTTTGTAGAAGGTAATGGCACCTTCTGTATTCCCTAAGATTTCATTGATGACTCCGATGTTATGGTAAGAGAAAAAAGTGGTAATGCCGTGGGTGCGGTTTTCCTCCATGGTAAGACAGCGGAGAAATTCCCGATAGGCCTCTAAGTGCATGTTGTTATTTAAATAAATTTGTCCTATCAAAAATACAAATTCCGGGGTGAAGGAAAAATCATCATACACGGATACCAGAGAGAGTGCTTCCTGGTGGCGATTGCTGTACAACATGGCTTCCCCGTAGCCGATGACCATCATTTGTACGTATTCTGCTTTCGGATCGACATCAAAAGAAAGCCCTTTGCCAAACCACCGGTAAGCGGAATCGTAATCCCGCATCATCATAAAGCTTTGACCGATTTGAAAATAAAGATAAGGGTCGTTGGGCCTTTTTTTTATTTCTTCAAATAAAATGTCGTTGTTTCGTTTGGCTTTTGCGACTAATTCTTCCGGAGTAAGACGATACCCGTGGTGAGTAACGTGGAAAGGAATATGGTAATACGTTAGGGGCATCTGGCGGTGAGCGGGCGTTTTTTGAATGGGAACCACCTGCTCATGAATGGGATATTGGTACGCAAAATAATCGCGATGAAATAGTCGCTCTACGCGGTCATCGTGAATGGTTTCCATTCCGTTTTCCTCCATGAGATTGGAACGAAGGAGCTGCCCGATGGCATAGGGGTGTTCCGCAATCAGTCTCTGTAGCTTGTCTTGGTCCCAGGCATCCAGATATTCGTCGGCATCCAAAATCAATACCATATCGTGAGTCGCTTTGGAAATGGCAAAGTTTTTGGCAGCAGCAAAATCATTAATCCAAGGAAAATGAAAAACCGCATCGGTGTATTTATGTGCAATGGATACACTAGCGTCGGTGGAGCCGGTATCCACGACTACGATTTCTCCGCTTTTTTCTCCGGCTGCAGTTCCGAATCCCTGCTTGGAAAGGGCGGACAGACAGTTTTCAATATGATTTTCTTCGTTTTTCATTATGATGCATATGGATATTGCGGTCATGAGAATCCTCCGAAGCCTCTTAGCTTAATAAAAGTATCCGATGGAAGTTCAAAATTTTTCATCGGAAAATGATGCAAGCGTGCGCTTGTGAATATTTGCATTTTATGTCTGAAAAGTATGCGGCTTGCATTTCTTCTATTATAAAGGAACAAGGAAAGGAAACACAATGCCTATTTGTAAAATCAATAGTGGATAGGAGTAGCGAGAGAAGTTAGTCGTGGATTAATAGGAGCGGATGTGATATATTTAAAATAGGAAAAGTTGTTCTTGGAGGTGGCCGTTTTGGCAAAGAATACAAAGAAAACAAAAAAGAAGCAGGAGACGGCAGCGCAGCAGACCAGTCAGTATCTGATGTCTGTATTTACGGCAATTTATGTGTTCTGTATGTTGTGCATTTTCCCGCTGTATTATGACAATAAATATTACAACATGGGCGATGCCAAATATACGTTTTTTAAGTATGTGAGTCTGGTGCTTCTCTCGGCGTTACTGATTGGCGCGGTGTTTTGGCTGGCGGCCCGGCAAAAGGAAATGTCTTCCCGGGATATTTTAAAAAACATGTCTCATACGGATTGGTTTGCAGTGGCCTTTTTTGCCATGAGTTATTTTTCTTTCTTGTTTAGTGAGTATAAGGGAACGGCGCTTTGGGGATACAGCGGCTGGTTTATGGGCGTATTGTCCCAATTTGCTTTCGTGGTGATTTTCTTCTTGGTTTCCAGATTTTGGAACTGGAGTCCTACGACGCTGGGGATTGCTTTGATTACGGCGGCGATTACCTATCAGCTGGGAATCTGGCATCGATTTTTAATTGACCCTTTGGGAATGTACATAAACTTAGATGCAGTATATATTGAAAAATTTGTCTCCACTTTGGGACAGACGACCTGGTTTTCCAGTTATGCCGTTTTGATTTTCCCACTTGGGGCATTCTACTATTGCTATGATGACAAGGTGTGGTCCAGAGTGCTTTCGGGAATCTTTTGTGCCCTGGCTTATGGTGTATTGGCTACGACTAACAGTGACAGTGCGTACATTGCTTTTTTGCTGGTTTTGATGGTGTTTTTCTGGTATGGCCTGGAATCCAATGAAAAGTTTTTGCGTTTTTGGGAACTGGTGCTGATTGGTTTGTTTAGTTTTCGGGTAATCGGTGTATGCCGAATCCTTTTCCCGGAAAAACAGATTACCTTAATTACCGGAGATGAAGCGATTACCGCTTTTGTGACCCGAAGTAAATTTATGTTGGGTGTCCTTGTTGTGGTAGCAGTTTTGTATTTTGCTTTGCGACATTGGCTGAAACCGGATAACGGAAACGGGAAAAAAGCAAAGGAAAAAAGGAAAGAGAAGCTTCCTGACATTCGTGCTTATCAATGGCTTCGGAAGGTAATGGTTTGGGCAGCGGTTCTTTTACTTTGGCTGGTACTTCTTTTGATGATTCTTACCACCAACGGTAAGCTTCCGGGATTTTTGCAAGGACTGTATGAAATCCCCTTCTTCCAATTTAATGATGAATGGGGAAATCATCGAGGCTTTAACTGGAGAATGGCACTGACAGCCTTTTCCCAGTCGTCCTTTAAGGATATGTTGTTTGGGGTGGGACCGGATTGTTTTGCCCACAGCATGGATAAATATTGCATGGAGGAAGTGGCCGCTTATTGGAATGGATTGCAACTGGCCTGTGCTCATAATGAATGGTTGAATCTATTGGTGACTCAGGGCATTTTGGGGCTGGTTTCCTACGTGGGGATTTTTGTGACGTTGGTTTGGCGGCTTGGAAAGATCGCATATCGGGAACCGGCAGCGATTCCGTTCATGGCAGCAACCTTGGCGTATATGGGACATAACATCTTTTGTTATCAGCAATGTATCTGTACACCGGTGGTATTCATTTTAATGGGAATAGGAGAAATGATTATCCGTCAGTCGAAAAAGGGGGCGTAGCAAATGAGAACCATCAGCATATGTATGATTGTAAAGAATGAGGAAAAGGTGCTTCGAAGATGTCTGGATTCCTTACAGGGGATTGCAGAAGAAATTATTATTGTGGATACCGGTTCCACGGATGCCACAAAAGAGATTGCGGCAGAATACACCGATAAAGTTTATGACTTTACCTGGATTGATGATTTTGCGGCAGCAAGAAATTTTGCGTTTTCCAAGGCGACGATGGAATATATTTATTCTGCGGATGTGGACGAAGTGCTGGATGAAGAAAACAGGGAGAAGTTTTTGCGTTTGAAAGAAGTGCTTCTTCCGGAGGTGGAAATTGTGCAAATGCTGTATGTGAATACCACGGAGTTTGCCACCACGGAAAATTTTGAAAAAGAGTATCGTCCGAAATTGTACAGACGATTGCGTACCTTTACCTGGATGGATGCCATACATGAGTCGGTGAATCTTCGCCCGGTGGTATATGACAGCGATATTGAGATTTTGCATTTGCCTCAAAGCAATCATGCCGGCAGAGATTTTCGGGTCTTTCGTAAGATGATGGAAAGCGGCCAGAACCTTTCTAAGAAACTTCTGAAAATGTATGCCAGAGAACTTTTTATGGCAGGAGAGGACAAGGATTTTTTGGACGCGGAAAAAGATTTCTTGAAAATGGTGTGGGAGCCGCAGCGAAGTGAAGAGGAACGAAAGTACTGTTATTGCGTGCTGACCCGTATTTATCGGTTAAAGGGAAATGCGGAAGAGTTTTTTAAATGGGCGTTAAAAAATTTGGTAACGGAATCCTGTACGGAAATATGTATGGAACTGGGACATTTCTATTATGCCAAAAAGGATTATGAAGAAGCACTGGTATGGTTTATCAATGCAGCGAAAGAAACAGAAGCGGCGTTGGTACTTCAGGCCAGAGAAAACTGGGCAAGGGAAATGCTGGCGTGTTGCTATGAAAAACTGGCGGAATCCGTGGAGGACCTGGACCAAAGTGCCTTTTATCTTTCCGAAGCAAAAAACATCAAAGAAGAATTAAAAAAGAAATAGAAAATACTAAAGAATATAAAAAAATAACCGATATATAGGTTAGAGTGTTGACAAAAGAGCACTTAGAATGGAGGTTACCGATGGCAGAAGAGTATAATAACATGGATGTACTGGATATACAGAAAGAGACGGTAGAAACCTTGCGAGAGTATTTGCCTCGTTTACAGAAAGGAATCGGAGAGGTCATTACGGAATTAAAGGGAGAGAGAAAAGAAGATACCGATGAATATCTTCGTATGAATATTGATGGTCTGAATTGGGTGATTGAGGCCTATAACGGAACGGTGTCTTTGGTGGATCCGGAGAAGACAAAAGTGAAGGTGGATTCTTTGGAGGAAGGAATTGCTGCGCTTGGCAAGAGCTATGGAGCAAAGGAAGACGATAAAATAGCGGAGAATCTGGAGAATGTGATTCTTCCGTTTTTGAGCCAGCTTTTGGCTGCTGTTTCTGAATGATGGATAGTGCATAAAGAACAGTAAAAGATAGAAAAAAGTAAAGGTGTTTCCAAAACCGGAAACACCTTTTTGTTTTGCATAACAATTTTTGATTGTTACATGTAGCTGTTAAAGAGCATTCCGCTGTAAGCGCTGGTGGTGTAAGGATTTGCAAAATGACTGCGGTAGGGATTTTTGTATGCCACCATGCGTTTATCTACATAATCCATGGGATTAAGCTGTACCTGGGAAATTTTGTGCATGGAACTCTTTGCAAAGCTTCGCAGTGCCGTCAGGGAAGAATCCACGTTTCCGGTCTTTAAGGAAGCGGACAAGGCTTCGTCGGATACCTGCAATTTTCCCTGGATATCCTGTGTGATTCCCAAAGCTTCCATCTGTGGAACAAAATTAGCCGCCATCTTTTTCATGCTTCCAAGTAACAAACTGGTGCGAGGCTGCTTGTGTAAATACTCGGCAGCAGCATCTACAAAATTGTTATAGGAAGACTGGAATGCGGTGATATTTTCTTTCAAAGATTCCATGTCCGGTCTGGTGGATATGGTGATGGGCTCTGACGGAAAATCCTTTAAGGTAACCTGCAAATCTTTAGAAAGTGCAATGTGCTGGTCCGGGGATTCGCCGGGCACCCCGTTTGCAAGGTATTTGGTCCATTCCGGGAAATGGGTGATGTCCCGAATGCCGAGATAATCTACCATTCCTTTGGTGTGGGAGGTCTCTTCGTCGCTAATCATAAACAGTGCATTCCCTTCGGAGTTGGAGCCGGTGGAATTGGAAGATACCACAAGTGCGGTGCGGTTGCCTTCGGTAGCAACGCTTGCGTTTAACCCGATGCCGGCACCGGAAATCAGCCTTGCCAGTCGGGACTGAATATCATAGTTGGTATCATTTTCCGAAACAGAAAATTGTAATTCGTAATTGGAATCGTCGGTTGTGATATCAAAGGAATAATCTCCTTCCATCATGGTATAGCCGTCGGAAGGAAGAAAATCTCCGTGATTTACCTGAGGCTTTGCCATAGACAGCACCTCTAAAGAAATGGGAGCAAAGTCATCGTTGATTTGTTCGTTGCCACTGTAATCTACTTCGGCCGATTCCGGCTGGGAAGAAACGAAGGTTCGTTTGGAGAACAAGGATTCTTCGTCGGACGAGCCTAAGCTTTCCATGGTGTTGCGGAAACGGATGGCATTTTCTTTCATGTGAATGCAATACTTTTCCAAATCAACGGAACGGTCAATTAAATAGACCGGCGATTCTTTATCCAGCTTTACAATGGAATTATAAATATTTTTCAGTTCAGCACGTTTGTGCGCATCAAAACGGGAAGCCGGTTTGGGCGAAATGTTAGACTGATAGTAATTATATACATTATGAAGAATAGCAGTGTGATATGCCATAAAAATGCCCTCCTCTCTTCCTTGATTGTACGGCGTAAAATTCAATCCTTGAATCCGCCGGGGCGTAACGTGATATTTCATATTGGGAATTGTTGTAGCATTTTCCTGAAAGAAGTATTATACTTAGCGCGGAGGCTTTTGCAGTCAACCGCCTCTGCCAGTAGACAACTACACCAATTTAGTAATTTAATCATAGCACATATAAATAGGAAAAACAACGTTAGATTAATGTTTTTTTCGAAAAAATATTGGAAAAAATAAAAAAAGCGTTGACGAGGGAAAAAACATGTGTTATTCTATTTCAGCGAGAGAGAGAAAATACTCTTTTTTTTGTGCTTTAAAAAATAGAAAAGCGACACATCACTTGGAGGTAGAGATATGCGTACAAGAATTACATTAGCATGTACAGAATGCAAACAGCGTAACTATGATACAACAAAGGATAAGAAAACACATCCTGACAGAATGGAAACTAAGAAATACTGCAGATTCTGCAAGGCTCACACAATGCACAAAGAGACAAAATAATAGGGAGGTTTTCCTATTAGTGCGTAACTTGGGTAAAGCTAGGAGGTAGAGTTATGGCAGATTCATCAAATGAAAAGACAAAGAAGAAACCGAGCTTTTTCAAGGGTGTAAGAAAGGAATTTAAGAAAGTAACATGGCCCAGTAAGGATTTGGTAGCAAAGCAGACAACCGTGGTAGTGGCAATTACCGTGGTGTTGGGAATTTTAATCGCTTTGCTGGACAGTATCATTATTGAAGGTGTTGGATTCCTCACTGCATTTTAAGGTCTTAAGTGTAAGATCTTTACTTTGAAAAGGAGAACAGGGTTAAGATGGCAGATTCTAAGAAAATAAAAGTAAAACGAATGGGTGAGTTGAAAAAAATCCTGGAAGAGAAGGAAGAGGTTCGTGAGGTGTTAAAGCCTGTACGACCGGTTGACAGTGAAGATTCACCTGTAGTAACAGAAGAGTATGATATCGGACAGAGCGATAACAAGAGCGGCCGCGGTATGGGATGGTATGTAGTACATACATATTCCGGATACGAAAAGAAGGTAAAGGCCAACATCGAAAAGGCGATTGAGAATCGTCACCTGGAAAGCAAAATCTTGGAAGTGCGCGTTCCGATGCAGGATGTTACAGAAATCCGTCAGACCGGCAAGAAGAACGTTCAGAAGAAAGTTCTTCCGGGATATGTACTGATTCACATGGATGCGGATGACAATGACGCTTGGTATGTGGTTCGTAATACTCGTGGTGTAACCGGATTCGTTGGACCGGGAAGCAAACCCGTTCCGTTGGAGGATGATGAAGTCGGCAAGCTGAATAAAGAAAAAATTGCAAAGGCTGATTTCGAAGTGGGAGATACTCTCATGATTACAGATGGTGCATGGAAAGATACCATTGGTGTAGTAAATCGAATTGATGAAAACAAACAGACTGCTACCATTACGGTAGAGATGTTTGGTCGTGAGACTCCGGTAGAAATCGGATTTTCAGATGTTAAGAAGTTGTTATAATTTATAACGGCGCTTGTGGAGTGCGATTTGCATTTCATTCACATATATATTATGTACGAGCGTGTGTGGGAGCATTTCTGAAAAAGGAAATTGCGCCACTACCACATTTTTATTAGGAGGTAGCCAAAATGGCAAAGAAAGTACAAGGATACATCAAATTACAGATTCCTGCCGGCAAAGCAACACCGGCACCGCCTGTTGGTCCTGCACTTGGACAGCATGGTGTTAACATCGTTGAATTTACAAAACAGTTCAACGCAAGAACAGCAGATAAGGGTGACTTAATCATCCCTGTTGTAATTACCGTTTACGCAGACAGAAGTTTCAGTTTTGTTACAAAGACTCCGCCTGCTCCGGTGCTCATTAAGAAAGCTTGTAACATTAAATCAGGCTCTGCAGTACCTAACAAGACAAAGGTTGCTACAATTTCTAAGGATAAAGTTCGCGAAATCGCAGAACTTAAGATGCCGGATTTGAATGCAGCATCTGTTGAAGCAGCTATGTCAATGATCGCTGGTACAGCAAGAAGTATGGGCGTTGTAGTAGAAGACTAATTTTAGAAGCGTGGAAGAGTTTGACTCGTTAAAACCACAAGGAGGTATATGTAAATGAAACACGGAAAGAAATATAATGCGGCAGCAACTCAGGTTGACCGCGCAACTTATTATGAAGTTGCAGATGCAGTTGCTTTGGTAAAGAAGACTGCAACAGCAAAATTTGACGAAACAGTAGAAGTACACATCAGAACAGGATGTGACGGACGTCACGCAGAACAGCAGATTCGTGGTGCGGTTGTTCTTCCTAACGGAACCGGTAAGACGGTAAAAGTTCTTGTTTTCGCTAAGGGCGACAAGTTAAATGAAGCAGAAGCTGCTGGAGCAGATTTCGTAGGCGGAGAAGAGCTTATTCCGAAGATTCAGAACGACGGATGGCTTGATTTTGACGTAGTAGTAGCTACACCGGATATGATGGGTGTTGTAGGTCGTCTCGGTAAGGTACTTGGTCCGAAAGGACTTATGCCCAACCCTAAGGCTGGAACCGTTACTATGGACGTAACAAAAGCAATCAACGATATCAAAGCAGGTAAGATTGAATATCGTCTTGATAAGAGCAACATCATTCACTGCCCTATCGGAAAAGCTTCCTTTACCGAAGAACAGTTGAACGAAAACCTTGATGCGCTTATGGATGCTATCGTAAAGGCAAGACCCAGTGCATTAAAGGGACAGTATTTGAAGAGTGTTACCCTTGCTACAACAATGGGACCTGGCGTTCGTGTAAGTGTTGCTAAATTCTAATTTAGAGACGCGATGAAAATGTATAAGGACTGCCGCATTGGTGCAAAGCCGGTGCGGTGGTTTTTTATTGGAAAAATAGCATGAAATGCCATTGGTATTGCAGGATTCTTATTGTATAATATAAAAAACAGTAGTTTTGATAAGATGAAACCAAAAAATGTGAGAGTGGAGTTATGGGGAAAAAATTCAGGGTATTTATTTTTACGTTATTAACAGTGCTTCTCATCGGCTTTTCCTATCTGTATTGGCGAATGGAAAAGGAGATGGCGTATATGGATGCGCAGGAGCCTTTGCAAGGGGAGATGGCACAGGTGACAGCAGGACAATCCGAAGAAAATTGCATTGAACTTTCGATGGGGGATGCGCCCGGGGTATCCGAAAACGAAATGACGGAGGAAACGGAGGACGTGGTTTCGGAAAACGAGATACCGAATCTTAGGGTGATTGATACCGCAGAGGAAAACAAAGTAGTGCTTACGTTTGCCGGAGATATTTTGTTTGATCCGGGTTATGCGATTTACGCAACTTATTTGCAACGGGGAAGTGTGCTGGAGGAATGCATTTCGCCGGAAGTGCTTTCCTATATGCAGGCTGCCGACATTATGATGGTTAATAATGAGTTCCCGTATTCGGATGGCGGTGTACCCCAGCCGGATAAGATGTACACCTTCCGCGCAGCGCCGGAGTCGGCAGAGCTCCTTTATGAAATGGGAGTGGATATTGTATCTTTGGCCAATAACCATACCTTTGATTATGGAGAAGAAGGCTTTCTGGATACTTTGGAAACGATGGAAGAAATCGGCATGCCTTATGTGGGCGCCGGAAGAAATATCGAAGAGGCAGCAAGGCCGTTTTATTTTGAGGCAGATGGTGTGAGAATCGGAATCCTTGCGGCGACCCAGATTGAGAGAACGGATTATCCGAATACAAGAGGAGCGACGGAAGAATTAGCCGGAGTGCTTCGGTGCTGGAATTCGGAGTATTTGACGGAGGTGATCCGGGAAACCAAAGAAAACTGTGACTACTTGATTCTTTTTATCCATTGGGGAACGGAGAGTACGGATGTGCTGGATTGGGCACAGGTGGACCAGGCTCCAAAGTATGCAGAGGCGGGGGCGGATTTGATTATCGGTGCCCATCCCCATGTGCTGCAGGAAATCGGGTACGAAGGAGGGGTTCCTGTGGTGTATAGTCTGGGAAATTTTTGGTTTAATTCCAGAACGCTGGATAGTTGTATGGTGACGGTGACTTTGCAAAACGGAGCATTGGAATCCTTGCAGTTTGTTCCCTGTCTTCAGACCGGATGCGGCGTAGAACTTCTTCATGGTGCAGAAAGAGAACGGGTGCTGAATTATATGCGGGGGATTTCCGGAGAAGCAATTATTGATGAAAACGGATATGTGATGCCGGCCAATCGGAATGAGTGATGGCGGTAGGAATCGAAAAGATATGAAAAAGTGCTTGACGATATAAAGAATACATGGTATTATAGCAAAGGTCGTTTGTGACCAGCCGAAGACAGTAGGTGCGAAAGCGTAAATTGGATAACCGATGCCTACCGAGGAGAAAAGAGTTATAGAGTATAAGCTTTATTCCCCTCCGGTTTCTTATCGGAGGGTTTTTATAACTGCATTAGGCAGTGACTCCTTTCGGCACCCGGGTGAAACCGGAAAAAATTTATAAGGAGGAAAGAAATGGCAAAAGTTGAACTGAAAAAACCAATTGTAGATGAGATTTCAGAAGCAATTAAAGACGCTCAGTCCGTAGTACTTGTTGACTACAGAGGACTTACCGTAGCAGAAGATACAGCACTTCGTAAACAGCTTCGTGAAGCCGGAGTAAACTACAAGGTTTACAAGAACACAATGATGGAATTTGCTTTCAAGGGAACCGATTGCGAAAAACTTCAGGAATATCTTGAAGGACCCAGTGCAATCGTTATCTCTAAGACAGATGCAACAGCACCTGCAAGAGAAATCAGCAAATTCGCAAAGACAGCACCGAAACTTGAAGTTAAGGGTGGTATCGTTGAAGGAACAGTTTGTGATGCAAAAGGTATTGCAGAAATCGCAAATATCCCTTCCAGAGACGAACTTCTTGCAAAGTTACTTGGAAGCTGGCAGTCACCTATGGCAAACTTCGCTCGTGTCATGAACCAGCTTGCTGAAAAAGGTGGCGCAGGAGCAGCATCTGCTGAAGCAGCTCCCGCAGAAGAAGCAGCTCCCGCTGCTGAAGAAGCACCTGCTGCAGAAGCTCCCACAGAAGAGTAATCAGCAGTGATTAAAAGAAAACGAACAAACATTATTATTATATGGAGGTAAATTAAAATGGCAAAATTATCTACTCAGGAAATCATTGATGCAGTAAAAGAGTTATCTGTATTAGAATTAAATGAATTAGTAAAAGCATGTGAAGAAGAATTCGGTGTATCTGCAGCAGCTGGTGTTGTTGTAGCAGCAGCAGGTCCTACAGCAGACACAACTGAAGAAAAGACAGAATTCGACGTTGAATTAACAAGCTTCGGTGAGAAGAAGATGGATGTTATCAAAGTTATCCGTGCTATCACAGGTCTTGGACTTAAAGAATCTAAAGAGCTCGTTGAAGGTGCTCCTAAGATGGTTAAAGAACAGGCTTCTAAAGACGAAGCTAACGATATCAAAGCTAAACTTGAAGAAGTTGGAGCAACTGTTACTCTTAAATAATTACTTTGGTATGATAAGACACAAAAGAACTTATCCTTTCGGGGATAAGTTCTTTGTTGTTTTTTACAGACTGTAAAATTTCAAAGATACAAATCTATGCTTTCTTTCGGCGGGTGGGCCGAAGGGATTGTCCCTAAAAATTCCAAATTTGTTGTTGACTTCAAAATTTCATTGTGGTATCATGGAAAATGCACTATTGTGGTGTGCTAGGCCCTTTCTGTGCTTTTTTACAGGGTCGCAAAATATTTGAACGGGGTGAAATGTCAAATGGAAAAAAACAGAATACGTCCTATTGTAAACGGAAACAGTATGCGTATGAGTTATTCAAGGCAGAAAGAAGTTTTGGAGATTCCCAACCTGATTGAGGTCCAGAAGGACTCTTACAAATGGTTCTTGGAAGAAGGATTAAAAGAAGCCTTCGATGATATCTCTCCTATTTCTGACTACGGCGGACATTTAAGTCTGGAATTCGTAGGTTTTATGCTGGCAGAAGACGAAATCAAGCATACGATTGAGGAGTGTAAGGAAAGAGACCTTACGTATGAAGCTCCTTTAAAAGTAAAGGTTCGTTTGTACAACCAGGATAAAGACGAAATCAAAGAACATGAAATTTTCATGGGTAACTTCCCTCTCATGACAGAAACCGGTACCTTCGTTATTAATGGTGCTGAACGTGTTATTGTCAGTCAGTTGGTACGTTCCCCCGGAATTTATTATGCGATCGGTCATGATAAATTAGGTAAGGAATTGTTCTCTTCTACCGTAATCCCCAACCGTGGTGCATGGTTAGAGTACGAAACCGATTCCAACGATATTTTCTATGTACGTGTGGACAGAACCAGAAAGGTTCCCATCACGGTATTTTTGCGTGCAATCGGAATTGGTACCGATGAAGAAATTATCGATTTGTTTGGTGAAGAAACCAAGATTTTACAGAGTTTTACCAAAGATATTTCCAAAACCTACGAAGAAGGTTTGAAGGAATTATATAATAAAGTTCGTCCCGGAGAACCTTTTAGCGTGGAGAGCGCAGAAGGCTATGTTACATCTACTTTCTTTGATGCAAGAAGATATGATTTGGCAAAAGTCGGACGTTACAAATTTAATAAGAAACTTGCTCTTCGTAACCGTATTCGCGGACATGTATTGGCAGAGGACGTATTAAATCCTTTTACTGCTGAAGTAATTGCGCCTGCAGGAACCAAAGTTACCATGGAAATTGCGGATGAAATTCAGAATTCCGCAGTAGAGAGCGTATGGATTCAGACAGAAACCAAGAACGTAAAGGTTCTTTCTAACCTTATGGTAGATATCAATGAATGGTTGGATTTGGACGCAAAGGCTCTTGGTATTACAGAATATGTATATTGGCCGGTTCTTAAGAGAATCCTCAGAGAATACGAGGAAAAACCGGAACAGCTTGCAGATGCTATCGTGAAGAACATTCACGATTTGGTACCGAAGCATATCACAAAGAGCGATATTATTGCTTCCGTTAACTATAATATTGCTTTGGAATACGGCATCGGTCACGATGATGACATCGATCACCTCGGAAACCGTCGTATCCGTGCAGTGGGAGAGCTTCTTCAGAACCAGTATCGTATCGGTCTTTCCCGTATGGAACGTGTGGTTCGTGAAAGAATGACAACCCATGAT
>JAZNKK010000075.1:0-28210 GCA_045578545.1 Lachnospiraceae bacterium
ACTGTATTATGTATTAGAGGTGTAATTTGATAACGGAAGAAATGAGGTGTTTGAATGGCTGAGAGATTTGTGGTACGAGATACCAAGTCAGGTGAATATTTAGCTGAAAAGTTCATGAGAGGTTTCTTCTTTACCAATGATATTTCACAGGCAATTCGATGCAAAACGAAGGATGAAGCTCAGGGTAAAGCAGATAAGCAGACAGTGAAGCCTGCATCGTCTCTGACAGTGGACTCTGTTAATTTTTCTTAAAAAAAGAGGTTCTCCGAATAGGAAAACCTTTTTTTGTGCAAAAAAATAAAGGATAAGCCGGAGGCGATACTCCGTATAAAAACAGAAAGGGAAGGATAAAGAGATGGCAAGTGAAATCAGAGACATAGGTCTTGCTCCGGGAGGAGAATTAAAAATTGAGTGGGTAAAAAATCGGTGTGATTTGTTGCGTACGTTAGAAGAGGAGTTTCGTAAGACAAAACCCTTTGCCGGGAAAAAGGTAGCCTTGTCCGTGCATTTGGAAGCGAAAACGGCATACCTTTGCAAAGTGCTTCAGGCAGGCGGAGCAGAGATGTATGTTACCGGGTCGAATCCTTTGTCTACCCAGGATGATGTGGCTGCAGCATTGGTAAAGGCAGGTTTGGAAGTGCATGCTTGGCACGATTGCACTCCGGAGGAATACGAAGCCCACATTCGCGCTGTGTTGGAAGTGGGACCGAATATTATTATTGATGATGGCGGCGATTTGGTTCATATGATGCATACGCAGTATCGTCATTTAATTCCGCAGGTAATCGGAGGTTGTGAGGAAACTACGACAGGAATTTTACGTTTGGAAGCGATGAATCGTGAAGGAACATTGGAATTCCCTATGGTGAAGGTTAATAATGCGCAGTGTAAGCATTTCTTTGATAATCGTTACGGAACCGGGCAGTCGGTATGGGACGGCATTAATCGTACCACGAATCTGATTGTGGCAGGTAAGATTGTTGTGGTTGCCGGATACGGCTGGTGCGGCAAGGGCGTAGCTATGCGTGCAAAGGGATTGGGCGCAAGAGTGATTGTTACGGAAATTGATCCGGTAAAAGCCATTGAGGCAGTTATGGACGGATTTGACGTAATGCCTATGAAGGAAGCTGCGAAATACGGAGATTTCTTCGTAACAGTCACCGGTTGCGATAAAGTAATTGACGAAGAGGATTTCATGGAAATGAAGGACGGCGCCATCTTATGCAATGCCGGCCATTTTGATTGTGAAATTGATATGGCGCGTCTTAGAGAAATTGCGGTGGAAGCAAAAGAACTCAGACAGAATATAATGGGTTATCGCTTGGCAAACGGAAACACACTTTGTGTATTAGGAGAAGGTCGCTTGGTAAATCTTGCCTGTGGAGACGGGCATCCGGCAGAAATTATGGATATGAGCTTTGCCATCCAGGCTCTTTCCGCCAAGTTTTTGGTAGAACACGGCGGAGAACTGACGGAAAGATTGTTGGATGTACCAAGAGCTGTAGATGAAGAGGTTGCCATCAAAAAATTGGCTTTCCTCGGAAAAGAAATCGATTATTTAACCAAAGAACAGAAAAAATACTTGGGCTATCCCGAAGACTAAAAGACAGTCAAAGGCTTAGCCTCCGATGCGTTCCATGATTTTGGCAGTTTCGAAATAAATTCGTTCTTCGTCCATGGTGAGAACTTTCCCGTGTTCTAAGGTGATTTCTCCGTTGATAATAACGGTATCCACTTCACTGCCGTTGGCAGAATAGGAAAGTGCGGCTAATGGATTGTTTAAAGGCCACATAGAAGGGGTTTTTAAATTCAGCAATGCGATGTCTGCTTTTTTGCCGACTTCTAATGTTCCGATTTGGTGCTCCAAAGACAGGGCTTTGGCACCGTTTATGGTTGCCATACGGAAGATTTGAGTGGCGCTGACGCACTGCGGATCCAAAGCCACGCCTTTATGAATGAGTCCGAGAAGCGACATCTCATGGAACATATTTAATGCATTGTTACTTGCAGCGCCATCGGTACCGATGCAAACGTTGATGCCGGCATTTAACATGGCGGGAACGGGAGCAAAGCCGTTGCCCAGCTTCATGTTGCTGGCAGGATTCGTCACTACGCTGACGCCGGATTCTTTTAAAATACGAATGTCCTTTTCCTCTACCTGTACACAATGGGCGGCAATAAAAGGATGTTCAAACAGACCGCATCGTTTTGCCAGCTCAATGGGGGAACAGCCGTAGGTTTTTTGACAGTTTTCAATTTCCGTAACGCTTTCGGATAAATGCATGTGGATTCCCATCTGATTCTTTTGGGCTTCCGCGGCAACAATTTTTAAGAATTCTTCATCGCAGGTGTAGGGAGCATGAGGACCTAAAAGGAAAGTAAGTCGGTCGCAGTCTTTGTAAGTATCTCGTTCGAAATAGGCTTCTTTCAAACGGCGACTGCCGGCTTCGTCATTTCCGCTTCCCACAAGACCGCGACAGATAACGGCACGCATGCCGGATTCCACAGCAGCTTTGGAGGTTTGGCAAATATTCATCTGCATATCGTTAAAGCAGGTGGTTCCGCTTTTCATCATCTCCAAGATGGCGAGACTGGCGCCCCAGTAGGTGTCTTCGTCCGTCATTTTTTGCTCAATGGGATCTACGCGACCAAACAACCAATCCATAAAGGATAAATCATCCGCAACATTACGCATAAATGCCATGTAGGAATGGGTGTGGGCATTGACAAGTCCCGGAATGGCAAGTAAATCGGTTCCGTCGATGGTTTTGTCCGGAACAAAGTTTTCCGGGGCAGTATCAATCCCGGCAATGGTATCTTCACAGATATAGAGACTGGTATCTTTTACAATATCCCGGTCACCGTCTGGTACAATTGCTTTTATATTTTTAATTGCAATATTCATAAATATTCTCCTTTGGGCATGTTTTGCTTTGATTTTATCAAAGGAAAAGACGGAATGCAAGGGAGGGAGGGAAGTGTCTGCTTTGGGAAGAGACCGGATTTGAAGGGCGGATAAAGAAAAGAAAAAATCAATAGACAAAAACGTTTTTTTGTATTATTATAGATGTATATATGAGAGAGGATACTCGCATATTAGGATACAAACAAGGAGTACGGTTATGGCAAAGATTTTAATTGTTGATGATGCAGCGTTCATGAGAATGATGATTAAAGATATTTTAACAAAAAATGGTTACGAGGTTGCAGGGGAAGCTGAAAATGGTGTGGTTGCAGTATCCAAGTATTCAGAATTAAAACCTGATTTGGTATTAATGGATATTACAATGCCGGAGAAAGATGGTATTCAGGCATTGAAAGATATTAAGGCAGCAGATGCAGGCGCAAAGGTTATTATGTGTTCTGCTATGGGTCAGCAGGCAATGGTTATTGAAGCAATTCAGTCCGGCGCAAGAGATTTCATTGTAAAACCGTTCCAGGTGGATCGAGTAATCGAGGCAGTGAAGAAAGTAGTTGGTTAAGAAGGATGTTTGTAAGGACATGGTTGATTGCCATGTCCTTTTTTTATGCGGATGGTTCCTGCGATTAGGGATTGTTTTTGTATAGATCGGTTTTGAAAATTTTAGGATTACTCTCATTTAGATAGGTTTTGCAATGGGGTAGCTTTTTGTGCAGATTCTTTCTGCAGAGCTTGTGGAGTATGTTTTATGTCTCTTTCGTGAGTGATTTTTATCCAAGATTTTTAAGAAAAGAGGAAATGCAGTGAAAACAAAAAAGAAAAAAATGACGCTGAAAAAGTGGTATCCGCAGTATGGTTTTTGGAAGAGACAAGCGGTGTGGCGCAATTACCTTTTCAGCGGATATTGTGCAAACTTTTCTTTGGATGCTTTTTTGTATTATCAGATGGATAAAATGACAGCTGCGCAGCGAAAGGAAATTGTGCCGGACCGGGAACTGCAGCAATACGATAAGGCGCTAAATGACGAGGAAGGAAGCCGACTTTTTAACAGTAAATATGCTTTTTATCAGATTTTCGGCGACGTGATGCAACGGGGGATTTGCTTCCCGGCATACGAAAAGAAGGAGGATTTTTTGAAATTTGTAAAAAAATATCCTCGCTTTGTGATGAAGCCGGATGATGCGTACGGAGGAAAAGGCTTTCTTCGTTTTGAACTTTCGGAAGGAGAAACGTGGGAGGAATCCTTTTTGGAAGAACTTTATGCGAAGGCAAGAGAAAATCGTTATGTTGCGGAAGAATGGTTGGAAGCGCATGACAAATACAGAGAAATATATCCGGGGGCCTTTTGTACGATTCGGGTCAATACGCTTTTGGATAACACCGGAAAGGTTACTGTTTTTGCTGCCGCAAATCAATTCGGAAGCGGCGGAAGTATTATAGATAACGATGAAGAAGACGGAATTTGGGCTGCGATTGCCATCGACACCGGAAGGGTCTTTGCGGTGGAAAAAGATGCGGATACGGCGGTGGAATATCGGACGCATCCGGACACCGGAAAAGACATTTTGGGATTTGAAAATGTAAAATGGCAGGAAGCAAAAGAGTTGGTATGCCGGATGGCAAAACGGGTGCCGCAGTGCCGATGGATTGGCTGGGACGTGGGAATTTTGGCAGACGGCAGCGTGGAACTTATGGAAGGAAATGTCACCCCGGAAATTGGTGTTTGGCAGGCTATGACCGGAACGGGAGTCCGAAGTGTTTTGGATTCGGCAATCGAAAAATAAACAAAGGATTCTTAGGGAAAGTACATTGGATAGCCATTGAATTTATGGTATAATAAAAATTGCATAAATGGGGTGAAATGAGAACGGAAAGGAAGGGTTACGCTATGGGAAAAAAGATTATTATTACAATTGGTCGCCAGCTTGGAAGCGGCGGCAGGGAAATCGGTCAGATGCTGTCAGAGCGACTTGGAATTCCTTTTTATGATAAAGAAATTTTGGAGGAATCGGCTAAAAAGAGCGGTTACAGTAAAGAAATTTTTGAAAAGCATGATGAGAAACCTACCAGTAGCTTTTTGTATGCACTTGCTATGGGAGTAAACCAGTTAGGACACAGCTATCAGAAGCCGCTTTTATTGGAAATCTATCTGGCACAGTTTGATACGATTCGTAAATTGGCGGAGGAAGGTTCCGGGATTTTCATCGGAAGATGTGCGGATTATGTTTTAAATGATGAAGAGTCGGTTTTGAATGTGTATGTCAGCGCAGACAAGAAGACCCGAATTGCCAGAACGATGAAGAAACACGGGATTACGGAAAAGCAGGCGGAAGGAATGTGCAACCGTAGTGACAAAGACCGTGCCAATTATTACAACTATTATTCGGACCATCCTTGGGGCGATGCGAAATATTATGATTTATGTATCAATACCGGGAAGATTGACTTAGAGGATGCAGTGGAACTTATTTTAGAATACCTGAAAAAAATGGATGCTCCAAAGGAGAGTTAGTATAAGAAAAATTAATATTTTCGTAATTTATATGCAATAAAAATATATTTTCCCACATTAAGAAATCAGTGGAAGGAGATTAGCTATGTTTTTTATCTGTATGACGGAGGCGGTCGGTACTCCGGAAGAAGATAATAATGTGCTGATTGAAAAATGCTTACGTAGAATTGCAAGAGGACATAAAGATGCGATAGGAGATATCTATGAATTGACCAAAGCGGCGGTGTACGGATATATTTTTTCTATCCTAAAGAATGCGGAAGATGCAGAAGATACGTTGCAGGAAACATACGTTAAGATTTGTTTGAATGCGGATGCGTACTCTTCGCAGGGGAAACCCATGGCATGGATTTTTACGATAGCAAGAAATTTAGCACTAATGAAGATTCGCAGAAAGAGCAGATATACGGATATTCCGGAGTATGAATGGGAACAGATTGCAGCGGGAAATTCGGAGTTTGGTAGCGAAGATAAGATTGTGTTACAGGCAGCGCTGACAAAGATATCGGAGGAAGAAAGTCAGATTGTTATGCTTCATGCAGTTGCCGGAATGAAACACAGGGAGATTGCAGAGATGATGGATATGCCGCTGGCGACGGTGCTGTCTAAATACAATCGTGCAATCAAGAAGCTGCAGAAAATCCTGGAGGATGAATAAAGTGGGAAAAGCAGAAACAGAGAAAAAAATCAGAAAGGCAGTGGAGCATGCGGTGCCGGATGTGAAGGACGAAATCCTTCGCCGGGTGGAAACGGAAACCGACAAAGTGGTGCCCATGAATTTACGGAAAAAGCGGCGGCGGAAAAAACGTTGGGAGAATTATCTGCCCTTAGTGACGGCTGCGGCCATTTTAATGCTGGTGATTAATATTGGCATGGGAATGCACGAAAAAGCAGAAATGAACAGAGTAAACACGGTGATTGATCTGGATGTGAATCCCAGTGTGGAGCTTTGTATTAATTCCCAGGACAGAGTGATTTCGGCTACCGGAATCAATGCGGAGGCAACGGCAATATTGGGCGATATGGATTTGACCGGTGCCAGAACCAATGTGGCAGTGAATGCGATTTTGGGTGCGATGTATGCCAATGGATATATTGATGAACATTCCAATTCTATTTTGATATCCGTAGATAATGAGGATGAAGAAGAGAGCCGGTTGATTCAGGACAAATTGGTGGCAGATATTGACGAGATTTTGCGGGGATACGAAGTGGAAGCCGCAATATTAAGTCAAACGGTGGAAGCGGATGAAAATCTGCAGCAGTGGGTGGATGCCTATCAGATTTCTGCAGGAAGAGCCAGCCTGATTCAAAAAATTATTGAAATCAATCCGAATTACACCATGGAAGATTTGGCGTATTTAACGATTAATGAATTAAATCTTCTAATCAGTGCTCAGACCATACCGGTGGAAAGCGTGCAGACCACCGGACAGGCCAGCGAAGCAGCTTACATCGGACAGGAAGAAGCGCTTCTTATCGCTATGACGGATGCCGGCTTGCAATTCGAGCAGGTAGAAAATTTAGTGACGGATATAGATATTTTAAATGCCCGCATGGTTTATGGAGTGGCATATGTTTTGGACGGAATGCAGTACAACTATGAAATCGATGCTTTAAACGGTGAAATCGCACTTTATGATGTGAAGGAATATGTACCGGAAGTAGAGCCGGAAGATACAGAACCGTCGGAAGATTCTTCTTCGGAGGAAGAGTCAAATCAAGAGCCGGAGGATGAGGAAGAGGAAGGAAATGTATCCGGTAACAGCGTGTCCGGGAACAGTGTGTCCGGCAACAGCGTATCGGGAAATAGCGTATCCGGCAACAGTGCATCCGAAAATTCCGTGTCCGAAAATCAGGTATCCGAGGAGGATTCAGAGGATAATGATTCGGAAGCGGACGAGGAAAATAGTGGGCATTAATCGAAAATAAGATTTCACAAAATAAGAAATAAGTTTCACCGAATAAGAAACGGAAATAGTTTAAATAATCAAACACAAAAAATAAGAAAGGAAAACGTATTACAGAACCATTGGTATTAAGCGTTTGTACTACGAGGGAAAAGTTATGGCAAATTATCCTACACCACACATTAATGCAACTCCGGAAGATTTTGCAAAAACCGTATTGATGCCGGGAGACCCGCTTCGTTCCAAATTTATTGCGGAAAATTTCTTGGAAAATGCAAAATTAATCAATAATGTCAGAGGAATACAGGGGTACACCGGAGAGTACAAGGGAACGAAGGTATCGGTAATGGCCAGCGGAATGGGTATGCCATCCATTGGTATTTACAGCTATGAATTGTACCATTTCTTTGGTGTGGAAAATATTATGCGCATCGGTTCTACCGGTTCCATTAATGAAAATGTGAACGTAAGAGACATCGTTATGGCGATGGGGGCTTCGACTAATTCCGATTATGCAAGACAGTTTATGATACCGGGAACTTTTGCACCGATTGCAGACTATACCATGCTTCGTCAGGCGATTTGTGAGGCGGAGAAGGTGGGCGCAACCTACCATGTAGGAAATGTATTGTCTTCCGATACTTTCTATGATGACCAGGCAGATGCCAATGACAAATGGAAAAAAATGGGGGTTCTCTGCATCGAAATGGAGACGGCAGCACTGTATATGAATGCTGCAAGAGCCGGAAAACGTGCCCTTGGTATTTTTACCGTTTCCGACCATATTTTGAAAGGGGAAGCACTGAGCGCCGAGGATAGACAGAATACATTTACACAAATGATGGAGATTGCATTGAATACGGCAGTAGAATTGGAAAAATAAAGTGTGAAAATTTGTTTTTTTTCGGGATATAGGTTGTAATTTTAGGTCACGAAAGGTATAATTTTATTATATCTTTCGTGTTTTCTTTTGGGGGAAAATTTTTCGGAAGATGTAAGAGATTGTGTTGGAGGTTTGGCAATGAAAGAATTAATGCTGGTTTATCATCCGGTGAAAAAGGAGATTCGCTTCTTTGGCAGATTCAAAGGAGAGTTTGTGGAGATTCCTTATGATGAATGTCCCAGATTGGAGCAGTACAGTCCGGGAGCCGGTGAGTTTTTATTACAGAATCAGGGAAGCAAATTTTTTGATGATATTTGGGAACAGTTTTCCAAGGATAATGTAAACATTACCTTTAAGGGAACCAAGATTGATTACGAGGATTTGCAGAAAAAAATTTCTGATTATAACGAAACCAAAGGTAAGAATATATTTAAGGTTGCCGAGTTTATTGAATTGCCGAATGTATCAGAAATCTACGATTGTATCAGTAAGTTTTGCGATGATACTCTGGCGTTTTTTGACAGAGAGTTGCAGGAAAATGAAACCAAAACTACTTTCCGCAAAAGAAAAGCTTTGTTTGAAGAGAAAAAGCAGCTTTTGGATGAAAATGACGTTAACCTTTGTTTGGTGGGAACCTACAGTGCGGGTAAATCTACCTTTATCAATGCCATTATCGGTAAACGTATTCTTCCGGAAAGTATTAACTCCGAAACAGCAAAAATGTTTAAGATTAAGAACGCTGAGATTCCCAGAGTGTCCTTTATCGTATATAGTAAGCCCTATGTGAAATCCGATAACATTCAGATTATCTGGAATGAAACCTTAGGACAGTTTGAAATTGTTCGCGGGCTTGGTAAGGGGGATGAAGCGATTCGTGCTACTTTGGATAAGGAAGCTTGTGCGGCAGCAGAAATCGGACTTCGCCAGCACGAGCAGCTTTGCAGAATTTTAAAGAAAATCAACGATATCCCCAATCATGAACAACCGGATGGCGCCGGATTTATCAACGGTATTATTGACGTGGAATATCCCATTCCCTTATGTAAGAACATTAACTTTACGTTCTTTGATACACCGGGAACCGACAGTAATTCCAACGAGCATTTGATGATATTGAAGGAAGCGTTGCAGAAGCAGACCAATTCCATTTTGATTGTTATTTATGAACCGACCAAGATGGAAGGTACCGGTAACTCTATTTTGTATAAATTGATTAACGGATTTAACGATAAGTTGGTTACAGACAATAATGTTTCCATTGACTTGAAACGTTCTTTCCATGTAATCAATCAGGCAGATACCAAATCCAGCAAGGATTTGAAAGCGCTCAGAAACAAGAAGGTTGTTGTTTCTCTTCGTGAGGAAGACCGCATTTACAATGAGAAGGATGCGGAAATCGACCTTTCTCAGGAAAGACTTTTCTTTGTTTCTTCCAAAGCTGCGTACATAAGTAAGGCGATTAAGGGAAATATTGATTTAGAAGACGAAAGAACCTGGCTTGCAAATCATAAGCAGGAAATTAATAATGAGCCGACCAAGGATCCTTTCACGGAAGAAGAAACAGACATTACTTCCGATAATGGTGTATTCTATCGTTATGATAAATTGGCAAATGCTGATTTTGAAACCAAGCAGTTGATTACAGATTGTGAAGAGGCAGCAGAGAAATGTGATAATTCTTTGGAGGGTGTTATTCAGAGAATCTATATCAATTCCGGAATGTATGCCATTGAGAAAGAAATTGTTAAGTATGCACAGAAGTATGCGTTGGCGGTAAAGGCAAAGGGCTTATACGATGGAATCAAAGGGTTGGTTGACTTTGTAAGAATGGATTATGAGGCAATTGAAAATCAGGCCAGATTATCCAAAGAGACCATTGAAGAAAACATTAAGATAATGAAGACCAGCATGGTGTCTGATATTGAGCAGGCACATGAGGAATTCGTAGCGAGAATTACCGATGACAGTTTGGAGACTCAGGTTGAGGAAATCAAAGAACTGGTAAAAGAAATTGAGAAGCGTCAGGAACAGGCCAGCAAGCAGGCAGATAAGATGCAGTGGATTGCATTAAAACCGGATATCTTTGAACAGAAGAATAAGGTGATTATTGCAGAATTGAATCACTATTTGCAGGACATTGATGATTACTACAAACAGATTCGTGGTAACATCCTGGCAGCACAGGTAGAAGAGTTAAAGAGCATTATCGTAAAGAAAATCAAAGAATACAAGGGTATTGATGAAGAATTGATTCGTCGTATTGCAAATATTTCAGAAACAGAAATTCCGGCTTCTGAAATCGGTGCGCTTAAGATGAATGATTACATCAATGATCAGAAAGCGATTTTGATTTTCAATACAATGGATAAAAAAGCATATAAGAGGGATTTGGAAAGAGCATTTAATTCCCAGACGGTAGAACAGTTTATTGCCTATAAGGGCGAAGTAATCAAGGTTGCCCAGCAGAGAACTGCAGAAATGGTAGAAGAATTTAAGAACAACATCGATACGATTTCCGGTAGTTTGGAACTGCTCATTAAGGATGAGAATCGTGCTATTGAGGAACAGCGTAAAGCGAAAGAAGTTCTTGAATTGGTAGAGAAAAAGGATGAAGAGCTCAATAAGAAAATTTGGGGAGAATCCTAAGCTGAATTTTGCCGGTGGAAATGTTTTTCCACCGGTTTGCTTTTTTTGGCTAGGACAGATAAGAAAAGTGAGGTGAAATTCTATGGAATATGGTCAGTTACCGATTGGTATTTTGCGATTTTCTGTGGGAGATAAAATAGAACTTATCGAAGCAAATGAAGCATTTTTTCATATGCTTGGAACCACCCAAAGAGATTATGAAGAGGGACTGTTCGCAAGATTGGGGGCTACGGACAGAGCGATGTATGAGCCGTATGTAAAGAAAACGGCTTTGGAAAAGAACAATATTTTTATGGAATTAAAGACTGTTCATAAGGAAACGGAAGACATTCTGTGGATTCGTGTGGAAGCTAGCTATGCGGATACGGTGAACGGGAACCCGGAATATGTTGCGGCGCTTTTTGATGTTACGCAGCAGAAGAAAATCACAAAGGAATTGGAAGAAGTGAAAGATTTGTATTTAAAAGCGATTTCCAATACCGATGAGATTATTTTTGAATATTTAATCGAAGAAGACTGCTTTATTTTTAATGAACCGGTAGAAGAAAATGGAATGGTGGTAAATAAACCGATTCGCAAGGAAGACTTTTTGCAGAAACTGGAAGAACAACATGAGATTCATCCGGATGATTTGGTTTATTTCTATGATCTTTGCAAGGGAAATGTGTTGCTTCCTTTTGATGCCAGAGTGCGGAAACATCAAAAAGTAGCGTCTGACTATATTAAAATGCGTGTGTATGCCACTATGCAAAAAGATGAAGAAGGTCGTCTTTGCCGAATTATCGGAACGCTTCGACCGGTAGAAATACAGTCAGTGGAGACCCGAGTACAGGAAAAATACAGAAAAGATGAATTGACCGGCTTAAATACCAGAAATGCAACGAAACAGCTGATAGAAGAGTACAAGGCGAATTCCACGGTGTTTAGCCCCTATGCGTTGCTCATTTTGGATATCAAAGAATTTAAGCGGGTGAACGACACCTACGGCCATATGTTTGGTGATAATGTTCTGGTACAGGTGGCGGATTGTATTATCGAAAACATTAATCGGACGGACATTGCAGGACGTCTGGGCGGTGATGAATTTATTATTTTCTTAAAAAACGTAGGTCAGCGCGCGGTAAAGGATATGTGCGATAAGCTGTGCAAAGCGATTGGGGAAATCTATGCCGGTGATGATATGAAGATTGATGTATGTATCGGTGCGGTGGTTTCAAAAGATCCGGCAATTACCTTCCATGATTTGTTAAAAACAGCAGACCATGCTTTGTATGAGCAAATTCAGGAAAAGAAGACCGGTGTCCGTGTTACGGAAGACATCATTCAAAACGAGCTGGATTTGATGGGAAGCTATACCACAGACCACAATTTCAGAGTGGCTGTTTCTGCAAAAGAAAAGCGGCTTAGCGAACTTATCTTTGAAATTTTGGAAAATGCCAAAGATGTGGAGCGGGCAATGAATGCAGTGCTGGCTTTGGTGGGAGATAAGAAGAAGTTATCCCGTATTACCGTTATGAAGAAGAAAAGAAGCCGCATGCAGGTGGTAAAGCAGTGGGTGGCAAGAGGTAAGCAGGAAAACAAGAATTTTAACGTAGAGGCGTTCTTAGATTTTCAGAAAAGCCATCGTGAGAATTTTGAAGAAGACGGAATGGGCGTTATCAATCCCAAGATATTGGATATGTATGGAGAAGGGAAAGAAATCCTTTCTTGCGATGCAAAATCGATTCTGTATTGTCATATTTTGGAGTATGGAGAAGAAGTGGGGATGATAGCCTATGTAGATTGCGAAAAAGACAGAGAATGGAAGGAAAAGGATTATAAGGCCTTCCGTACCATTACCCGTCTTATTGGCGCATATTTGGAAAAATAAAAATGGGAAAGAAGAATATCTGTCATAGACATGTGATTGCATGGATTTATGACAGATATTTTTTGTGTACGAATTCCTTCCAAAAGGTTTCTGAGATAAAATTGCATGAAATCCTGCATTTTTGAATTTATGTAAATTGAGTGGTTTACGGTAGTTGCCGATTTATGTAAAAGGATGACGGAAAATATTCATGCAAAAATGTGTGTCAGAAAAAGAAAGTGAAGAAAGGGACAAAAATAAAAATGACAGTATTGTCAACAAAACAATACTGTCATTTGATGTTGGATTGATTTGTTCCTTAGTCCGGATGAGAGAAGGGCACACCTTCCGGTGCAAACGCAAACTTGGTTGTAAATTTAACAACGTCAAAGGTGTGCGGATGCGGAATCTCAATGGGCGGAATCGGAATAATCTGATAATTCGCAAAAGCAGGATATTCATCAATGTCTGCCATATAAGTGATGAATGGATACTGTCTTCCGTGAAGGATTAGACATTCACCTTTCTGTTTGTTGAATCGTTGTAATTCTGTAACGGAGATGAGGCGTCGTTTTTCAGCACCGCCGGGTCCCCAGGCATCAATTTCACCACAGAGGAAACTGATTTCATTCAACAGGTCTCGCTCACGGGAAGTTAAGAAAATCCAGTTATCGCAGTTACCCTTAATGGTATCGGCATCTTCGCCGTAACGTCCCTTCAATTGGTGAATACTCTGCGCTACCAGATAGAAACGCATGTTTCGGCTTCGAGCAGCAGAAATCATGGAAGGCATATCCGGAATCTTTGGTATGTTACAGAACTCGTCCAGTACGAAGTTGACTCGAATCGGAAGAGATAAAGTAGCCTGTCTCTGAGCCTCTCCGATCAGGATTTCATATACCTGTTTGATGAACATGGTTACAAGGAAGTGACAGGTTGTTTTTTCATCGGGTACGATGATGTAAACCGCTGTTTTTTCGTGTCCGAACAAACGAATGTCAAAGGTATTGGAACAAAGCATATCCGTAAGTCGTTTGTTCATGTTGAAGATGTTAACCATACCGTAAAGCACTGTCATGATGGAAGAAATTGTTTTTTCATTTTCACCAAGGAGAGTACCTTTAAACAACATACCGATGGTGTTTTGGTTGTTCATCTTTCCGGCCAATGTCTTTAAGGATTCCAAACTGGACTGGGAACAGAGGGCGGTAAGACTTCTAAGGTTAACTGCATTTTCAGCAGCAGCAGCTTCGAAAAGCAAGTACATATTTGCGGTGAGCAAACCTTCTGCCATCATAGGATACAGCAAGTCAGTGGAGTTTTCTTTCTGAGGTGCTGCCAAAGTAGCTGCCAAGTCGTTTACTAGGTTGTTTGCTTCGTCTTTACGACCGGTACGATAATATTCAAAGGGAAGTGCCAAGGGATCCCACATATCACCGTAACCGATATCACGGAAATTCAGTACGACTACCTTGTAGCCTTTTTCTTTTGCGAATCCTGCAGTACGAACATACAATTCGGCCTTCGGGTCAGTGACAACGAAGGATTCGCCGGCACGGATGAACATATTGATGGTAGGCATACAGAAAAGACGGGTTTTCTTGGAACCGGTAGCACCGAAAATCAGTGTATGGGTATCCTGACCATCTACGTATGCGGTATTTCCGTCGGACATAACCGGGATTCCTCCGATCGGATACTGGGGAGCATTTAAGTCTACGCGGGTTGCAGAATTTTGCATTTCTTCCACGCTTGCCCAACGGGTCTGCCCGGTATTGCTCTTATATCTGGTATTTTTAATCTGATTACTACTCATTTTAAAGAATCCTCCTTACTGATTGATGTATTGCGATGTGAATACACGAGTATTATTTTCAATTAACTCGGAGACATAGATACCGTTAGGCGCAAAAGCACTAATCATACCCTTTGTCACAATTCCGTTGTAGGGAGGCGTGGAGGTATATACGGAATAAACGATATCTCCGGCCAGACGATCGAGCATCTGATAACCGGCAAAATACTTATCTTCACGCAGTCTGTTAACGGTAGAAATAACCATATCTTCCGCTTCCGGATCTAAGTTAAGACCGTATTCCTGAATTTCTTTCTTTATGTATTGTCCCAATTCTTCGGAGTCGGGAAGGTTCATCTCGATAACTTCCAAACGGAAGAAGAGAATCAGTACCTGCATCAGTTTTTCCACTTCTGCCTTGTCATAATTATGAATATTAAAGATGAACAAAATATCATCTTCCATGGTAGATAAGTATTTTAAGACATCAATAAAATTATCTTCATGGAAATGTCCGATCCATTCGTTTAAATCGATGGAAAGAAGTCCGCGGTATTCACTACGGAATCCTGCTGCATCACGAATTTTTTCGGCAATCTTAGCAATTTCGAAAGAATTATTTGCATCGGAATTGTATTCGAGATAGTATTCAAAATACTTCACGTTTCCGTAGAAATCCATAAGATTTCCGGCTACGTCCAAATAGTTGGTAAGTAATTTTAATAAACCGGTCCGATCAATTCCGTTATCGGAAACCCACAATAAATCCGGAAGAACCAATCCAGGTTTTGCCTGGAATTTGTAACTGTTTTCGCTGAAACGTTGCCAGCGTTCCATGACATCTTTGAACTGCCCCATGCCGTTCAGCGCCATGATTTGGTCATAATATGCATTTTGTGACATTATCTTAGCCCACCTTTCCATTTATAATTAATGTCTCTGCATGATATTATATCAGAAATGGTCCTTTTTGACTATAAAAATATGCAGTAAGAAACGATATTTTGGTAAATTTGCTATATTAAGGGGGAAATGTTGGTAAGTAGGAACAAAAAAGGAGCTCTGAAAAATCAGAACTCCATGTGCGCGACAGGATTCGAACCCACGACCTTCTGGTCCGTAGCCAGACGCTCTATCCAGCTGAGCTACGCGCACGCTTTTGGACGATTACAACGTCCATTTGATAGAATAGCACAGCAATCCAAAAATGTCAAACAATAATTAAAAAACTTTTCGAAAAATATTCATGCTGCCTTCTATTTGCCTATTTATGAAAAAAGGAGTAGAATCATCCGTAGGAAATGTGTTTTCGTAAACCTTCCTGCTTTTCGATAAAGTAAGAGAGGGATGGCGGTTTTAAGCGGAAGGAAACACATGATTATGCGTAAAACGAAAAAAGGATGGTCCGAAAGTGAAAATAACGGTACTTGTAGAAAATAAAGATGGGAAAAACGGAGCGGGAGAGGTGCTCGCCGGGGAGCATGGGCTAAGTCTTTTTATCGAACAGAAAGAGAAAAAGATTTTGCTGGATGCAGGACAAAGTGCATTGTTTACAGAGAATGCAAAGAAGTTAAAGATAGATTTAACAAAGATAGATATTGCCGTACTTTCCCATGGACATTACGATCATTCCGGCGGATTTCAAACGGTATTGACAGAGTATCCGCACTGGAGAGTGTACGCAAGAGCGGAGGCAATGGGGGCATTTTACTCTCTGCGCCACGGAGAACCAAGGTATATCGGTATGGATTTTCCCAAGGAAGCGAGAGAGCAAATCTATTTTGTGAAGGAAGCCCTGACAGAATTGGAAAAAGATATCTTTTTGGTAGCGCACCGGAAGGCGGATTATAGCTATTTTGCGGAAAAAGCATCCCTTTATGAAAAGAAGGGAGACCGATTTTTGCCGGATGATTTTTCCCATGAACAGACGCTTGTGATGAAAGGAGAAAAAGGGCTTTGGGTATTTTCCAGCTGTTCCCATGTGGGCATTTGCAATGTGGTTTTGGATGTGAAAAAAGCTTTCCCCAAAGAAAAGATTTATGGTTTGATGGGCGGATTTCATTTTCTGGGTAAAGAACCGGGAAAATGTTCCTATTCGAAGGAGGAAGTGGAGAAAATTGCAGATTTTCTGCTGGAACATCAGATTGAGAAGGTTTATACCGGACATTGTACGGGGGAGGAAGGCTATGCGTGGCTGCAGGAGTTTTTGGGAAATCGAATAGAAGCGTTGGCTACGGGGAAAATAGTGGAGGAAGGATGACGAGAAGCAGGCAAGGACAGAAGGGGAAAGTAAGACGATAAGCAGGCAAGGACAGGAGAGGATAGAATGAAGGATATGCAGGAAATCAGTAAATTAAATCAAACCTTTCGGGAACAAAACGGCTACATTTATAAAACCGGAATTGAAATTACGGAAGCAGGAAATGGCAGGGCAACAGGCCGGATTATGCTGGACGATACCAGTAATAATCCTTACGGTTATGTGCATGGCGGTTGTATTTTTACCTTAGCAGATACGGTGGGGGGAACGGCGGCACTGACGCTGGGCAAAAAGATTACGACCTTATCCGGAGAAATTCACTATCTGAATCCCGGAAAGGATATTGTATGGATGGAGGCACGGGCGCGTACCATCAAAGACGGCAGACAAACCGCGGTGTTGGAAGTGGAAATCTATGATAATCGTGAGAATGAAATTGCTAGGGTAACCCTGACATTTTTCAAAATTGAGTAATGGAAAATTGACAGAAAGCGGACAAAAAAATATAATAGAAAGAAGAAAAAAACAGTAAGTGAAATTAAAAACATAAGGTTGGAGAGAGAATGAATCGTTCAAAAGTGGAATTATCAAGGTGCTTTATCAGCTCGATTGATGCAACAAAAGCGTTTGTGGATTATAATGAATATATTATGGATATTGAAGGAGAGCTTTGCCAGTATATTCTTCAGTTGTTTGTACATAACTATGAGAATGTATCTGCTAAAAAGTGTAGCTATAGCGAGGATTCCTTTTTGGCGGGAATTATCCCGGAAAACGAAGCGGGATTCGATGCTTTTGTTGATGTGGTTACGGATGAGATGCATACCTTAATCGGAAAAACGGTGGATTTGCCTTCCGGAAGCGGTCTGTTTCTCTGGGCGACCGTGGAAGAACAGCCGATTATTGCGTTTTTTAAACTGAATTTTCAGTCCCGATTTAGTTGTGCTGTTAATGAGGACGGAAAGGTAAGTTGGCAAAAAACCATGCGTTTGTTGCCGTCTCATACACAGAAGGAATATGACTTCTTCTTTATCAATATTTACGAGAGAAAAGTGTGGATGTCCGATTACAAATGCCATTTGGACGGAAAAGTCATCAATTACATGGCAGATGAAATATTAAAGATTGAACTTACTCCTTCCGAGAAGGAGATGGTATCGGTGATTGAGACCGCCGTTCTGGATACGATTAAAGAATGTTACAAAAAGGAAGCACCCCAGAAAGTATTTGAATATCGCCAGTCTCTGGCATCCGAAGTGCAGGATTACGGCAATATCAGTGCCGTAAATATGGAGCGGACGGTATTTGCGGATAATGAAGAGGCAAAAGAGGTTTACCGGGAAAAGATGGAGGAATTGCAGATTCCGAAAAAGCCCATTGAGGTAGGCAAGAAGACCCAGAGAAAGCTCAATAAAAAGCAGAAAATCGTTACAGAGAACGGGATTGAGATTCTGGTACCCATTGAGTATCTGGAAGACAAGGAAGTATTTGAATACCGACAGGAAGAGACCGGAAGCGTTTCTATTGTAATAAAAGATGTTAAAGGAAATTTGAAATAAAAAAAGGAGGATAATCCTATGCAGATGGAAGTATTACAAAAAGACATGATTGCAGCTATGAAGGCGAAAGATAAGGCGCGAAAAGATGCCATTTCGTCGCTGGTATCGGCGGTAAAGAAGGCTGCCATTGATGAAGGCTGCCGGGAAAATATTCCGGAAGAGCTTACCGACCGGGTTATTTTAAAGGAACTGAAAACGGTGAAGGAACAGATTGATACTTGCCCGGCAGACCGTGAAGATTTAAAGAGCGAGTATCAGTTCCGCTATGAAGTGATTTCCGAATATGCACCTAAGATGCTTTCGGAAGAAGAAGTAGAGAGTATCATCAAAGAAAAATTTGCGGATGTTGTTGCCACCAAAAACAAAGGTCAGATTATGAAAGCCGTAATGGCAGAATTGAAAGGAAAGGCCGACGGAAAGGTAATCAACCAGGTGGTTGCAAAACTTTGCTCGTAAAATAGAGCAAAATCAAACTACAACGATAATAATAGTAACGATGAAAAAAGGATGCCCTTCTTTGGAAGGACATCCTTAATTTTTATGGTTTTAAATTAGCCCATGGTTACAACTACGTTGTATTCTGTCTGGCCTTTTACGTAAGGAACTACGCAACCCTCTACTGCCTGACCGTTTACAGTCATGCTGACAACGCCTTTTTCTACGTTGTTCGGGTTCTTAACTTCGATGTTGTAGATACCTTCACGGAAAGCTCTCTTAACCTTGAAGTCGCCAAATCCCTTCGGTACACAAGGATCAATGGAAAGACCCTGGTGGGTAGGATATACACCTAAGATGTACTGGGAGATGTTTACAAAGGTCCAAGCTGCGGTACCGGTAAGCCAAGAGTTCTTAGCTTCACCGTGGAATTTTGCATCACGGCCGGCAATCATCTGAGCGTAGCAGTAAGGTTCTGTTCTGTGAATCTCACTGAATTCTTCGCAGTATGCAGGACAGGTTTTCTTGTAAATCTCGAATGCTCTGTCACCACGTCCGATAACGGTTTCAGCGATGGAAACCCAAGGATTGTTGTGGCAGAAGATACCTGCGTTCTCTTTGTATCCGGGCGGATAAGAAGAAACTTCACCAAGCTCTAAGTGATACTTGGTATAAGCAGGCTGAAGAATCATAATACCGTAGTCGGTATCCAATCTTTCTTTTACGCTGTCGAGCGCCTGTTTTGCTTTTCCTTCTTTTACACCAACACCTGCAAGAACACAGAATCCCTGAGGCTCGATGAAAATCTGACCTTCTTCACATTCTTTGGAACCAACTTTGTTTCCGTAGTGGTCGTAAGCACGAACGAACCATTCGCCGTCCCAACCGGTATCAAGAAGTGCATCATAAATCTTCTGAACTTCTGCACGTGCACGGTCAGCTTCGGCCTGATCGCCTCTTAATTCGCAAAGCTGTGCATATTCTTCACCGTATTTAACAAACATACCACCGATAAATACAGATTCTGCATTAGGACCTTCGGAAGGACCAAATGTCTGGAAGGACTCACCGGGATGCTCAGAGAAGCAGTTCAGGTTCAAGCAGTCATTCCAGTCTGCACGACCGATCAAAGGAAGGTTGTGAGGTCCTTTGTGATTTACGATGTAATCGAAGGATCTCTTAAGGTGCTCAAGAAGAGGCTGCGCCTTGCTTTCGTCATTATCAAAAGGAACCATCTCATCAAGGATAGAGAAGTCACCGGATTCACGGATGTATGCGCTGGTACCGCCGATTAACCAAAGAGGGTCATCGTTGAAACCGGAACCGATATCGGAGTTACCGCGTTTGGTAAGCGGCTGATACTGATGGTATGCAGAACCGTCTTCAAACTGAGTAGAAGCGATATCAATAATACGCTGTTTTGCTCTTTCCGGAATAAGGTGTACGAAACCAAGAAGGTCCTGGCAGGAGTCACGGAATCCCATACCACGGCCGATACCGGATTCGTAGTAAGAAGCGGAACGGCTCATGTTGAAGGTTACCATACACTGATACTGATTCCAGATGTTAACCATACGATTTACTTTGTCGTTGGAAGATTCCACTGTGTATTTGGAAAGGAGATTCTTCCAGTAGGTCTGAAGTTCTGCAAATGCTTTCTCTACATCTGCATCGCTCTGGTATTTTGCAAGCATAGCGTTAGCAGGTGCTTTGTTTACGATGCCGGGTTTTTCCCATTTCTCTTCCTGCGGGTTCTCGCAGTAACCGAGAACGAATACGAAGGATTTGGTCTCGCCGGGCTGCAAGGTAACGTTGATCTGGTGAGAAGCAATGGGGAACCATCCGCTGGCTACAGAGTTTGTACAAGCGCCGGCTTTTACTGCTTCGGGATCATCTGCACCGTTGTAGAATCCGAGGAATTTTTCACGGCTGGTATCGTATCCGTCAATCTTGGTATTTACGGAATAGATCGCGTAGTGATTACGTCTTTCACGATATTCTGTTTTGTGGAAGATGGTAGAATCTACGATTTCCACTTCACCGGTACTTAAGTTTCTCTGGAAGTTACGGGAATCGTCATCTGCATTCCACAAACACCATTCTACATAAGAGTAAAGCTGAATGTTCTTTACGCTGTCAGAAGTGTTGGTCAATTTAATCTGTGACAATTCACAGGTATCGTTCATGGGAACGAAGGTAAGAACCTTAGCTTCCACGTTGTTTTTCTTAGAAGCCCATTTGCTGTATCCGATACCGTGACGGCATTCGTAAGAATCAAGTTCCGTCTTGGTAGGCTGCCAACCGGGGTTCCAGATGGTATCGCCATCTTTTATGTAAAAATATTTACCGTTGGTGTCATAAGGAACATCGTTATAACGATAACGAGTCATACGAAGTAATTTTGCATCCTTATAGAATGTGTAACCGCCGCATGTGTTGGAAATCAATGTAAAGAAATCATTGCATCCAAGGTAGTTAATCCAAGGAAGCGGGGTTTTGGGGGTTGTAATGACGTATTCCTGATTGGCGTCATCAAAAAAACCGAATTTCATACTCTTTTCTCCTTTTGATTATAGTTTTTGCATCTTGTTATTCCCCGTCGTCATCCGATAACGGGGCATTCCTGCGATTTGGCAGGAATTAACGTCTGTCCCATAAATTATACAAAAAACAAGGGGAAATAGCAAGATAAAAAGAGGAGAATCTTCTTAATAAAAAAAACGCCGAAATTACCTTGGGTAAAGCCACATGGTAACTTCGGCGTCCGGTTACAAATTAGTAGTTGGAATTGCTTTCGTTGGAAGAATTGGTTTCGTTTTTGGAACTGTTTTTGCTCTGGCTGTTTTTGGAAGCAGATGCATCGGTTTTGTTTTTGCCGCAGTTCGTTGCCTGGTTCTCAGAGTTGCTGTAATTGTTTTCTGAATAGTTTGTACTATTATTTGTGTTGTTTTTTGACATAATCATAAACCTCCGTTTTTGAATAAAATTTATTTCGATTCTAGTATTTGCAGGTAAGAAAAAATTATGCACGGAAGATGATTTTTCCATTCGCCGGAATGGATAACAAGCGGCGTTTCGGTTACCTTCGCCCTTTTAACGCAAAACAAATAAGAAAAATACCGGTACAAAACAAAAGGGCAGGATAGAGAAATTGAAAAAGTTTGAAAAATAAATATCCCAGTCCGATGAGGGCAGCAATCAAAAATAGGATTAAAAGTCCGGGTGGAAGATAGCGGCAGTGTCTTTTTCTTCGAAAAGAAGTGTTGTGGCAACCCTGATTTCGATGGGAATTGTGATATCCGGCGGCATGGAGGGATTTCGCGGATTCTTTTTCCAAAATGCTTTTGGCAATCAGCAAAGGATCGCCAAGGCTTTCCAATATTTCTTCCTCAGATTGGCCGCTTTCCCTTTTTTCACGAAAATAATTCCGATAATAGTCGGTATGCTCCTGTACGACGTTAGAAGGAAGCTCCTGTTCCAAACGATTTTGTAAGTTTAAAAGAAAAAGATCCATATTTCGATTCCCGCTTTCCTGATTTTTTCAAAGGAAGAATTGTTTTTCGGTATCCTCTTGTGATATAGTATCTTCGTTGGTAAAAACCTATAGTATTGTAATATGTGCAAAAACAGGAAAAAATTCTTCCTAAAAACGGAAAGGTAAGGAAAAGAAAATGAATCGCTATGAATTAATGGCGCCCTGCCATTTTGGATTGGAATCGGTATTAAAAAAAGAAATCATTGATTTGGGTTACGATGTTTTAAAAGTAGAAGACGGAAGAGTTACGTTTCTTGGGGACGAAGAAGGGATTTGCCGGGCAAATGTGAACCTTAGGACTGCAGAGCGAATTTTAATCAAAATCGGAAGTTTTCATGCAGAAACCTTTGAAGAATTGTTTCAGGGAACCAAAAAGCTTCCCTGGGAAAACTATATTCCTAAAAACGGGAAGTTTTGGGTGGCAAAAGCAGCCAGCATCAAAAGCAAATTATTTTCTCCTTCAGACATTCAGTCCATTATGAAAAAAGCCATGGTGGAACGTTTGAAAGAAACCTATAAAATATCCTGGTTTGAAGAAGATGGTGACCGTTTCCCCATCCGGGTGTTTTTGATGAAAGATGAGGTGACGGTGGGATTGGATACCTCCGGCGATTCCCTCCATAAAAGAGGATATCGTAAACTTACCAGTAAGGCCCCGATTGCGGAAAATCTGGCCGCTGCACTCATTATGCTGACGCCATGGAAAAAAGACCGGATTTTGGTGGATCCGTTTTGCGGAAGCGGCACGTTTCCCATTGAAGCTGCGCTTATGGCAGCAAACATTGCACCCGGAATGAACCGGGAATTTTTGGCAATGGATTGGGAACATCTGGTAAAAAAGCAGGTGTGGTACGATACTTTGGAAGAAGCCAGAGAAAATGTGGATTTATCGGTGAAAACAGATATTCAGGGGTATGATCTGGATCCGGACATGGTGCGGATTGCCAGAGAAAATGCCCGTCTTGCCGGTGTGGAAGAAATGATTCATTTTCAGGTAAGACCCGTGTCACAGCTTAGCCATCCGAAAAAATACGGCTTCGTGATTACCAACCCGCCTTATGGAGAGCGGTTGGAAGAGAAAAAAGATTTGCCGAAATTATATCAGACCATCGGAGAACGATACAAACAGTTGGATGATTGGTCTTTGTATTTGATTACGGCTTATGATAAAGTGGAACAGGACATCGGACGAAAAGCGGATAAAAACCGCAAAATATATAACGGAATGATGAAAACCTATTTTTATCAGTTCGCAGGGGCGAGACCGCCTAAGAAGAAAACGGAACAGTAAAGGAAGGAGAACGCTGAGATGACAACCATTATTTTTGCCACGACAAACAAAGGGAAGCTCCGGGAAATTCGGGAAATACTTCCTTCTGAGAATATTAATCTTCTTACCATGGAAGAAATCGGATTTACGGAGGAGATTGAAGAAAACGGTACGACTTTTAGGGAGAACGCCGAAATTAAGGCGAAAGCAGTAGCACAATTTGCAAAAGAGAAATATTCCGGAGCGATTGTTTTGGCAGATGATTCCGGCTTGGAAATCGATTATTATGATAAGAAACCCGGGGTTATGTCCCATCGCTGGTTGGGAGAGAGAACCTACCCCCAGGCGATGCAGGACGTAATCGATGATATGGCAGCAGTGCCTACCGAAAAGCGCAGTGCCAGATTTGTTTGTGCCATGGCAGCTGTGATAGACGGAGAAGAAACGATTTTGGTGCAGGAAACCGTGGAAGGAAGAATTGCCGAAGAAATGAAAGGGGAAAACGGATTTGGTTATGACCCGTTCTTCTATGTGCCGGAATTTGGCTGTACTACAGCCCAGATGTCTCCCGAACAGAAAAATGAAATCAGCCATCGGGGAAAAGCCCTTCGCGGAATCTGCAAAAAAATAGAAACATACATTAAATAAATATTAGAGCAAAGCGTAAACGACGGAAAGAGGAAAACCATGAGAATACTGATTGTCAGTGATACACACAAAAACAGCAGAAATTTTTTCTATGTAACCAGAAAAGAAAAAGGAATGGACTGTATTGTACATTGCGGAGATGTGTGCGGAGAGGAAGAACTTTTGGAAGAGACTGCGCCGTGCCGCCTGGAGATGGTGGCAGGAAATATGGATTTTAATTCCTATCTTCCGATGCAAAAAGAAATTCGTTTAGGAAATGTTAAGGCAATGATTGCCCACGGACATCAATATTCGGTGAATGAAACTTTGGCAGAGTTGTACCATGTGGCAAATCAAAAGGAAGCAAAAATTTTCTTTTTCGGACACACCCATCGCCCCTGCGTTGTGGAGAGAGACGGAGTCTGGATGGTGAATCCTGGCAGCCTTGCTTTGCCCAGACAGGAAAACGGCAGAGCGAGTTATGCCGTTATGGAAATCAGCGATCAGGGAGAAATTTCTTGCGAAATCCGATATGTGTAGAGTGGTATAAAAAAGGAATGCCGAAAAGTACATTTCGCCAAAAGACGTTGAATTACGGTAGAAAAAGCGGCGGGAAAAATAAAAATTGAAAAAAATAAAAATAAGTGTTGACAAAGAAAAAAAACGAACGTATAATATGGTTTGTGTCGTGAGGGAAACACATGAAAAATGAGTTTTCTGACAGGTAAGATGCGATTTCGGGGTGTGGCTCAGCTTGGCTAGAGCACCTGGTTTGGGACCAGGGGGTCGCAGGTTCGAATCCTGTCACCCCGATGCAATTCAATTAAATATGCGGGTGTAGTTCAATGGTAGAATGTCAGCCTTCCAAGCTGAACACGTGGGTTCGATTCCCATCACCCGCTCTAGTTTTTTGAGAGAGAAGCCTGTAAAATCAAGGCTTCTCTTTTTTTTCTATCGTTTTCGAATTTACGTTCTTTACGATTCGTAAAATTATTCTAAAGACAATGCTAAATCTATGGCTTTTGCCTGTTCTTCCTTGGATTTTCTCTCGAAAGAATAATATCCAAATGTAGTTTTCCTGCATTTATGTGGGCTTTTATTTACTGTATCTAAACGTCTGCACAACTTAGTTAGTTTTCGGCTGGCACCGTGATAACTCAGGCGGTAGTCGTATTTCGGATTATTGCTTTGAAAAATCCAATTAGCAGTAAAACAATGTTCTTTAATTGTCTACGTTCATCATCCGTAAAAACTAGTTCTTCATCGGATGGCAGAGGATTAGATGTAAATAAGTTTTTATTTATCTTTTTTCGAGCTTTCTGCCAAGTGTTTTCCGATGATATTTTTGCTTAAAGGTTCGTTAGAATAGTAAGCTTTCCATGATGCCTGAATACGCTTGATATTGTCGGCATTAGTAGGTGTCTTTTTCCATTCAAGCCATTTTGCATATACATCTTGTAAGGTTGCGTTTATTTTGTTGTCAAGGTACCAGTTTGCTAATGCATCCCATAAACTATCTTCCGTAGCACGCCTAAAAAGTCTTTTTCCTGTGGGACGTGTGTTGAAGGAGAGGGGACGGAAGGCTCGTATAAGGGAGCTTCGGGATAGTGAACACAAAACACAAAAGACCACGGGTAATACTGTCCGTGGTCTGCGTATCTACTAAGATGTGGCATGGTCGCGGAGGCATCCACGGTGTCACGGACTTGACACTACGCTTGCGCTTCGTGTCTGCGCTCGCACAACACCTATGCCCCTTAGCGACGTTGCCAGATGACATTAAAATATTGTATTAAGTGGTTCCCGTCCGTGAGAAAGCATCTTCATCTTGTTTATACATATTGACAAAGTAAAAATGTAGTGTTATACTGTAATTGACCTTAGTAGTCCAGATAATACGCAACTGAGACTTGCATCCACATAGAAGCGATTTGTGGTATTATTATCCAAAATTACAAGGAGGTCAAGACAATGGAACAAAACATGATGATTGGCAGTGTGATTCTACTTATCATTGTAGCTGTTATTATTGCTTTGTTTTGTATGTATCCACTTGAGAGTATTGTATCAGTGGTTTGGATACTCAACAAGTAATATTGTATTTGTATTAAGTGGTACCCCCAAGTACCACTTTTTTTCTTTTGCTTTGTCAAAAGTATCTATTACATTGAACCTGCTGGCGCATCAGTAGGATCAAGTGGCATCGGTGCAAGGCCACCGGTATCGCCGTTATTATAATCACCATTTTCAGGACCGCTATTTGAACTACCGCCGCTGTTGTTGCTACCGCCACCGCTATTGCCTCCGGTGTTATTGGAAGCACCTATATCACCATTTAACCAACTTTGTAATAAGCTATCAAAGCGTTGCTGTGTCATATTATTAAGTTCGTCCTCAGATAGACCGAACTCTGTTCCAAACCATGCTCTGGTTTCTTCGTCTGGCCACTGGAAAGATGATTGATTCTCTTCTGTTTCGGTTTCTTCTTCAACTTCTTCGGTTTCTGTTTCTTCTGTCTCAGTTTCCTCCACTGCCAAAGGTTCTCCGTCTGTTAAGCCACACAATTCACATGTTTTGGGGGCTTCTGTCGTAGCCTCAATCCAACTATGCTCTAACGGATTTCCTTCGGTTGCTCCGCAGATACTACACGTTTTAGCCGTTTCACAGGTTGCTTCTACCCATGTATGACCTAAAGCTTCTCCTTCTGTAATTCCACACATACTGCAAGTCATAGCAGTGTCACAAGTCGCTTCCGAAAAAACATGGCCTGTGGCTTCTCCTTCGGTGATTCCACATTCGCTGCAAGTCATAGGCGCTGTACAAGTTGCATCCGTAAAAGTATGTTCATGACCGCAAGCAGTCAATAATGTCATTCCAAATAATGTTAAGGTTGTTACAAATATTCTCTTTTTCATATACTCTTTTCCTCCTAAGTATAAACACACACATTATACCGCAGAACCACTGAAATCACAAATTAGTGCTTTGTTAAAATAAAAAAATTTATTAATAACTATATCGGAATGTAAGTGAAAAGGCAATAGCATTACGCCATTGCCTTTTGTATAATAGTACTTACATATAGTATATGATTTACATATTACCAGGTAGGGAACCATCATCAGGATTTAATTGACCAACTGGAAGTCCCCAAGGATTGCTTTCTTGATTACCCTCATCGCCACCATTCGAACCTGAGTTATCAGAGCCACCGCTGGATGAACCACTGCTGGATGAGCTGCCACCACTTGAAGAGCCTCCATCACCTATTAATGAATTCAAATAACCATCTATTAATTCATATAATCTTGTTACGGTAAGATTGTCTAGTTCCTCTGAAGATAAACCAAATTGTTGCATGTAGAATTGTCGCTCATCTTCTGGAAGATTGAGACTACTTACTAATTGCTCATCAGAAGATTCTGTTGTCTCTTCTTCAATTACTTCGGTTTCTTCTTCTGTAACTTCTTCGGTTTCTGTTTCTTCTGTCTCAGTTTCTTCCACTGCCAAAGGTTCTCCGTCTGTCAAACCGCACAATTCACACGTTTTGGGTGCTTCTGTCGTAGCCTCAATCCAACTATGCTCTAACGGATTTCCTTCGGTTGCTCCGCAGACACTACACGTTTTAGCCGTTTCACAGGTTGCTTCTACCCATGTATGACCTAATGCTTCTCCTTCTGTAATTCCACACATACTGCAAGTCATAGCAGTATCACAAGTTGCATCCACCCACGTATGACCTAATGCTTCTCCTTCTGTAATTCCACATTCACTACAAGTCATAGGCGCTGTACAAGTTGCATCCGTAAAAGTATGTTCATGACCGCAAGCAGTCAATGATAAACATAATAGAATTGCTGCTGTAATAAGTGTATTCTTTTTCATTGTTATCCTCCGTATTTGTTTGTAGCAATATTGTACTGCTACACATATATTTTGTCAAAATTTTATGTACTTAAAACAAGTACATTTTGAACTTATATTAAAAATAAGACTTAAAATGTACTTA
>JAZNKK010000076.1:0-12533 GCA_045578545.1 Lachnospiraceae bacterium
CATTCAAACACCTCAATTCTTCCGGTATCAAATTAGACCTCTAATACATAATACAGTGTTCCTTGAATTTCGTCAATGTAATTTTAGAAAAACCCACTCTTCTGTATAGTTATTATAACATACTTTTTTTAAAATGCAAAGTATCTTCAAATATTTTTCATTTTGCCAATAAATGCAAAAATAAAAAACATAACCAAATCGGTAATGACGATGGTTGCCCCCACCGGTGCCTCCAACAAAATGGAGCCGATAATACCGACAAAGGAACAAAATACCGATAAAATCGCTGATGTCACAAGCACCTTACGAAAGCTTTTCCACACCTGCATAGCCGACAATGCCGGGAAAATAATCAACGCAGAAATGAGCAGCGTACCTACCAATTTCATAGCAAGTACAATAATCACCGCTGTTACCGTTGCCAAAATCAAGTTACACATCCCTGCCGGAACCCCGGTCGCCCTTGCAAAATTTTCATCAAAGGTTACTGCAAAAATCCTATGATAAAAAAGCAAAAAGATAACCAAGACCACCACGGACATGCCGACGCAAAGTGCCACATCTTTTTCCGTCAGCGTCAAAATCGATGTGGAGCCAAACAGTGTACTGCATACGTCTCCGCTGACATTCGCCGATTTGGAGAACAAACTGAGCAGAAAATATCCGATTGCCATAGACGATACGGAAATCATGGCAATGGCGGAATCGCCTTTGATTTTTGTATTTTGTCCTACTCGAAGCAGCAACACGGCCACCAGAACCGTAACCGGCATAATCACAATCATATCGCTGACCAGATTCATCACGGTAGCAATGGCCATTGCGCCAAATGCCACATGGGACAAACCGTCACCAATAAAAGAATATCGTTTTAACACCAACGATACCCCCAAAAGAGACGCACAAAGAGAAACCAAGATACCGATAATCAAAGCATTTTGTACGAAGGGATAGGATAAATAATTTACGATTTGTTCCATTATGCCATCTCCTCTTCCCAAATATGCTTTTTCTCCGGAAGCAATCCGCTTTTCGCATAGTCTTCCCTGGTACCGAAAAACAACGGCCGATCACTCAAATGCAAAATATGACTGGCATCTCGCAACGCCGCCTGAATATCGTGGGAAACCATCAAAATGGTAATCTCTTCCTTTTGGTTAATCTCTCTGATTAAATCATACAATTCTTCCGTTGCCTTAGGATCTAAGCCCGCAACCGGCTCATCCAATAAAATCATCTTTCCGGTAGCACAAAGTGCCCGGGCAAGCAGTACTCTTTGCTGTTGTCCGCCGGACAAATCCCGGTAGCATTGCTTTGCCAAAGATAAAATCCCCAGTTTCTCCATAATCTGTACGGATTTTTCTTTTTCTTCTCTGGTATAGAACGGACGAAGTCCCATACCTCCGAGGAAACCGGTTAAAACAATTTCCTGTACACTGGCCGGAAAATCCCGTTGTCTCGGCGTTTGTTGCGGAAGATACCCGATTTCTTTTTGTCGGATTCCATCGGAAAAAACAATTTTACCTTCCATGGGAGTCGTCAACCCCAAAATCGCCTTCATAAGCGTACTTTTACCGGTGCCGTTCTCACCAAGTATGCAAAGATACTCCCCTTTATTTACTTCAAAATTTACCGCACCGGTTACGATTTTTCCTTCGTATCCCAGTGCGACATCCTTACAAGTTATTTGTGCCATCTGTCTCTATCCTTAACCGTTTTATCGACTGCTACATTCACCGCAAACACCATGCAGGGTCGATGCAGAACAATCAACATAAAATCCGTGATATCTTTTTATATGCTTTTGCATTTCCTCCATAAAACTGCAATCCAAGTGCACCACCCGACCGCAATGGTTACATTGGATGTGCAAATGATTTCGACAAGTGTCGCCATGCTTCACCACTTGAAACGTAGCCTTTTTCCCTTGTCCTCCGGCATGCTTCACCACAAAACCCTTTTCCTGCAATTTATCCAGGGTACGATATATGGTGGAAAGATTCATATTGCTGCCGATTTCCTCCATATGCTGCTTAATTTCCTGCACAGTAACACCCTTCTCTTTATTTTGCTCCAAGAAAAGTGTGATTTCCTTTTTCCCTTTTGTATCATAATCACTTTTTGTTTTCATACTCAGCCCTTTTTCTTTTTGCAGTTTATAAAATGCAAATCATTTGCATTTTATTATAAGTACCCCAAAAAGACTTGTCAAGAACAAAGAGTGGGCAAAGCAAACTCTCGCAACCGGCACAGCTATATTAAAAATATTTGGCGGAAAAACACTGCCGTTTCCCGCCAAACATCTGCCTTTTTATAAATCAGCCAAGCACTCCTTGTAATGGTTATACATACTCTGCGCATCTGCAGCTCCTACCGTAATGTGACGAATCACACCATAGGAATCAATCACAATCGTATAGGGAATTCCGCTGGTGGGATACAGATTACAAATGTCATAATTTGGGTCTGCTGCCATCAAAAAGGTATATCCGTATGCCGCGGCAAAACTCTGAATGGTTTCCATACTTTCTCCGCAGTTTACGGCAAGAATAGTTAAATTACTTCCGTATTCATCATTAAGCCACTGAAAAGCCGGCATTTCGTTACAACAAGGGCCACACCAGGAAGCCCAGAAATTCAAAATAACCGGTGTCCCTTGAAAATCAGACAGGTTCACGGTAGTTCCGTTCGACAAATTGGCGGTAAAATCCGGTGCAAGATACCCTTCCTCCACACGATACTCCGCAATGTAATTCTGAGGACCGGTAGGTTCTGTCACGGTAGGTTCTGTCACGGTAGGCTCTGTCACGGTAGGCTCCTCGGTTTCTTCCGCATTTCCCGTGTTTTGGCTTTCTTCATTCGTATCCTCGTTCACGGTTTCCTCGCTATTTTCCGTTTCTTCTTCAGTTGCATTTTCGGACGCTTCTTCGCCGCCTTCCGAAGCGTTTTCTGCAACTTCCTCGCTATCCTCAGTGGCATTTTCCGCCGTTTCTTCTTCGCTTTCTTCACCTAAGCTGTTTTCTTCCGAAATCTCTTCCGACGCCTCTTCCTCATCGGAAGAATCCGCTCCTTCTTCCTCCTGCACTTCCGCACTATCTCCCGCTACAATTGTTTCGTCTGCCGCACCGCAAGCTACTGCCAGCATGCTAAAACATAATACGGTCATTGCCCACATCTTTTTCATATACTGCGTCCTCCCACTATTTTTTGAAAAAAGAAGCAGACGTATCCGCCTGCCTCTCTTATCTGCTATGTAATCTTATCTTATGCTTCCGGACAAAGCTTATTGATTTCTAACTGAACTAAGATAACCAATACAACCGGTACTAATAAACCTAATACCATCCAAAGTACTTTGTTGTCAGCAGCTTCCATACCGCGTTTTGCTTTGATTGCATTTAAGTTGTTTTCAGCGTTAAGACCGAACAACAAAAATCCAACATAGAAAAAGCAAAGAAGAAACTGAGCGATAACGGGCATGTTGCTTGCCTGTCCTTCTTTATCAAGTGCATCCATGGTTACATAAGTCCAGTACAAGTCATAAATACCACATGTAACAATGCTGAGCACAATCACGGTAACGATATTTCTGTTCTTCAACATTACAAATTCCTCCTTAAAATTTTATACAAGCTCAATTATAGCATTTTGAGATTTTTTGTCAACAAATCGACGAAAACATTGGAGTAGAAAAATAACGGTCGCCACCATCCGGCAAAATAACTACGATGTTCTTTCCTTCATTTTCACTTTTTTGCCCGTAGGCGATTGCCGCGCTTAACGCTGCTCCGGAAGAAATCCCGATTAAAAGCCCTTCTTTTCCTGCCATCATCCGGGAAGCTTCAAAAGCTTCCTCTGTCGTAATTTGACAAATCTCATCATAAACATCCGTATCCAAAATTTCAGGAACAAACCCGGCTCCAATCCCTTGAATTTTGTGAGGACAAGGTTTATCTCCGGATAATACCGCAGAATCTTTCGGTTCCACGGCAACCACTCTGATTTTCTCATTTTTCTCTTTTAAATAGCGACCGGTTCCGGTAATGGTCCCCCCGGTTCCGACTCCGGCTATCAAAATATCTATCTTTCCTTCCGTTGCCTCGTAAATCTCCGGTCCCGTAGTTTCATAATGCGCTTTAACATTTACCGGATTGGTGAATTGACCAGCTATCATACTTCCCGGAATTTGTTCTCTGAGTCGGTTGGCTTCCTCAATTGCTCCGCTCATTCCCTTTTCTCCCGGAGTAAGTATCAGTTCCGCTCCGTAAGCCGCAACCATTTTTCTTCGTTCCATCGACATGGAATCGGGCATTACAATGATAGCCCGGTATCCTTTCATGGCGGCCATGGCAGCCAAACCGATTCCGGTATTTCCTGAAGTAGGCTCTATCACAACGCCGCCCGGTTTTAACGTTCCGTTTTTCTCGGCCTCAGAAAGTATGGCTTTTGCCACACGATCTTTGATCGAACCGGCCGGATTAAAACATTCCAATTTCACCAGCACTTTTGCTTTTAGATTCAAAGCTCTTTCTAAATGCGTCAGTTCCAAAATAGGTGTATTTCCGATAAGTTGCTCTGCCGATGTATAAATATTTGCCATCCTTTTTCTCCCTGTTTTATTCTTCTTATTTACCTATTATTCCCCAATTTCAAATCAAAATATCCATTTTTCTTTTCCTATGTGAAAACACATATTGCAGAAAGCCCTATTCTTCTTTTTCCTCTTTGGCATCTACAACAATCCGAATTTTTTCAATTCGTTTTCCGTCCATTTCTTCCACACGGACAATCAAATTATTATAGACAAAGTTATCCCCCTCCTCCGGGATTCGCTCCAATCGTTCCATAACCCAACCGCTGACGGTCTGGTTTTCAGATTCTTCCTCAATTCCGAATTGTTCAAATACTTCCTCTACACCGGTGCTACCCAAAATGTGATATTCCGTGTCGGACACTTGCACAATTTCCTGCATCACTTCATCATGTTCATCCCAGATTTCACCTACGATTTCTTCCAAAATATCTTCCAATGTTACGATTCCCACGGTCTGACCGTATTCATCCAATACTACCGCAATATGAGATTTATCCTGCTGAAGTTCCTTTAACAATTCACCGATTTTTTTACTTTTAGGAATAAATACTGCCGGACGCCGGATGGATGCCACATCCCGATCACTGCGATATACATAATTGTAAAAATCTTTTAAGTAAATAATCCCTTCAATGTGGTCTATGTTTTCCCGATATACCGGTAATCTGGAATATCCGGTCTGGGCAAAGATTTCCGCGATTTCTTCCTTGGTTGCTTCCAAGGATACCCCTGTAATATCAATTCGCGGGGTCAAAATTTCGATTGCTTCCTGTTCGGAAAATTCAATGGCGCTTCGAATCAAAGTACCTTCCTCTTCATCAATTCCGCCCTCTTCCGTAGCTTCCTCAATCATGGTCAGTAGTTCTTCTTCCGTAATCCCATGATTTTCCTCTGATTTTACAATCTTAGACAATAACTTTTTCCACTGCCCAAACAAGAAGTTAAAGGGAGTTAAAACCACCACCAAAGCCTTCAAAAAAGGAGCGGAAAACATAGCAAACTTTTCCGGCGATTCTTTTGCAATACTCTTTGGTGTAACTTCACCAAAAATCAAAACCACAATGGTAGTAACCGCCGTAGAAACACTAGGACCGGTCTCGTTGCCTAATAAAGCCACAAATAAAACCGTTGCTAAAGAGGCACTGGCAATATTTACAATATTATTTCCAATCAAAATGGTAGATAACAAGCTGTCGTAATTTTCGGAAAGACTAAGCACCAGCTTTGCCTTCTTATTTCCCTTTTCTGCCATGTTTTTTACACGAATTCGGTTCAGAGACGAAAATGCAGTCTCCGTTGCCGAAAAATAAGCAGACATTACAATGCAAACAACAATGATAATCCATTCGATTTCCATTTCCTATTCCTTTCTCTTTTTACGTTGTTCCACTTTTTGTTTTACGGAAGATTATAGACGACAAAAAGCACAGTCGTTTTTCGCGACCATGCTTTATTGTTATTTTTACTCTATTCGATATGTATTCTGATAACGTGCAGTATCACTGTCTCCGTCGTCCATGATAACTCCTCCGATGTAAAACTGTAAAGAATTGTATCACATCTTTTTCTAAACATCAACTAAGTTTTAGCAAAGAAAAAGCAGCCTATCCTTCGTTTTCTATTCCCTGTTCTTTAACACCTCTGCCAAATTCACTTTCTTTAATCTTCCCACCAGTAACCAATGAATAATTCCATATACCGCCAAAACCGCACCGTAAATCAGTAAATATAACTGCCAGGGGAACTTTAAATTCATATCGCAGCCCACATTGGAAACCATGAAAGGATAAAGGATATCCATGCATTTTTTAGCCAGAGGGATGCAAACGGCAGCCCCTATGGCAACCGTATAAAAATTCCCGTTTAGATATAATTTCTGAATCTCCTTTGTGCGATACCCAAATACCTTAGCCATAGAAATATGGAAGGCGGAACGATCCAGCATAACCTTAATCATAAGGAACAAAACTACGGCAAAAATTAAGGAAGATACACTAATCATCATGGTAATCATCGGCATCATTTCGTTGATAAAGACATCCGATGCTTTTTCGATATCCTGCTTACCGGTAACACCGTAAAGACGACCGGAATCAATGTTTAATGCATGGTCTGCAAACACCTGATTATAATAGTCCTCGCTTTCACCAAACAATTCCCGCATGGCATCGATATCCATAAACGCATAAAAACCGGTAGAATATTGGGTAATTCCTGCCACGGTAAAGGCATAATACATTTCCTCTTCTGCGTCCGAAAGTACCAGGATTTCGCCCACCTTCACTCCGTATTTATTCGCCATGGCAGAAGAAATAACCACTTCACTCTTACTATCGCTCAGCGTTACATCAAAGAACGGATTCTCCGGTGTAATGCCAAGAAGGGTAACATCCAGCAAAAAGCCCAGATTATCCTTCTTCATTCCTTTGGCAAATGCTTCGTATCCGCCTTCCGGCACGGTTTCTTCCGGATATTTATAGGTGTATAGATATTCAAATTTGGTATCCGCCTTATTGTCCATGCTGATGTGCTGACTCATGACATAACAATTTAGTCCCAGCATCAAAATCAGTAAAGAGATAAACATGCCGCCGATTACCGTAAAAGAGGTCCGAAGTTCCCGCAGCATCTGACGAATCTGAAACATGGTAACAAATCCGATATTTCCAAGCTTTATATTGCTTGTTTTCCCTGCTTTTTGCTCGTTTCGAAGAAGGGAAAGCGCCGTTTTGTTTAATTTACTGCGAATCACCATCCAGTTTACCACCGCAGAGATGACCGGCGGCAAAACGATTCCGTACAGCAATAAGTATCCCGGATATACTGTCTCCATATGAGGAATGGAAAAATAAACGTAACAATTTCCCATAATCGTACTCTTCCCGATGGAAGCAAAACCAATGATGCAACCAAGCAAACCGGCAACACCGGTAATTACCACCGGCAAAAACAAATAATGCAAAATCAATTCCTGCCTTTTTACACCTAGCGCATACAATGCCCCAATGGTACTGTTTTCTTTTTCAATCCCGTACACCACAAACACCGAAATCACATAGGCAAAAAGAACAAGTATAATGGCCCCTGCAATCAAACCGCCGTATTTGTTGATGTTCTGGTCCGCTGCTGCCGCACCGATTCTAGGATTATCTTTTGCTGACAAGTACTGTGTCAGATTCGAAATCTCCGTATCCAAATACGCTTCCAAAAACGCCTCTGTTTCGCTGCTTAATTCTCCGATTCCTTCCGATAATGCCTCTGCACCTTCCAAAGCGCTAAGCATTCCTTCATCCAAGGAAACCATTCCGGTAGGATATACCGTCAAGGCCTCCATCCCTTCCACCAGTTCCTCCACGCCGTTTTCCAGTTCCGTCAGGCCATCCTCCAATTCCTGCCTTTCCGTCGTCTGTTCCTGCCAAAATTCCCGGAAATACATGTCTTCGATTTCCTCTGCCTCGATGGTCAGTTCCTGTAAACGTTCCTTCCATTCCTCTTCGGAAATCCCATCGTTTAACAAGAAAGCGTAGACATACTCTTGTGCCTTCACACTTTTACCATCTTTTAAAAGTTCCTCATACGCCTCTTCACTAACAAATGCAGTTCCAAATTGCAAACTGTTTACGCTGCTGTCGGTCAAATCTTTATAAGGTGCATCGTAATCGGGACTGCATCCCACGCCCACGATTTCAAACCATCTCTCGCCAATCAAAATTTCGTCACCAAGATGCAAATCATTCTCCGCGGCATAACGATGTTCTAATACAACCTCGCCGGTATGCTCCGCAGCCACGCCTTCCGTTACCTCCAACCAATTGATGTTTTCCCGATTTTGAAATACACGAAGGGTGCTTTGGTCTTCCATCTCAAATTCCAAATAGAACTGTTCCTCCAGTGTAACACCAAGCGCCTGTAATTCTGCCATTTCCGTCTCCGACAACGGAAGAAACACCGTAAATTCTCCATCCTCCACGCAGTTGTCTTCCCCATATCTTTGCGAACCTAAAATAATGGTATCTGCCGTACCGATTAGCGAAATGATGATGTACATACACAAAACAATCATTACTGCCAACGCCAGATAACGAAATAAATTTTCTTTAAAATCTCTGAGAATTCGTTTTCTTAATACCTTTTGCATATTATAAGTCCTCCAGTTCCATCGCAGACACTCTGGTCGCATTGCGGTAGTCCTTACTGATTTGTCCGTCCTTAATTCGAATTACCTTATGTACCATATTTTTTATGGAATTATTGTGAGTAACGATTAGCATAGTGGTACCGTACTTTTCGTTTACGGTTTCCAATAATGCAAGAATTTCTCTGGATGTTTTAGAATCCAACGCGCCGGTAGGCTCATCACACAAAAGAAGCTTCGGATTTTTAATCAGCGCTCTTGCAATGGCGCATCGTTGCTGTTGTCCGCCGGAAAGCTGGGATGGAAACTTATTTTGATGTTCGGTTAAGCCTAAGGTTTCCAGTAATTCTTCCATATTCAAAGGGTCCTCGGAAAGATATTCGCACACCTGAATGTTTTCCCGCACCGTCAGATTCGGAACCAGATTATAAAACTGAAAAATAAAACCCAAATTTTCTCTTCGGTAATCCGAAAGCTTTTCCGGTTTCATCCCCACAATTTCTTTGCCGTCCACCCTAATACTTCCGGAGTCCAACGTATCCAATCCGCCGATGCAATTTAAAAAAGTGGATTTTCCGGAACCACTGGTTCCTTCAATTACACACATCTCTCCCTGTTCCACTCCGGTGGTAATACCTCGTAATACCTGAATGTAACTTCCGCCTTCTCCATAACTTTTTTTCATGTCTTTTACTTCTAAATACATCTCGTCTTCCTTTCTGTTTTCTTTTTTATTTTGAATTCTTTTTTCTATCGCAACATAACATCGTTATGTAAGTGTTATGTTGAAAGGACTTTTGCAGTGTTTTTCCTTTTTTCACTGCTCCGGTCCTTTTTTCATTTGAAACAAACCATACCAGCCTGCCATCATATAAGTAGTCATTTGATGCAAAAAAGCAACGGCTTCTTGTTCCGACTCTATATGCGTAATCACATAAATAAAAGCTTCAATGAGTTCATGGGAAAGCCAGTGAATAAAATTTTCATCCGTCTTCGCATCCGGATAGGCTTCCTGCATGACCTTTGCCATCATTTGATAGTGAACCTCCGATAGCTCCACAAATTGATCCACAATGTTTTCCAAACGTGACCCCTGACTTTTGGTCAGCACCAACAAAACATCGTCCCGGTGAAGATACATCTGATGAATAATCATCTCGGCAGTATCCAAATCATCCTTCATCTCTTCCGGTTCCATCGTAAAAATTCTTCCCGTTGCCATCATCTCCCTTTCCTCTTGGAAGTGAGCTTTCATAATCTGCAAAATTCCGTTCACGGTTTCTTTCGTTACCGCTTCAAACAAAGCTTCCTTATCTTCAAAGAAAAAATACAAGGCTCCGGTGGTCACTCCGGCATTTTTACATATCGTTCGAAGGGATGCCTTCATATATCCCTTTTCTATAAACTCCTGTCTCGCACTCAGCAAAAGCTTGGTTTTTGTTTCTTTATCCTGCCCCAAGATATCACCTCGCATACATAACATCGTTATCCAATAACACTGTTATGTTATCATCTCTTTCTTTCACTGTCAACAAATTTTTGTATAATTTCAGCATTTTTCTTGCAATAAAACCAAAAATACTATAAAATTTTACAAAAGAGTTAGTAATAATGTACTAAAACAGATTGCCTGTACTCAGACTACACGCATAGGAGGTTTTCATGAACACAGAATTTCAACGCATCAGCCGCTCATTGTTGAGCGCTCTTACTTTTACCGAGGCGCTTATTTTGGTGGCCTATCTACTGGAAGTAATTAAAGGAGAACGTACTATCGGCTACTATTTGGCACTTGTGGCAATCATCGCCGTTCCTCTCGCTCTCGCTTGGATCTTACACAAAACAAAACCGGAAAAGAATTTCGGACGCTATGTCGGAGTCATCGGCTTCCTGTCCATGTATTCCATGGTACTCATTACCGGTGATACCCCCATGACCTTTGCTTACGTATTGGTTCCCGCCACTTTCTTAATCGTATGTGCGGACACCAAATTATTGACACTTACCTGTATTTGGGCTACCGGTGTTAACGTAATATCCATTTTGTATCACATCCTGGTTTTAAAAGAAAGCAATGCCGACCAGATTGCGGACTATGAAATTCAGCTGCTGGCTGTTTTATTCTTCTTTATCTTCAGTGCTATCTCTACAAAAATGCAGGCTGCACTGAATAAAAAGAAAATCGACGATGTAATAGAACAGGAACAGCAGACTCAGGCAACTTTAGATAATATTTTGGTGGTAGCAGATACCGTATCTTCCGAAACCCGTAACGTACTCTCTCTTGTTGCGCAGGTGGAAGAATCCTCCAATGTAACAGCTCGCTCCATGGACGAAATCAGCTACGGAACCACACAGACTGCAGACTCCATTCAGGCGCAGCTTGCACAGACCGAGCAGATTCAGAAGGTAATCGAGATTGCGGAGAGCATTTCCAACCAGATGCAGAATGCCATCCGTGATACCTACGATAAGGTAGAAAACGGTCAAGCTTACATGGATTCCTTAACTGAAAATGCTGCTTACGTACAGAACATTAACCAAGAATTGAATCATGAAATGAATGAATTAACCGAAAGTGCTTCCAAAGCATCCGATATTATTCACATCATTCAGGAAATTGCAACCCAGACAAACCTGTTAGCGCTGAATGCTTCCATTGAAGCAGCCAGAGCCGGAGAAGCCGGACGCGGATTTGCCGTAGTTGCTACCGAAATCACCAATCTGGCAACCCAGACTTCCAATGCAACAGCCAACATTCAGGAGATTTTGGATGCGTTACAAGCAGAAGCTGCCGATGCGAACCAAATCGTATCTAACGTAGTGGTATCCGCTTCCAAACAGCACGAATTGATTTCTCAGACAAAATCCATCTTCTCCGGAATCAACAACGCTGTCTCTGCTATTTCAGAAGGTGCGGAAGAAGAAGCCGAATCCATTCGCTCTTTGAATTCCATCAACACCACTTTAATTAACAGCGTAGAGACCATCTCTGCAGTCAGCGAAGAGGTATCTGCTACTACCCAGCAGACCTTAACCATGGCGCATAACAACTTAGAATTATCCGGCAATATGAAAGAAAGGATCCAGGTCCTTTCCGATGCCGTGGAAAAATTAAAATAGTTCTATAAAAAGTAATTATTATCCTGATAAGAAAAACTCCTCCAAAGTTTACTATCTGTAATCCTTAGAGGAGTTTTGTTTTCTGTATTCTTTTTGTTTCCGTTTCTTTTCGTTGCTAAGGCAATTACTGGGAAAGTTCCTCTAATTTTGTTTGTGCTCTCTCGTATCCGGCGTCTGCAGATGCTTGATACCATTCAAGCGCCATTTCCATATCTACATCCACGCCAATGCCTTGCTCATAGCAACGGGCCAGGTCATACATTCCCACACTACTTCCGTTTTCAGCGGCTTGTTCATACCAAGAAAATGCCTGATTCAAGTCAACTTCTGTTCCGAAACCATTTTCACAACAATAACCACATAGGTACATTGTATAATTATATCCGGCTTCCGCAGACTGTTTATAATAGCTAAATGCCTGCGTGGTATCTACAGTAACTCCATTACCGTGTTCATAACAATACCCCAAGCGATAAAGAGCATACATATTACCTTCATCCGCAGCCTGTTCATAATAAGAAAGTGCTTGCTCATAATTTACTTCTGTTCCTAATCCGTTTTCATAGCAACGTCCTAGGTTATACATTCCCTTAGCATTTCCTGCATTGGCTGACTCATTATACCAATAGAAAGCCTGTGTAGGATCCGGCGAATCCATTCCATAACCATTTTCGTAAAACA
>JAZNKK010000077.1:0-4996 GCA_045578545.1 Lachnospiraceae bacterium
ATTTGTCTTCCTAAGACCGCTTGGCCTCCGACTTTTCGGAATTGCTTATATAGATGATATTCTTATCTGGGAGGATTATTTTGTGGTATATGGCTACGATGGTACTCGTTGTCTGTTGTGCATGAATACCGAAACAATGGAGTTAGAAGAAAAAATATATTTGGAGTAAAGACTAGGGGCACGTAAGGATAGAGGACTTGTTTTCTTTACTCTTCCGGAAGGGATTTATACAGCGATAGCATGGCTTCGTTCTACATGGCATTACAGAGAATGCATTGACCTTATGTATCAGGAACTTTATCCATGGCTGGTGGTGGAATAATTTGAATACTGCTTATGGCTTGAAGAAAAACATAGAGTACGCCGTAGAATAATAAAAAATATGTCACACCGGTTTGTTTATACAAATCCCAAATATTTTAGAAGAAAGAGCCACGAGGTCAGCGTGACGGAGCTTAAGAAGGTGGTTGCTACAACCACACTGGAAGTCAGCGTGCCTTCGTGGTTCATATTTTTTGCCATAATGTAGCAACTGGCAGTGGTGGGAGCACCCAGCATTACCAGGATGGCTACCAGTGCCTCACCGCGAAAATCCAAAGAAATCGCAAGAGGAAGAAAGATAAGGGGTTGCAACACCAGTTTGATGAAGGCACAGACAAAGGTTGGCTTTAAATAACGCAAAGCTTTTCGACCTTCAAAACCGCCACCAAGGGCGAGGAGTGCCAAGGGGGTTGCAAGTCTTGCAATCATATCCAAAGAGGTGTCTATGATGACGGGTAAATCTATTCGAAGAAAAGAAAAGAGGATGCCCAGAAAGATGCTGATGATAATAGGATTTTTTAAAACATCGAAGAAAGTTTCCTTCAGCTTTTCGCCGCGGAAATGATTTTCACCGGGAGTAGTGAAGGAGAGGATAACCACTGCCATAATATTGTAGAGAGGAACGGTGCCCAAAATCATAAGCGGTCCCATCAGACTTGTTCCGTAGATGTTTTGCAAAAAGGCAATTCCTAAAACGGCAGCGCTGCCGCGGTAAGAACCTTGTACGAATTCACCCAGAACAGGTACGCCGGAGGTCTCTTTTTTGCGAAGGACGATACCGCTGACAGACCATATCACCGTGATGCAAAAAAGCGTTACCAAAAAACAATACAAAACATACCGGGTGTCCCAGGAGGCACGAATGTCCGTGCCGGCAAGGTCGGTGAAAAGCAAAACCGGTAAAGTGACTTTATAATTTAATTTATTAAGAGAAGCGGTAAAGTCCGGCTTCATCATACCCAGCCTTTTTAAGAAGTATCCCACAAGCATAACAAGGAAAATCGGAAGCGTAGCTCCCAGGCTAAAGAGTAAACTGTCCATAATGTGTTCTCCGATTGATTTTATTGTAGATATCGTTGCCTATCTGCCATGGTAAGGCGTAAGGAATTGTGCTATAATTTGGCACATAAGTAAATATGACCGTTTTTGTAATAACATAAAAAATGAAAAAAGACAATAGTCTTCATGGGGAGAGAAAAAATGATTTGTATATTTAAGTGTCCAAGTTGCGGTGATCAGATGCGATTTTCCATAGAGGAGCAGAAGCTGGTTTGCGACACCTGTCAAAGTATGATTTCGGTAGAGGAATACGATATGGAAAGTGTGTCCTTTGACGGTGGTATGAAAATGGATGCGGGGGTAAATCAATACCAGTGCCCGTCCTGCAACGCGGTGGTCTTTTCTGCGGATTACTCAGCAAAGATGAAGTGTGCGTATTGTCAAAGTGAATTGGCAGCTTTTGGAAATGGAGAAGGCGAGCTTTCGCCGGAAAAAATTATTCCTTTCCGCATTGACGAAAAGGGCGCAAAGCAGTGCTTTTATAAATGGTGGATGTCTCATGAATCTATGCCGGAATACAAAGAAGAAAAAATGAAACCTACCTTTCAGAACATCTATGTGCCGGTGTGGTTGGTAGATGCCAAGGTAGATGCCTGTATGACGGCAACACTTTCTCGAAAGGGAATTCGAAACGAGGAAGAACAGTACAGCATGATGACACCGGGACAGGTGTTCGAGGCAGAAAGAAAACAAATTCAAAGAGAGAAAAAATATGCGCCGGTAATCCGGGAAATCGAAGTGGTTTATGACAAGATTCCCAATCACGCTTCTTATAATTTCTCCAAAGACAGGTTTCACGGAATCGAACCGTATAATTATGAGGAGTTGGAAGACTTTACGGCGGCCTACCTTTCCGGCCATGCGGCAGAAAGATACTACTTTGAGCCCAAAGATGTTATACCGGATACTATAAAACGAGTGAGAAAATATGGTGAGACCCAGTGCAAACGTCAGATTATGGCGTACGCAGGACTGGAGCATAACGTGCAGTTTTTCGGAGAGAAAATTTCCGCAAAGCCGGAGGAAATCCTATACGCTCTGGTGCCGGTGTGGGTTTGCAATTACTATTATAAAGGAAAAAGGCATTTGGTATATATCAATGGTCAGACCGGAAAAGCGGATGGAGAGATTCTTGTTGAAGGTGCAAAGTCCGGACGGGAAAAGGCGGGGATTTTTTGTGCCAATCTGGCGTTGTGCTATGCTATCTGCATGTTGTTTTTCGCCTTTTGGGGTATCGGCAGCAGCCATCCTCTTTCTAAAATGTGTATGCCGGTAGTGATTATCGCGATACTCAGCATCATGGGACCGGATTCCCTGGGCGGAATACTGTCAAAAATGGCGGCCGGAAATGAGTCTTTGAAAATGGCGGAGGATATTGAATTTCGAAGAAGGCTGAAGCTGGATGTGCGGCATGCCATTGTAGGAAGATTTATTGGAGCGATTGCCGTTTTTTTCCTGGCGATTATCGTGCGCTCCTTTTTTACCTTCGCAACGGCGCATTCCCTGGCAAGCTACAACTTTATTTCAATTTGTCTTGGCAGCTTGATGGCGGCGGTAGCTACGGCTATTTTTATTAAAAAGAGACGGGCGAAGCTGATGGAGAAGGAAGAGGTAGAATATACGGATTATTTGGAGCCGTCCAGTGTTAAAGTGTTAAAAGCAAACGATTAACAAATTTACATATAAATTACTTGTTTTTTGCCTTTTCAAATGTAAGGATATGTGGTAGAATAGTGTCGGTTGTGTGGTGAAAGCATACAAGATATGGGTTATTTTCGGAACGAGTAACAAAATATTGTAAATATAATTCTTATAAAATTCTACGATGGAGGATGTTATGGACAACCAGGAACTCAAAATCATAGCTAATGAAGTTCGAAAAGGTATTATTTTGTCAACTCATAGTGCGAAAGCAGGACACCCGGGTGGTTCCCTTTCCGCAGCTGATATTTTTACCTATTTGTATTTTGAAGAGATGAATGTGGATCCTAAAAATCCGGAAGCACCGGAGAGAGACCGCTTTGTATTGTCAAAAGGTCATACAGCACCGGGATTATATGCAGCTTTGGCAGAAAAAGGGTTTTTCCCGAAGGAAGATTTGCTTACCCTTCGTAAAGTGGGTTCTCATTTGCAGGGACATCCCAGTATGAAACATACCCCCGGCGTGGATATGTCCACCGGTTCTTTGGGACAGGGCGTTTCCGCAGCAGTGGGAATGGCTTTGGCAGCAAAATTAGACAACAGAGATTCCAGAGTATATACCCTTCTTGGTGACGGCGAGATTCAGGAAGGACAGGTGTGGGAGGCAGCGATGTTTGCCGGTGCCCGCAAACTGGACAATTTGGTAGTGATTGTAGATAACAACGGACTTCAGATTGACGGTAAGGTTGAAGATGTATGTTCGCCTTATCCCATCGGAAAGAAATTTGAAGCGTTCAACTTCCACGTGGTAGAGATGGATGCACATGACTTTGACTCCATCCGCGCGGCATTTAAAGAAGCAAGAGAAACCAAAGGAATGCCTACTGCGATTGTAGCTAAGAGTATCAAAGGAAAAGGCGTTTCCTATATGGAAAATAATGCTTCATGGCATGGAAAAGCACCCAACGATGAAGAGTGCAAGATTGCGATGGAAGAACTTACGAAAGCAGGTGAAGCATTATGTCAGAAGTAAAGAAGATTGCAACAAGAGAAAGCTATGGACAGACTTTAGTGGAGCTGGGCGCAGAGAATCCGGACATCGTGGTTATGGATGCGGATTTGGCGGCAGCTACCAAGACCGGTGTGTTCGGGAAAGCATATCCGGACCGATTCTTTGATGTGGGAATCGCAGAAGGAAATATGATGGGTATTGCGGCAGGACTTGCAGCCAGCGGAAAGATTCCCTTTGCCAGCTCCTTTGCCATGTTTGCAACCGGAAGAGCTTACGAGCAGATTCGGAACTCCATCGGTTATCCTAAGTTAAATGTGAAGATTTGTGCTTCTCATGCCGGTATCACCGTAGGAGAAGACGGAGCATCCCACCAGTGTCTCGAGGATATTGCGCTGATGCGTTCCATCCCCGGCATGGTAGTTATGAATCCGGCAGACGATATTGAAGCAAAAGCAGCTGTTCGTGCAGCAGCAGAGTACGAAGGTCCGGTATACATCCGTCTTGGACGTGCAGCAGTGCCGGTAATCAATGACCGCCCGGATTACAAGTTTGAATGGGGCAAGGGCATTAAGATTCAGGATGGTAAGGATGTAACGCTGGTGGCTACGGGAACCATGGTAAACAGTGCCATGGAAGCGGCCAAGATGTTGGAAGCAGACGGCGTCAGCGTAGAGATTTTGGATATCCACACCATTAAGCCTTTGGATGAAGATATGATTATCGAAAGTGCAAAGAAGACCGGCAAGGTAGTTACCTTGGAAGAACACTCCGTAATCGGCGGACTCGGTTCTGCGGTATGCGAGGCACTGAGCGAAAAGCATCCGACGCTGGTTAAGAAAATCGGTGTATATGATACCTTCGGAGAATCCGGTTCGGCAGCAGTTCTCATGGAGAAATATGAGTTGGACGGAAAAGGGGTATATCGTCAGGTGAAGGAATTTTTGGACGGATTGAAATAAGATA
>JAZNKK010000078.1:0-73671 GCA_045578545.1 Lachnospiraceae bacterium
ATGGAGCAGCTGGGGCACATTTTGGAAGAATATAGAAACAATAAAGAAAAACGGGAAAAAATGTCAGAGAGGCTGGGGCAATTGTTAGACGGAAACGGAGCCTGTCGCATGGCAGCGGCCTTACTGAAAATGGAACAAAAGTAAGGAGGAATGGATGGAAAGACCGGCAATTTGCGGAGGGACTCCGACAAGAGAAAAAAAATTATATTATGGACATCAATTTTTGGATGACAAAGATATTCAGGCGGTAGTGGAAGTATTAAAAAGCGATTACCTTACCTGTGGACCCAAAATTACGGAACTGGAAGAGAAATTATGCCACTTAACGGGAGCAAAGTATGGTTTTGCGGTAAATAGCGGTACAGCAGCCCTTCACATTGCATGCCAAGCAATCGGCCTGCAACCGGGGGATGAAGTGATTACAACCCCCATTACCTTTGCTGCATCGGCAAACTGTGTGCTCTATATGGGAGCCACTCCTGTGTTTGCAGATATTAATGAAAAAACGTACAATATAGATCCGGATTCCATTGAGAAAAAAATTACGGCGAAAACGAAGGCGGTTATTGCAGTGGATTTCACGGGACAAGCGGTGGAAGTGGAAAGAATACGCCAAATATGTGATGCGCATGGTCTTGTTTTTATTGAAGATGCAGCGCATTCCATCGGAACCTCTTACTGTGGAAAAATGGTAGGAAGCTTGGCGGATATTACGACTTTTTCGTTTCATCCCGTAAAAACCGTTACTTCCGGAGAGGGCGGAGCAGTTATGACAAGCCGTGAGGATTTGGCAAAGAAGATTGCGTTATATCGTTCTCACGGAATTACCAGGGAAGCGGACCTTTTGGAAAAGGAATCTGAAGGCGGCTGGTATTATGAGCAAATTGCTTTGGGAATGAATTACCGTATGACGGATATTCAGGCAGGACTTTTAATCAGTCAGTTAGATAAATTAAGCGATTTTAAGAAGAAACGGGCAGAGATTGTAAATCGGTACAACGAAGCTTTTGGACAAATGGAAGGAGTGCTGGTGCAGGAAGAAATTCCGGAATCGGATACTACGAGACATTTGTATATTTTACGCTTGGATTTGGAAAAGTTTCGCTGTGACCGAAAGGAATTTTTCGATGCCATGGCGGCAGAGAATATCTGTTGCAATGTGCATTATATCCCGGTGTATCGTCATCCTTATTATGAAAAGCTGGGATATCAGAAGGGGCTTTGTCCGAAAGCGGAAGCATTGTATGAAAGCATGATGAGTCTTCCGTTGTATCCTTCCATGGGTAAGGAAGATGTGGAAGATGTGATTAAAGCCGTAAAGAAATTAACGGATTATTACCGGAAATAAAAAAGAAGATGCGATTGGAAAATCCAGGACAGAAAGGGATAAGTTGGGATGCAGTTGTCTATTATTGTGCCGGTCTATAACATGGCAGCAGAAGAAAAATTAAATCATTGCATGGATTCTTTGCTGGCACAAACGGTGGAGGATTATGAAATCATTGCAGTAGATGATGCTTCCACGGATCAGTCGCTGGAAATTTTAAGACAGTACGAAAAGCAGTATCCAAAGAGGGTTCGTGTCATTGCTTCTACCGAAAACAAAAGACAGGGAGGTGCAAAAAATCTCGGATTAAAGGCAGCAACGGGCAAATGGATTGGTTTTATTGATTCGGATGACTGGATTACACCGGATATGTATCAAAAGCTTATCGATAAAGCGGAGGCAACCGGAGCGGATTTGGTAGGGTGTGATTACTCGCTGGTTTACTCCCACACCATGGAGCCCGGGCAAATCGTTATCAATAACACCTTAGATCAAACCGGGGAATTAGGGGAAGAGGAGCATAAAAAACACATACTCCGTTCCGGAAGTATGGTGGTAAAAATATATCTGCACGAAAGGATAAAGGAGAATCATCTTTCTTTTCCGGAAAAAATTTTTTATGAAGACAACTGTGCGGCACCTCTTTGGTCCATGTATTTTACACATTTTGAAAGAGTAGAGGAACCGATGTATTTTTATTATATGTTGTCGGAATCTACTACCCATCAGGTGACGTGGGAAAAATGCAAAGACCGGATGGAAGCGGGGCGTCTTTTGTTAGAAGAGAGCAAAAAGCGCGGTCTGTGGGAAACATATCAGGATGAGCTGGAATACCGTTTTACGGAGCTGTATTATGCTATTACGTTGTTTTCTTACATGTATGCCGGGAAAAAGAGAAAACTGAAAAATACAGCGTTACTTAAAAAGAATATTTTAAAATATGTTCCGGATTTTCGAAATAACCCCTACTATGAAAAATATATGGCACCGGAAGATAAAAAGCTCATTGATTTGCAAATGAAATCGAATTTCCTGTTCTTTTATTACTACGTTTTGCTGTTTGGATATCGGGGGATGCGAAAGAAATTAAAAGAGCATAAGAACAGAAAGGGCTGAAAATTCGTAAGGAGAGAAGCATGAAAGCACTGGCAATTATTACCGCAAGAGGCGGAAGCAAAAGAATTCCGAGAAAAAACATCAAACCTTTTCTGGGAAGACCGATTATGGAATATTCCGTGGAAGCGGCTTTGGAAAGCAGAGTCTTTGAAGAGGTAATGGTTTCTACGGAGGATGAGGAAATCGCGACAGTGGGGAAACGCGCCGGAGCTAAGGTGCCTTTTTACAGAAGCGAGGAGACTTCCAATGATTTTGCCACTACGGCAGACGTGATTTTGGAAGTGCTGGAAAAATATAAGGAAATGGGCAAAGAATTTGATTATGTGTGTTGCATTTATCCCACTGCTCCCTTTGTAGATGGAGATGCAATAAAAACTGCCATGGAAACATTAGAGGTAAAGGGCGCGGATACGGTCATGCCGGTGGTGCGGTTTTCTTTTCCGCCCCAGCGATGTGTTACTTTAAAAGAGGAGTGTCTTGTGGCGAAGTGGCCGGAATACATGCTTTCCAGATCTCAGGATTTGGAGCCGCTATATCATGATTGCGGACAGTTTTATTGCCTAAAGGTGGAAAGCTTTTTAAAACAGAAAAAAATTATTATGGATAAAACAATGCCTTATTTTCAGGAAGAGATAAATGTACAGGATATTGATACAATGCAGGATTGGGAATTGGCAGAATTAAAGTATCAGAGAATTAAGGGTAGGTAAGCGAAGAAACGATATGGGATTGTATCTTAGACAAGCAGAAAGAGCAGACAAAAAGTTAATATTTGACTGGGCAAACGAAGAGGAAACCAGAAAAAATTCCTTTTCCAGTGAACCGATTTTGTGGGAAGAACATGAAAAATGGTATGAAGATGTTATTGCATCGGAGGATACGCGGCTTTTTGTGTGTATGGATTTTTTAAAACCGGTAGGTCAGGTTAGAATTAGTAAAACAGAAACCGGGGAAGAAAAAATCAGCTACCTTGTGGGAAAAGAGTCCAGAGGAAACGGACTTGGCAAAAAAATGTTGCTTTTGTTGGAAGAAGAACTGATGAAACGACGAAAAAAAGAAAAGGAAGAGGCGAAGAAAACGGTTTTGTACGGGGAAGTGAAGAAAGAAAATATAGCTTCCGTAAAAACGTTTCAAGGGCTGGGCTATACGGAAGTGTTTCCCGTGGGTGGAAGTGCCGAGGTATGTTACTTCCAAAAAGAAATCGGCGAGGAAGGAACTAGCGGAAAACGAGAAGACAGCATGACAAAGAAAAAACGTCGTCCGGAATTTGAAGTACTTCGTGTGTTGTCCATGGTGATGGTAATTCTTTTGCATTATTTAAGCAAGGGAAATCTGCTGACCAATTTTGGTGTGGAATATTCCGGGGCAAATCTTGGATTTTGGATTTTAGAAGCGGCATGTTTGGTTTGCGTCAATGTTTATGTGTTGATTAGCGGATATTTTTTGACAGAGGCACCTTTTCGACTGTCGAAACTGGTTCGTTTATGGTGCCAGGTATTGTTTTACAGCATAGGGGTAACCTTGATTTGTATGTTGACGGGAATTGTAAATTACAGAGATTATCTGGATTTTTATCAGCTCCAGTTTTTCTGCTTCCCGGTAATTAATGGGCACTATTGGTTTGGAACCGCATACATTTTGATGTATCTGTTTTCGCCGGTGTTGGCGCATGGAGTAAAAAAATTAGAGAAAAAGCAACTGGGCGGATTGATTTTATTACTTCTTGTACCGTTTTGCCTGGTAAAATCCATTCTTCCGGTTCCTCTTTCCGTAGATGATTTGGGGAACAGCTTTGTTTGGTTTTTGATTCTGTATTTGATTGCAGCTTATATTCGCTTGTATGGATTTCCCTTATTGGAAAAGAAGACCACGGCATTTATGTGGTATTTCTTTTCGGTATGCGGCATTTTGGTATTCGTAGCTGCTTTTGGAATTCTTCACAAGAATACCGCAGCGTACGAGCATGGGATGACGATTCCGGATGATTACAATTTTATCTTTGTTCTCACCGGCAGTCTTGGGCTTTTTATGCTGTTTAAAGAAATGCGTTTTCGGGAGAGCCGCCTTACCAAGTATTTGACTGCGATTGCACCCTATACGTTTGGTGTATATCTTTTGCACGAGCACCTATTGCTTCGGTATCGCTGGCTTGAGTGGCTGCAGGTGGGGAAAACCTATGGAGGACTTCGCATACTGCACATGCTTTTGGTGGTACTCATCGTTTTTGGTGTGGGGATTTTGGTTGATTTCTTGCGAGAATGTCTTTTCCGGCTTGCAGAGAAATTTATTCCGATGGGACTTCGAATCTACTTTGCAAAGAAAGAAGTGTTTGATTATCTTATTTTTGGCGGATTAACCACAGTAGTAAACTGGATTGTTTACATTATGTTTGCGTATTTGTTCTTTGTGCCCATTTGGGAAACCGGCTCTACGACGAACGTGATGGCGGCCAGCGTGGTGGCCTGGGTGGTTTCGGTTTTGTTTGCCTATGTTACCAACCGAAATTTTGTTTTTCACAGTAGCGTATCGGCATGGAAGGAACGGGCAAGAGAATTCGTATCATTTGTGGCAGCAAGAATTTTTTCGTTTTTCATGGAACTGCTATTGATGTATGTTATGGTGGACCGCTTGGAGATTAACGATTTGATTTCCAAATTTGTCATCGGATTTGTGGTAGTGGCTTCCAATTATATTTTCAGTAAGCTTTGGATATTTAAGGATGGAAATAAGGTTGAATAAAAGATGGCGGTTAATCGGAAAATGTATCGGTCATGACAATCGATGGCGTGCATCTAAGCGAAGAGGGACGAAGATGCCTTGGAGAAGGCATTGCTGATTTTTTGCAAGGACACGGTTTTTAAATAAAAGGGAAAAAGGAATTTAAGAAACGGAGAGACGAAAATGAAAAAATTGATGGCACAGCTTGTTAAATTTGGTTTGGTGGGGGCAACCTGCTTCGTGATTGATTTTGCGATTACCTTAGGGCTAAAAGCCTTGGGTGTTCATTATTTGATTGCCGCTTTTTGGGGCTTTGTAATTTCCGTAACCGCAAACTATTTGCTGAGTTTTCGTTTTGTTTTCGAACGAAAGGAAGAGTTGAACCGACGGACGGAGTTTATTATTTTTGTTGCACTAAGTGTAGTGGGACTCGGTATTAATGAGCTGATTATGTATTTGTGCGTGGATATGGTGTATGCCGCTTCCGCTTCCCTGCAAAATCTGCTGGGAGAAAATCTTGCCGTGGCAGCAGCTAAAATCGCAGCAACGGCAGTGGTTATGGTTTACAATTTTATTACAAGAAAAATCTTTCTTGAGAAAAAGCAGGATAAGACAGAAGAATGAAACCCGAAATGAAGCGATTTGCTAAAAATTGGATAGGGCCGATGGTTTTGCTGATGTACAGCCTTGTGGGAATCAATCAGGGAGCCGATATGACAGATACTACCTACAGTCTGGGAAATTATTTGTTTTTTGATTCCATGGAAGGCAGCTGGAAATATGCTACGTTTCTGGCCAACTGGCTTGGAAAACAACTGCTGTGGTTGTCAGGCAATTCCTTTTTAATAATGAACGGACTTACGGGACTTTTGGTGGGCATTACGGCGGTGACGGCATACTTTTATCTGAAAAAAGAACTGCCTGCAGTGGCGGTGTTTTGCGGGGAAGTGCTTGCACTTAGTCTTTGCTGGTGTCCTACGGTTATCTTGTATAATTACCTGACGTATTTCTTTTTGACCTTGGGAGTGGTCTTTCTTTTAAAAGCATTGAAGAACAATCAGAAAAGAGATTATGTGATTGCCGGGGTTTTTCTTGGTGTAAATGTATTGGTTCGTATTTCCAATGCGGTGGAAGTGCTGTTGATTCTTTTGGTTTGGTATGCTTGCCGAAAAAAGAAAGACGAGAAAGAGACGGAGACCAAAAAAACGTTGTGGAAATCCACCGGTTTATGTGTGCTGGGTTTTTTCATCGGTTTATTGGCCGCAGTACTGCTTATGTTACTGACAAGTGACAGCGAAGGGTTTGTGGGAATGCTCCAGTGGATTCTTTCCTTGTTTACCGCCTCGGAGGATGCAGGAGGATACTCCTTTGGCGTGATGCTTTCGACTATTTTGGATAATTACTTTGGTAATCTGAAGTGGTTTGGAATGATGGCGGCAGGAACACTTCTTGGTATTGGTGGATTTTCCTTGTGGAAGGGAAAATTCCTGTGGTTGAAAAAAATCGGTTATGTGGCTTGCGTTGCTCTTTTGTTTGTGTATTTTTTCCGAAACGGTGTTTTTACCGCAGGATATTACAATGTAGGAAGCATTTACTGCCTTAGCGTGATGTTTTTTTTGCTTTGTTTCGTGGTATTTGGTTATGCTATATGGAGGAAAGAGGTTTCCGCAGAAAAGAAAAATCTTGCCTTTGCCGGGCTTCTTCTTTTGCTTATTACACCGATAGGAAGTAACAATCATCTTTATACTTGTATTAATAATTTGTTCCTTCCGGCACCGATTTGCTTTTCCCTGGTGGGGGATATTTGGAAGAAGTATGGAAAAAGGGAAAGGCTGTTTCCTCTTAAGGCCATGGCTACCTGTTTTTTCCTTGTGTTTGCTTTGCAAAGCATGTTGTTTCATTTTTGTTTTGTATTTCATGACGGAACAGAAGGAGAAAAAAGAGACACTACGCTTCAGGCAGAGTCTTTCATGGAGGGAATGCGGACCAATTCAGAACATGCCGCTTCCTTGGACGAACTGGTCCGGTTTATGGAAAATGGTGATGGCAGGAAAGTGATTTTGTATGGAAATATTCCGGGAGTCAGTTATCTTTTAAATCGGCAGACTGCCGTATCCACTGCGTGGCCGGATTTGGAAAGTTATGCCTTGGAAGATTGGCGAAACGAACTTGCCGAACCGGCGGAGGAGGAACTGCCTTATGTTATTTTATCGGCAGAACGACTGGAGAGAACGGAAGGTTTGACTACGGAAAATGAGGAGGCAGAGGAACTTAAGTTTGCAGCCCTTTGCGAATTTATGCAAGACTATCAGTATGAGATTATTTTTGAAAATAAGGAATTTGTGATTTGCTGCAGTGATTAGGAGGATGAAAATGATCTGCTTTAATGTGCCCCCCTTTACCGGGAAAGAAATGGAATATATCGAGGATTGTATTAAGCAACAAAAAATATGTGGCGACGGCAGTTATACCAAAAAATGCAATCAATGGATGGAAGATAAAACCGGGACGAAAAAATGCCTTCTTACCACGTCTTGTACCCATGCATTGGAAATGGCGGCTATTTTATCAAAGATTCAGCCAGGGGATGAAGTCATCATGCCCTCTTACACCTTTGTATCTACAGCGGATGCCTTTGTGCTTCGGGGAGCCAAGATTGTGTTTGTGGATATCCGTCCGGATACCATGAATATCAATGAAGAGTTGATTGAAGCGGCAATTACGGAGAAAACCAAAGCCATTGCCCCGGTACACTATGCAGGTGTGGCTTGCGAAATGGATAAAATTATGGCGCTTGCCGACAAATATCAGTTAAAAGTGATTGAGGATGCGGCTCAGGGGGTTATGGCTTCCTATAAAGGAAAAGCACTTGGAACCTTTGGCGACTTTGGCTGTTTTAGTTTTCATGAGACCAAGAATTACAGCATGGGAGAAGGCGGAGCCTTATTGATTCGTGAACAAGAATTTGTGGAAGAAGCAGAAATTATTCGGGAAAAGGGAACAGACCGAAGTAAGTTTAATCGCGGAGAAGTAGATAAATATACCTGGAGAAGTTATGGTTCGTCTTATCTTCCCAGTGATATGAATGCAGCGTATCTGTATGCACAGTTGGAGATGGCAGATAAAATGAATGATGCCAGATTGAAAATATGGGAAACCTATTACGAAGAATTAAAGCCCTTGGCGCAGGAAGGGAAAATAGAGCTTCCCGTGGTGCCGAAACATTGTTCGCACAATGCCCACATGTTTTATATTAAAACAAAGGATGTTTCTAAGCGAAGCGAGCTGATTCAATTTATGAAAAAGCAGGAGATTCTTACGGTGTCGCATTATATTCCGCTTCACAGTGCACCGGCGGGACAAAAGTACGGTCGTTTTCACGGGGAAGATATTTATACCACAAAAGAAAGCGAAAGGCTTTTAAGATTGCCGTTGTATTACGGGCTTACAGAAAAACAAACGGAATATATCATTTCAAAAGTGAAGGAATTTTATCATTGAAAGTGAAACAACAAAAAGGAATCCTGTCTTGGGGAGTTACAATTGCATTATTTGCGTTTCTGGCAATCTGCTTTGACATGCTTTATTGTCTGAATGATGATTTGATGATTCAAAGCATTTTGTCCGGAGCATACAGTGGCGTGCCCAGCAAAAACAGTGTGTATCTGGCATCGCCTCTGAGTGATTTGTTGTCCGGTTTCTATCAGGGAATGCCCAATATTCCCTGGCTGGGACTTTTTTTTGCGTTTTGCTATTTTGTATGCTTTGGTACGATTCTTTATCAAAGTATGATGTTAACCAAAACGAAAAAGGAAATGTGGGTAACGGTAGTACTTTCGTTCCTTTTTTTCTTTGCGGTTTTGCTAGACGGATATTTGATGCTTCACTATACAGTGGTGGCAGCGGTTATGGGAGGAACCGGACTTTTTTTGCTTTTTACGGTTTCAGCGGAACCAATTAAGCTGGATATCTCCGGAAAAGAAGAGGAGAAAGAGAAAAAAAACAGAAATAAAGTTGTCATCTTAGCGGTGGTATTCCTTCTTTTTTGTTTTTTGATTCGAAGTAAGGTGTTTTACCTTATGTTGCCCTTTCTGGCAGTGACCGGTCTTTCCCTGCTTTTGGAACAAAACGGAAAAAAAGCAATGGAATTAGTAAGATCAATTCTCCCGGCGATACTTTTCTTTGGTTTTTGTTTTGCTGTGTTTTGGGGAATCGGACAAGTTATGTACCAAAAGGGAGAATGGAAGTCCTATTCGGATTATAATGATGCGAGAACAGAAGTGTATGATTATGTGGGAATCCATCAGTCGAAGGAAGCGCTTTCTTACTATGAGAGTTTGGGTATCACAGAGGAAGAGATTGCTCTTTATCTTTCCTACAATGTTCTCTTGGAAGAAAACAATTCCACAGAGCGAATGCAACAGTTGGCTTCCTATAAAGCGGAAGCTCAATCTTCGCCCATGGATAGGATAAAAGAGGCACTGATTACTTATAAAGCCAGAACTTTACAACTGCCAAATGATACCCCCTACCAGTACATTGCCCTTGTTTTGTACGGGATTGTGCCGGGAATCTGTATTCTAAAAAAAGAGTATCGTCAAATGATTCCGGTTTTCCTTTGCGGAGTATTTCGAAGTGTGCTCTGGATTTATTTGATTTATAACGGACGCTATCCGGAGCGGGTAACCATGTCCATATTTATCATGGAATTTGCGGTGCTTTTCGGAATCTTGATGCGAAGAATGCATTGTAAAAAAGAGAAGGAAGAAACGGTAGTTGTAAAAAACGTAGGGTTGTTGGTTCTTGTGATTTTGGCTTTGGTGTTCCTTTGGGGCGGAGCGGTTTCCGGGAAAAAGGCGATGGAAAAACAAGAACTTCAATTGGCAATAAATAGCCGGGAACAGGTAATTTACGATTATATGGAAGCCCATCCGGAAGCTTTTTACCTTTTGGATGTTTATGCTACCGTAAATCGTACGGAGTATGCCCTGCGGGATTACCATGGGGGATATGAAAATTATTTGCTTTTGGGAGGCTGGATGACGGAAAGTCCGTTAACAAAAGCGAAACTGGAACGGGAAGGGTATGCGAACGCGATGGAAGCCTTTACCTTGGGAGAGAATGTTTATCTTGTGGTAAAGAGAGGAACCGGAAGGACAATCGAAGTGCTGTGTGACCGATACCAATGGGAAGCGGAACGTTTGTTACTCATAGAGGAAGTAGAAGCACAGGATGTGATTTTTGAAATCTATTCTTTTGTAAAGGAATAAGGAAAAGAGGAGTCTAAAGGGAATGTCACGAGAAAAAGTTGTCTTGCTAAGAAGGATGACAAGGGAAGATACGGAGAAAATAATTCGATGGCGAAACAGTGAAGCCGTAAGGAAACAGTTTTTGTTTCGTAAGCCTCTGACGGCAGCCATGCATACAGAATGGATAGAAACCAAAGTAGAAAAAGGCTTGGTGGAACAATTTATTATTGTTTTGCCCTATGAAAACAAAGAAATCGGCAGTGTGTATTTTCGGGACATCGACCGGGAAAAAGGCAGGGCGGAATTTGGGATTTTTATCGGAGAGGAAAAGGAAAGCGGGAAAGGCTACGGCTCGAAAGCCATGGAATTGGCTCTTTTGTATGCGAAAGAGCAAATGAAAATAAAAGAGGTTTTGCTTCGGGTATTGAAGGAGAACCAAAATGCAATTCGAGTCTATGAAAAAAACGGTTTTTGTGTTATAAAGGATAGAGAAGAAATTGTAGAATTGGACGGCGAAAAGAGAACCGTAATCTTTATGGAACGTCGTTTCTAGATAGGATATCGGAGGATAGAAGTGAAGAAAGTAAGTTATGTGATTCCGTGTTATCGTTCGGCAAAGACGGTGGAAGTTGTGGTAAAGGACATTCAGACCACCATGGAAGCGGAAAAAACATATGAATATGAAATTATTTTGGTAAATGACTGCTCTCCGGATGATACCTGGCAGGTCATCGAAGAGATATGCCGGGGAAATAGTATGGTTACCGGAATCAATTTTGCCAGAAATTACGGACAACATTCTGCTTTAATGGCGGGAATCCGTCAGGCCAAAGGAGATGTGGTTGTCTGTTTGGACGATGATGGTCAAACGCCGCCCCAGGAGGCTCCGAAGCTACTTCGGGCATTGGAAGAGGGAGCGGATGTGGCTTATGCCCGTTATGAAAAAAAGAAACATTCCTTGTTTCGAAATTTTGGCAGTTACTTAAATGAAGAAATGGCCAGATTTATGTTGGACAAGCCAAAGGAACTTACGGTGTCCAGTTATTTTGCGGTAAAGCGCCATATCGTAAATGATATGATACGATATGAAAATGCGTACCCTTATGTGATTGGCTTGGTGCTTCGGGCAACCAGAAATATCGTGAATGTGGATGTGACCCACAGAAGCCGCGAAGTGGGAACTTCCGGTTATACGTTTCGTAAACTGTTGGGACTTTGGATGAACGGGTTTACTTCGTTTTCCGTGAAACCGCTTCGAATTGCCACATGCCTTGGAGGAATCATCGCCTTGGCGGGCTTTATTTACGGAATCGTGGTGGTAATTCAAAAATTTGTCCTTCCGGACCGAGTATTGGGATTTTCTTCGCTCATGGCAGCCGTAGTATTTCTGGGCGGGACCATTATGATTATGTTAGGACTCATCGGGGAATATGTGGGAAGAATCTATATTTGTATGAACAATTATCCCCAGTATGTGATCAAGGAAATTGCCGGTGGAAGTGACGTGGAGGAAACCCTAAAAGACTAGAAACCGAAAAAGATTCCAAAAGGATAAAAGAATGGGAAGCATAAGGCGAACAAAGAATGCATGCAGATAATAAAACGTAAAACAGAAACAAAGAATCAAATTCAATGAGGGAGGAGTCAAAATGCTGACAAAAGAAAACATTAAATTATCCGTTATTATTCCTTGCTACAACGAAGCAGAAACTTTGGAAACCGTAATTGATAAGGTGAGAGACTGCGGACTGAGTACGGAAATCGTGTTAGTGGACGATTATTCCACCGACGGGACCAGGGAACTGATTAAGGAAAAACTCCATAAAAAAGTAGATAAGGTGTTGTTCCACAAAAAGAATCAGGGAAAGGGAGCTGCCCTTCGTCACGGATTTTCTGTGGCAACCGGGGATGTAGTGATTGTTCAGGATGCGGACTTGGAATACGACCCCAAGGATTTTGTGAAATTAGTGGAACCTTTTGTCAGTGGTGCCATGGATGCGGACGTTGTTTACGGTTCCCGTTATGCCAGAGGAACCAAATACCGTGTAGAGAGTTTTTATCATTCCCTCGGAAATAAAATGTTAACGCTTCTTTCCAACATCTGCAGTGACCTTTCTTTGACGGATATGGAAACCTGCTACAAGATGTTTAAAAGAGAAGTCATTCAGTCTATCGAAATCAAAGAAAACCGCTTTGGTTTTGAACCGGAAGTGACGGCGAAAATTGCAAAGAAGAAATGTAAAATTTATGAGATTCCCATTGCATATTATCCCAGAACGTTTGAACAGGGGAAGAAAATCGGAATCAAAGATGCGGTTCGTGCTTTTTACTGCATCGTGAAATATAATTTTTTTGACTAACGAACCCGGAGAGGCGAAAAAATGCAACAGGGGAAAACAGAGAAATTATTATATCAAATTCCACGGATGGTTTGTTTGGTTCAAATGATAATCGCGGCTGTATGGATTGCTTTGTGTGGCGTGAAAAAGGCAGTAAGTAATCCTGCGGTTTTAGAAATGGCGGCAGAGAACCGGACAGAAGTGGTGAGTGAATATACGGGATTCTTATATCCCGTATTTTTGCGTTTCTTTCCTTGTTGATAAAAATGGTAGAAGCGGCAAAACAACAATCAAAAAAGTATCCGGGTTTTCTTCTGTTAGGACTGATTTATCGAAAGAACAGTGAGGACATTAAGGAAATTGTTCCGTTTTCATTGGCTCATGAGGTTCGAAATCACAGAGGAGAATTTGGAAGTCGCCTTACGAAAGTTATGGAAATGGCAGGCTGGGCAATTTATTTTTTATTATATTTATGCAATTTTTCTCGGGGGGATTTGCATTATTTTTAGGAAACAGGCAAAGAAAGCAGAAAGTCTGTAAGGAAGACCGAAACGGGAAGCCTTTGGTGGAAAAGAAAGACGGACAGAACGCAAAGCATACGTTAATCGCGTGGATAATTGTTTGTGCGGTTTGGAATGCAATATTTCAGATGCGGTATTTTGACTATATTGCAGTATTACCGGTGCTGCTGGGATGGATGAGCTTATGGAATGATTGGGAACTTTCGAAAGCGGTATCAGATTCGGAAGAAACTGCATGGAAGCTTGGGGAAAAGGCAGCACGATCCGAAGCAACGGACAATTGCAAAGAAACCGTGGGTGGTATATAATAGAAACAATAAAATGGTGAGATTATGGTCCTTTTTATGGATGGAGAAAGAATATGAATTGGATGGATACAATAAAAGAAAAAATTAGAAATCCGGAATTTTATCGATACATCGCAGCTGTGGTGTTCTTTTTCGTTTCTATTTATGCCGGAATTGATTTTATGAATGCAGGGAACAGTTATGAGCAGGCGATGGCATTTCGTTTGTTTTGTATCGGCTTCGGGCTTTTGGTAATTACAATGATGGATGTTAAGCAGTGGCTTACCATTTGGACGATTTTGTACTTTCCGCTGTGTTATCTGGGAACCCATTATGCTTATGAGTACCATTGGATTGCAGATACTTGTGAATACCAGTTTGTAGATGTGATTCGAATGGGAAAATTGGTTATTTTGATATGGGGAATTGTGCTGATTGCAATTGTACGGGACATCATAAAAAACAATTCCTGGAAGAACTGGAGCAAGCTTCAAAAAGTACTTTCAAGCCTTTGGATTGTATTTGTTGTTTTGCTTACTCTGTTTAAACGAGATTATTTTTACGCTACTTTTTTTGTGCTGGGATATACTTCCTTTTATTTTGTGAACCAAAAGAAAGACAGAAGCAGTGTGATTTGGCAGGCACTTTTGGATGCCATGTTTTTGTCTTTTTTCTATGTGACTTACAAAATGCTGATGCATAGGCCTTACGATTGTGAGCGGTACATGGCTTATTTTTCCAATTCCAATATGGCAGGAATGTACCTGGCTTGTGCCATTGTGACAATCTATATCAAATTGGAGCAATGGTGGAAATCCGGAAAAACTTTGGCAAAAAAACTGGTGCCCTTGATTTTTTATTATTTGTTGATTGGATTTGCGGTTTGTGTGGCAATCTTTAATTATACAAGAACTACGATTCTGGGACTTTTGTTTGCTTTCTTTGTACTGTTTGTTATGCAGTTGAAAAAAGAGAAAAAAGGACAGGTATTCGCCCGATATCTTTTGATTTTGGTGTCGGCGGCAAGTTTGTTTTACGGTACCTACGCCCTGATTCGTTACGTTCCCGCATATATGGATCGTCCGACCTATTTTTCGGGAGAATATAATCCGGAGACCAGAATTATGCAGGGAGATCCGGTGGACTCGCCTAAGTATACTTCTTTAGAAAGCTTTTTAACGTTGGCTCTTGGAAAATGGGGAATTTATGTAGATTTTTCGGAGGAAGCGAAGGAAAACGATACGGAAGTGGTAATTGATACGGAAAGAGATGTGACCAACGGAAGAACGGATATTTGGAAAACGTATTTGGCAAAAACCAATCTGACGGGGCATTATCCCGGGCACATTGTGATGGAGAGCGGGTATTTTTGTTATCATGCCCACAGCACCTATTTCCACGTGCTTTATCAGTACGGAATCTTTACCGGAATCGTATATACACTTATGGTGTTTGTTTCTTTCGGATACGCTGTGGTTGGCTACTGGAAGGAAAAAGAGAATGCGGAAAGATTTTTGTTCCCGGTTTTGATTATTGGTCTTTGTCTTGTGGGACAAGTAACCGAATGGATGGGGCATCCGGCCTATGTTATTTGTATGATGCTCATGATGGCATACGGAATGCTGTTACAGGAAAAAGGAAAAAGCAATAAGGAGAACGAAGAACGTTAATGAAAGACAAAAGTTTCGAACAATATAAAAGAATATTTAAGTTCAGCGAAATATTGCTTACCTTGGATGTTATGTGCGGAATGTTTGGGTTTGTGTGGTATTCCTATTTAAACAAGCTGAATGAGAAACCCTTTACCGGCTCCGGTAACCTGATGGAAATTGGGGTATATGTTATTGCAACCTTGATTTTGATTCATATTTTTGGCGGATTTGAAATTGGTTTCTATACGGCGCTGAATGCTATTTTGTCTCAGGTGCTGGCGATGTTTTGCGTCAACTTTTTTATGGGAATACAGATTGTCTTAACCATCAGTTCCATTTATACGGTGGATGAAATCGTGTTGGCATTACTGATTTTGCAATTGGCACAACTGATAGCGTCCATTGTGCTGGTGCAGCTGTTTGACAAATTATATGTGTGCCTATTCCCGGCATGGAACATGCTTTTAATCTATGAGAACGAATCCGTACGGATGTTTATGGATAAGGTGAACACCCGAAAAGATAAATATGTAATCGGAGAAATGATACATGTCAGAGAAGGATTTGACGCAATCTGTGAAAAAATAAAGCAACACGATTCTATTTTGGTGTATGATGTTTCCTCGAATCTTCGTAATGATATTATCAAATTTTGCTACGGGGAAGGAGTACGAGTATATCAAACGCCGAAGATTTCGGATATCCTGATTCGAAGTGCCAGAGAGCATCATTTGTTTGACTCGCCCCTTTTAATGTCAAATAACATCGGTCTTTCCTTTGAACAAAAAGTAATGAAACGTTTTATTGATTTGGTGGTTTCCTTTGTGATGCTGGTGGTAACTTCACCTATCATGCTGATTACGGCAATTTGCATCAAATTAGAGGACAAAGGTCCTGTCTTTTTTGTGCAGGAAAGAATCACTTTAAATGACAGACCGTTTATGATATACAAATTCCGAAGCATGATTGTAGATGCGGAAGCAGACGGGAAAGCCAGACCGGCAACCGAGAACGATGACCGAATTACCAAGGTGGGTAAATTTATCCGAAAAACCCGAATCGATGAATTGCCTCAGCTTTACAATGTGCTGAAGGGAGATATGAGTTTGGTGGGCCCGAGACCGGAGCGAGTGGAACATGTAAAAAAATACACCCAGTCCATTCCGGAATTTAAGTACCGAACCAAGGTAAAGGGCGGACTAACCGGTTATGCACAGGTATACGGCAAGTACAATACCACCGCGTATGATAAAATTAAGTTGGATTTGATGTATATTGAAAATTATTCCTTAGCATTGGATTTTCGTATTGTAATTATGACGGTGAAAGTGTTGTTTATGAAATCCAGTACGGAAGGATTTTCAAAAGAAACACAGCCGGTAGAACCGTTGCAACCGGTGCAGGAGGATAACAATGACTGATGTTTTTTTGGTGGCCAGCAAGGGAATACCGGCCAGATACGGTGGATTTGAAACTTTTGCAGAGCAGCTGGTTCGTGGAAAAAAGAGGGAAGAAATTCGTTATCATGTATCCTGCATGGCCAAGGAAGAGAAACACTTCGAATATCTGGGAGCAGATTGTTTTAATGTTAAAGTACCCTTGCCGGGACCGGCAGGAAGAATTCTGCATGTGGCAAGAGTGTTGCGTCAAACGATAGAGTGGAAAAAAGAAAATCCGGAAAGCGATACCGTAGTTTATATTTTGGGGTGTCGTATCGGACCGCTGATGAAGTATTATGCAACCAAGCTGAAAAAGCTTGGCGTACGTATTTTTGTCAATCCGGACGGATTGGAATGGAAGAGAGCAAAATGGAGCGGACCGGCAAAGCGATTTTTACGATTTTGTGAAAAGTGCCTGGTAATGAATGCTGACCTGGTGATTTGCGATTCGGTAAACATTGAGAAATATATTCAAAAGACCTATCCGAAAAAAGCAAAGCAAACGACTTATCTGGCCTATGGTGCTACGGAAAGTACGTTGGAGTTACCGGAAGAAAAGTGGCAGCAGTGGCTGGAAAAACATCACATCAGCAAAGAGGGATATTATTTGATTGTGGGACGATTTGTACCGGACAACAATTACGAAACCATGCTCAAAGAATTTACTTCTTCTAAGACAAAAAAAGATCTGGTGATTGTCACCAATGTGGAAAAGAACAAATTTTACCGTCGTTTGGCAGAGGAAACCGGTTTTGAAAAGGATGCCAGAGTGAAATTTGTAGGAACGGTATATGAAGAAGCTCTTTTGAAAAAAATAAGACAAAATGCATTTGCTTATTTCCATGGTCACGAAGTGGGCGGAACCAATCCCTCCTTACTGGAGGCTATGGCTACCACGGATTGTAATTTGCTTTTAGGAGTAGGCTTTAACCGGGAAGTTGCCAAAGAGGCTGCCCTTTATTGGGAAAAAGATAAGGGAAATTTGGTTCGTTTGATGGAAAAAGCGGAAGCTTTCACAAAGGACCAAAGAGAAGAACTTGGAAAAAGAGCAAAGATGCGAATGAATGAGGCGTATCGCTGGGAAATGATTGTTGCAGGATATGAAAAATTGTTCCTTGGAAGCGATGAGAAAACCATGCCTTAAAAAGGAGAACCTGTGAAACACGTAGTATTTATTTCCAACAGTTTTGGGAGTTTATATAACTTTCGATATGAATTGATATCGGAACTTTTGAAGGAATACAAGGTTACCATTGTTACCCCTATGGAACAGGAAGATTATTTGCTGTATGAGCCTTGGAAAAAGCAGGGACTTATGCTGGTAGAAACCAATTTTAGGAGGCGGGGAAAAAATCCGTTTCAGGAAATCGGTTTGTACAGACAGTATCTGAAAATCTTAAACGAGCGAAAGCCGGACCTGGTGTTGTCTTATACCATTAAGCCAAACATTTATGCCGGTTTGGCTTGCGCGAAGCAAAAGATTCCTTTGGGAGCGAACATTACCGGACTTGGTACGGCTTTTCAAAAAGACGGTTTTTTTAAGAAGATGATTGTGTTCTTATACCAAAAAGCCTTGAAAAAAGCAGAGACTATCTTTTTTCAAAATCGTCAGAGTATGGAAGTGTTTGAAAAACACCGGATCGGAGAGGGAAAGAAAATTCTGGTTCCCGGTTCCGGCATTAATTTGGAGAAATTTGACTATACGCCGTTAGAAGCCTTGGGAGAACATTCCTTTTTGTATGTTGCCAGAATCATGAAGGAAAAAGGGGCGGAAGAATTTTTCTATATGGCTGAAAAGGTCAAAAAGAAGTATCCCTTTGTTTCTTTTGATGTGGTGGGTTTTTGTGAAGAGGCATACGAAGAGAAAATTCAGCAATTGGAAAAGGAAGGAATCCTTAAAAGCCACGGATGGCAAGACAACATGTTGCCTTTTTTGAAAAAAGCAGGATGCATTATTCAGCCCTCTTATCACGAAGGGCTTTCGAATATCTGTTTAGAAGGCGCGGCTGTCGGAAGACCTTTGCTGGTTTCCGATATTCCGGGATGCCGGGAAACCATAGAGGAAGGAAAAACAGGAATGTCCTTTCCGCCCGGAGATAAGGAAGCACTCCTTTCGTGTGTGGAAGAATATTTAAAGCTTCCTTTTGAAAAAAAAGTACACATGGGGGAAGCGGGACGAAAGAAAATGGAAGAAGAATTTGACCGGAAAAAGGTCATCGAGATTTATAGGAATGAAATCGAAAGGATTTTGAAGGATGACACAGAAACAACCGCAGGAAAAAATTGAAAAAGAATGGCTGGATGCGGGAAAGCAGATTTTACTTTATACCGTGGTGCTTGGAATCATAACCCATGGTTTTCGATTTACCAATACGATGTTATGTGCAGATTCCACCAATTATTTGAATTCTATTTCACCAAGCTGGGTAACATCCCTTGGAAGATTTGTGCTTCCGGTGGTGGAAAAGGTACGCGGACCCTATGAACTGACGTGGCTCATTGGCGTACTTAGCACGATATTCATAGGTATTTCTGCTACGTTTGTCGCACTGACCTTGGATATTAAGGACAAGCTGTCACGATTTTTGCTCAGCTGGCTGATGGTGGCAAGTCCGGTAGTGACCAGTATTTTTGCCTACATGTACACGGCAGACGGCTATATGCTGGGACTATTATTTTCTGTATTGGCAGTATTTTGCTGCGTGAAAATAAAAGGCAGCAAGGGAATTATACTGGGAAGTGTTTCGCTTATGGTATCCCTTGGCTTTTATCAGGCCTTTATTACCACGACCATAATGGTAATCCTGCTTTATCTGATTCGACAGTTGTTGGAAGAAAAAAACACCTGGGCAGACATCGGAAAGAAGATTGCAAGATTTCTCGGAATGGGAATTTCGGGGCTGCTGCTTTATCTTATCACGCTGAAACTGGTATGGAAAGTTGGTGGCTACGGCACGACTTCTTATATGGGAATGGATTCGGGAAGCGGATTTCAATTTGAAAACATAGCGAAGGCAGCAGTGGAATGCTGTGTGGATTTTGCCAGATTCTTTTTGGTGCGTTGGGAATGGACGTTTTACAATGCTACGAATGTGCTCCTGTTTGTGCTGATGGCGGTTATGTTAATTTGGATCATTACCAAAAAGAAAATGTGGAAAGACTGGAAGCGTTGGGGACTTATCTTGGTATTTCTTATCCTGATTCCGTTTTTAACCCATGCCTTTGAATTTGCTTCTGTCGGAGTGTCTTACACATCGACCTCCATGAGTTATTCCTTAACCCTGATTTTTGCATTTCCGTTACTGTTTGCATCCGTTATGGGATTTGAGGTAAGTTCGTTGCAACAGTGGAAGGAAAACTGGTCGGATAAGAAAAACTGCATTTGGGTTGCAGGAATGGTACTGTTGTTATTAATTTCTTTCCATTTTACTGTGATTGCCAATAAGGCATATTACAATATGGAAACGGCAAATACCAAAGTGGAAATGCTGATTAATCGGCTCATGACCAGGATGGAGATGCTGGAGGGATATAACGAAGAAATGGAAGTGGCGGTGGTCGGTTCCTGTTTTCAAGACCCTGAATATGTCAGCAGTGCCCCCATGATGTCAGGAGTGGTATCCAATATCTTTATTTCTCAGCCCACGGAATATGTCAGCTTGATGAAATGGTATTTGTCCAAGGGACATCATTGTGCGAGTGCGGAACGAATCAAAGAACTGGTAAATTCTTCAGAATTTCAGGAAATGGCGCATTGGCCGGCGGAAAATTCGGTGCGTATCATTGACGGCACGATTGTGTTATACTTATCGGATGTGGGGATCGGACAATATCTGGAGGAGTAACCCCGTTGCTTAGCTTTATTCTAAGAAACGATTTGCATTGCAATTTCGTTTTGCAGAAGAGTACAGATAAATATACTGTCAGAGAATAAATGTTCCGGAAAGAACAGTTTATGATAAAAAATAAAAATGATTAACCATAAGGAAAGGATAAAACGATGAATTTATACGAACAGATTGTAGAAGGAAAAGAAAAAATTGCACTGGTGGGACTTGGATATGTGGGTATGCCCATTGCGGTTGCCTTTGCAAGAAAGGTACCGGTTATCGGCTTTGATTTAAATGCAGAAAAAATTAACTTATACAAGTCCGGCATTGACCCTACGAAGGAAGTGGGCGATGAAGTGATTAAGAATACCAAGGTGGAATTTACTTCGGACGAGTCCAAATTAAAAGAAGCCAAATTTCATATCGTTGCAGTACCGACACCGGTAAATGAGGATCACACTCCGGATTTATCACCGGTAGAGGGAGCAAGCACCATTCTTGGAAGAAACTTGACCAAAGGTTCCATTGTAGTATTTGAATCAACGGTTTATCCCGGTGTTACGGAAGAAATCTGTGTGCCGATTTTGGAGAGGGAGTCCGGCTTAAAATGCGGCGTGGACTTTAAAATCGGATATTCTCCGGAACGAATCAATCCCGGGGATAAGGTGCATCGTTTAGAGACCATCACCAAAATTGTATCCGGTATGGATGAGGAAACTTTGGATGAAATCGCAAAGGTTTATGAATTGGTGGTAGAAGCCGGTGTATATCGGGCAGAATCCATTAAAGTAGCGGAAGCTGCAAAGGTGATTGAGAATAGCCAAAGAGACATTAATATTGCCTTTATGAACGAGCTTTCTATTATCTTTAATCGTATGGGCATCGATACACAGGCAGTTTTAAAAGCGGCCGGTACGAAGTGGAATTTCCTGAAATTCTATCCCGGACTCGTTGGAGGACACTGCATCGGAGTAGATCCGTACTATCTGACCTATAAAGCAGAACAGCTTGGCTACCATTCCCAGATTATCCTATCCGGACGACGAATCAATGATGATATGGGAAAATATGTGGCAGAAAGCTTGGTTAAGAATTTGATTAAAGCGGATGTAAATGTAAAAAATGCCAAGGTGGGAATTTTAGGCTTTACTTTTAAAGAGAACTGCCCGGATACCAGAAATACCAAAATCATCGATATTTACAATGAGTTAAAAGAATACGGCATTACTCCTGTAGTGGTGGACCCGGCTGCAGATGCAGACGAGGCTCTTCGTCTTTACGGTATTTCCTTTAAAGAGATGAAAGATATGAAGGACATGGATGCTGTGATTATTGCGGTTTGCCATGATGAGTTCTCTTCTTTTAAGGAAGAACAGATTGCCGGATTTTTTGCCGGTGGCGATAAGAAAAAAGTATTGCTGGATTTAAAAGGAATTTTAAATCGTAAGGAATATGAAGAAAAAGGCGATTATCTGTACTGGAGACTGTAATTATTTTACGTTATGACAATAACGGTTAAGTAAGAAAAGAAAATAACGCAACCAATCAAGCACAATGGGAACTGAAAGGAACATAATCACATGGGATACAGAGAGTTGAAATTTGAAAAAGACAGCGTATTTTTAGTAACCGGAGGAGCGGGTTTTATCGGTTCTAATCTTTGCGAGGCAATTTTGGATTTGGGCTGTCAGGTAAGATGTTTGGATGATTTGTCCACCGGGAAAAAAGAGAATGTAGAGTTTTTGCAAGGAAGAGACGGTTATACGTTTATTCAAGGTGACATTAAGGATTTGGAGACTTGTAAAAAAGCCTGCGAAGGTGTGGATTATGTTTTGAATCAGGCTGCCTGGGGAAGTGTTCCGAGAAGTATCGAAATGCCTTTGTTTTATGAGGAGAATAATATTCGAGGTACGCTGAATATGATGGAGGCTGCAAGACAGTGCGGAGTGAAAAAATTTGTATATGCTTCCAGTTCATCCGTATATGGTGACCATCCGGTGTTGCCGAAAGTGGAAGGACAGGAAGGGAATTTGCTTTCTCCTTATGCCCTTACCAAAAGAACCAATGAAGAGTACGGAAAGTTATACAAAAAATTGTATGGGCTGGATACTTACGGACTTCGATATTTCAATGTGTTTGGAAGAAGGCAGGATCCGGAAGGAGCCTATGCTGCGGTAATTCCGAAGTTTATTCGTCAGCTTTTAAACGGGGAGACTCCCACCATCAACGGAGACGGAAAACAATCCAGAGATTTTACCTATGTGGATAATGTGATTGAAGCAAATTTGAAAGCGTGCCTGGCCCCTTCTGAGGCAGCAGGAGAAGCTTTTAATATTGCGTATGGCGGCAGGGAATATCTGATCGATATTTATTATCACCTTTGCGAAGCCTTGGATATAAAAAAGGAGCCGATTTTTGGACCGGACCGGGCCGGAGATATCAAACATTCCAATGCTGATATCAGCAAAGCCAAAAGATTGCTTGGATATGATCCGGAGTACAGCTTTGAAAAAGGAATCAAGCTGGCCATTGCATGGTACAAAGAAAATTTATAAATGATTTAAAAAAGAGAAATATAAAGGCGTAAAAAGATGCGGAAAATAGCGATTCGTATTGATGATGTGACCCGGGACATGGACTGGGAGAAATTCCATCGGTTTGAAGAAATTTTAAATAAAAATCAAATAGCGCCTCTGATCGGAATCGTGCCGGACAATCAGGACCCGATGCTGAAAACGAAGGAGACAAAGGAAGACTTTGCAAGCTGGGTAAAGGAAAAGAAAAATGCTGGTTGGTGTGTTGCCATGCATGGATACCGGCATGTGTATGAAACGAAAAAAAAAGGAAGCTTTCCATTGAATCCGTTCTCAGAATTTGCGGGACTAAAATACCGGAATCAGTACGAAAAGATTTGTGCGGGAAAAAAGAAATTGGAAGAAGAAGGAATCAAAACCAATATCTTTATGGCACCCGGACATAGTTTTGATAAGAATACCTTAAAAGCATTAAAGGAAAACGGATTTACGTATGTTACCGATGGATTTGGGGGAAAGCCCTATCTTCGAAGTGATATGATTTTTTTGCCCATCGCTTTTCAGAGGGGAAAAGAATTAAAAAAGAAGACGGGATACACCACCTATGTGGTTCATACCGCTACCATGCGGGAGGCGGATTTTGCAGCATACGAAAAACTCCTAAAAGAGAAGAGAGAACATTTTATCGACTATTCGGAATTATTAAAAATAGCCCCCCAAAAGCAAAGCATGTTTGCTCATGGAACAGAATTTTTCATGGCTTGGATGAAGGGAGTATTATGCAGGATTCGAAAGTAGAATCAACAATGGACAAAGGGAAAAAAATCACGGTATTACAGGTGCTCAGCGGATTGGCAGTTGGCGGAGCGGAAAGCCGGGTAATGGATATTGCAAGACATTTGGACCGGCAAAAAGTTCAGTATGCCTTTCTGTTGAATACCAAAGGACCGGATTATTATGAAGAGGAAGCCCGGGGATTGGGATGCGAAATTTATCGAATTCCCCGGTTTTGTTTTTATAACTATTTTTCTTATCGTAAGGCAGTGAAAGATTTTTTTGCTTCCCATCCGGAAATTGATATTGTGCAGGGGCACATGACAAGTACAGCAGGAATTTACCTTCCGCTGGCGAAGAAATACGGAGGACAAAAGACCATTGCCCATGCCAGAAGTGCCGGCGTGGATGCCGGATTAAAGGGAACACTTACGAAAATTCTTCGAAAAAATTTATGGAAAAAAACCGATGTGATGTGGGCATGTTCTACGGAAGCGGCAGAAGCGGTTTTCGGAAAGGAACGAATGGGAAAGGTACGAATCATTCCGAACGCAATTTCGGTGGATTCGTTTGAAAAGACAGAAGAAAAGACGGCAAAGGCTAACCAAATCAGAGAAACATATGGACTGAAAGATAAATTGGTCATTGGTCATGTGGGAAGATTTCATTATGCCAAAAATCATGAGTTTTTGTTAGAAATTTTTGCGGAAATTGCCAAGGTAAGAGAGGACGCTGCACTTTTATTGGTGGGCGAAGGCAGTCGAATGGAAATGATTCGGGAGCTCTCCGCAAAATTAGGAATAGAAGATAAGGTGATATTTGCCGGCAGACAAAGTAAGGTGTCCGATTTTTATTATGCCATGGATTTATTGGTGTTTCCTTCCCGTTACGAAGGACTTCCGGGAACCATCGTGGAAGCACAGGCCTGCGGATTGCCTTGTGTACTCTCTGATGCGATTACCAAGGATGTGGCAGTGACCCCCTTGTTGCAATACGAAAGTCTTTCTTCTTCCCCTAAAATATGGGCACAAAAAGCATTGGAACACAGAATGGTTATTTCGCAAAAGAAAAAGGAAGGCTCTTTGGAATCTCCCACCAAGCTTCTGAAGCAAAACGGATTTGATGTAGTTGGTCAGGTAGAGAAATTAGAACACTATTACCGGGAACTTTTAGAAGGGGAGAATAAGTAAAAACCGCCGGAAAGCGAAAATCGCAATCGGGATTAACGAGAATAAGTAAAAGGGTCAAAGAAGATAACGGCAAAGGAAGAAGCGACCGGAAAAAGAAAAAACACAGAGAAAGAGAAACGGATTTATGAAACGAATGCTTCATATCGTCGGCGGAATGTATCCCGGCGGTTTGGAAAATTTTATAATGAATATCTATGGGAATCTTAATCGGCAGGAAGTACAGTTTGACGTGATTGTTCACAGCATTCGGCCCGGGGACTATACGGAAGAAATCAAGTCTCTTGGCGGAAAGGTATACCTTGCTCCGAGGAAATCCAAACATCCCATTAAAAATTTTCTGGAAATAAAAAGAATTGTAAAAGAAAATCAGTACGATGTGGTTATTCGACATTCCGACAATGCTTTTCCGGTGTTGGATTTGCTGGCGGCCAAAATGGGAGGTGCAAAGAAACGGATTTATCAATCTCATTCTTCCAGCAGTTCCCATGTAGGACTTCACAAATTTTTTCGTTTGTTTATGGGAAGCTGGGCAACGCATCGATTTGCCTGCTCCGAAAACGCCGGTAAGTGGATGTATGGAAAACGTGATTTTCAGATTGTGAAAAATGCCATTGATATTAAAAAATATTTGTTCCGCCAGGATGTCAGAGAAAAAGTGCGGAAGGAATGGGGTATGGAAGATAAAGTGGTCTATGGACATGTGGGAATTTACATGCCGGCGAAAAACCACGAATTCTTGATTTCTTTTTTTGAAACAATTGCGAAGAAACAGGAAAATGCCAGACTGCTGCTGATTGGGGAAGGTTCTTTGCGGGAAGCGATGGAAGAACAGATAGCGCGTCTTGGACTGGAAGAGAAAGTGATTTTAACCGGGATACGAAATGATGTGCCGGATTTATTGCAGATGACAGATGTTTTTTTATTCCCTTCCGTTTATGAAGGGCTTCCGCTTTCGGTTATTGAAGCGCAGTCGGTGGGGCTGAAATGTTTGATTTCTGACCGGATTACCAAGGAAGTGGTGGTGACGGATTTGGTAACCAGACTATCCTTGGAAGAAGGAGAAGAACGCTGGGCGGATTGTGCCATTGCATTATCCAAACAATACGAAAGAAAGAATACATTTGACGAAATCGCCAAGGCGGGATATGACGTGTCCACGCTGGCGAAGTGGTATGGGGAATTGTAAGAAAGGAACAGAGAATGAAGAAAGTTGTTTTTCATATAAACAGTCTCGGGAAAGGCGGAGCAGAACGTGTAGTGACCACCTTGGCGAAAGAGTTTGCCGGGAAAAACATGGACGTGACGGTGGCAACGCAGTGGACTGCCGAAGATGAGTATGCTTTAGATGAAAGAGTAAACAGAGTTCATGTGGGATTAACCAAGGAAGAGGAAGCATTGTCCGGAAAAGAGAAGCGAAGAATCCGGAAAGAGAGACTTAGCAATTATTTGTGTGAAACGAAGCCGGATATTTTATATTCGTTTTGCAGAAATGCGAATTACCGTGCGGTGCTTTCGGCGAAAAAAGCCGATGTGCCGGTTGTGATTTCTGTTCGCAGTGATCCCAAGATTGATTATGCGTCCTTAAAGCAAAAGTGTATTAGTACTCTGCTTTATTCCGGATGCGCAGGAGCTGTTTTTCAAACAGAAGAAGCGCGGGACTTTTTTTCTAAAAAAATCCGGACAAATTCCAGAATTATTTTAAATCCCATTCATGAAAAATACTTAAATCAGGGGATTTGCGAAGAAAGAAGAAAGGCGATTGTGTCGGTGGGGCGCTTTCATGAAGCCAAGGATCAGATGCTTTTGATTAAGGCATTTGAGAAAATCATGGAGGATTATCCGCAGTACTGCGTGGAGTTTTACGGAGATGCCAGCGAAGATAATACCATTTATCAGGTGAAAGAATACATTAAATCTCATCGTTTGGAAGCGCGGATTCGTTTGATGGGGGGAAGCAATCAACTGGAAAAAGAGATTCGGGATGCTTCTATATTTGTGCTATCGTCCAAATACGAAGGGATGCCCAATGCTTTGATGGAGGCAATGGCTTTGGGGCTTCCGGTGATTTCCACGGATTGTCCTTGTGGCGGCCCAAGGAGTCTGATTGAGGATGGCGAAAACGGACTGTTGGTACAGGTGGGTGATGAGGCGGAGATGGCTACGGCCATAAGGAAATATCTGGAGAATCCCCAAAAAGCAGAAGAACTTGGAAAAAAAGCTTCGCTGCTTGGTGAAAAGGCGTCTGCCGAAAAAATTGCAGAAGAGTGGATTGCCTACGGAGAAGAAATTTTGCAGCGCAGAAAATCGAAAAGATAAAGGCGGAGACAGAGTGTGAAGGAATTAAAAAAAATTGCCATCATCGGACCGGTATATCCGTATAAAGGGGGAATTTCTCACTATACGGGACTTCTTAGCAAGACCCTTACCGGCTATGAAAAGGGCAAATACGAAGTAACTACAATTTCTTATAAAATGCAGTATCCGAAAATTATGTTCCGGAAGGAGCAAAGAGATTACGGCAACAAAACCTTTGAAATCAAAGATGCTTTATTCTGGATTAATACTGCGAACCCGTTTAACTGGATGGGAGTAAAAAGAAAAATAAAGAAACTCAATCCGGATTTGCTGGTGGTACAGTGGTGGCACCCTTATTTTGCACCCTGCTATCAGTGGTTGTTGTCGGGGAAAAGGGAGAGAAAGATTCTTTTTGTGTGTCACAATGTTCTTCCCCATGAACGGTTTCCTATGGATCGTTTTCTAACGAAGGGAACGTTGAAAAAAGGAGATATGTGTATTGTTCATTCCAAAGAAGACGAAAAGGATTTGATGGAATTGTTGCCGAGGATGAATTATGAACGTGGTGTGTTACCCACATACCAGGCCTTTCGTCTTCGAAATCTTTCCAGAGAAAAAGCGCGGGAAGAACTGGGAATATTGCCCACAGAAAAAATGTTGCTGTTTTTTGGCTTGGTGCGAAAATATAAGGGATTAAAGTATCTCATTGAAGCTATGCCGGACATTGTAAAGAAGCATCCGGATACGAAGCTGTATATTGTAGGAGACTTTGGTTCCTCCAAGGAAGAATACATGGAACTGATTAAAGCAAGCGGCGTGGAAGCACATTTTGTGATTCGGGACGGTTATGTGCCGGACAAAGAGGTGGAACCCTATTTTGCTGCGGCTGATTTGAATATATGTCCTTACGAATCGGCAACGCAGAGTGCCATTGTACAGGTGGCATTCGGCTTTGATGTTCCGGTGATTGTGACTAACGTTGGCGGATTGCCGGAAGCGGTGTCGGACGGAAAGACCGGGTATGTGGTAGAACCAATGAACCCGAAAGCATTGGCGGAAGGTGTCAATCGCTATTTTTCGGAAGGAAAACAGGATGAATTTAAGAAAAATGTGGAAGCGGAAAAAGAAAGATTTTCTTGGGACCGTACAGTGGAGATGATAGAACGTTTATGGGAAAAGAGTATGTAACGGTTGTTCCGATTTATAAAGAAATATTGTCCCCGGATGAAACCGGTTGTGTGAAACGATACGAAGAAATTTTGACAGATTGTGATTTGGTTTTTATTGCACCAGAAGATATGAAGCTGGATTGGTATCAAAAGCATTTTCCCAAATTTCAATACCGACTCTTTGCACCAAAGTATTTTAAAGGCCCCAAAACATATAATAAATTAATGCTGAATGTCAAATTTTACGAAAGCTTTGGGGAGTATGACTATCTGTTGATTGCTCAGACGGATGCGGTGATATGGCAGGATGAAAATCGTATTCGGGAATTTATGGAGACCGGATATGATTATATTGGTGCTCCTTGGATACCGGAACGAAGAATTTGGGAGTGGACATTTCCTAAAATTCAGAAATTTCCGGGATTTGCGATTCGTTGTTGCAAGAAAAAGGGACAGGGAATTGTGATGGGGAACGGAGGTTTTTGTCTTCGCAATATACCAAAGACAATTTCCTTGATTCAGGAATTTTCCTGGAGAAAAAGTTATTGGTTTTGGAAACGAAACGAAGATATTTTTTTCGGAGTGTTCGGAAGAGAAAATCAGTGCGGTTATCGGTTGGCGGATGTGAATACCGGTAAGGCCTTTGCCAGAGAATATGGGTTACGGGAATGTGTGAAAGAAAAAAACATCCCCTTTGCGGTACACGGTTGGCAAAAAGAATTTTCTGATTTTGAAGAAATGGTAGGCTTTTTGCAAGAACATGGTTATTTTGGAGGCGGGAATGAAGGAAAAGAAAAATCCCTTAATTAGTGTGGTGGTTCCGGTGTATAATGCGGAAAATTATCTGGACGGATGTATTCAAAGCATCATGGAACAAAGCTATGAAAATTGGGAATTGCTTCTGGTGGATGACGGTTCCTTGGATCAATCCGGAGTGATCTGCGATACCTGGGCACAGGAAGATAAAAGAATTACTGTGCTTCATGAAAAAAACGGAGGCGCAGCCTTTGCGCGAAACCAAGGGGTGAAAGCGGCAAAAGGAGAATATATTGCCTTTGTTGACAGCGATGATTTGATGGAAAAAAATTATTTGGACTATTTGATTTCCATGGCACTTCAATATGGTGCACAAATTGCGGTGTGCGGTTACCGTAAGGTATTCCCGGAAAATTCCAAACGCGATTTTTTTGAAACCAAATTGCCTTGGAAGTTGCCTAATTTTTATCCCAAAGAAACGAGAAAAAAGAAAGTCCGACAACCGATGGAAGAGAAAATGGCATTTTCCGGCGAAGAAGCCATGCAACAGCTCTTGTACCAAAATTATTTTATGAGTGTTCCCTGGGGAATGATTTCTGAAAAAAACTTGTGGAGAGAAGTTGCGTTTCCGGAAGGAACCAAGGCAGAGGATATGGGAACCATCTATAAATTATTTTCCAAAGCGGGAAAAGTAGTTTATGGTTCCAAACCGCTTTATCAGTATTTTCAGCGGGCGGACAATACTATGTTTTCTACCAGTAGGGAGCGAAACAAGGATTACTACAAACATTCCAGAGAAATGGTTTCCTATGTAAAAAAGAATTATCCGCAGTGTTTGTTGGCGGCAAGGAGTCGTCATTTTTCTGCTTGCTTCCAGATATTGTCGGAGACACCAAAGAATAAAAAATACCAAGGGTTTTATCAAAAAATATATGAAGATATCCGAAAAATGCAAAATCATGTTTTGAGGGATAAAAAAGCAAAAATAAGGAACCGGGGAGCGGCGTTGCTTTCTCTTGTCAGCATTGACTTACTGCATGTATTGCTGCGTGGATATTACGGAATCATAAAATTAAAGGTGAGTGGAAAATCGGAATGAAAAAAATTGCGATGGTAGAGTACCAGGGACGGTGCGATGAAGAACAAAAAGCCGTAGGGCATGGCCCGAAAGTCTTAGAGGAATATTACGATTTTATCTGTAATGAGAATGAAGTGACGGTGTATGCACCGAAGGTGTTTTTGAAGGATGTTGCCAAAAGAGTGGCCAAGGGAGCCAAAATTCTTCCGGAGCATATTGTGATGAAAGGCCATAATACCTTTTTGGAAAAAATCCGCAATAAAATCCGGATGTTTCAAAATATCCGCGTGGCACTGAAAAATGCAGATGCGGATATTGTATGGTTTTTTAACGTGGAGTATTACCTGATGTTGTATCTGGCATTTTGTAAAAAATCAAAACAGAAAGTGGTGTGTACGCTTTTTTTGGATGGCTATCATAATGGCACGGTAGGAAAAATAAAACAATGGATTTTTGAAAAAGCCCAAAAGAAAATTACACTCATTATCTCCACGGGGCAAAATTTTACATTTAAAAATTGTGCGTATCGTTTTGTTCCCGATTATGTCTATCGAAAAGAATTTTATGAATCCTATCAAACCGATAAAAAACAGGAGCGGGCAGTATGCCTTGGAACCATGGGAACGGGGAAAGAACTGGAAGAAATGGTGGAAGCCTTTACCCGCATTGGTTATCCCTTGACGGTGGCAGGACGTTTTTATGAGAAGGAACGTTTTGAAAAGCTACGCTGTATGGCAGGAGAAAATGTGCTTTTGGTGGATGATTATTTGACGAAAGAGGAATATTTTCAGATGTTGGCAGAGGCAAAATATGTGGTGCTCCCCTATTCGCCTTCGCAGTATGCCGTGCAAACCTCCGGGGTTTTGCAGGAAGGACTTTTTCTTGGAACCATACCGGTGACATACGAAGGGGTATTGCAAGGCAACAATGCTCGGGGAATCGGTTTTGCTTCTTGGGAAAATTTGAGTAAAGAAGTGCTTTCTCAAAACACAGAGGATATCAGGAAACAAATGAAGCACCTGGTGAAAGAAGTGTATGAGGAAACAAAGGTAAAACAAAGTTATTTGGATATTTTTGAAAAATGTTAGGTAAAAATGAACCTTCCGAGAGAAAAGCTTTCGGAAGGTTTTTGATTTGCTATTATACTTTTCGATTGATGTAATCCTTGGTTGCTTCCAGGCAGGGGTGAATGACTGCCGGATTCCCGATTACAATGGAATGGGAAGGAACATCGGTATTGACATAAGCGCCGGGGGCAATTAAAACATCGTCGCCGATTTTGATTTTTCCGACGATGACGGCATTGGTGCCGATCCAGACTTCGTTTCCGATGGTGGGAGTGCCTTTTTTGGCTCCGCGGTTGCATTGCCCTATAGTGATGCCGGTGCCAAGGTTAATGTTTTTTCCCATTACAACGTCCGGATGAATAATAATGCGACCAAGATGTCCCAGATACAGACCGGGGCCGATGGTGGCTTCGGAAGGAATTTGAATCTGTGTTTTTTTCGCTTCCTGCATCAGGCGATAGCCATAGACTTTGGATAGAAATTTATTGTTGCTACGATAAAAAGAGGCTTTTCGCCACAAAAGGAGTACCTGTACTTCTTTGGGCAGAAAGAACCGGTCCTTTAAAGTAAGGGGATGGTCATAGATTCGGGATAAATCCTGCGCCAGCAATTCTTTGAGTTCTTTTTTCAAATCGAACGTCCTTCCTAATTCCGGGTGGAATTTCTTTTATAATCTGTTTTTTATAAGGGAAAAATAATTTTAGGGAAATTATAGCACATGCCTTAAGGAATGAAAAGAAATAGTTGTACCAAAAGTAGAGAGAATATGATATACTGAATTAGATTGGGTAATTATGCCCAAAGGTAAAAAATACCAAAATTTTGGCTGGAGAGGGAAAACGAAATGTGTGGCATTACAGGCTTCGTTTCAAGAAACGCAGACCGGGAAAAAATCATTCGAAAAATGAATCAAAAGATTGTACATCGAGGTCCGGATGCGGAAGGAATCTGGCTGGATCATGAGACACCGGTTACTTTGGGTCACCGGAGGTTATCCATTATTGATTTATCGGAAAACGGTGCCCAGCCGATGGCATCTTTTTCGGGGCGTTACCGGATGGTGTTTAATGGAGAAATTTATAATGCACCGATGCTTCGAAAGGAACTGCAAAAAGAACATCCGGAGGTGACTTTTCGCGGAAATTCCGATACGGAAGTGCTTTTGACGGCATTTGAAATTTGGGGAATCGATTCTACTTTGGAATGCATCAAGGGTATGTTTGCGATTGCTTTGTACGATACCAGAGAAAGAGTTCTTACTCTCATGCGGGACCGGGTGGGCGAAAAGCCTTTGTTTTACGGATTTTACGAAAGCGGTTTTGCCTTTGCTTCGGAGCTTACTGCGCTAAGGGAATTCCCCGGGTTTTGTACCAAAATAAACGATACGGCGGTAGCAGAGTATATCCGATACGGTTATGTGCCGGCACCGGAAACCATTTATGAAAGAACCTTAAAGCTGATGCCCGGTTGTAAGCTTTCGTTACCGTATCCGTTTGAAAAGGCAGAAATCAAGGAGTACTGGTCGCTGGAAGAAGTGGCAAAGAAAGGACAGGAACAATCCTACTTAGGTTCTTACGAAGAAGCCAAGGAAGAACTGGAAAAACTTCTTTTGGATGCCGTGAAAGGGCAGATGATGGCGGATGTGCCTTTGGGAGCTTATTTGTCCGGCGGAATTGACAGTGCCACGATAGTAGCACTGATGCAAAGTTTAAGTAAGGACAAGGTGAAAACATTTACCATTGGTTTTTATGATAAAAGTTATAATGAGGCAGAGTATGCAAGAGAGATTGCAAAGCACCTTGGAACGGAGCACACGGAGCTTTACGTAGGGGAAAAGGAATGCAAAGATGTGATACCGCTGATTCCCGGAATTTACGGAGAGCCTTTTGCGGATTCTTCCCAAATCCCCACCTATCTGGTAAGCCGGCTGGCAAAGAGTAAGGTTACGGTGTCTCTTAGCGGAGATGCAGGCGATGAGCTTTTTTGCGGATATATGACGTATCATAAGTTGAAACAGGTATGGGATAAGGCAAAGAAAGCACCTCTTGGAATTCGAAAACCCCTTGGCCGTCTGGGGAGCGGTGTGAATTTGAATAACAAATTATATCGGGGAAGTCTTTGCCTGCAAAGTAAAAATATTTTACAAATGAAGGAAGCATTGGGGCATACCAGCATCCTTACGGACCGGTTGGCACCCGGCAAGCGAAAGGATATCAGTGAAATCCTTTTGCCGGAGGATTGCACTTCCATGATGCTCGATGATATGTTGCATTATCATCCGGATGACATTTTGGTAAAAGTGGATCGCGCCGGAATGGCAGTTTCGCTGGAAAACAGAATTCCCATGCTGGATAAAGATGTGGTGGAATTTGCGTTTGGACTTCCTTTGGAATATAAATACGATGGGAAGAACACCAAAAGAATTTTAAAGGATATTCTGTATGGCTATGTTCCCAAAGAAATGATGGACAGACCCAAGAAGGGATTTTCTGTCCCCCTCACGAAATGGCTTACCCAGGGAGATACCGCAGATTGGGCGGGGGAACTTATGCTTCACAGCAAGGCCGGAGAAGACGGCATTTTGAATCGTGATGCGGTGCTGCAGTTATGGCAAGGATTTTTGAGAGGAAAAGAACCTTCCAGACTGGTGTGGAATGTGCTGATGTTGGAACAGTGGTACCGGGAAAACAACATAAAATGCAATAAATAGAAAGGTTATTTCATTAGATGAAGAAGAGAGTCTTACTGATTTCGGATACAATCGTAATGCCCTTAGAGCGAGGGAATCGAAAGCGGGTTTACAATCTGATACAGATGTTGAAAGAAAATGATTGTGAAGTTGATTTTCTGTTTTTGGCGACTTATCCGGAGGAAGACCCTGCGGCCACGGAAGAACTGGTAGGGAAGGAACATTTTATCCGGTTTGAAAATAAAAAGAGAACCCCCAAGGTTTTTTGGAAAAGAAAAGTAAGGAAAGTGTTGGAACTGCTTCACATCCCCGGTTTGTTTAAATATTTTTCCATTGATGAAAAAATTAGTCCCGAAATCGGTCCCTTTATGGAAAAACTGATGAAGGAAAGACATTACGATATTGTGTGGGCAGAATACATCTATACGTCTTTAGCGCTTTGTTATGTGCCGGATACAACCATTAAAGTAATCGATACCGTGAATGCGTTTACTTTCAAAAGACAGATGTATGAAGCGGTAGGATATAAAAACTATGAATTTGCTTTGACGAAGAAGGAAGAGGCGAAGGGATTGGTCAGAGCCGACTGGGTTGTGGCAATTCAGGAGGAAGAAGAAGCATTCTTTCGCAGTATCCTGCCTGAAAATGCAAAGGTGTGCACCATTGGCGAGAATATGCCGGTATCAGAGCCTTATGTGACCAACAACAAAAATATATTGTTTTTGGGAAGCTATTACGTAGTGAATCGAGAAGGGGTCAGACATTTTATTCGTAACGTATTACCTTTGGTAAAGGAAAAAGAACCGGATTGCCGGTTCCGCCTGGCCGGTTCGATTTGTAATCACATTCCGGATAGTGAGGATTATGAAAAATTAGGATATGTGGAGAATGTAGATGATACGTACCGGGAGGCAAGACTTGTAATCAATCCCGTACACGTGGGCACCGGTCTCAATATCAAGACGATTGAGGCAGTAAGTAAGGCAAAACCGTTGGTTTCCTACGAAGTGGGTGTGCGAGGTCTGACCACGGATCAGCCGTTTGCAATTGTGGCAAAAACGGAGGAAGAATATGCGGATGCCATTGTAAAACTGTTACGAGAAGAGGATACCGCGATGAAATTGTCGCAAAATGCAGTGAATTTTATGAAGGAATACAAAGAGAAAAACACCGCATCTTTGCTGGCAATCCTGAATGATAAAAAATAAAAGGCAGAGAGAAAACATAAATGAATGTCTATAAACGATTAAATCAATTGCTGAATAAACAACAAAAACGGAAAGTTGCACTACTTATTGTGCTGATTTTTATCAGCGCGCTATTAGAAACGCTGGGGGTATCTATTATTATTCCCTTGGTTTCGGCGGTAGTCAGCCCGGAGACCATTTTTGAAAATGAGTATGCGAAAGTAATTTTTGAAATGCTCTCCATCGAGAATCGGAATCCGGATCGTTTTGTAAGAATGCTTCTGGTGGCGACCATGGCGGTGTTTGTGATAAAAAATCTGTACCTGCTCTTTTTGTATTACATTCAGGCCCGCTTTGTAACGAATACGGAAGCGACCACTTCGGTGCGGCTGTTTCAGGAATATTTAAATCGACCTTATGAATTTTATTTGAACGCAGATGTAAATGCTATGTTTCAAACCATTAACAAGGATATTCCGCATGTATTTGAATTGTTGCAGGAGGTCATGAAGTTACTTACCGAGATTGCGGTGTCAGTTTGCCTTTGTATTGTACTTTTGATTGTAGATACCAAAATGACGCTTAGCATTGCGGCCCTTATGCTGGTGATGGTTTTGTTTATGATTTTTATCTTAAAACCAAAGCTGGGGAATTTAGGGCAGGGACGGTTAAAACAACAGGTTTTAACTATGAAGTGGATGCAACAGGGGATTTTTGGAATTAAAGATGTTAAGGTTGCGGGAAAAGAAAAATATTTTCTTAGAAACTTTTCCAAGGCGTATCACAAACTGGCGGGAGTTACAAGAAGATACACGGTATTTAACAATACCCCCCGACTGGTCATCGAGACGGTGTGCATCGTAGGACTTTTGGGATATATGCTTGTGTGTATTATCGGAGGTGCGGATATGATGGAAATGATGCCGCAGCTTACGGCATTTGCCTTTGCTGCAGTGCGGTTGATGCCCAGTGTAAATCGTATTTCCACGCATCTTTCCACGATTGCATATTATGAGCCGTCCTTAAATTTTGTTTGTGATAATTTGAATATTGCCGGATTAAAGGAAGCGGATTTGTCGGAAAACGAAGGAGTAATGGAGTTAAAAGAAAAAATTCTTTTGGAAAATATTACTTATGCTTATCCGAATACCGAAAAAAATATTTTCCAAGAAGCAAGGATGGAAATCCCGGTGGGGAAATCCATTGGTGTTATCGGTAGTTCCGGTGCCGGAAAGACCACGATTATTGATGTGCTTTTGGGGCTTTTGGTACCTAAGAAAGGCTATGTTAGCTGTGACGGTACGGATATTCAAAGTCAATACGGGGCCTGGCTTCATAACATAGGGTATATCGCACAAAATATTTATATGCTGGATAATACCATTCGCGCCAATGTGGCCTTTGGTGTGGAAGAGGAGGATGTGAACGAAGAACGGATTTATGAAGTACTTCGGGAAGCCCAGATGGAAGAGTTTGTTCGTTCTTTGCCGGAAGGCTTGGATACCATTATCGGCGACAGAGGTGTTCGCTTGTCCGGAGGACAGAGGCAAAGAATCGGTATCGCAAGAGCATTGTATCATGATCCGGAGCTATTGGTATTTGACGAAGCCACCAGTGCATTGGACAATGAAACGGAAGCGGCGATTATGGAAGCAATCAATTCCCTGAAGGGAAGAAAGACCATGGTTATTATTGCCCATCGGTTAAAAACGATTGAAAATTGCGATTTGCTCTATAAAGTGGAAAACGGCAAAATAGAAAGGACAACGCTGTAAAATGAAGATAGCTATTGTTTTGCCTCATTTTTATCCCTATGTGGGAGGCGCGGAAAAAATGTTTTATGACTTGGCGAAAGGTATGGTAAAGGCCGGTCATGAAGTGAAAGTGGTAGCGCGAAATGTGGGTGAAGAGTATCTTGGAACGAAAACAATGGAAGGAATGGAAATAAAGTACTGCCCTTGGAAATCCATGTTCGGACATCCTTTTCCGAAAAAAAAGGATATCGAAGAGGTAATGAAGTGGTGCGATGTAGTGCATACCTCTATTTTTACTACTTCACCGGTGGTAAGTCGCTTGGCAAAAAAATATAAGAAACCTTCTTTGTTAACCATATATGAAGCGAGAGGGCCGAAATGGTACTGGGCCGATAACTTTATCAAAGCAACGATATTTTGGTTGGTGGAACAGTTCAGCTGTCGGCAGAAATTTGATTGTTATCATGCCATCTCTGAAGCCACAAAGCAGGATGTGGAAAAGTATTGTAAACGAAAAAATGTCCGCAGAGTATATTTGGCAAACGAAATGGGCAAGACCGAAAATAATTCGGATTTTTCTTTGCGGGAGTATTTTGGAATAGCCAAAGAGGATGAAGTGTTTCTCTATTATGGGCGTCCGGGAAAAACAAAGGGCGTTATGGTGTATGAAAAAGCCATTGAAGAATTGGTACAGAGAAACCTTGATTTGAGTCATGTGAAATTTTGTTTTATTTTGGGCAAAGAACCGGAAGACCTTAGGGCAGAATTTGTGAAACTGATTCAAAAAAAAGGATTGGGTGATATTGTTAAGATTAAAGAGTCGGTGGATCGAAAGGCGCTGAGTGCATGCATCGCACAGGCCGATACGGTGGTAGTGCCTTCCTTAACGGAAGGATTCGGATTTAGCGCATTGGAAGCCTGCCAAATTGGTACCCGTTTACTATATAGTAACGGTGGTTCCTTGCCGGAAGTGGTTTACGGAAAATGCAAAGCTTTTGAAAATCGGGATCCCATCAGCTTGGCAAACGGTATTCAATCCGTTTTGGAAAAAAAAGATGCTGCTTTTGAGGAGATTCCGGAAAAAGAATTTACGTACGAAGAAATGATTGGCGGAATTGAAAAACTATATGAGGAATTGGTAAAAAAATGATACTGTTCTTGTGGATAATAGGTATGCTTGCAGCGTTTATGATGGTTGCATGCATGTATCGAAAAATTGAATCAGGTCGTCTTTTGATTGTGGCAACAGGAATGTATTTTTCCTTTTATGTGATTGTCAGCGGATTGCTCATGTGGATTAATTTCTTTAGTTTGAAGAAAGCCACGGCAGGGACCTTTGTGGTATGTGGATTGCTGACGATATTCTTCTTTCTTCGAAACGGGAAAGTGTTTCCGAAAATAAGATTGGCGTGGAAAAAATATTTGCCGTTGCTTCTTGTTCTTATCGCCTTTGCTTTTTTGGTACAGGAAAAAGCGGGAGCGTATCCTACCGGACAGGATGAGGGGCTTTATCAAATGCGGGCAGCTCTTTATATCGGAGGCTATAATGACAATGTCGTGGATTTTCCGGAATATGAGTTTATTACCAATGGTTGGGAAAAACAGGTCTATGAACAACAATTACAGGATATGGAAGGATACTATTTCCTGAAAGAAGACGGCGTGGAGGGTGCGAACGATGTGGAGGGAGTACTCCATGGAATTGCGACGTTTCCGGCGTTATTGGCCCTTTGGGGAAAAATGTTTGGCTACAGCAATATGGCGGACATCCATACGATCTTTTATCTTTTGGCAATTGGAAATACATGGCTTGTTTGTGAAAATATGAAAATGAAACGCTGGGTATCATATACCATGGCAATTACCATGGGACTTTCTCCATTGGTGCTGTGGTGTGCAAAGAATACTTTGATAGAAATCTTTTTGACGGTACTGATTTGCAGTTTTGTGGAACTGCTTACGGAAAGCCGAAAGAAAAAACTGGCGTTCTGGACCATGGTACCCATGGCAGCAACCTGCTTTTATCATGTAAGTATCAGCGTTTTTATTCCCATGGTGGTGTTGATTTATTTGATTGGATTTTTACAGACGGGAAGCAGGAAGTGGTTGCTTTCCTTGGCAACACTGATGTTAGCGTATGCCATGGGATTTAGTATGATGATGGATACTGCATGGCATTACACCATGAAGAATTTCAGCACGTTATTCGGAAGAACAGGCTATATACTAAATGAAAATAACGTAGAAGCGGTTGTATGGATTGCAGCTATGCTGGTATTGGCAGGAAGTATTGTTTTGTGGCTTCCCCGGATTTCAAAAGCAATCCTTCGAAAATGGAAAGCAATAAGAAAGAGTGAAAAGGCCGCAAATATTTTGGGTATTATCAATGCGGTTGTTGTGATTTTGACGATTGTTTACTTTGTTTATAATGGCATAGAAATGGTAAAAATCGGTATGTGGGGATTGCGCCTTAGTGTGTTATCGTTTTGGCTGATGTCCGGATTTATCCTCATGCCTTTGGCAGTGCTGGGAATGATTAGCAACGGAAAGAAAATGCTTCGAAGCAAAAATCTTATGATGATTTATCCCACCATAACCTATGTGCTTTTGATGTATTGCGGTGTGCTGTGGCTATTGATTTATTATTATTATTATTTTGCAAGGTACTATGCGCCGTTTATGATTTTTATATTGGTGGCAGCAGGCCTGGTATTAAATAAACTGAATTGGAAGATTTTTTTACCGATGATTGCAGTAGGTATGGGTATTATGATTCACCAAAATAAACTGGTATATACAGAGCGGGATATGACGTACTGTGATTTTGAGGTGATTGAAAATATAGCCTCTTGTATCGGTGAAAAAGATGCCATTCTGATTTTTGAGCAGGGGTATCATATCCAAAGGATTTTTGCAATTCCCCTTAAGGGATTAACCGGAGCATCGGTTTACTATGTAAATCCGGATGCGTTGGAATCACAGATTGCAAATTTACAGACCATATACGAAGATATCTTTATCTTGCAATATGATTTGGGATATTTTACAGAGGAGAACGGCCCTTATCGCTATGTATATCAGGGAGTACTGGAAACTTCCCTGTTTGACAATTATGTGGATAGCGGTATGCCTTACCCGAAGGAAGTGGTGACCATGGAAAGTCCGGTGGCACTAATGCTGTATTTGGAGTAACATTTGGAGGAAAAAATTATGAAATTGATTATTCAAATTCCCTGTTATAACGAGGCAGAAACATTGGAAATTGCACTTAATGATTTGCCGAAGGAAATTGAGGGAATCGATGAAATCGAGTATTTGATTATTAATGACGGAAGTACGGATAAGACAGTGGAAGTAGCTTTGAATTGGGGCGTACATCATATCGTCAGCTTTACCAGAAACAAAGGATTAGCGAAAGGGTTTATGGCGGGAATTGAAGCATGTCTTTCTTATGGTGCGGATATTATTGTGAACACCGACGCGGATAACCAGTATTGCGGCGAAGACATTGCCAAATTGGTTCAGCCTATTTTGGAAGGACGGGCGGATATTGTCGTGGGAGAAAGACCCATTGACCAGACGGAACATTTTTCTTTCCTAAAGAAAAAATTACAACATTTGGGAAGTTGGGTGGTGCGTAAAGCATCCAAAACCCAGATACCGGATGCCCCCTCCGGGTTTCGTGCATTTTCCAGAGAAGCAGCCATGCATTTAAATGTCATTAACGAATATACCTATACTTTGGAAACCATTGTTCAGGCGGGAAGAAACAAAATGGCCATTACGTCTGTACCGATTCGAACCAATCCGGAGCTTCGAAAATCCAGATTGTTTAGCAGTATGGGTTCCTATATCAAAAAATCCATGCTGACCATATTGCGGGCACTGCTTATGTATCGTTCCCTGGCGTGCCTTACCCTTGTGGGTGCCATTCCCTTTTTGGCGGGCTTTGGTATTGGAGTAAGATTCCTGGTATTCTTTTTTCAAGGAAAAAGCGGAGGACATGTGCAGTCCCTGATTCTGGCCTGTACCTTGATGATTATGGGATTTATGACCTTTGTCATCGGACTTTTGGGGGATGTTATGTCAGCCAATCGAAAGATTATGGAAGATGTGCAATACCATGTGCGTAAGCTGATGTATGACCAGACGGACGCTAAGGTTTGGCAGGAAGCTGCAACCCAGGTATTGGAGAATGAAGAAAATATAACAGACAAAACAGGCGAGGAAAGAAAAGAATGAGTCAGCCCTTTGTGACGGTTTTTATCTTAATATACAACAATGTACAGGGATTGGAAAAAACCGTAGCTTCCGTGTTGTCCCAAAGCTATCGGAATGCAGAAATTATTTTAAGTGACGATGGCTCTTCCAATTATGACACGGAGCTACTAAAGCATTATGCAGGGAAGTTAAGAGAAAAATATGCCCAGGTCAGAATTAATGTCAATCCGCAAAACATTGGCACGGTAAAACACTTAAACAGGGTTTTTGCCATGGCGAAGGGAGAATATCTCATTAGTTGTTCCAGCGGAGATTCTTTTTACGAAGAAAAAACCGTGGGAAAAATTGTACAGGCCTTTGAGAAAAAGAGAACCCTGATTTTATCAACCCGAAGAGCGGATGTCTATCCGGAAGGAAAAACGAAAATCAGACCGTGGAAATTTACCGGCTGGGAGATGCGGTTTTTTCCGAAACGTTTTTTGCGTAAAATGATATGTGAAAAAAATGTACTTAGCGGTTGTTGTACCTTTTACAAAAAGGAATTATTTGAAAAACACGGTTTCTTTGACGAGAGTTATCATTTGGTGGAAGATTATCCCTATTATGTGGAACTTCTGCGAAAGGGGGAAACGATTGCGTTTAGTCCCATGATTACCGTTTCCCACGGCATTGGCGGAGTATCTACGGGGAAAATACATCCCAGCATTTATAAAGATATTGAATTATTACGGGAAAAATTATACGGATGCCGAAAAGAATTTGACCCTCGTACGAAAAAGTTCTTAGAAGAATGTCATCAAAAGAAATAGAAACGGAGGCAGGTATGGAAATAAAAAAATATTCATTGCAACAGCATGGTGACGAAAGAGGCCATTTGGTTGCGTTGGAAGAAAAGATAGATGTACCGTTTGAAATAAAAAGAGTATATTACATGTTTGATACCAGGCCCGGAGTGGTGCGTGGAATGCATGCCCATAAGTCTTTGGAACAGTTGTTGGTATGTGTGCATGGTTCCGTAAAAATTCTTTTGGATAATGGCAGAGAAAAGGAAACGGTGATTTTGGATAATCCTTACGAAGGACTCTATGTGGCAAACAATATGTGGAGAGAAATGTCCGAATTTACGGAAGGTGCCGTGCTTATGGTATTTGCATCCAAATATTACGATGAAGATGATTATATCAGAGATTACGATGAGTTTTTGAAATTTGTGGGAGTAAAGGAATCCTAAGGGAGGTAACACATGGATAAAATAGCCGTTTTAATTCCTTGTTACAACGAAGAAAAAACCATAGAGAAAGTCGTGAAAGATGCCAAGGCTGTTTTGCCGGATGCGGTTATTTATGTTTATGACAACAATTCGACGGATAAGACCGCAGAGATTGCAAAAGAGGCCGGTGCAGTGGTGCGACAGGAATATATGCAAGGTAAAGGATATGTGATTCGCAGAATGTTTCGGGAAATCGATGCTCAATGTTATGTGATGGTAGATGGCGATGATACCTATCCGATGGAATACGCCAAAGAAATGACGGAACTTGTTTTGGAAAAGCAGGTAGATATGGTGGTTGGCGATCGTCTTTCTGCTACTTATTTTAAAGAAAATAAGAGACCGTTTCACAATTTGGGCAACTCTTTGGTAAGAGGAAGCATCAACCGATTGTTTCGTTGTGAAATAAAGGATATTATGACCGGGTACCGGGCCTTGTCTTACGAATTTGTAAAGAGTTATCCGGTTCTTAGTAAAGGCTTTGAAATAGAAACTGAAATGACCATTCATGCCGTATTTAATCAGATGGCCATTGCAAATGTGGTGGTAGATTATCGGGATCGTCCGGAAGGAAGCGAATCCAAATTAAATACTTATTCCGACGGCTTCAAGGTATTGACTACAATTGTAAAATTATACAAAAACTACAAACCCTTGTCCTTCTTTTCTTTTATGGCAGCAGGACTTACCTTGGTGGCAGCTGTGATGTTTTTCTGGGTCTTTGCCAGATTTTTAAACAGCGGATTGGTAGAAAATATGCCGACTTTGGTTGTGAGCGGATTCATTGAATTGGCAGCACTGCAGGCCTTTTTTGCCGGTATGATTTTATCGGATATGGTGACAAAAAACAGAAGAGATTTTGAACACCGATTATGCGAAATCAGTGCGAGAAAAAAAGAATTGTTAAAGGAAAGAGATTTATAAAACGGATAGCAAATGAATCAGAAGGAAAAAAACGGAAAAAAAATAGAATATAAAAATATGCTGGTTTTGGGAATTTGTATCTTGTTTTACGGATTTTTTTGTCTATATTACGGAGTACAAATCTGTGCAGATTCCAATAGTTATATCAATATGACTTCTGCCAGAGAACCGGTGTACCCGCTGTTTTTGGCATTGTTTCGAATGATTTTTGGAGAAGCTTACTATCTTAATGCGGTGGTGTTTGTACAGAACATGATGATGGCTGTGGCAGTTTGGCTTCTTGTGATGTGGCTGAAAAATAAGTTTTCTTTCCGCTGGTGGGCGGTAGCTGTTATGGTTGTGTTTCACTTTGCCGTAGCACTTCTTTGCCAGTTTGCTGCGGGGCGGTCTTCAATTTATCCAAACAGCATTTTAACAGAAGGAATCACGTTATCGCTTTGGTTATTCTTTGTTTACTTTTTGTTGCAGGCTCTTTTTTCCATGAAAATAAAATGGGTAATCTGCGCACTTGTGTTATCGGCAGTTATGATGGATACCAGAAAACAGATGGCGATTACGTATATTGTGATGTTCTTTACCTTGGCTTTGGGATGGATAAAAAGAAGCGGCTATTGGAAAAAAATGGGTCTTACCATTGGAATGATTCTGCTTAGCATCGGAGTTGCCATTGCGGGAACCAGAATGTATAACCTGGTACTTCGGGGAGAATTTGCACAAAACACCAGGGATATGAATTTGGTGTTAACAACGACTTTGTACGTAGCGGATGTAGAAGATGCTGCACTGATTGAGGAAGATGCGGTCCGGGTTTTGTTTGAAGAAACCATGGAGATATTGGATGAAAAAGAATGCAATTATCAATATGCAAATCCCGGTTGGAGAAACTTAGAAGCACATTATGGTGCACATTACGATATGATTACCATTGATACAACCGCCAACGGTTTTATCAACTACGCCATAGAACAAGGATTTGCACCGGGATTAGATGCAGAACAGGAAGCGGACCGTATGAGTGGTGTTATTGTAAAGTCTTTACTCCTGGATAACATAGGTACGTATCTGAAGGTGTATCTGGCTTCCATGGGAAATGGTTTAATCAATACGGTGGCCAAGCGACATGCCCTATTGGATTATTATGCACTGTTGGTTTATGTTTTGTTTATCGGATTGACCGTAGAAAGTATGCGAAAAAAAGAAACCCGAGCAGCAGGTCTTGTGGCACTCACGGTTCTTTGCGGGATATTGGTAAATGTAGGTGTGGCAGCCGCGCTGATTTTCTGCCAGACCAGATATATGATATATAATATGGCGCTATTTTACATGGCACTTTTCCTTATGGGATATGAAAATGCAAAAGTGCTTAAAAAAGGGAAAGGGAAAAAAGAAGAAACAATATGAGAGCAGTAAAGGATATTCTTACAAAAATCAATTACATTATGAGCCGGAAACAAAAGAGGCAATATGTTTTGGTTACATTGATTGCTTTAATCGGTTCTTTATGGGAACTTTTGGGCGTCAGTGCAATTTTGCCGTTTGTGGAAGCCATTATGACGCCGGAGGTACTGGAGGGAACCTGGTATTATGCAATTCTTGGCAGGTGGTTTCACCCGGAATCTACCATAGACGTTATTACGATTCTGGGTATTATGATTATCCTGGTATATATCTTGAAAAATATTTATTTGATGTTTTCTTCCTATGTACAGGCATGGTATTCCACCAGTGTACAGAGGGATTTATCCATCAAAATGAATGAGACTTTTTTAAACAGTTCTTATTTGTTTCATTTGAATGTCAATTCCGCGGTATTGATTCGAAGCATTAATCAGGATGTAGTAGGAGTATTTGCCGTATTCTTCTACCTGTTTCGTGTGTTGGCAGAGTTATTTACCATTGCGTCAATTAGTATCTATATTATTTATCTGGATCCGATTCTTGCCATTTCTTTGGTGGGGATTTTAGGTTCCTGTATGTTGATTTTGTTCTTTGGTTTGAAAAAACTTGTGAAGTCTTTTGGACGCATTGGACAGAACTGCGAAAGTCGGATGTTACAGTGCTTGACACAGGCCTTTAACGGAATCAAGGAAATTATGGTAATGAATCGCCAAAAATACTTCTCGGATAGTTTTAACGAGGCCTGCTCTTTAAATGCAAGAGCAGCAAAGAGAAATAACTTTTTGAATGTTATTCCTACCAATGTATATGAGATTGTATGTATCGGAGGCTTGATTGGTATTGTGGTTTTAAGACTTCATATTACCGATGATATTACAGGTTTTGTGACTAAACTTGCGATTATCGCGGTGGCAGCCTTCCGTTTGTTCCCGGCAGTTAGCCGTCTTACCACCAATTTGAATGCCATTACTTATAATCGCCCCAGATTGGATTCCATGTACGATATGTTAAAAACCATTGAAAAAGAAACTACTTACCAGTATTCTTACGAGGAAGATGAAAGCAAAGAAAAGTTGGAATACAAAGAAAATCTGTTGATTGATAAGATTACATGGAAGTATCCCACCGGTCAGGAAGAGGTATTGAAAGACCTTTCCATTAACATAAAGAAGGGGCAGTCCATTGCCCTAATTGGTCCCTCCGGAGCAGGAAAAACGACCTTGGCGGATGTGGTGCTGGGACTATTGAAACCCCAAAAGGGACAAATTTTATTAGACGGAAAAGATGTGTATGAAAATTTGCCCGGTTGGTCCAAAATCATCGGTTATGTTCCTCAGGCAGTGTATTTGACGGATGATACCATTCGAAACAACGTAGCCTTTGGTATTTACGAAGATAAAATTGATGAAGAGAAAATATGGAAAGCCTTGGAAGAAGCACAGCTTGCTGAATTTGTAAGAGGCTTGGAAGAAGGCTTGGATACCATGGTTGGAGAGAGGGGCGTTCGTTTGTCCGGAGGACAGAGACAACGTATTGCCATTGCGCGGGCGCTTTATGAGAATCCGGAAATTTTGGTATTGGATGAGGCAACCAGTGCGTTGGATACCGAAACAGAAACCGCAGTAATGGAGTCTATCGATTCCCTTCACGGCACCAAGACAATGATTATTGTTGCTCACAGACTTACCACCATCCGAAACTGTGATGCGATTTATGAAATCAAAGACGGAGTGGCAAACCAAAGAATAAAGGAAGAAGTGATTAACGAAGCATGAGAATTCTCTTTATCACCCATTACGATAACATGTATGGCGCCAATAAAGCACTGTTTCAGTTAATTAAATTATTGAAAACGGAGTATGGGGAAGAACCGATGCTGGTGATTCCAGGGGAAGGAGAGATGAGCCGGGAATTGAAAAAAATAGGAGTTCCCTGTATTATTTCACCCATTACTCAGTGGCAGGCAGTGTATACATCGCCAATGCGTTTCTTCGTGAAAAAGATTCTGCGAAGAAAACAGATTGCCGCAGAAACAGAAGAATTGTATCAGCGTTTAAAGGATTGCAAGATTGACGTGATTCATTCGAATTCCAGCGTAATTGGCCATGGTGCAGTTTTGGCAAAAAAATTAAATTGTAAGCATCTTTGGCATATTCGGGAGTTTTCCAAGGAACACTTTGGTATGAAATATTTCTATTCTTCCAAAAGGGTAAAGGAGTATTATGAAACGGCGGATTGCCTCATTACCATTTCCGACAGTTTAAAAGAAAACTATCAGGAAAAATATCCTGGAGCTCATATCCTTCGAATTTACGATGGTGTCAGCATGGAGGTATCGGAAGCAAACAGAAACAAAGCGGATGAGATTGTGCGATTTTGTTACGTAGGTTATTTTTTCCCGATGAAAAGACAACTTTCTTTGCTGAAAGCCTGTAGAAAATTAAAAGAACAAGGAATTCGTAATTTTGAATTATATCTTGTGGGCGAGGGTAAGGAAGAGTATACGAAAGAATTGCAGTCCTATATTGAAAAACATCGGTTAGAGGAAGTGAAGCTACCGGGGTACCAGAAAGATGTTTCCTCTTTTTTGAAAAAGATGGATGTGGGAATGATTGCTTCCAAATACGAAGGATTCGGATTAGTGACAGTGGAGTACATGTTACACGGTCTTCCGGTAATCGGTTATCGAAGCGGCGGTACATCAGAAATTGTTTTGGATGAAATCACCGGCATCTTATATGAAGAGGAAGATAAGCTGGTGGCTTCCATGAAACGGTTGATAGAGGATGAAGATTTGCGAAAAAAAATGGGAGAGGCCGGCAAAAATAGGGCGGTTACCAATTTTACCGGAAATCAGAACGCCAAGGAAATTGCCCTTTTGTATCAAAAAATTAAAAAAGGAGAACGGTTGTGATTATTGTTCGTTTTCATGGCGGATTGGGAAACCAGATGTTTCAATATGCCTTTTACCAGTATATGAAAAAAAAGTATCCCGGGCACTTAAAAGCGGATATTACCTGGTTTGACCGAAACTATAAGGAACACCAGGGCTATGAACTGGAAAAAGTGTTTGGAATACAGATGCCCTATGCGTCCTATGAAGAAATTGCAAGAGTACATCAATATTTTCCAAGATATTATCCCTTTGCCTTTCTTCGGTATTTTTCCCGAAAGAATGCTGCGCGAAAAAATAGAAAAAGAAAAAAGGATACCTCAGCGTCACATATTTTCGATTTTGGAGAAACCCAGTATCGAAAGAATGAAGTGTTTGAGGATTTGGATATCAAAAAAGATTGGTACATCGAGGGTGTTTTTTGCTCCGATGAATACTTAAAAGAATGTGAAAAGGAAATTAAAGCGGCATTTTCCTTCCCGAAGCAGACCGATGAAAAGATAGTTCGGTTGCAACAGGAGATGAGAAAGGAAAACAGTGTGGCCATCCATGTACGGCGTGGTGACTACGTGGGCACTGTATTTGATGTCCTCGGCAGTGATTATTACCGACGTGCCATCGAATATATTTGTGAGAAGACAGAGAATCCTAAGTTTTATATCTTTTCGGATGATATGGAGTATATTCAAAAGGAGTTTTCTTTTTTGGAGAACTATACCCCGGTGCATAACGAGGGAAAGGCCAGTTATACGGATATGATGTTGATTTCCGGCTGCAAGCATGCGATTATTGCAAACAGTTCATTTAGTTATTGGGGCGCGGTGCTGGGAGAAAAAGAGGGAAGCATAGTGATAGCACCAAAAAAGTATAAGGCCGATGAAGAAGTGTCATTGGCCAGAGAAAATTGGATTTTAATGTAACAAATCAGGGAGGCCCGATATGAGCTTTGAATGGAAATATAAAAGAATCTATTGGAAAATACGTAAATTTATGGATGTTCATATGGGGATTCATCATCATAACGGAAAATATTATGATAAAAAAATTCTGTCCATTCAGGAAACCAACGAGCAATTAGAGAAACTGATTTTATCCGGAAAGCCCTTTGCCGCCGGAAGAATCGGTGGGACGGAATTAAAAGCTATGATTGCCTGTCATCCGGAGGAGGAGAAAAAAGAGAAGCAAAAAGCCGACGCAAAAGTTTTATTGAGTTGCTTATCGGGGTTTTACGGCGATATGCAAGCATTTGAAGAATTTAATGAAGTAATGAAAAAATCTCTTGAAAAAATGGATTTGATTGGAGTTTGGTTTAATCAGATGGAAGACTATATGATTAAACACTATGGAAACTCAGAACTTGTATGTGGCAGATTGGAAGGATTAGAACCATGGTATTGTAAAGATGTGCCATGGAGTCGGAGTTTGAAGGGGAAAAAGATTGTTTGTATTCATCCTTTTAGAGATAGTATACTTAGCCAGTACAAAAAGCGAGAAAAAATATTTCCCGGAACTGAAATTTTGCCGGAATTTGAATTAAGGTGTGTGAAAGCGGTACAAACGTTAGTGGATAATGAAGATGAAAGATTCTCCTCTTGGTTTGATGCACTGGACTACATGTATGAAGAAACGATGAAAGAAGATTTTGATATTGCATTGATTGCCTGCGGTGCTTATGGTCTTCCTTTGGCGGCAAGAATAAAAGAGGCAGGAAAGCAGGCGATTCATGTGGGCGGTGCGTTACAACTTTTGTTTGGCGTGAAAGGTCGTCGCTGGGATGATTTTTCACAGCTAAAAGATATTTATAATGATGCTTGGAGTTATCCTTTGGATTGCGATCATTTAAAGCAGGGAAGTGAGACTGTAGAGAACAAATGTTACTGGTAAGGGAAGATGCAGAAAAAAATAAAATAGAGCGTTTGGCAGAAAATTTTTTCTGGTTTGGAATGTTTTGTGAACTCGTGGTTTCCTTTTCCGGCTATGCCTATGGAGGTTACAAGGAACCAATCATCATTGTTTTGGGAATGGCGTGTTTTTGTGTAAAGATTTTGCTGACGGCTCATTGGAAACGCGATTTGGCATTTTTTTTCCTCCTGGGATTGTATGGAATGGCATGCTATCATTTTCAGAATTCGGCGCTGATTCTGCGTATTGCTTTGATTCTCTTAGCGGGACGGGATATGAACCGGGAAAAGGTGGTAAAACTGTTCTTTTGGGGAACATTGGCGGTCGTGCTGGTAACGGGAATATTATCCGTTCTTGGAATGCATAACGAATTGTATATGGCTGGGTTGTTTCGAAATGAAACGGAACGAAGGTTTTGCTTTGGCTTTTTCCATCCGAATGGTTTTTCCTTTTTTGTATTTCGATTACTGGCCTTTGGATTATATTTGTACGGTAAGCAGTTGCGGCTTTGGCAGAGCACCGTTATTTTTTGCGCTACCTTTTTCTTGATTTTGTTATCCAATTCCAAAATGGGAATCGCCATCACCTTGGCATGCTTCATCGGCTATTGCTTTATAAAGTATTACAAGGGGGAAAACCGAAATCGAATTGTTTATTATTGCGGAAATACACTCTTTTTGTTGGAACTAATTTTGATTATGATTTCCGGTTTTTTTATGAAAGTAAGTTATGCAGAAATGCATGTGGAAAATGCAGGATTGCGGTTTTTAAACGAAATGACAAGCGGTCGCCTTGCCTTTGTCAGTAAAACCTTCCATGAGTATCGACCTACTTTCTTCGGATACCGTGATTTTATGGAGGCAACGGAGGTTGGATTTGTAAATACCCTTTATAACGAAGGAATCTTGTTCTTTGTTTTGTATTTGATAATTTTGTTTTGGATATATCGCAGATTATATTGTGAAAACAATGCCTGGGGAATGCTGTTGGTATTAGGGTTTTCTGCCTATTCCTTTGCAGAGGCGTTTATCCCTTATGTGAATAAAAACGGAGTTTGGTTTATGCTGATTGGGATTGATTTTATTTCTGTTTTATTAAACCAATGGAAAGGACGAAAGAAGCATGAAGAAAATCAAGATTAATTTTGTTGATTTCTGGCCGGATTTAGTAAAAGAGGATAATTTCTTTTATCGCATTTTAAAAAAACACTATGAGATTGAAATCAGCGAGGAGCCGGACTATCTGTTTTGCAGTTGTTTTGGCAACAAACATTTTAAGTATCAAAATTGTGTGAAAATACTGTTCCTCGGAGAAAATATTGTTCCGGATTTTAATCTTTATGACTATGCCATGGGATTTCATTATATTGATTTTGAAGATCGTTATCTCAGGCTTCCGTTGTACGTGCTATATGAGGAACGCATACCGGATGCTCTAAAAAAACATCAGTATCCGGAGGAATATTATTTGAATAAGAAAAAATTCTGTAATTTTGTGGTATCCAATCCCAATGCGGCGGGAGAACGGGAAACTATGTTGGATATTCTTAATTCGTATCAGACTGTGGATTCCGGAGGGAGATACCGCAATAATGTGGGAGGACCGGTAAAGGACAAAAATGCATTTGTGAAGCAATATCGCTTTTCTCTTGCATTTGAGAATTCCACCATGAGTGGCTACACCACGGAAAAAATCATGGAAGCCTTTGCGGGAGATACCATTCCGATTTATTGGGGGAGTCCCAGAATTGCGGAAGAATTTAATCCCAAAGCATTTATCAATTGCCATGTGTTCTCTTCTTTAGAAAAAGTTTTGGATAAAGTAAAAGAAGTTAACGAAAACGAGGAATTGTATTTAGAAATGATAAAGGCGCCTATTATAACAGAGGATAGTCAGGCGAAAAAATATTTAGAACCGGATTATGCAGAAAAATTTCTTCTTTCTGTGGTGGAACAGGAAAAGGAGCAGGCGATTCGTAGAAATATGGTGTATATGGGGCGGGAGTATCAACAAAAGATGAAGGATGCCAAAAAGATACAGGCAGTCTTGGATGTGGTAAAGAAACCCATGCACCAAATTAATAAAGTAAAGGCACAGGCTCTTTCCAAATCAAAAAAATAGTAGGAGTAAATAGGTTAATATGAAACAGGTAAAGGAACAAAACAAAAATTGGTATGCTATCATGATGGTGGTAAACGGAATCTTCTTTTTCCTGCTCCATTTGACCTTTGTGGGATTTACCAACGATGATTCGTATTTTGTAGCCTTACGAAGTGAATGGAACTCTTTGTGGGATTTGTTGGTTCATCGTTATGAAACGGATTCTTCAAGAGTCTTGTCGGAAGCAATTTTGTTTACGTTGATTGACATGCCGTTTTGGGTTTGGCAGATTTTAGATACTCTGATTTGCATTTTGTTGTATCATTCACTCTCGGTTATTTTAATTGGAGAGAAAAAAGACAAACATCATATTTTACTGTTCCTGATTGTGGCAATGTATCCTTACATGCATGTTGGCTCAGCCGGATGGATTTGTACTTCGCTTAATTATATGTGGCCGTTAGCTACCCTTTTGTATGTACTCAGCGGAGCGGTAAGACGCTACCGTGGAGAACGGGTTTCTTGGTTACAGTATGTTGGCTATACATTGGCAATGATTTTTACGGCTAATTGTGAAATGTCTGCCACAATGTTATTTTTGACGTTGGCCATGGCAATTTGGTTTGCAATATGGGAAAAACGAAAATGCAGCTATGAGATATTTGGCACGGTAATCGGAATCGCCGGAATCGTATTTGCTATGAGTGCTCCCGGAAATGATGAAAGAACCATTATGGAAGCAGAAAACTGGATGCCGGAATTTTTTGATTTAAATATTTTAGAAAAAGCAAGGCTATGTGCAGTATTCGTTTTTGAACATTTTGTAGCCATTCCGGACGTGATTTTCTTCCTTTTTTCTTTGCTGGTGGCTTATGAGGGAATTAAAGTTGCCCAAAGAAAGCGGGATAAAGTGATGGCACTTTTACCGGTGTGTATTGATGTGATTTATACCGGTTGCTATTTTGTGAAAGATTTTCTGATCGGGAAAAAGACCCGCTATGATTTTGCGTATCCGGCGATTTATATGACCGACGGAAAAATCATGTTTGTTCAAATGGCAGAAGTGATTGGTCTTATCGCCTTTATTATTGCATCGGTTTATACCTTATGGAGAATTTATCCGCAGCTAAAGTTAAAACTGGCTGCAATTTGGGCACTGGGGTGCGGGTTTGCTGTTCGAATGGCACTGATGCTGAGCCCGACCATGTTTTCTTCCTGGCACAGAACCTTGATTTTTATGTATTTTGCTTTTATGGTGAATATTTTCCTTATGGCAAAAAAATGTGAGAAGCCGTGGATGAAAAAAGTGATTTATACGATTCTGGTTATCGGAATCATTGTAAATTTAATCTTGACTATAGGATTACAAATTAGAAAGGGAATGGGATAATGGCACTTTTATCAATCGTGGTACCGTGCTATAACGAAGAGACGGTAATTGAACAATTTTATGAAGTGACAGAGGAACGATTAAAAGATTTGTCCGTGGAAAAAGAGTATATTTTTGTGGATGATGGTTCTAAGGATACGACACTGGAAAAATTAAAAAATCTGTGTAAAGAGAAAAGCAATGCGCATTTTGCTTCTTTTTCCAGAAATTTCGGAAAAGAAGCCGCAATATTTGCAGGTCTTCACGAAGCAAAGGGAGATGCGGTTGTGGTGCTGGATGCGGATTTACAACATCCGCCTGAGGTAATAATGGAAATGGTTTCTCTCTGGAAACAAGGATATGAGGTGGTGGAAGGGGTTAAATCTTCCCGAGGAAAAGAGTCGTTATTTCATAAAATGCTGGCAGGTTCCTTTTATAAAATGATAAGTGGATTTATGGGCATTGATATGAACAATACCTCAGATTACAAATTGATGGACCGCAAAGTGGTAGATGTACTTTGCGCTTTGAAGGAACGAAATACGTTTTTTAGAGCATTGTCCTTCTGGGTCGGTTTTCGGACAACCAGTGTGGAATACGAAGTACAGGAACGCGTAGCGGGAGAGACCAAGTGGTCGTTTTTCTCGTTAATAAAGTATGCGTTTCGTAATTTGATTTCCTTTACGTTTGCACCGCTTTACATGATTGTTACCGTAGGAGTTCTTTTCTTGATTGGCGGCTTGGCATTGGCGATTGATGCTATCGTGGATTATTTTATGGGAGCAGCGGTGGCAGGTTATCCCACGACCATTGTTTTGCAGGTAATTTCCACGGGATGTATTTTATTCTCCATTGGTATTGTGGGAATATATATTGCAAAAATTTATGATGAAATCAAAGAGCGTCCCCAGTACATTATTCGGGAAAGGGATTCTTCGGATAAATAAGTAGAAATTGTAATATGGAAAGGTTGTTTTTATGGAAATGGAAGACAGAAAGAAATATCTGATCATCGGAGCGTCCTCCGACATCGGAATGGAATGTATCAAACAAATTGCAGGAAAATACAGAAAGAATGCTAAGGATGCACCGTTAATCTTAGCTCATTATAACAGTAGTAAAGATGCATTGGAGAAGCTGGCTTCCGATTTAAGCAGTGTGGATATTATACCGATAAAAGCGGATTTGACGGATGAAAATCAGAGCATTGCCCTGATTAATCAGGTGGAAGCCAGGATAAAATATCCCAATTATATTTTGCATTTTCCGGCTATGAAATTTGATTATATGCGTTATAAAGAAATCAATACGGATTATATTCGAAGCCAAATGAATGTGCAGTTATTTTCGTTTTTAACCATTACCAGACATTTCCTTCCGTTTATGAAAAAAGAATACGGAAACAAAGTGTTGGTGATGCTTTCTTCTTATGTAGCACAGGAACTTCCGCCCAAATTTATGGCAGATTATATTATTACAAAATATGCATTGCTGGGAGCTATGAAAGCGGCAGCGGCAGAATTTGGAAATAAGAATTTAAAAATAAATGCGGTATCCCCGATTATGATGGATACGAAGTTTTTGGACAATATGGATCCCCATATCAAAGAATTGAATGCGATGGAAAGCAGCTTAAAAAGAGTGGTCACTGCAAAGGAGATGGCGCCCCATATTATGGAAATGCTAGATTCCGGCTATATGGAAAACGGACACAATCAAGTGATTGATGAAAGCTTTTTTGAGGAGAATTAATCGTGGAAACGAAAAAGGAAAAAGTAAAACTGGCGATTTTGTTTCAGGAAGAGGAAGCAAGGGAGATTGATTTGCTGCATCCGGAGTTGGGAAACCCCGGGGTGGGAGGTACGGCATTTTGTTTTATTTTGCTGATGAAATATTTGGATTTGCGTCCGGAAATCGACATGACGGTTTATAGCTTTCAAAAAAACAACTTGCCCTGCCAAAACTGCAAATATGTTTCTTCGATAGAAGAGGCGCTAGGGGAGATAGAAAAGGATAAAAAAGAAGTGGTTCTTCTTCGAAATCATCAGGAAGATTCCGTTTACGAAGCGCTAAAAAAACATGCGTTGAAATATATCGTTTGGATGCACAATAAACTTAGTTATCCGGAAATCAAGCTTTTTTCAGAAATGAAGAGTGTTCGTCGAATCATCAGTGTTAGCAGGGAGATGTACGATTACTATATTGATGATACCATCATTGAAAAGATGGATTACATTTGGAATATTTTTGTTCCGCCTTCGAAGGAGAAAGTGCGAGGAAGCAATCAAACCAAAAATGTAACGTTTATGGGGAGTCTTACCTATGATAAGAATTTTCATTTGTTGACGGATGTCTGGAAAAGAATTGTAGAGGAAGTCCCCACGGCAAAACTTCATGTGATTGGTTCCGGAAAATTGTATGACAAACACAGTGTTATGGGAAAATACGGGATAGCGGAAAAAGAGTATGAAGAGCGGTTTATGCCGGGGATTTGTGACGATAGCGGTAATGTTTTGGATAGTGTTGTTTTTCACGGCATCTTAGGCGATGAAAAATACGATGTAATGAAAGAATCTGCGGTGGGAGTTGCCAATCCTATGGCAACGGAAACCTTTTGCCTGGTGGCAATTGAAATGGAGGCTTGCGGAGTGCCGGTGGTGTCCCGGAGAAAGAACGGACTGGTGGATACGGTAAAAAGCGGAGAAACCGGCATCTTATATTCGGATATTAGTGAATTGCCTACAGCAATCATTCAATTACTAAAGGATGAGGAATTGAATGAAACCATGGGGGAAAAAGCGAAGGAATTTGCAAGAAACTTCTTCCTGCCGGAACACATCATTCCAAAGTGGATTCTAATAATGCAACAGGTGGCGGCAAATGAGCCGGCAAGGTATCAAAAACCGGAACAAAATTTTGATAACAACGGAAAACGAATTCGTCAGATACTGCATGGCATTCATCGGATTCCGTTTCTTCGCTGGGTACCTTCCATTCATGATTTGCAAAAAAAATAAAAAGTACAGGTGGAAAATTTGAAAGTCAGTGTGTTGATAACCACATACAATCTGGAAAAATATATCAGACAGACGCTGGATAGCGTTTTGATGCAGAAAACAAATTTTTCCTATGAAGTGTTGGTGGGAGATGACGGTTCTACGGACGGAACCATAGAAATCATAAAAGAATATCAGTCGCGGTACCCGGAAAAGATAAAACTCTTTGTCATGCCAAGAGAGAGCGGTAAAGAATACAACCGGGTGGAGCGTTCGGCGGCAAATCGGTTAAATTTGCTGGAAAAGGCTACGGGAGAATACTGTTGTTTTTTGGATGGAGACGACTATTATCTGGACGAAACCAAATTGCAAAGACAGGTGGATGTTCTGGAAAAAGAAGAAAATCAGGATTGTGTTATGTGTGCACACAATTTGTTTTTGACTTATGAAACCGGAGAAAAAGTCTTGCTTTGTAAGGCAAAAAAAGAAAGAAAGATTACGTTGCAGCAGTATTGGCCGTTGATGTTTTTGCAGGCCAATGCAATTTTATTTCGTAATATTTATAGGCAAAATCAGCCCACCGGAATCCTGGCAAAAAGTTTTGATGATAACAACATAACGTTCTGGCTTTTTCAACATGGAAAGATGTACTATTTGCCACAACCCATGGGAGCGTATCGTCAGGTCAGCGGTTCCTCTTGGAATTCCATCGACGAGATTCAAAAAGCAAGCTCTAATGTGTTGGGATATAGCGTAGAATTAAGTGTTTCCAAAGAACACAGAAATCTTTCCGTGATTCGCCATTATCCGGATTTTCGTTCTTTGTATGAAAATAGGACAAAGATATCCAAGGAAGCGTGCATGCCCTTTTATCAGACGGCAAAAGAAAATCATGTGCAGGAAGCCTTATGGTTTTATGAATTTGATGAAGAAGATGCCGCTATGGAAAAGAAGTTTGAATCGTTACTTCGCAGGGCAAAGAGAGGTTATTTTATTGCGAAGTGCAAACGAGCATTTCTGAAAGTGTTTCGACTGTATTAATGGTGCCAAGGCAGAGGAAAGGAACAATTATGGCAGAAAAAATCAGTGTGATTATACCAATTTATAAAGTGGAAAAATATCTTTCCTGTTGTTTGGATAGTATTATAAATCAAACCTATGATCCTTTGGAAATTATCTTAGTTGATGACGGTTCGCCGGATTCCTGCGGAGAAATCTGTGAGGAATATGCGAAAAAGGATCACCGAATTAAGGTGATTCATAAAGAAAACGGCGGATTGTCCGATGCCAGAAATGTGGGACTGGAAGCGGCAACGGGAGATTGGATTGTCTTTGTGGATTCGGACGATTTTATCCATGTTCAGATGATAGAACAATTGTGGAAAGCTTCGAAGGACTACGATGCCGATATGGTTTGGTGCGATTTTGTGGAAACAGAGGAGGACGGAACACCTCGCTGGGAGGCACCGGGACAAAAGGAAACGGTATCTTCGTATGAATGCAATGAGATGAGTAAGCAGGAAGCGGAGAATATGTTTTATACCGCGAATCAAATGAGTGTGTGCATGGTAGCTTGGAACAAACTGTACAAAAAGACGTTGTTTGGTGATCATGAACAGGGAGTTCGCTATCCGAAAGGCAAGATTTTTGAGGACGGATATACAACCTACCGCTTAATCTATCAGGCACAGAAAATTGCTCACATTAAGATCCCTTTGTATTATTACCGGCAAAGGGAGCAGAGTATTATGCGGGAAAACGCAGATAAAAACTACGTAGCCATCATGGAATGTGGAAGCGAGAGAATGCAGTTTTATCTGTCCAAGGGCGAGCAGGAATTGTATCAAAAAGAAATCAGCCTGACCATGTATTCCGCTATACGGCTTTATGAGAAGATCAAAGATGCTTTTGTTCGAAGCGAATTGAAACGCTGGTACCGGATTTTTTATACCGAGCATTTTGTGAAACAAAAATGGCCTTTGGCAAAAAGAATCCGTATGAAAAGTTTTTTAATCAGCTTTGGGCTATACAAATTTATCAGTGGTTTTGAAGGGATATATAACAAGATTAGGAGAAAATAAGAAGTGTAATGAAGACGATTTTATATCTGAATCATGATTTTTTTGCTTATGACAGAGCCATAGCAAAAGAGTTGGAAAAGAGAGGTTATCAGGTACTTTTCCGTAAATTTGTCAGAACGGCAGGTTTTCTTGACCGTCGCCTTTGCAAAAAGAAAGGAATCCCGGCCAGACAATATGCGTCGGAATGTATGCAAAAGGCGATTTTAAAAGAACTGGAAAAGAAGAAGGTTAAGGTGGATGTTGTCTTGGTGACATCCGGACAGGCACTTACAGAAGAAACCATGCAACGCTTGCATGAGATGTATCCGAAAGCCTGCTTTTTATGGAATTTATGGGACGGAAAGAAAGAAATCGGAACATTTTCTCAACTATCCCCGTATTTTAATCATCTGATTTCCTTTGATAAATTAGAGGCAAAGCAGTGCGGATTTCATTATATGTCAGACTTTTATCTGCAGGAGTATCCGGCGAAAGAGAAAAAATACGATTATTGTTTTGTGGCCACCAATACAGAACCGCGTTATCGGATTTTACAGGAAATGTTAGCGAAAGCAAATACCGAAAATGTATTTGTTTATTTAAAAGAGACACCGGATCAGAGACTGATTCCCAGTTTGAAGCGGTTGTTTAGCGGGGAAGAGAAACGGCTTGCAGAGAGAAAGATATTTTATAATTCTTTGGAATATGATACTATGTTAGAAGTATTTGCAAGCAGTAAATGCATTATTGATATTGCGCATCCGGGGCAGACCGGACTGTCGATGCGCCCCTTTGAAGCGATGGCCGTGCAGAGCAAATTGGTTACTACCAATCCGGAAATAAAAAATTATGATTTTTACAATCCGAACAATATATTTGTAGTACAACCGGATGAGATTCAAATGCCTGGAAGAGATTTTTTGGACGGTGCATACGAAGCCATTCCGGAAGAAATTTATAAAAAATACAGTGTGGAAAGCTGGTGTGATCAGCTTCAGGAGTTATTTTCGTGAATCAGATTTATCGAAAGAGTAAAGTAATAAAAATATATAGTCTGCTTCTGATTGATTTATTTAGTTTGCTGATTTCCTATTTGGCGTCATTGTTTTTTCGATTTGGCGATTTAGAAGTAGATGGACATCAGGAGATGTATCTGTCTTATGGTATTTTTCTATTGGTGTTAACTCTGTTGTACTCGGTGCTTACCGATTGGAACCGGGACTTTTTTGAGCGCGGCTTTTTTAAAGAGATGATAGCGGTGGGAAAGTATAACGTTGTTTTGGTTTTGATGAGCAGTACTTTTTTGGTATTGACCAAGAACGGGGATACCTTTGCCCGATTGGTGATGATCTATTTTGCGGCATTAAATGTGTGCTTTTCTTATTTATTTCACTTAGCGTTCAAGGAATATATGTTGAAGCATTACAAAAAGAGCATCAACAGTGATAAGCTTATGGTGATTACGCAGGAAAAAGATGCAGAAAAGGTAGTCAATCAAATCTTAAAAGAAAAGCATTGGAATTATGAACTAACCAGCATCACCATTATGGATGCGGACAAAATCGGCGAAGAAGTTTTAGGGATTCCCGTTGTGGCAGATAAAAATAACGTGATTGAAGTGGCAACACAAAACATATTGGACCGGGTGTTTATTTCTTTGCCAAGGACAGAGATTTCTGAAATCAAGCATATGATTTTGGAATTTGAAGCCATGGGAATTTTGTGCCATTACAATATGGAATTGGAAGAACTGAACTTGGAGGGCAAAGAAGCGGGAACGTTTGCCGGATTTTCGGTGATTTCTTTTTCCCTTCAAAACATGGATTATCGTCGCCTTATGATAAAGAGGGTCATGGACGTTGTGGGAAGTATTTTCGGACTTTGCATTACGGCTGTGGTATTTCCCTTTGTGGCGCTTGCTATTAAAGCAGAATCGAAAGGCCCTGTCATCTTTAAACAGGAAAGAATCGGGAAAAACGGACGTCGGTTTAAAATGTATAAATTTCGTTCCATGTATGTGGATGCAGAAAAACGCCTTGCTGAGCTTCAGGAAAAAAATGAAGTGCAGGGGCTTATGTTTAAAATGGAAAATGACCCCAGAATCACCAAGGTTGGAAAGTTTTTGCGTAAGACAAGCTTAGACGAACTGCCGCAGTTTTGGAATGTATTAAAGGGTGACATGAGTTTGGTGGGAACCAGACCGCCTACGGTAAATGAATTTGAAAAATATAATGCACACTACAGAAGAAGACTTTGCATTACTCCGGGATTGACCGGTATGTGGCAGGTAAACGGGCGCAGTGACATCAAAAATTTTGATGATGTGGTGGCGATGGATTTAAAATACATTGATGAATGGTCCTTGCGGTTAGACGTAAAACTTTTGCTTCAGACCGTGGGAGTTGTTTTATTCCGAAGAGGTTCCAAATAGAGAATTGATTGGAAGCATTTGAAAAGAAAACTCGAAGGAGTTCGAAATGAAGGATTTTATATTAAATACCCCGGTAGCCTTTATCATTTTTAACCGGCCGGATACGACGGCGGCGGTTTTTGAAAAAATACGAGAGGCTAAGCCGGAAAAATTATACCTGATTTCCGATGCGCCAAGAGACGGCCGGGAAGACGATGCGGAAAAAGTAAAGCAGACCCGCGCTTATGTAGAAGAGCATATTGACTGGGAGTGTCAGGTTTATAAGAATTATGCAGAAACGAATATGGGATGCCGCGACCGGGTGGCCAGCGGAATTTCCTGGGTGTTTTCCAAGGAAGAACAGGCCATTATTTTGGAAGATGACGTGGTGCCGGCCAAAGAATTTTTTCCCTACTGTCAGGCTATGCTGGAGCATTACAAAGACAACGAGCGGGTGATGATGGTATCCGGTACCAACCTGATGAAGAATCACAAGATGGAGACGCCCTACGCATTTTCCTGCTATTCCAGCATTTGGGGATGGGCTACCTGGAAAAGGGCCTGGGAGAAATATGATATTGATGTGGCGGACTGGCCGAAAATCAAAAAGGAAGGTACCTTCCGGAAGGTGCAAAACGGCCTGGCTTATTTGTTCCTGGTAAGGAATATCAACAGTGTTTATACCAAAAAGAAAGATACTTGGGATATCCAGTGGGATTATTGCAGATACAAGCATCGAGGGCTCGGCATTGTGCCCAAGGAAAATCTGATTTGCAATATCGGATTCGACCGGGAAGATGCAACCCACACCACGGAAGGCACGACGGAGGATTTCTCCTATGGGAAAATGGAATTTCCCATAAGCTTTGTCGTTCCGGTAAAAAGGGATGCGGCATACGATAAAGCGTATATCAAAAAGTACTTTGGTGTGCGGAAAGTCAGAGACTTTGTAAAGAAAAAAATTAGCAAAAAATAAAACGGAGTCAGGAATGAAAAGGTGTAAGCTGTTTGGCGTAAAAACCGTGGTTTCCCATATGGAAGAAGCTGTTTCCTATGTGAGGAAAAACAAAGAGCGCCTGAAAGGGAAGTATGTGAGTTTTGCGAATGTGCATACCACGGTGACAGCCAAAGAAGAAAAAGAATTTCGAAAAGTACAAAATGAGGCAGCGCTGGTAATGCCGGACGGAAAACCCCTATCCTTTGTGATGAAAAAAAGAGGATATGAGGAAGCGGAGCAGATTGCCGGACCGGATTTTATGAAGCGGATGTGGGAAGTGACGGCAGAAAGTCAGGAAGAGTCGCACTATTTCTATGGTGCCAGTGAAGAAACCATAGCAGCGCTAGAAGAAAAGTTGAAAACGCAATATCCGAATCTTAAGATTGCAGGAATGGAATCCCCGCCCTACCGGGAATTGACGGAGGAAGAAAAGGAAGCTGCCGTACAACGGATTAATGAATCCGGCGCGGACTATCTTTGGGTAGGTCTTGGTGCGCCCAAGCAGGAATATTGGATGAATGAACACAAAGGAAAAATTCATGCAGTGATGTTTGGCGTGGGGGCGGCATTTAATTTTCATGCAGGAACCATAAAACGGGCACCGAAATGGATGCAGAAGTGTTATCTGGAATGGTTTTATCGTATTTTGCAGGACCCCGGGCGATTGTGGAAACGTTATGCGGTAACCAATACCAAGTTTATTCTTATGGTCATCGGTTACGGAATCAATGGATTAAGAAGGAAGCAATAGGATGCATTTAGACAGTAAGAAAATTAAGTTATTGGTATATGATTTTGACGGCGTAATGACGGACAATCGCGTCCTTGTGGATCAGCACGGCGTGGAAAGCGTGATGGTCAGTCGGGGAGACGGTTACGGAATCTCCCGCATCAAAGAACTGGGCATCAAGCAGGTTATAATTTCTACGGAAACCAATGAAGTGGTAAAAAGAAGAGCGGAGAAATTAAAGATTGATGTAATTCACGGCGTGGAAGATAAGAAGACCATTTTACGAAAATTCTGCGAAGAAAACGGGTACGCATTGGAAGAAGTCATGTTTATCGGTAACGACTTGAATGATTATGAAGCCATGTTGCTGGCCGGAACCAAAGGAGCGCCTGCAGATGCGGAAGAAGAAATCTTAAAGATTGCGGACTGGATTTCTACGAAAAACGGCGGCTACGGTGTGATTCGGGAACTGTACCGAATTCTTTCCGGTACAAATTAGAGTGAAAGAATAAAAGGATTTGCTCATTCCAAAAGGAAATGACTTTCCGGGCAGGAGGGGCAGAAAACAGATTTGGAGAAAAAGAATGAAAAAGTTTACCGTGATTACTCCGACGTGGAATCAGGCGGAATATATTGAAGATACCATTCAATCGGTAATCGGGCAGACCTACAAAAATTTGGAATATATCATTGTGGATAACTGTTCCGATGACGGCACCCGGGAAATCGTGGAAAAATATGCAAAAGAAGATGACCGGATTTTGTATATCAGAGAACCGGACAAAGGGCAGGCAGAAGCGATTAACAAGGGGTTGGAACGTGCCACCGGAGATATTGTGTGCTGGCTTAATTCCGATGATTATTATTACGATGACAAGGTTTTGGAAAAGGTGGCAGATGCGTTTGCATCCCCGGAAGCGCCGGACATTGTAGTGGGAGATGCCTGGTATTGTGACAAAGAAAAAAATCTTACGGAATATAATAAATCCAATCGGGGGGTGCCTCAATGGGTGATTTCCCGGTGGTATTACATTGTACAGCCTTCGGTATTTTGGAAACGAAGCAAGCTCCGGCTGGATGAATCCTACACCTATGCCTTTGATTGGAAATTCTTTATCCTAATGTTTGAACAGGCCAAGGTGAAATATACGGAGGAAGCGTATTCCGTATACCGGATGTATGAGGATAATAAAACCGGGCAGGACAATGCCAAGAGAAAATATGAAATTTATCGCCTGCAGAAGGAACTAAATGTCAGTAAGTGTAACACTGCTTGGTGTAAGCATGTCTACCACGTATATGAAAAAGCAGAAAAAAAGAATCGTCCCAATGCAAAGAAGCGGGTGGATTTTATGAGTCGTATTCTGTTTCATATTACGGGGAAACGAATTTGTAGTTTTTAATTCAGCAAAATGGGAACGGTAAAAATGATTTATGGAAAAAAAGGAACATCTTACGGAAAAAGAAAAAATACATAACGGGAAGATAGCGGTGCTCCTTACCTGCTTTAACCGGAGGGAAAAGACCGTGGCATGCATTTCTTCTTTGGGGAACGGTCAGGAGGGGCAGCGGCTTCACTTTATTGTTACCGATGATAACAGCAGTGACGGAACCAAAGAGGCATTACAACAGTTACCTTTTGAAATCACAGTATTGGACGGAAACGGAAAACTGTTTTGGAACGGCGGAATGCGTAAGGCCTTTGCATACGCGTTAAAACATTGCAAAAAGTATGAATATGTTATGCTGGTCAACGATGATGTGGTGTTTTACGAAGATGCATTACCAAATCTCCTTTCCCGATTTCAACATACCAAAACCGATGTGGTAGTAGGGTCCACCTGCGATGACAAGAAAGAAATGAGTTATGGCGGAGTACGAAAAAGATCTAAGTTGTTTGCAAGATATGAATTGATACCTCCCGGAAAAGAGCCAAAAGAATGCGATACCTTTAACGGAAATTGTGTCCTTTTAAAAACCGATGTTTTTGTAAAAAACGGGAATCTGGATCCTGCGTATATTCACAGTATGAGTGATTATGATTACGGTATGGCGCTTCGGCGAAATGGTTACCGGATCGTAAACGCAAAATACCATGTGGGAGAATGCAATGATAATGATAAAAAAGGGACTTGGTTGGATACTTCTTTGCCACGAAAAAAACGGTTGGAATTAAAAGAGGGTCCCAAAGGTCTTCCAAGGCAGGATTGGTTTCATTTTGTGAAAAAAAATTATGGGGTATTGCCTGCCTTGTATCACTCAGCAACGCCGTACCTTCGGATATTGCTGGGCAAATAAAACGGTATGCCGGAAAAAAGCAAAACAGAGAAAAAGCAGAGTAGAGAAAGCAAAACAGAGAAAAAATAAAAAAAGGAGAATAAGCGATGGGAAAGAGAATTTTAGTAACAGGGGGAGCCGGGTTTTTGGGTTCACATTTGTGTGACAGACTGATTAAAGAGGGTAACGATGTTATTTGTCTGGATAATCTGTACACAGGAAACAAGAACAATATCCGCCACTTAATCGGAAATGATTATTTTGAATTTATCCGTCATGATGTGACAGAGCCGATTCATTTGGAAGTGGATCAGATTTATAACCTGGCATGTCCTGCCAGTCCGGTACATTATCAGTACAATCCCATTAAAACAACAAAGACCAGTGTGCTGGGAGCAATGAATATGTTGGGACTGGCAAAACGAGTTCATGCCAGAATTCTGCAAGCATCTACTTCCGAAGTTTATGGAGACCCGGAGGTACATCCCCAGCCGGAATCCTATCGTGGTTGCGTAAATACCATAGGTATTCGTTCCTGCTATGATGAAGGAAAACGTGTGGCGGAGACCTTGTTTTTTGATTATCACAGAATGCATGATGTGGAAATCAAAGTAATGCGTATTTTCAATACTTACGGACCGAATATGCATCCGGCAGACGGTCGCGTGGTATCCAATTTTATTGTACAGGCATTAAAGGGAGAAGACATTACGGTTTATGGTGACGGAAGCCAGACCAGAAGCTTTTGTTATGTGGATGATTTGATTGAAGGAATGGTTCGTCTTATGAATTCGAGAGCGGACTTCACCGGACCGGTTAATATCGGTAATCCCGGGGAATTTACCATTAAGCAGCTGGCAGAAATCGTTATCGAATTAACGGGAAGCAATTCCAAGATTATTTACCAGCCCCTTCCTTCGGATGACCCGCTTCAAAGAAAGCCGGTCATCGAACGTGCGAAGAAGGAATTGGATTGGGAACCCACCATTCCTTTGGAAGAAGGTTTGAAAAAGACCATTGCATATTTTAAAGGAATTGTTTAGAACGAAAAAAGGGATCAAGAGAAGATGCAAAAATGATTTCTCACAGGCAAGAAATTGTCTGTGAGAAAGATAATAGGTAGTGGAAAGGCATAGTAATTGGTATGAAGATTGCTGTTGACCTAAGTAGTTTGGAAGATCATCTCTCCGGATTGGAGCGATACGGAATGTGTTTAACGCGGGCGATGCTTCGGTTGGATACAGAGAATGAGTATGTTCTTGTGTTTAAAAACCAGATTCATCCCGCGTTTTTTGAGTACCAAAAAAAGAAAAACATAACCTGTGTGGTAAGAGACGGAAAGAACAAACTATTCTTTAATCAGTTTTTGTTACCGTCGGTTATGAAAAAAACAAAGGCAGAGGTGTTTCTGTTTCCGGCGTTTCCCGTGCCGTATTTTTTTCGGGAGAAGAATACCTACGGTCTTATTGCAGATACTTGCTTCTTGGATTGTCCGGAAACAATGACAAAAAAATCCGCATTGTTTTTCAAGGTAATGGCGTCCCATACAGCAAAGATGGCCCAAAAGGTGATTACCATTTCCCATTTTTCACAAAAACAGATTGGGAAACATTATCCTAAGGCAAAAGGGAAAATTTTATTGTTAGAGTGCGGTGTGGATACCGAAGAAAAAAAGAGCGGTACTTTGGGTGAATTACAGGAAAAGTATGGTTTGCCCAAGGAATATCTTCTTTCCTTAGCTACCATAGAACCAAGAAAGAATATGGAACTGCTTTTGACAGCGTATGAAGAAGTCTCGTTAGAATATGGTTCGCTGCCTCCGCTGGTGATGGCCGGTCGCATCGGTTGGAAAATGGAACAAGTCATGGAACGATACAAAAACACAAACGGAAGGATTCTTTTTCCCGGTTTTATTTCAGAGGATGATTTGAAAACGCTTTATCAAAATGCGACGCTTTTTGTATCGCCGTCGTCCTATGAGGGATTTGGAATGCCGGCGTTAGAAGCACAACAAAGCGGATGCAAAGCGGTGCTTCTTTCGGACATCGAAGCCCATAAGGAAGTATTTAAGGATACGGTACGTTATTTTGAAAATAACAATAAAGAGGATTTAAAACAGGCGTTCCGCCAATTTGCGGAAGGAAAATGGCAAGAAAAGGAAATTGTTTCCTCGGAGAAAAATCTGCAATACTACCGCTGGGAACGTTCGGCAAAAAAATTATTGGATTCTATTACCGAAAATTCAAATTAGCGGTATGACAATGAAAAAACATAGCCCGGTATGACGAAAATGAAAACTGTTTTCGAATTGGAACCTTTGCGGAGGATGCTGTAAGGATGAGTATGAAAAAAATAGCCATTATCAATCAAAGATACGGAAAAGAAGTGATTGGAGGGTCAGAGAGTTACACGATGCTACTGGCCAATCATTTAAAAAAAGAATATGAAGTGGAAATATTGACCAGTAAGGCTTTGACGTATGATTCCTGGGCGGATTACTACGAAGGCGATGAAAGAATCGATGATATTTTGGTTCGCAGATTTTCTGTAAGACATCCAAGAAGAAGATTTTTGTCCCGAGGATTGTTGTATGCTATTATTCGCTTACATTTAAACTTTCGTTTCCTAGGGAAGTTGTGGCTAAAATATCAGGGCCCCTATGTGCCGGAGTTGGTTACCTTTTTAAAGGAGCACAAGGAGGATTATGATTTTTTTATTTTTGTAACCTATCTTTACTATCCTACGGCAAGAGGAATGCAGGAAGTGATGGAGAAAGCTTTTTTTATTCCTACGGCACATGAGGAACCTATGATTAACATGAAAATCTATCGGGATTTATTTCAAAAATGCCGTGGGTTATTGTATCTTACGCCGGAAGAAAAAGCGCTGGCAGAAGAGAAATTCCACAATGAAACAATACCAAATGAGGTAATCGGAGTAGGAATTGAGGTTCCGGAGGATATTTCCGGAGAAGCTTTTCGGTTAAAATACAGAATCGAAGGAGATTATCTTCTTTACGTTGGCAGGGTGGATTCCATGAAGGGCTGTAAGGAGATGTTTGCCTTTTATGAAGCAATGCGGGAAAAATTTTCCGGATTGCAGCTGGTAGTGATGGGCAAGTCTTATATGGAAATCCCTAAGATAGAAGGAATAAGGTATTTGGGAATTGTGGATGAAGCGGATAAATATGCCGGTATGAAAGAGGCAAATGCATTGTGGCTTCCTTCGGCGAATGAAAGTTTATCCCTTGTGGTGCTGGAGTCTATGGCAGTGGGGACGCCGGTGATTGTGAACGGTGCCTGCAAGGTGTTGGAAGGACACTGCATACGAAGCAATGCAGGAATTGCATATAAAAACGAGGAAGAGTTACAAAAAGCCGTTCGAATTTTTTCCGATAAAGAGGTATCAATGGAATACGGAAAAAGAGGAATGGAATATGTCAGGGAAACCTATACCTGGCAGCAGGTAACGGAGAAAGTAAAAAAGTTATTAAAGTAGCGTAAAAGGTTTGGAGTGAGGACGAATCATGGGTGAAATGATAAAGCGAATCAATCGTATTTTATCTGCAAAAGAAAAGAAAAAAATCATTGTTCTGTTTTTCTTAATGGTAGTAGGCAGCTTTCTGGAACTTATGGGAGTTTCCCTGGTATTGCCGTTGATTGAAATGATTATGCAAACGCCGGTGGATGCGGTAGCCTGGAAAAGGGAATTTTTACGTAATGCCGGTATTTTAGCAGTGGTATATCTATTAAAAAACGGATTCTTGGCATATATGTTTCATTCGATTTATTCGTTTGTTTATCAAGGAAGCAGCAGATTGTCGGCACAGATGCTGCACTTTTACATGAAACAGCCCTATGCTTTTCATTTAAATCGTAATCTTTCTGTAATGCAACGAACGATTTGCCATGATGTAAAAGGATTTTATATTGTGGTGCGACAGCTTTTGCAAATTGTTGCGGAAGTGCTTATTTGTGTTGTGCTGACTGTGTTTTTATTTTATACGGATTTCTTTATGACGCTATTTTTGATGCTGGTGTTGGGAGGCTGCGTGGGTGCTTTTTTGCTGGTGGCAAAAAAACAGGCCAAGAAGCTGGGACAGGAAGATTTGGAATACCAGGGAAAAATCAATCAGTGGGTTATGCAGGCCATTGGTGGCGTAAAAGAAATACAGGTTTTGGGAAGAGAAGATTTTTTTGTGGACCAATTTCGTTTTTATAATCAAAAATCAGCCCGTACCAATCGGAAGCAACAGTTTTTGCTACAGATTCCGAGACTGGTAACGGAAACGATTTGTATTTGGGCAGTGGTGCTGTTTTTGATGATAAAAGTCGGACAGGGAAATGATTTACAAAGTATGGTGCCTACTTTGGCTATCTTTGTGGTTGCGGCCTTTCGTTTACTTCCCTGTGTGGGAAAAATCAACGGTTATATCACGGAACTGATGTTTTATCGGGGATGTGTAGATTTTATTTATGATGATCTGACAAAGATTGGAAGCGAGAACCTTTGGAATAAGGAATGCAGGGAAGAAAAAGAAAACGTTCATCCACCGGAGGAAGTGCTTGGTTTTGAACGGGAAGTGGAATTGAGAGATATTTCTTTCCGATACGAAAACAGCGATAAAATGGTATTGGAAAATATTAATTTTCAGATTCCGAAGGGAAAATCCGTGGCGTTGGTGGGTCCTTCCGGTATCGGAAAGACAACGCTGGCGGATCTTGTGATGGGAGTACTTTCGCCTACCGAAGGGATGATTTTGGTGGACGGAGAAAATATTCGGAATCATCGCTACCGTTGGTATGCGCAGATTGGTTACGTACCCCAAACGATATTTTTGTCGGATGATACGATTCGAAATAATGTGGCATTCGGAATTCCGGAAGAGGAAATTCAGGAAAAGCAAGTATGGGATGCCCTAAGGAAGGCGCAACTGGAAACCTTTGTCAAAGGATTGGAAGAGGGATTGGATACGAAGATCGGAGAACGGGGAGTGCGTATTTCCGGAGGCCAAAGACAACGAATCGGTATTGCCAGGGCATTATATCACGATCCGCAGCTTTTGGTACTGGATGAAGCCACTTCGGCATTGGATCAGGATACGGAAAGCGATGTTATGGAGGCGATAGAGCATCTTCACGGAGAGAAGACTATGTTAATTATCGCACATCGTCTTACCACCATAGAGAAGTGTGATGCAATCTATGATGTTGGGGAGAGAAAAATGAAGAGAAATAGACAATAAAAAAAGTATTTGTCGAAAAAATAGAAACCTTTCCGATGAATGATTGGAATATTTTGTCGCACAATATTGCGAAAGATATCCGGCTTTGTTAACCTAGAAAACAGGGAAAATCAGGAAAGGCGGAGTACAAATGATTTATATGCATTATTGTCCGAAATGTGAGTTTATTCATATGCTCAGTGGTCATCGAATGGAGTGCCCCGGGTGCAATGAAAAATTGACGGAATTAAAATTAGATTATATGGAATATTATCAGATGAATTTGCAGGAACGGAGTGCTTTGCAGGAAAAATGCAAAGACCCGAAGCAGTTACAGGAACTGCAATATGTCTATAAAAAACACAAATTCAGCAAATGGTATAAGGAAGGCAAAAAAAGAGGATAAGAGAGTAAAATGGGCGCGATAAAAGAATGTGTCAAACGGTGTATTCCTTCCGGAATATTATCGAAATATCATGAATATAAGGCGATGCGTCTGGAGAGGCACTTGCTTTCCAAAGCAAAGAAAAGGAAGCCTTACCAAGAAGGGAAGTATCCTTTCGGAATCAATTTAATCGGAGATATTCAGGCGGAAACCGGTCTGGGGCAAAGCATGCGTTTGCTGGCCGGAGTGCTGGAAGAAAACGAAATTCCTTTTGTGATTCTTCCGGTGGTTCCTTACAGTGCATTGGAACATACGGAGCATATGTGGGATTATAAAATTGTCAAAGAACCGAAATATTCCCACAATTTAATCCATATCAATACCAACGATTGGGTGAATTGTTGTTTGCAGCTGGGCGAAGAGATTTTTCAGGAAAGATACAACATTGCTTATTGGTTGTGGGAATTGGAAACCTTTCCTGCTCGCTGGGTACCTTGTATGGATACGGTGGATGAAATATGGACGCCTTCTGAATTTATTGCAAATTGTTTCAGGAAATATACCCAAAAGAAAGTGGAGGTTATCCCGTACGGAATCCGAATCAAAGAACCGGTAGTTTACGACCGCAGTCATTTCCGGTTGCCGGAAGATGTGTTTTTGGTTCTTACGATGTACGATTTTCTCAGTATCAGTGAACGTAAAAATCCGAAAGCTGCGGTTGCTGCTTTTTGTAAGGCGTTTTCGTCGGAAAAAGCCAATCAGGAAAAAATCGGTCTGGTGATTAAAATTAACCATCTGCAGGATGGTCAGGAATTGAAAAAATTACGTGAAATACTAAAGGCCTATGAGAATGTATTTTTTATTACGGAGAATTTATCCAGAGCGGAAGTGGAAGCTTTGCTGGCATCGACGGATGTTTTGATTAGTCTTCATCGAAGCGAAGGATTTGGTCTTCCCATGGCAGAAGCCATGTATCTTGGAACTCCCGTTGTGGCAACGAACTGGTCGTCAACGGCGGAATTTATGACAAAGGAATCTGCCTGCCTTGTGGATTATGAGCTGGTGAAAATAAAAAAGGATATCGGACCATATAAAAAGGGCAATCGTTGGGCAGAAGCAGATGTAAATCAGGCCGCAGAGTATTTGCAAAGATTAGCATCAGACAAAGAGTATTATGAACAGGTTTCTAAAGAGGGAAAAGCACAGATACAAAAACAATTTAATCCAGCTTTTATTGGTGATAAGATAAAAGAAATATTGAACGACCAAAAGCATTTACATTATATTAAAATAAAGATATAATGTATGTTAATACTGTGTATAAGCAGGAAAGAGAGGTCAAAGAAATGAAAAGAGCACTAATTACTGGAATTAATGGACAAGACGGTTCTTACCTTTCCGAGTTATTATTGGAAAAGGGATACGAGGTATATGGTATTTTAAGAAGAAAGTCCGTTGTTGATTATGGCAACGTTGCACATATTAAAGATAAGCTTCATTTCATTTATGCAGATATGACAGACGTGGTATCTTTGATTAATGCGATGCGCATTTCCCAGGCAGATGAAGTATATAACTTAGCAGCACAGTCTTTCGTGGCAACCAGCTGGGAACAGCCGATTGCAACTGCTGAGATTGATGCGATTGGCGTAACCAATCTTTTGGAGGCGATTCGTATTGTGAATCCCAAAGCAAGATTCTATCAAGCATCTACTTCAGAAATGTTTGGTTTGGTACAGGCAATTCCTCAGGATGAAAACACGCCGTTTTATCCCAGAAGTCCTTACGGTGTAGCAAAACTTTACGGACACTGGATTACAAAGAACTATCGTGAAAGCTTTGATTTGTATGCATGCAGCGGTATTTTGTTTAATCACGAAGGGGAAAGAAGAGGAAAAGAGTTCGTTACCAGAAAGATTACTTCCACCATCGCCAGAATTAAACTTGGCTTAGAAGAATGTTTGGAACTTGGTAATATGGATGCAAAGCGTGACTGGGGTCATTCCAAAGACTACGTTCGTGCTATGTGGCTTATGCTTCAGCAGGATGCTCCCGATGATTACGTGGTGGCAACCGGAGAAACCAGAACCGTTCGTGAATTCGTACAGGTTGCTTTTGCTAAGGCAGGGATCGAAGTGGAATTTTCCGGAAGCGGCATTGATGAAGTCGGTGTAGATAAAGCTACCGGCAAAGTGGTAGTAAAAGTAAATCCCATGTTCTTCCGTCCCGCAGAAGTAGAACTTCTCATTGGTAATCCCAAGAAAGCAGAAGAAAAACTTGGTTGGAAGAGAGAAATCGCGTTTGATGAATTAGTAGAACGCATGGTTAAAAATGACTTGATGTTGGTAGAAAAAGAAATTGCATATGCCAACGCAGCAAAATAATCGTTAGAACTAAGAGAATAAGGGAATCTCGAAGGGAACAATGGTATTCTCTTTGAATTCCCTTTTTGAATTGAAAAGGAAAGACAACATGAAGAAAGCAATGGTAATCGGTGCTGCCGGCTTTGTGGGAAAATACTTAATAGACCATCTGTATGAGGTTTGCGGTTATGAGGTATTTGCCACAAAATTGCCCCAGGAAGACTTGGGGGAGACTCCGGCAACAGTGTATGATTTGAATATTTTAAATAAAGACGAGATAGTAGCTTTGTTCTACGAAATTCGTCCGGATTACATTTTCCATCTTGCGGCACAGAGTTCGGTAAGTGTGGCATGGAACAATCCGCAGTTAACCATTGATGTTAATATCAAGGGTGCGGTAAATGTAATGGATGCAGTGCGGGAATTATATTATAAACCCCGAGTGGTTTTGATTGGTTCCGGGGAGGAATACGGTCATATTCGGCCGGGAGAGACACCCATCAAGGAAGAGAATCGCTTGGATCCCGGGAATATTTATGCTGCCACCAAGGCATGTCAAAATATGATTGGCAGTATTTATTCCAAAGCGTATGACATGGAACTTATTATGGTGCGGGCCTTTAATCACATCGGTCCGAGACAGGCTTCCATTTTCGTGGTTTCTGATTTTTGTAAGCAGGTGGCAGATATTGAAAAAGGAAAGAAAGAACCGGTGATGTATGTGGGAAATCTTTCCGCAGAAAGGGATTTTACGGATGTAAGAGATGTGGTAAGAGCTTACGCATTGTTGGCAGAAAAAGGGGAAAAGGGAGAAACTTATAATGTCGGAAGCGGGCATGCGGTGGCAATCCGGGAGATTTTGGATAAAATCATTGCCATGTCTGATGTAGAGATTCGGGTGGAAATTGATCCGGCGAAAATTCGTCCGGTGGATGTCCCCATTATTGAAGCGGATATTACAAAATTGAATCAGGCGACCGGATGGATGCCGGAGATTACTTTGGAACAGACCATTGAAGAAGTGTTAAATTACTGGAGGGAACGATGAAAGAAAAATTATTTGACGCAGAAGGAATGACAAGCTCGGAAAGAATTTTGCATACTCCTTCCGGTTTTGCCAGAAACAGCTTTAATTATGTGCAGGAAGTGGGCGAATTAAAGAGTTTAAAATCCCATATTTG
>JAZNKK010000079.1:0-40990 GCA_045578545.1 Lachnospiraceae bacterium
ATAATTATTTTTTATTATAACTATTTTTTTCCTATCTTGCAAATTTCTTAAATTTTTTCATAAACTCTATTTATAGACCTTTTATTTGTGCTAAACTAAAGCTATCATAAGTACCGGTGCCAATGAAAAAACAGAAAAATCCGAACGATATCTGCCGGTGAAATGCCTTGGCAGAATCCGGACAACACTGCGTAGCGAAATGCTACGACAGACACCGGCACAAGATTATAGATATAAGGTGGAAAGAAACATGGAAAAGGAACCTCGTTTTAACCAAACCAAGATGAGTCTTTTAAAAAAAATGCATGATTTAATTGCGGAGCCCGACATTGAAAAGCAACGGCAGGCGCAGGAAAATCTTGCCGCTTTGACCAAGGTTCCAAAGGAAATTCTTTTGGAAGAAGTGTTCCTGGATTCCATGAAATGCGAATGGATTCAGCCGGATCGCCCCCATATGAAAACCAAGGTAATTTTGTATTGCCACGGTGGTGGCTACACCGCAGGAAGCTGTTCCTATGCCAGAAGCATTACCACAAAGCTTGCACTGGAAACCTCGTTGGACGTCTTTTGTTTTAATTACCGCTTAGCCCCTGAGCACCCTTATCCTGCAGCATTGGAAGATGCTCTGGTTGCCTGGAACTACTTAATGCTTCTAGGTTACGGCGCACGGGATATCATCGTGGCGGGAGACTCTGCCGGAGGTAATTTGGCTTTGGCTCTCTCCCTCAAATTGAAAGAGGAACATCGATTTTTGCCCGGCGGACTGCTCCTTTACTCTCCTTGGACGGATTTAACCGCATCGGGAAAATCCTACTCCTCCAAGGCGGATATCGACCCCATTTTAAATATGGAATATGTACAACGTATGACCGAATGTTATGCTTCCGAAGAAGAGATAACGAATCCCTTAGTTTCTCCCTTATTTGGCGATTTTACCGGATTCCCTCCGGTCTACATTCAGGTAGGCGGAAATGAAATCTTACACAGCGACTCCTCCATGCTTTATAAAAAGCTGCTCTCCGCCAATGTTTCCGTCAAAATGGATTCCTTCCCCGGTATGTGGCACGTCTTCCAGATGTCCCCTTTTAAAAAATCCGTCGAAGCCCTGGAAAAATCCGCGGAATTTATATTTGAAGTCCTTAGATAAAAAAACAATCCATACAAGTCAACACGAGGTCGCTTGTATGGATTTTCTATTTATCCGCCAATTTGATTTCCGGTATATAAGCTGTAATATTTTCCTTTTGCTTCCAAAAGCTGTTCGTGATTTCCTCTTTCGATAATTCTACCTTTTTCCAAAACGATGATGCAATCACTATTCTGAATCGTAGAAAGACGATGGGCAATCACAAAGGTGGTTCGGCCTTTCATAAGTCGGTCCATACCTGCCTGCACCAGCTTTTCGGTTCTGGTATCAATGGAGCTGGTTGCTTCATCCAAAATCAGCACCGGCGGGTCCGCAATGGCTGCTCTGGCAATGGCAAGAAGCTGTCTTTGTCCTTGACTTAAAGAACCTCCGTTGCCGGTAAGCTCCGTATCATAGCCTTTCGGAAGTCTGGTGATAAAACCATGAGCATTGGCAAGCTTTGCCGCTGCAATTACTTCCTCCTCCGTTGCATCTAATTTGCCGTATTTAATATTGTCCCGAACAGTACCGGTAAAGAGATTGGTCTCCTGCAATACGATTCCCAAGGAACGACGCAAATCATCTTTTTTGATTTTGTTGATATTAATTCCGTCGTAACGAATCTTACCGTCCTGAATATCGTAAAAACGGTTAATCAGATTGGTAATGGTGGTCTTTCCGGCGCCGGTAGAACCTACAAAAGCAATCTTTTGACCCGGTGTAGCAAATAAATCTACGTTGTGAAGCACCATTTTTTCTTCTGTGTATCCAAAATCCACATCATCAAATACCACGTCACCCTTCAACTCCACATAGGTGGTGGTATCATCTGCTTTATGATAATGCTTCCAAGCCCAGAGACCGGTTCTTTCCTTGGTTTCTGTCAGCTCACCCTTTTCGTATTTTGCATTGACCAAAGTAACATATCCTTCATCTGTCTCCGGCTTTTCATCCATCAATTCAAACACACGCTCCGCACCTGCTAACGCCATTACGATACTGCTGAACTGCTGGCTGATTTGGTTAATGGGCATGTTAAAACTTTTATTGAAGGTAAGGAAGGAAGCCAGTCCTCCCAGGGTCAATCCGCCGATTCCGTTCATGGCAAGAATTCCGCCCACCACGGCGCACACGACATAGCTGACGTTTCCAAGCTGCGCATTAATCGGTCCCAGAATATTGACAAATTGGTTCGCTCTTTTTGCACTTTGAAACAAAGCTTCGTTTAATTCATTAAAGCGTTCTTTGCTCTCCTCTTCATGACAGAATACCTTCACCACTTTCTGGCCTTCCATCATTTCCTCGATGTATCCGTTCACCTGACCAAGATTTTTTTGCTGTTCGATAAAGTATCTTCCGCTGTTGCCGGCTACGGTTTTTGTGGCAAACATCATAACTCCCACCATAGCAAGCGTCAACAAAGTCAGGGGAACACTGATGGTAAGCATGCTGACAAATACACTGACAATGGTAATTGCACTGGAAAGAAGCGACGGCATACTCTGGCCAATCATCTGTCGTAACGTATCCACGTCATTGGTATAAACCGACATAATATCCCCGTGGGAATGGGTGTCAAAATACTTAATCGGCAGCTTTTCCATGTGATTAAACAAATCTACCCTAAGCTTTTTTAAAGTTCCCTGCGAAATATAAATCATCAGTTTGTTATACACAAAGATGGAGATGATTCCGATTCCATATACCACCGCCATCAAAATGATTTCCTTAAGCAATGCGGAAAAATCTGGATTTGCACTGTTACAAAGAGGTATGATGTAATCATCTACCAGTTCTTCCGTAAACAAGGTTCCCCGCACCTGACAAAGCACGGAAAGGAAAATCCCGAGCACCACGAAAAGCAACTGGACTTTATAAGCGGAAAAAGCATACACCACAAGACGCCGAAAAGTTTTTCCGGGATTCTTTAATTTGGGTTTCGGTCCCATGTTTCGACCTCTTCCCATTTTCACTTCTTTTACTTTGGTCTCTGCCATTATGCTTCACCTCCCACTTCATCAAAATCGGCATCCCTGCCGGTCTGGGATTCGTAAACATCACGATAAATCTCGTTGGATTCTAACAACTCTTCATGGGTACCAAGACCATTGATTTTTCCTTCTTCCATGACAATAATACGGTCTGCCGATTCCACGCTGGAGATTCTCTGTGCAATAATAAGCTTAGTGGTTCCCGGTATTTCTTCCCGGAATGCTTTACGGATTTTTGCATCCGTAGCCGTATCCACTGCACTGGTGCTATCATCCAAAATCAAAATTTTCGGTTTTTTCAGCAGTGCCCTTGCAATACAAAGTCTTTGCTTTTGTCCGCCGGATACATTGCTTCCGCCCTGCTCGATGTAGGTTTGATACCCCTCCGGCATGGCTTCGATAAATTCATCCGCACAAGCCAATTTGCAGGCCGCTTTGCACTCTTCCTCCGTTGCATCGGGATTACCCCAGCGCAAATTTTCTAAAATCGTTCCGCTAAACAACGTATTCTTCTGCAATACCACCGACACTTCATTTCGAAGGGTTTCCAAGTCATATTCTCTGACATCCACGCCCCCTACTTTCAGGCTTCCCTTATCCACATCATACAGACGACTGATTAAATTTACCAAACTGGACTTGGCGCTACCGGTTCCGCCGATAATACCGATGGTTTCTCCGGAGCGTATGGATAAATCAATGTCTTTTAACACCGGTTCGCCACTACCGGACTGATAGGAAAATTCTACATCTTTAAATTCAATACTTCCGTCCTTTACCTCATAAATCGGATTTTCCGGATTCGTAATATCCGGTTCCTCCTTTAAGACTTCCGTGATACGTTCCGCACTGGCAATACTCATGGAGAACATAACAAAAATCATGGAAATCATCATTAAGTTCATCAAAATACTCATGCAATAGGCAAGCAAACTCATCAAATCACCGGTGGTGAGCTGCTGAGCCACAATCATATTGGCACCTAACCAGCTGATAAGCAATATACAACTATACACCGTAAACTGCATCACCGGAGAGTTTAAAATAACCATATTTTCTGCTTTTACCAAGGTTTTATAAATCGCGTCGCTGGCCTTTTCCATCCGGCTCATTTCATAATCTTCCCGCACATAAGCCTTTACCACACGAATGGCATTCACATTTTCCTGTACCGTGGCATTTAAGTCATCATATTTTTTAAATGCACTCTTAAAATATTTCATGGCAAATTTGATGATAACGGCCAAAATGCATGCCAAAAAGATAACGGCGATTAAGTAAATGGACGCAATTTTAGGAGACACCAAAAAAGCGGCTGCCATGGCAAAAATCATACTAAAAGGCGCACGAAAGCACATACGAAGCAGCATCTGGTATGCATTTTGCACGTTAGTTACATCCGTAGTCAAACGGGTAATCAGTCCCGCGGTGGAAAATTTATCAATATTGGAAAAGGAAAACCGCTGTATATTTTCAAACAACGCTTTTCGAATATTTTTCGCAAATCCCGTAGAGGCTTTTGCCGCAAACACACCGCCCAAAATACCGCTAATCAATCCGAATACTGCCATCACCAGCATGATGGCTCCCACCTTGTAAATATGGTCAATGTTTCCTTTTTCAATTCCCTCATCCACGATGGAGGCAATTAACAAAGGAATAATAATTTCGCACACAACCTCTAAAATCATAAAAACCGGCGTAAGAAGCGAAACCCATTTATATTCTTTGATATAAGACGCTAATGTTTTTATCATAAGGAAACCTCCTTCACATTTTCTTTTATTATATGAAGCATACGAACCAGTTCTGCTTTTTCCTCTTGCGAGATATTTTTTAACATAATCTGTTCCATACTTTTTCTCTGTTTCATAATCTGTCCCATGATTTCTTCCGCTTTTGGCGTAAGGGATACAATTCGTTTCCGCTTATCTTCGGTTCCCTTACTGGTAGAAATGTATTCTTTCTCTTCCATTCTCCGGATAACTCCCACCACGGTAGGATGCGCTACTCCCAGGAACTTTTCTATCTCTTTTTGTTGTGCTTCCCGGTTCTCTTGCTGAGCCAGAAAGAACAAAATACGACTCTGGGTAATGGTAATGCCGAATTCCGCCATACGGGCGTCGGCATTTTTCTTTATCATATCGTCAATCTGTTTGATTAAAAAACCCACATCCTGACAACATTTACATTCTGTTTCCATAAAGAATCCTTTCCAAAATTAAATAGGTAGCGTGCTACCAATCAGTACGCTACCTATTATACGTTTCCTTATTTTTTCTGTCTATAATTATTCTGTGAATTTTTTAAGTTTTTTCACTCAAGCTTGCAACCTGCCTGCATTTGTAATCAAAAGAGGGACAACTTTTTAAACTCGTCCATCACTACCGGTCTGGAATAGTAATATCCCTGATAACTGCTGGAATTAAAATTGCCCATGAAATCCTTCATTTCTTCGTCTTCAATTCCTTCCACGCAAACATTCAAATCCAGCTCCTTTGCACACTGCGTTACCGCTTTTACAATGGATTGATTCTTGCAATTGGTGGTAATATCGCTGATGAAGCCTCTGTCAATCTTGATGCCGTCAATGGGAAGTTCCCGAAGCAAATTCAAAGAAGAAAAGCCGGTTCCGAAATCATCTAACACCACTTTGATTCCATAAGATTTCAAGAAAATAATCTCGTTTCTTAAGAAAGATAAATCCAACAATCGGCAACGCTCCGTCAGTTCCAAACAAAGATTCTTTGCCGGGAATCCGCTACGTTCCAATAGCTCTGTAATGGTACTACGAAATTCGCTTCGCTCTAACTGCGCGTAGGACAAATTGACATTTATCACAAAGTCCGGATATCGCTCCAGAATTTTTTTGCCTTCTTTTAATGCTTCTTCCAAAATCCAGTTACTAAGGTCAAAGAACACTGCATCTCTTTCCAACCAGGGAATAAACCGATCCGGCGGTACATTGCCGTAGGGTTCCTTCTTCCAGCGGAGCAACACTTCCATACCCAAAAGCTTTTCACTAATGGAAGAAACAAAAGGCTGATAGCAAAGGTAAAATCCTTCACACCCGCGTACCACGCAGTTCCTTATCTCATTTAAAATCTCGATATTTTCACGATTACTTCCGTTTATTTTTCCGTCGTCATAAACGACTACCAATTCCCCATGCTTTTCATTTTTGGACATATCCAATGCATAACGTCCTTTGGCATAGATATCATGTTCATCCAAAACGTAATTTTCCGAAATGACGGCACCGCCACAGATATCCACTGTAATCGCATGACCGTTCAGATTAATTTCATTTCGTGCCATATTCCAAATGGTTTTGTACATCTTCTCAATTTCCGCCTTGTCGGTGGATTTGGTGCATATACCGAAACGGGTTCCGTCCAGACGATACACCCAGGACTCATCCTTAAGAATTAACATCATCTTTTTGGCAAGCTCCCGTAATACCGCATTTCCCACGGTATAACCGTAAATATCATTAATCTCAGAAAATCGCTTGATTCCCAATACTAATATGGAAGCCGATGCCTTTCTCTCTTTTAACAAACGAAGGGCGTGGAAAAATTCATATTGATTGTAAAGGCTGGTGGTGGGGTCAATATTGTCTACAATACCGTGATTAAAAATGGTACCTGCAAAGTAAATCGGCTCTTCATTATCGTCCCGAATGACACTTCCCTTGGCACTGCAAACCACGTAATTGCCTTCCTTGTCACGGACGCGGTATTCCAGCTCCATACTGCTTCTCGTTCCGTCAAACACTTCTTGTATGACATGATGATAACGCTCGCGATCGTCCGGGTGAAGTCTCTCTTCCCAAATCGCTCCTGCATCTTTCATATATTCTCCCGGAAGGTCAAAATACTCAACGGCCTTTTTCGACCATCTGGATACATCCGTTTTCATATCCCTGATATAGATATAGTTACCGCTGGATGTAATCGAAAAAGCCTCAAACAATTTGTCTATCAGACTTGCTACTTCCATTTCCACTGCTACCCCTCCTTTCACAGTTTCCTTTTACCACATATCCATACTATCCCTGTCATTGAAAATTCCGATATAATTGCATAGCAAAATCATTTTTCCCAATAATTAATTTAATTTTAGCACTTTTTACCAAAAAAGTAAACCGTTTTATTTTATTACATAGTAAATTTCCACATCTCCCACTTCGTCGATATAAAAACAGGTTGTATATGGAGAAGTTTGAAAAAGTTCCTCCAAAACTTCATTAGCATCATACCCGTTCGACCAATTCACGTCCGTATTAATCATCACAACACAGCTGCGTTCCGTTTCAAAAATCTCATTCATAACTTTGTTTTCTGTTATTTCTTCCGAAGTTCCCATATAGACACCCTTTAAACTTAAAAGTACCTGAAAACTTTCTGCCACCGGATTCAAATCGTGATCTCTTTCCACCATAATGCCATAACAATGAGAAGCATTTTCTTCGATAAAGTCCGCAATCTCGGCCCTTTCATTGTATAAATAAACGCAATCCTGATTGGAACACAAAAAGTAGCCGTTCCACAAAGACAACAGGCACAGAAAAACCAAAAGCTTAGTATCGTTTAATTTCAGGCTCTCAAAAATAAGCTTTAACATCATAGTTAAAATCAAAAACAATTGCGGCATTAAAAACAAAAAGTAACGCATATACACATATTGTCCACCAATAAAGGTAATGGATAAAAAGGTGCATATCAGGACTGCACCATTCCACACCAGCATCCATTTTAACTCTTTCGGACTGTCCGAGGGATGGTTCTTAGGCTTTTTGCAGTAAACCAAAAGCCAAATCAAAAAACCAACCAAAATCAAAACAATCAATACCGGATAGGCTCCCAAGGAAGAAAAAATAACACCCAGCATCAACTTTGTCATATCAAACCAAAGAGGAACATTGAAGAAGTTGTTTACAATCTCATTTCCCACATTATTGGTCTCCGAACCAAGCACATGAGAAAACACAAACGGATAGGTCACAAACAACAGCAGTATTGCTGCCAGTGCAGCTCCCCCGCTGAAGAGTCCCGTTCGATATTCCTTTTTCTTAATACACCGGCAGAGCCAAAACAACATTCCCCAAAAAGCCATGATGGCAAAATAGTAATGGGTGAAAACCCCCAGAAAAACACAGAAAAACAAACCAACCAGCCGTTTCTTTGTGACTCCTTCCCTCCACATGCGAAGCTGCAAAAGGAGAAACCATACCGCAAAAAAAGTCAGCATCATGTACATCCGAATATACACCGTAGTGTTTACCGCCATAGAGGAGAAACCGTAAAACCAAACCAATGCCAAAGCCATTTTCTTACTATGGAACAGCTCGTCTCCGATTTGAAACAAAAGTGAAACTGCCCCAACAAAAAATGCCATGTTAAGCCCTATTCCAAACCATTTACTGAATACATTGGGGAAAAAGGAAGAAATCGTGTGCAAAATCCAATAATACAGAGGCGGATGACAGTCTGATGCATTGTTTTGATACACCGTGGCATACGCAAACTCTTCTCCCTCTTGTACCGATATCAGTTCGTTGTAATCTGCCCTGTCAATCCAATTGTTCCAAAGCTCCGTGGCATTGCAAATTTTATCTGCATCAAAACTGTTCGCCAAAGCATAGGAATAAATTTCATCCACAAATAAGCCTTCCTTAATATTTCCAAAAAATAGCAAAAGAAGACATTGCAAAACAATAGTTCCGGCAAGTATTAGGGGTATCCCGTATTTTTGTTTCATCCTTCTTACCTCTCTTTGTGATTATGTAAAATAAATTTTTGCTTTTTCTTTCCCTTAATAAAACAGTAAAAAAGCATGGCAGAAACGCAATGATACCGCACTTTCTTTCTCCATGCTTTTTCTTTCACATTATTATTCCATATAACGGTTAATCATCGGCCAAACGTCATCACTTTCCAATCCAAGCTTCCATGCCGCCATACCGGCGATTCCGTAATTACTCATGACAGACAATTTGGTTTCCAGAGAAGTTACATCCTCTACCCAGACTTCATAGAATGCCGTACCGTCCTGGTAGCTTGCGTAATACTGACAACACACATCATCCCATACCGGAGTCAGACTTCTGTTTGCCAGCCATTCCTGGGTCACTTCCATACCAACCGCTTCACTGTTGGTTTCTACTCCTTCTGTTCGCCAGATTCTGGTATAGAACGGAACACCATTAATCAATTTTGCCGCAGGCACACCGGCCTCTAAAGCAGAGGAAATTCCGCGCTCCACAAAGTCGATGGAAGCTACACTTCCTGCTTCTGAACCGGCCCAGTGCTCGTCATATCCCATAACAATTACATAATCCGCTACCAATCCCTGCTCACCAAGGTCATAGTACAAATTTCCTTCATTCAAAACATAGTTATCCACAGACAGAATCAGTCCGTTCTTTCTGGTCTCAATGGAAAGTTCTCTTAAAAACTGAACGTAGTGGGGACCGGTCTCTCTGCCGATTTCCTCACAGTCAATGTTTAATCCGTCCAGATTGTATTCCAATGCCGCCCCAATCAGGTTATCAATCAATGCCCTTCTGTTTGCCGAAGAAGCAAACAATGCATATTCGTCAAAATCATTGGTCATATCTTCTAACAATGCCCAAACCTGCAATCCCTGCGCATGTGCATTCTCCACGTAAGAGTAGCTGGCAAGACTGGTAAAGGTACCTTCTTCGCTATCCAAATAGAACCAGGTCGGTGAAATAACATCGATTCCGGAAGTTCCTTCCAGCAATGAATTTAATCCTGTACCGTCATCCACGGAAAAAATCTGGTGGAATGCCATCGTGATTTTATTATCACTGACTCCCATGCTGTAATCTTCCTCCGGCACATAAGCTCCCGTTACCGGTGTGGGTGTTACCTCAACATAATCGGAAAGCATTTCATTTTCAATGTATCCGATGTAGGCATCGCTTGTCTGCACCTTCGTCCAAGTTTCCATGATTTCCAGGACAATTACTGTTTCTCCTGCGGTTACTTCTCTTAAGACATCACTCTTAATACCGCCCTGATAACGAACCTGGGTATCTTTCAAAACCTCCGCTTCCCTTCTGGCTTCCCACTGGGTATAAACCTGCATACGATTCGGTTCAGGGTAAAAATCATAGGAAAAATTAGCATACTTCAAAACATAATCCGCTGCCACATACAGGGTACCATCCTCATAATATCTGGCAATGGCGTAATCGGTGGGAGTCAGTTGTCCGCCGCTTTCATAGCCAAAGCTTTCCTCACCGATGGTAACTGTAATCACTTCTGTAGAGGTGGTATAAAGAAGTACCCCCTCTTCCTCATTCACATAAAAACGATCCGTAAACAATCGCTCTACCGTATCAAAAGCAAAATAAACCGTACCGTCGATTAATTTTCCTCTGTCTTCCACTCTGGTATCCTGCAAAACAATCGCAATGTCATCTGCAGCAAAAAGCTGATAATACTCATTCAAATCCGCTGTTTCTACAGAATAAGAATATTTATCCGGATAAAGCAGTGCCATAAACCACCGAAGATTAATTTCCTCTCCGTTTTTTATACTGCTGACGATTTTTCCTCCAAAAGCAACCAGTGCAATTACTAAAATAAGGACAATTGCAACGACTACCGATATAATTTTATGTTTCAATTCTTTCATTTCGGATTCCTCCCAATTGTCCCTATTATAACAGACCAGTCTTTTTCCGTCATTACAAATTTGACATTTTAAGGCGCATTTTGTCTGAGAAGGTCTTTTTGCCTATGTTTTTTTCTTATTTTCTTTTTTTCTTTTCCATAATTTTTTTGAATAGGATTGTCAAAATTGTATATGATTTAGAGTAAGCTTTTTCTTCAAAAGAAGGTTTTGTGAAATAATTTCCATGAATGTTAATCATAGACTCACCCCATCTGAAAAAACCGGTAAAATAAGACAGTCGGACGGTACCAAAAAAAGAATTATTTCGTTAAAACTAAAACTGGAAAACCGTTAAAGCACTTGGCTTGTAAGACTTAGCTGCGTATGACGACAGCTAACAGAGTCGGAACGTTTCCCGACAGAATTCATAAGATAACATATGCCCGCTTAAGGCATTGTCAAAGATTGTATCACGGTTCCATGACCCTTCACGGAATGTGACATCATTTAAATCATGTAATAAAACTAAGCCTCCGTTCCGGTACAGATTGTCCGAAACCATCTTACTTGAATTGCATTATAGGAAAATTTCAGAAAAAAAGCAATAGGTTTGTTGAAAAATTACGAATCTTTTGTGAATATGGTATTTTGTGCTATTGACGAAAGTTTTGACAAAAAGTATACTGTTATTACTAAAAACGATTTTAACACCCGAAAGGATGTGACATATTTTGAAGATAGAAAAAGTAAATGACAACCAAATACGTTGTACCCTTACCAGAGAAGATTTAGACAGCCGTCAGTTAAAACTCAGCGAAATCGCTTACGGAAGCGAAAAGGCCAAATCTCTTTTTAAGGATGTGATGCAGCAGGCAAGCTACGAATATGGTTTTGAAGCAGAGGATATTCCTCTTATGATAGAAGCCATCCCCATGAGTACGGGATGCATCGTTTTCATCATCACTAAGGTGGAGGATCCGGAAGAATTGGACACCAGATTTTCCAAATTTGCTCCTTCCATCCATGAAGGAGAAGAAATGTACGAGGAAGACCCCTACGATTCGTTTGAAGAAGTGATGGAAAATCTTCCGAAATCGGCGGAAGATGTATTTGACCTGTTTAAGAAAATAACTTCCAAGAAAGGAACTGCTCCCAAGGAAAAGGCGCCGGTTGCACCGGTGGTTTCTTCCGCTTCCGTCAAAGAGGAAAACGCCCAGATTCTTCGGGTATGTTCCTTTGCAGATTTAGACGCTTTAACAGAAGTTTCCCGCATATTGGCAGACTACTACATGGGCGGCAGTGCTCTTTACAAGCACCCGAAAAACGGCAGATATTATCTGCTTCTTAGCAAAGACCGCAGTGCCCAGAAGGATTTCATCAAAGTAAGCAATATCCTGATGGAGTACGGCACCGTGGAAAAGGCTACGCCCGCTTCCATCGCTTATATGGAAGAGCACTTTGATGTACTTCTTGCGGATAACGCAATTGAATCCCTTTCACAGATCGGATAAGGAATTTCGATTAAGAATTCAAAAAAGGATGTCCGTTCCTAAACCACTCTCAAACGTCGAAGGATTGGGAGATTGGTTCAGGACCAGACATCCTTTTATTTTTTATCTTTACAACAATTCCATCGTCTGCTGGGCAATGGCAAGCTCTTCGTTGGTAGGTACAATCATGACGGTTACTTTGCTTCCCGGTTCGGATACAATAAGATCCTCGCCGCGGATTTTCAGTTTCTCGTCATCGATGGTTACGCCAAGGTAACCCAAATAATCACAGATTCCTCTTCTTACAGCATAGTTGTTTTCGCCGCAGCCTGCAGTAAATGCAATGATATCTACGCCCTGCATCGCCATCATGTAAGAGCCGATGTATTTTGCCACCCGGTAGCAATAGGTATCCAGAGTGGTCTTTGCCAACTCATTTCCGCCTCTTGCCGCTTCGTCCAAATCTCTAAAGTCACTGGACAAATATCCGGAAAGTCCGTAAACACCGGACTTTTTATTTAATACATTGTTGACCTCTGCCGGAGTCAGGCCTTCCTTCTCTCCGATGAATTCTAAGATGGCAGGGTCCAAATCGCCGCTCCTGGTACCCATAATCAGTCCCTCCAAGGGAGTAAGACCCATGCTGGTATCCACACATTCGCCGTTCTTTACGGCAGATACGCTGGCACCGTTTCCAAGATGGCAAACGATGATTTTCAGATCCTTTCGGTCTTTGCCGATGAGTTCTGCCGCATGCTTGGATACAAAGTCGTGGCTGGTTCCGTGGAAGCCGTAGCGACGTACTTTGTATTTTTCATAATATTCATAGGGAAGTCCATACAGGTATGCCTTCTTTGGCATGGTCTGATGGAATGCCGTATCAAATACTGCTACCATGGGGGTATCCGGCATATTTGCCTTGCAGGAATTGATGCCGATTAAGTTGGCGGGATTGTGAAGGGGTGCCAATGCACTCAGCTCTTCAATATCCTTCAGCACTGCATCATCGATGAGTACGGCTTTTTTGAATTTTTCGCCGCCGTGTACCACCCGGTGGCCCACTGCATCGATTTCATTAAGAGAAGCAACCACGCCGTGCTCTTCGTCGGTCAAGGCATCGATAACCATCTTCACTGCCTTGTTGTGGTCCGGCATCGCCTCTTCCTTTACCACTTTATCCTTGCCGGCCGGCTGATGTGTCAGACAGCTTCCTTCAATACCGATTCTCTCTGCCAGACCTTTTGCCAGCACATCTCCCGACTCGGAAGCAATCAGCTGATATTTCAATGAGGAACTTCCGCAATTGATAACCAGAATATTCATATTCTTACCTTACCTTTCTTAATATGCCTTGCCCCAGTAAACCATCTTGGTGGCAGGTTTTCCGCAGCACACACAGTGTCCGGCAATCTTCTCTTGAATAAAGGGCATACATCTGCTGGTAGCGGTGGTATCTTCCTTAATCTTTTCTTCGCAGGCAAGTTCTTCACACCACATTGCCTTTACAAAGCCGGGCTTGTTCTCAATGATATTGCAGAATTCATCGTAGGTTTCTGCCACGTATGTATGCTCTTCCACGTGTTTTCTTGCACGCTCCAGCATTTCCTTCTGCATTCTTTCCAGGATTTCGCCGGTCTTTGCTTCCAGCTCTTCCAATAAAACTTCCGTCTTTTCTCTGTTGTCACGTCTGACAATAATGCATTTTCCTGCTTCCAAATCCTTCGGTCCGATTTCGATACGTACCGGAATACCGCGCATTTCCTGCTCGGCAAATTTGAATCCGGGTGTCTTATCGCTGTCATCTATTTTTACCTTGAATCCGGCCGCAACAAGACGTTCCTTCATTTCGAATGCCTTATCAAGTACCCCTTCCTTCTTCTGCTGGATGGGGATTACCATTACCTGCGTCGGTGCAATACGAGGAGGAATAACAAATCCGGAATCATCTCCGTGTACCATTATGATACCGCCGATGATACGGGTACTCATACCCCAGGAAGTCTGGTGGCAATATTTCAATGTATTGTCTTTGTCGGTGTACTGAATGCCGAAGGCTTTTGCAAATCCGTCGCCGAAGTTGTGGCTGGTACCGGACTGAAGTGCCTTACCGTCGTGCATCAATGCTTCGATGGTGTAGGTCGCTTCCGCTCCCGCAAATTTTTCTTTGTCCGTCTTACGTCCCTTGATTACCGGAATTGCAAGATATTCTTCACAGAAATCCGCATAGACATTCAGCATCTGAATGGTTCTTGCTTCTGCGTCCTCTGCCGTTGCATGCACGGTATGACCTTCCTGCCACAAAAATTCACGGCTGCGAAGGAAGGGTCTTGTGGTCTTTTCCCAACGTACCACGCTGCACCACTGATTGTAACACTTGGGCAAATCACGATAAGACTGCACATCATCTTTATAAAAATCACAGAACAGAGTTTCTGATGTAGGACGTACGCAAAGACGCTCCTGCAAAGGCTCCATACCGCCATGGGTTACCCATGCAACCTCCGGAGCAAATCCTTCCACGTGGTCTTTCTCTTTCTGAAGAAGACTCTCGGGAATAAACATCGGCATGTAAACATTTTCTACGCCGGTTGCCTTAAACTTTGCATCCAACTCCCGCTGAATATTTTCCCACAATGCGTACCCTGCCGGCTTGATTACCATACAGCCCTTCACGCTGGCATAATCAATCAGCTCCGCCTTCTTTACTACGTCGGTGTACCACTGTGCAAAATCCACTTCCATGGAAGTGATGGCTTCTACAAGTTTCTTATTCTCTCCCATCTTTCCAATCCATTCCTTTTCTTATATTTCTTTATGTCCCAATCTGCTTACCTGTGTTTCTATTGTACATGAATAGTACAGATTTTGGTATTCCGTAAAGAACCGTGTGAAATCGTCGGTACTTAACGAGTACAAATGATAATGCAGTACTCCTAAACACGGGTAAGCAGACCGGGACATGTCTTTTCTTTCTCTTATAGAAGTTTAGAATTTTCCTTGCTCTTTGTCAACTGATTTACCTATGGAAAATGCAATTTCCCGAAACAAAAGTACCGATAAGGGTCCCAAAATCACTCCCATGATTCCGTATAGCTTCACACCGCCGTACATGGAGGCCAGCATAAACACCGGTAAAAAATTCGTACTTTTCCCAAGTAGCCTTGGCTCCAAAAACTCCCGAACAAAGACACAGATAAAGTACGTAAGCAAAATTACCGCCGCCTTCCAATAAGCCTTAGTGAGGCAATACCATGCCGCCAAAGGCCACAACACAATGCCGGCACCGATAAAGGGAAGCACATCCAAAAGCCCTGTTATAATTCCCGTTTGAAAACCGTGAGGAAGGCCCACAATCCAAAAGGCAATGATGCAGATGGCAAAAATAGCAAGCATCACCATAAACTGTGCTTTTAGATATCCTTTCATCCATTCTCCGATTTTCTTTGTAATTTCCATTCCTTTTTTACATTCCGGTATTCGGAATACGGTTTGTTTAACCGCTTCATAATCTTTTGCCAGAAGTACCGCCGAAACAAACGTAATAAGGAAAAAGGTAATTGCTGCCACCACCACCTTGATGTACTGCATGGAACCGCTCATAACTTTAGGAAGCAATTCCTCCTGCAATCTGTGCATCACATCCGTCCCTTTTTCTTCAACCATAATCCAGAGTTCGCCCTGCCTCATGCCAAGCTGTCCTTCCACTTTACCACACACATCCAAAGCCACATGACTAATTCCCTCCATGATTTGGTCCAGATTCTGAATCACACTGGAAATTCCCTGAAACACCCCCACCAGAATAAACCATACTGCGCCAAATAAGACGCTGACCAAAAATGTCAAAAGAGCCCCTGCCAGCATTCCTTTTCCCATGTGCAGTCTTTTGCTGACCAAGTGAAGCAGCGATGCTGAAGGCACCACAAAAGCTGCCGCCAAAACAAGAGGCATAATCAAAGGCAATAAATAGCGAAAGGAAAACCAAATTCCCACAGCAATGCCAAGATACATCAAATATTTTTTTCCATTTTTATTAAAAAAATTTTTATCAAAAAAACCATTCATACCAAAAGTATGAACGGTTTTCTTTATTATCATTCAAAATATTCTTGTAAATAATCTTCTGCTTCCGGCAAAGTAAATTTCATGATTTCCCCGGTTTTCGGATGCGGAAATTCCAGTCGCACTGCCCGAAGTCTGAGACTCTTGATTTCATTTTTTTCGGCGTATTCCAATGCTTCCCGGCTACCGTATTTGGTATCTCCCAATATGGGAACTCCTGCGCCTGCTAACTGCACCCGAATTTGATGATGCCTGCCGGTATATAATCGAATTAACAGCTCTGCTTTCTCCCCTTCTTTAGATAGGGTCCGATAGCAAAGCTTTGCCTTCTTTGCCAGTTTTCCCTTTTCTGAGCAGGCAAATTCCTCGGAGACAATTTGGGAAGAATTGGTCTTTCCGTCTTTTAACAGAAAATGAATAAGCGTACCTTCTTTGGGTTCCACAAAACCGTATACCGTCGCCATGTAATACTTTTTCATTTTCTTTTCCTGCAAGACATCTCCTGCTGCCATCTCACTTAGCTTGGCTGCCGCTTCCTTTGTTTTGGCAAGCACCAAAATACCCTCCACCGGCTGGTCCAGACGGTGAACAATGCCAAGATAGGGTGCGCCGCCTCCCGGCGTTTTACCCTTCAAATAATTTTTCAGTTCCGTCTCCACATCCGGCTGCCCCAGTTTTTTGGTCTGCACCGGAAATCCCGCCGGCTTGTGGCACACAATAATCGATTCGTCTTCGTAAATAATTTTCGTTTTCATGAGGAAATTATACCGCAAAATTGCGTTGTTGTAACGGGGGATTTTTTCGTTATTTATGAAAACTCTCTTCCGTAAGAAACACCTTTTCTGTTCTTTACTCTTTTAGGGAAGTTCTATATAATGAATTGGAAAGTAACAAAAATCATAACCGGCGGGTAAGCAGCCGGTTATCACAAAGGAGAATTGTACAATGAAGAGAAAACTTTTAGGCATATTCCTCAGTATCCTGATTATTTCTGTTTGCGCCGGTTGCGGCGGGGAGAATACTTCCGTTGACACGGTTTCCGATAATATTTCGGCATCGGAGGATAGTGTATCTGAGGAAAATCTATCCGAAAATGAAGCGGATACCTCTGATGAAGAAAGCGCTGACGACTCAGCGGATAACGAAGAAAATCCTAGTGAAAACGAAATCGCTGAGACAAACGAGTCTTCCGCCGAAAATTCTTTATCTGAAAATGATACCAACTTAGAGGATTCTGCCGAAAATACAGAAGATTCCGCAGGAGACACAGCGGACGATGATACAGAAGATACAGAGGACGGTGCTACAGACGACACAGAAGAAATTTCTGATGATACTTCCGAAGAACCTATAGCAGAACCACAAGCCATCTATACTTATACGGAAATGACAGCCACCCTGTACGCAACCCAGACCGTTAATGTCCGGAATTTGCCCGACACAACCGGCGAAACCTTAGGAAGTCTTTCCACCAATCAGGAAATAACGGTTACTGCACAGTGTAACGAAACCGGCTGGTACATGTTTGACTACAACGGACAGATTGCATTTGCATCCAATACTTATCTTAGCGAAACCCCGGTAGAAGTAGCACAGGATAATGGTAGCACATCCGCCCCTGCTCCCGACACCTCCGCTTTACCGTCTTTTCCTTATCCTTTGCATACCTGGACATTGCAAACTTCAGCAGAAGGGTGTCCGATTTACGTTATTTACACGACCTACACCAACATTGGCGACATTCGTTGGGGAACGCCTTCACCTACCCCGGATATCTTTTCCCCGGAAGATGATAGTCTCATATGGAATACTGTGGCCGATTATGCAATTGCCCATGGTTGTGGCTTCCATTTCCTATATCCGGTCACGAAAGTAGGGGACTACGCGGAAGGTACGATTTATCAATGCATCGCAGGTGCTCATTATTCTACCGGCGGCGCATGCCCGGTTTTCGATCCTGCCATCTGTCAAGTCGGAACCGTAGATTAAACATGAACAGAGCATTCGGTTATACCCCCGTTATCACAAAGGAGAATCCTACAATGAAGAAAAAGCTTTTCCGTATCTTCCTCAGTATGATGATTGTTTCTGTTTGCGCCGGCTGCGGCGATAAGAATACTTCCGGCGACATGGTTTCCGAAGATATGACGGTAGACTCGGTTTCCGAAGATATAACGGTATCGGAAGAAGAAAATTCTTTATCTGAAAATGATACCGACTCGGAGGAAAATTCTGTGGAAAACACAGAAAAACCCGAGGTGGATTCCGAAGAAGATTCCGAAGAAACCACTGCGGACGATGATACAGAAGATACAGCGGACGGTGCTGTAGACGACACAGAAGAAATCTCTGATGATTCGTCCGAAGAACCGGTAGCGGAACCACAAGCCATCTATACTTATACGGAAATGACAGCCACCCTGTACGCAACCCAGACCGTTAATGTCCGGAATTTGCCCGACACAACCGGCGAAACCTTAGGCACTCTTTCCGCCAATCAGGAAATAACGGTTACTGCACAGTGTAACGAAACCGGCTGGTACATGTTCGATTACAACGGACAGGTCGCATTTGCATCCAATAATTATCTAAGCGAAACTCCGGTAGAAGTGTCACAAGAAAATGCTGGTGCATCCGCCCCTACTCCCGACACCTCCGCTTTACCATCTTTTCCTTATCCTTTGCATACCTGGACATTGCAAACTTCAGCAGAAGGGTGTCCGATTTATGTCATATACTCCACCCACGACAACATCTACGACATTCGCTGGGGAACCCCCACTGCCACGCCGGATATCTTCAGACCGGACGATCAGGACTTGCTCTATGAAGCTGTTCTTTCATACGCAAGAGAAAACCATTGCTATTTCCACATTGTACATTCGGTATCCGAAGTGGGCACTTATGCAGAAGGAACCATTTATCAATGCATCAGCGGCGCTCACTATTCGACAAAGGAGGCATGCCATGTGTATGATCCCGACACCTGCCTTGTCGGTACTGTAGATTAATCTTTCAAAATATATCATATAGTAATCCCCACCGGCACACCGATGGGGATTTCCATTTTTTCTTTTAATAGAATTTTCTTTCATTTGAATTAGTTTTAACTATACACAAATTATATCTTTTTCTGAATAGACATTTTTATGGATAAACTTTGTATTTTTTGACCTTATATACCTTAATATGGTAAAATCATTTGGTGGTCTATTATAAGTAATTAAGTCGGCAATATCTACACCCGGATAATGGCAAAGTTTACATATAAGGCTTGCGTCCATTAGAAGAAATAATGCGCCGTATTAGTGCAAAGGAGATAACCATCATGCGAAAAACACTTTTCTTATTTTTAATCTACACTATGCTTATTTCTGTGTGTGTCGGTTGTGGTGCAGAAAATGCAACCGCTGAGCAACCGGAAACCACTGCTGCCGCGACATCCGAAAACGTGGCACCGGCACAGACAACCGAAGATGGGACAACATCGGAACAGACAACCGAGGAGGCTGCTACACCCGAAGCCACGGAAGAATCACACACCCACAATTACACAGAAGAAATTACAACCGACGCAACTTGCGAAACGGACGGGCTCAAAACATTTACCTGTGAATGTGGCGACACCTATACGGAAACGATTGTCGCTACCGGTCATACCTATGAAAATTATGTATATAATGAAGACGCTACCTATTTAGCAAACGGTACGGAAACCGCCACCTGCGTCAATTGTGGCTCATCCGATACCCGACCTGCGGAAGGTACCATGTTGGAATACACTTATACAGACATGGAAGCAACTATGTATGCCACCCAAACCATTAATGTCCGGGATCTTCCTTCAACGGATGGTACTATGGTTGGCAATCTCTCCGTTAATGACGAAGTAAGAATAACCGGACAGGCAAATACCGGCTGGTATCGCATTGATTTTAACGGCGAAGTAGCTTATGTATCAGATAGTTATTTAAGTGAAAACCTGGTAGAAGTTACGCCGCCGGCTGACGAACCCGCCGATACAACAAGCACTGTTGAAACGTTTCCTTATCAATTGCACGTTATGTATTATGATAGTATGGGCTATCCTTACTATTATTATATCGGACTGAATGCGCTTTATATTTCTCCGGAAGATGATGCCAAAAATATGGCTGCACAGGACGCATTTTTCGACTACGTGCATGAGAATTTTCAGGACCCGGTTTACGACCCGGTTACAAATACAACAACCCTCTGTTCCGTTGACAATTATTGGTGGCCTGTAGGATATGAATCTGACGGAAAACCCATCTATGTCCAGTATGTTCGTGGATGCAATGGTGTTACGTTACCACATTCATCCGAAAGAGGCATATTCACCGGCGGTGCACCTTATTAATATCTTTACAGGTGCTGCCTTAATTACAGCGATTTTGACAACGTATATCCAAGATACAAAAAAGTAACCGATTCCCCTCAAGGTTTCGGTTACTTTTTTCAATCTTTTACACCTTATAGCGATATCCCACGCCCCATATCGTTTCGATGTGTTTGGGCTTAGAAGGGTCTTTTTCTATTTTCTCACGAAGCTTTTTGATATGTACCGTAACCGTTGCAATATCCCCTACGGAATCCATATCCCAGATTTCACGGAACAGCTCCTCTTTGGAAAATACTTTATTGGGATGCTCCGCCAAAAATACCAGCAATTCGTATTCTTTGGAAGTAAAATTCTTTTCTACGTTATCTACCGACACCATCCGAAGTGCTTTGTTGATGGTAATATGACCGACCTGAAGCATATCTACCTTTCTGGCACTGTTTCCCAACAAATCATCGTACAACTCCAGCAATGCTTTCACCTTTGCCACCATGATATTTTCATTATAAGGACGGACAAAATAATCGTTTGCCCCCATACAGATCGCAGACACTACTTCCATCTCTTCGTACTCGGTACCGGAAATAATTACCGGAATCTTTTTCTCTTCTTTTATTTTTTTGCAAATCGTAGTACCGTTTACCTTTCCTACCTTAGCGCCGACAAAAACCAAACGAATATCTTCTTTTAAAGCAAAGGAAAGCCCTTTTTCCGCTTCATATAATACATAGGCTTCCAACCCGCTCTGTTCCAGTGCCCATTGCTGTTTCCTCGCATATTCTCTATCCGAATCGATAATCAGAATTTTCTGTTTTTCCATAGCTCTTCGCCTCTTTTCTCCCCTGACACCTATTTAGTCTGCTTTTAAAATTTCTTCCTTCACCTGTTCCAATTCTTCCTGCGAAACACTGCCCGGCTTCCACAAAATTTCCTGTCCGTCACCATCGTATCTGGGAATCAAATGTAAATGGAAATGAGGCACAGTCTGTCCTGCAACTTCCTTATTGTTCTGCACCAGATTAAATCCCTGACAACCCAATGCATTTGTCATCTTCTGCATCATTTTCTTTGCAATTTTCATCGCTTCCATCGCTTCGTTTTCCGGAAGTTCATACAAATCCGCATAATGATTTTTCGGCATCACCAACGCATGCCCTCTTGTTGCCGGACCCAAATCCAGTATGACACGAAAATTATCATCTTCGTATATTGTCTTGGAAGGAATTTCTCCTTTTGCTATTTTACAAAAAATACAGTTGTCACTCATGCTCTCTTCCTCGCTTTTCTTATTTCTGATTGCACATCTATTCCTTAAGCGTCTGTCATCTTATGCTTCGCTGTCTTCCATGAAAGGGAATAACGTATCTAATTTTCTAAGATTCTTAAAATCTCCCTTGGAAAGAATGCTTCCCTCCATAAAACCACCCTGGAAGGTTTTTCTTCCGGACACGATTTCATCCAAAATTTCCTTCTCCATGGTAAGTTCCACATCCGCATAAACCATATCACCGCTTCCCACGAACAAATCACCGTTTTCGATACGGAGTACAATATTTTTCTTACTGTTTTTCAAATTAAGTTTGTATTTCAATCGTTCTTCCGGAATCGGTCTGAAATGGGACTTAAATTTTTCATCGTATTTATCCTCTGCGGCACTTTGCCCTGTCAGACGCCCCTTAAACAAATCCGTCAGTTCCTTAATATCTTCCTTTTGTTTCTGCACATAATTTTCATTGGAAGCATATTCCGATAACTGTTCGGTTTCCTGCTGAGTCAAAAAGGTATTTCGGGTCTTATTTACTTTTTGCTCAATTACTTTGTTGCTCACCGGCAAAGTGGGGCTCTTTTGACTGATACTGCGGTAAATATTTTCCGCACTTCTTTCAATCAGCTTTCCGTATTCTTCCCGGCTTTCCAGCTCAGTAACGTCCGTAATATAACCACAAAGTCCCTTACAGGTAATACCGCCCAGAGTCTCCCATGCAGAGCTCAAATCCAATTCCGCTTCCTTTTCTCCGTAAGTCGTGGATAAAACCACCGGCGCCATGTAAATTTTCTGAATTAACTCTTTGTCACCGTACAACCAACAGGCATCCAAAAATTGCATCATGTAACCACCCACTCCGTGCCATTCCACCGTGGTCGCCAACAGGATTCCGTCCGCTTCTTTCAATGTGGTGGGAAGTGTTGCAATGTTATTTTTCTGGTCATACAAGTCATATCGCTCTACTTTTACATTCAGCTCTTCAAAGACCTGCATCATTTTCTTTACTACATACAAAGAGGGATCTCCGATTAGCCCTCGCCCGCCATAATAAATATTAATCTTCAATGTTGTCCTTCCCTTCTTTCTTTCTGTTCTTCTTTAGACTTTTGTCTATCAATTCCAATCCAAAGGAGAAGATAAATCCTCCCAAAAATCCCGCCACATGAGCCAGGTGATTTACTCCGTCCGTAAAGGACAAAAACAAACTGCTCTCCACCAAAATCAGGACAATAAACAAAATCAAATGAATCGTTCCGATTCCCTTAAATTTTTCCCTGTGAGACAAAATGTAAAAGAGCGCCATTCCCAGAATTCCGTAGATGGCACCGGAAGCGCCAATATTTAAAATATCCTGCTGGAAATAGTATTGTTGCGCCAGTGTAAATGCCGCCGCCACCAAACCGGACCAAAGATACCCCAACAGAAGATACCCGCTTTTATACATTCGAACCGCAAATCCTGCTGCCATCATAAGAATAAAACCGTTCATTAACAAATGGGTAAAGTCCCCGTGAATCAAGGTATGGGTAAAAATCTGATACCATTTCCCTTCGTAAAACACCCCGGTATAACTTAACGCCAATTCCGACAAATCCGCCATTCCCATGATGTTTACCCAAAAGTACATCAAGCCATAAATCGCCACCACAAACACAAAGGGTAACACATCCAAAAACGTAGTATGACGAAGGCTTTCCCTTTTTTTCAGGCTGATTCCGTTGGCATCAATCCAGTTTTCCAGCTTCTTTGCTATCGAATCAAAATCCACCGTCTGATGTTCATACAAATACATCTTTTGCTCCGTTGCATCCAAATACCAGTAATTACTCTGTTCCCGGCAAAAGTGCAACGCCTCTTTTGAGTGGGCAGCCACCACCAACGTCAGATTCTCAATCTGCTTATGAAGTACCGGCTCCAATTTCTGCTGCAGTTCTTCGTTACACTGCTTCAAAACGGTTCCCGTCAATTCTTTTCTTCGCATATCAGCGATGGTTACAATATATGCTTTTGTTCCATATTCACGGATATACCAGACAATAGAATTATCGGAATTATATCCGAGTATCTGATATTTATTTTCCGTCAAAAATTTTTCCAAAGTCATTTTATTTCCTCTTTAAATCCTTTTCAGCTCCAACATCCCAGGAGGGAATTTCTTATTTGCAGAAAAATTTATCTTCCAAAGACCCTTGGAAAGCGTCGGTATTTAGCGATTTATCGCTTAGTTGGACTGCGCTTCGTACTCCCTGCATACCTGCGGTGCTTTAAAGGTTTTTACATAGATAATAAATTCCTTGCCGCTGATTGGTTTGGAAAAGTAATATCCCTGCAGGTAATCACAGTTCAAATCCAGCATTCTCTTAACCTGGAAAACGGTTTCCACGCCTTCCATTACAATGCCTAATTCCAGTTTTTTCGCCATATGAAAGATATTCTTTAACGTAATTTCTGCTTTGTCATTCTGCTCTGCCGACCACAAAATACTCTTATCGATTTTGATAAAACGGAACGGTATATGGTACAGATAGGACAGATTGGAATAACCGGTTCCGTAATCGTCTAAGGAAAGGTCTATACCGTACTCCCGTAAAGAATTGACATTTGCAGTAAGCTCCGGATTGGAAATCACTGCGGAGGTTTCCGTAATTTCAAAGTTAATCTGTTTGGATGTCAAACCATACTTTTCCATTACTGCAATCAATTCCCGGGCCATTTCGTGCTTCATACACTGAACGGCGGAAAGATTTACTTCGATATACTCAATTCCGATATCCTGTAATTTATTTTCTGCATAAAACTTGCATACTTCTTCAAGAACAAATTCGCCTATCTTTAAAATGTAACCTTCTTTTTCTGCTAAGGGCACAAATTTTTCCGGTGAAATATAGCCGATTTTTTCGTCATACAAACGGACCAAAGCCTCCGCTGCAATCACTTTTTTCTTTTTCACGGAATAGATGGGTTGGTAATGCACTTCAAATCCGGAATGTTCCACCGCATCCTTAATAATCTGCAAAATATTGCGGTTCTCATCTTCTCCGGCAAAATCCTTTACCTCAAGCACTTCATGGATTTGCAATTCTTTTCCGGGCAGTAGCGAAAGCATCCGGTTAAGATCATCCATATTGCCGATATCCCGGGGACAGGCTACCTTCACAAAACTTACCGGTAAAACCACCTCCATAAAACCATTGCTCCAGGAGGAACGGAACCGCTCCCCTATCATGGCGATTAAGGCATCCGTCTCTTCGTCAGACAAATCCGGCAGTTTAAATGCATACGTCTTTTCGTCAATTCGGAACACATGTCCCTCCGAGCAAACGGAACGTAAATATCCGCACATACCTCTAAGCACACGATTGACTTCCTCTTCTCCAAAGGATTCGTTTAAAATCTCATAATCATGCAGGCAGATAAAAAGTGTCTTAAACGGTCTTGCCGAAGTAAAATCCGAAGAAACCGCCTGCACATAGTATTTTCGATATAAGGCATTGGTGGCATCAAAGATTTCATCCGGTGTCTGTACTGCATAAAGAAGAATAATCATGGATAAAGCACAGATAAAGGCCACCATCAAAACCGTGGGATTAATCATCTGCACCAGCTGCGCCATACAAGCCATAATATAGATTCCGCTCATATAGGCAATTTTATCCGCTTCCAAAGATTTACGATACTTAACCATAATGATAATACAGATGATTCCGTAATATCCCATCAAACCATACAGCGCTAAAAATCCGTCTGCATGATAGTATCCGCCCTGTTCATCCACGTAGAAAATCCACTTTGTCAAAGGAGTGGTCAAAATGAGGGCTACTGCCATGGCATAAGGAATGTGAAGAAGCCATTTCCAACCCGTTGATTTTTTTACGTTTACGCCTGACACATAGAGTTCATAGACGGCATAAACTACAAACACATAATTTTGCACAATCAAGTAACATACGTTTACCAGATAAATGGAATTGATACTGAAGATATCCGGATGACGCATTACCCACACGGTTACGATGTCCAAAATAGCCGCAATCAAGATCGTATAAGACAACACATAGTTTACCCTGTAAATCGGAAGCGGTGCTTTCCGTTTGCCGCGATAAATAATCAAAAGCAATGTCATTACCATGACCGCCACATAATCATAGCTTAAATCATAATTCATAGCATCTTCCCCCTTTCTTTCCGGGGTCTGCTACCATCTTGGTAAACAACTCCAAAATGCCCTTTTCATCCAGCTGCTCTAAGAAATATCTTCCCTCCGCCAAATCGTACGGAATATCCTGAATCATTTCAAACTGTGATTTTTCTTCAATACCACCCAGCATAGTTTTCATGTGAAGACTGTTTGCCAACATAAGGGTGTATTCTAACGTTATCTTCGCTTTGTGATTTACCGCCGCATCTTTTACAATCCGTTCATTCAACTTAATCACAGAGAAAGGCAGTTCATAGACAGACGCAATATTGGTAAATCCGCTGCCGTAATCTTCCAGACAAAAACGTACTCCTTCCCGCACCAGTTCCGCTGTGGTTTCTTTCAGTATATGTGCCGCCTTCGACACGGTATATTCCGAAATCTGAAAACAGATTTTTCTCGGATTGATTTGATATTCCCGCATTATATTTAAAAACCGGTTCATCATACCGTACTGCAAACACATTACGGTAGGTATCGGCACAGCAATAAAACCGATGCCAATCTGGTCCATATCGTTTTTCGAAATAAATTTGCAAACTCTATCAAACATCATTTCCCCGATATGTACCATCTGACCGCTTTTTTCCGCAAAATTATAAATGTCTTCCGCATAGACATAACCCAGCTCATCGTCATAGAATCGAACGGAAGCCTCCGCTCCCACCAACTGACTTTCTTCCTTTAGATACACCGGGGAATAGGTCATTTCGAATTCGGATTTCTTCAAAGCTTTTACCAACGCATTGCTGATTTTTAAAGAACGTTCCATTTTGTCCAGTTCAAAATCCGCCACCGTATAAATCTTTTCGTCATTTCCGGTTTTCATAAAATCATGAACCAGCGCCCGCAAACGCTCCATGGAATCCACTTCCTCCGGAAGACGCAAATGACATAGCCCGACCCGGAACACTCTCTCGTAATCCTCATGCTTCCACGGCTTTTGAAATCTTTCTTTTAAAACGTCCAAAATCTCTTTTACCGTCTCCGAAGCTTCCTCCGAAAGTTCCAGACAAAATACATTTCCTTCCAGCCGATACACTCTGGCCTCTTCCTCTATCTCATTTAAGTAATCCGCAACCTTGCCTAGCAGCATGTCTTTTTGCGAAATATCGTTTTTTTCCTCCACATATTGCAAATCCCGCAATACAATCTCAATGACATCCACTTTTCTTTTCAAGTGAAAATTCTGTTTCATGGCATCTACGAAAGCGGCATGATTAAACACTCCCGTTGCCCGGTCAATCTGCCCTCTGGGATTTTCCACCCAGAAAAATAAAATCATACTGCCGATGGCAATGGCGCAAGTTTCCAGCAAAAGATGCGGAAACAAAAACTGCAATACCATACTGGCGGTACAAAGTCCTAAGATAAAATAGACACTGACTTTTCGGATAAAAGAATAATTCGTGCGATAACGAATTAAAATAAATACAATGCAGAAAATGTAGTATATGGCAATTCCGTAGATGACAAAAATGCCCGGATTTCGAATGTATTCACCGGCATCCGAAAAGATGAAAACCCAATGAAAGAAAGGATTCAAAACCAGAATCAGGTATCCTACAAACATGGGAACCGCATAGAAAATTCTGGAAATCCGGCTAATGTCTTTCCAGCTTACAATCATATTTAAGGTGTATAAGAAGAATAGGGGCAAAATAAAAAAGTGTGTCAGGAAATAACCCATGGTACAAATTTCCAACACATAAACCGGAATGGCAAAACCGGTAAACAACAACACTCTTTTCACCACGTCAAAAACCGCTGTCAGAATATTACATTCAATGAGCAGCGTAAATAACTTATTCTGAAAGCTGGATACCTTTTTGGTGTTCCTATAATAAAAGGCAAGAATAAGCGATATTAAAATTCCGGCTATTTCATAACTGACATTTACTTCCATATCCGGTCTCCCTACATTTCCTATGTATAAATATACTATAAAAACCTTGTTAATTCAAGTTTTCTGACGGTTTAACCTGTTGTTAGGCACAATTTTTTGTGATAGAATAGAATGTCACTTTAAACGAATATAAAGGATGTATAAATCAAAATGACCACAGCATGTGATACCACGCAAAACAAACCTTCAAAATGGAAAAAGGCTTTTCAAATAACCGGCAGGATTCTTTTGTTTCTCCTAACTTTTCTGGCGGTTCTTTTTCTGTGCCTGTACCTTTTGATGTGGATGTTTTGTCACGGCCCTTCCCAATCAGCCCGCAATACCTTTGTGGCAACCATGTTAGAGACCGGCAATATGAAATTTGTCATTTCCTGGTATCTGACCGAGGAGGAAGTGCTGGCCATCACCGGAGAAAACACCTCTGCTTCTGCAGTTGCTTCCATTACCGATACCAGTCTTGTTACCGTTGTTTCCGAAAATAACCTCTCGGAAAACACGGATACGGATAGTTCTGCGCAGGCAAATGCTTCCGCGCAATCCCTTTCTGCACTGGATTCTTTGGTGGATGAAGACGGCGACGGCGTAATTTTGGTTCCCATTACGGGTCGTACCTTTGAAGCACAGCTTTTGGTTGTGCGGGACCCCTCCCGGGTAGAACTGGCTTCCGTCTATCCCTTCTCCTCCATGGACATGGAAAAAAACGGGTTGACGGTGGGAGAATACTGTGAGACCAACGGAGCGCTTGCTGCAGTAAATGCCGGAGAATTTGAGACTCCCAGCGGAATCAACTGGGGCGGAAGACCCATCGGTGTGGTTGTCTGCAACGGCGAAGTCCAGTTTAGCGAACCTTCTCCCGGCGATGTTTTTATCGGTTTTAACGAGAACGATATTTTAATTATTGCAGAAGTCGGACATATGTCTCCGGAGGAATTTGTGACATTTGCAGAGGAAAATGCCCTGCGGGACGGAGCATCGTTTAAAGATATCAGCGATGGTAATACCAATCATTTTACTCGCCTTATCATGAACGGCACTCCCGTGGAATTAAACGGAAAAGGCGTTGGCGCCAACCCCAGAACCGCCATCGGACAATGTGCGGACGGAACGGTGCTGATTTTGGTAACCGACGGCCGGGGAAGCGCAGGACATCTTGGTGCTACCGGTCAGGATTTGATTCAGATTTTTTTGGAATACGGTGCAGTAAATGCCGCCAATTTGGACGGCGGAAGTTCTTCTTCCTTGTACTACGACGGAAGCTATCGGATTACATCCTCCTTCCTTCCGAACTCCGACGCATCTCGAAGACTGCCCACTGCTTTCCTTGTAAATTACTAATTTGAAACAGAAAGGTTTTTCCATGACAGAAAAAGAAAAGACCGGCGATGCCGGCACTACCCCTAAAAAAAGCCACAAATTTCTGATTGGTTATATTTTATTTGTAGCGTTTTTGCTTACACTTCTTTTGTTTTTCCTTCGGTATGCCTGGGAAAGCCTAACGCTTTACGAAGCATCCCTGCCCGAATACGTGGTGGAAGATACCATAGCTTCCATTTCCGAAAACGGATTTTCTTCCCTTGGAACAGAGGCGCTTTCCTTCCATCCATTGGAATCCGAGGAGGTCTATCTTTCTTCCGTACAGGAGCTGATTGACAGCTACGGCATTACTTATGAATTGCTAAAAGAAAGCTACACGGACGGTTCCCTTCTTTACGGACTTTACTCCGGGGAACGAAGTGAAAGCAAAACCCTGATTGCCACAGTAACTCTGATGCCCGGGGAAACAACATCCCGTTTGTATCTTTTAAATATTACGCAGTGGAATCTCTTTTCCGTAACCCCCTATAAAGAAACTCAAAACTATTCCGTGACTGTTACATTGCCGGATAACATTCCGGTAGCGGTAAACGGGCAGGATGACTTGGCGGATTACATTACGGAACGCACTCCTTATGAAGTTCTGACCTATTGCGATGATTACGTTACGGTACCGAGTGAAGTAACCTATCAAATTACCGGACTTACCCAGCCGGTGACCTTGGAAATCGGAAGTGATACCTATTCCTTTTCCGATTATCAGGACGTTTCCATAGAATTATCCTTTCCTCTGTCAGAGATGAGCTCTGATTTGGAGCGATATGTTTTAGATGCCGTAGAAACGTATTCCAATTTCTTTTCCAAAGACTTGGAAGGGTGCCGGGAAAGTGTGGACCCCATTCGTCACCTCTTCCCCGAAGACTCCATTTATCTGACTTTGGCAGACCAGTACCGCAGAGAGGATATGGGCGTATTTTCTATCCATACCAACACACACTTTTTGAATGAGACGGTCAGCGAATATACCGTTTATTCCGAAGACTGTTTTTCCTGTCGCATACAATTTGATAAATCCATGACACTCTCCGGCGGACGAGAAATGATTGATTCCACCGACAATGTGTATTTCTTTGTATATAGAAATGATAGCTGGGTCATTGCAGATATCCGGTAGTCAGGAGTTTTTATGTATTATCGTTTTGGGAAAAAAATGAAATCATTGATAAAAGACTATTCCAACGCCTTCCATGTGTGGGCGTTTTTGTCGTTGGTTTTTCTTTTTTCTTTCTGCCTTTACGGCTGTATGAATGCGTCGGAAGCTACAAAAAACGTCTCCCAAAATACGACTTCGGAAAACGAAACCCTTTCGGAAAATCTTTTGTCCGAAAACGAAGTGATGACTTATACTTACACCCTGTCAGCGCCGGAAACACCTACCCTTACTTTAGTTACTACTTCGGAAGATACTGCAGAGGAAACGATAATCACCGGACCCTTTCCGGATGAGGTCACATTTTATAAGACTGCTTCCTCCGGGTCTTCCTATGATAACGTTACGTTTTGCTTAGAAGGCAACCTTTTGATTTTGGAAATTCCTTACAGCATCAGCGACAATGCCCTGACCCATGCCAATGTAGAGTTTTCTCTGGACGGCGGCTCCTGCTATTTTGCAGGCGCGAATTCACAGACTCCGCCGGAATACATAAATGAAAACGGCACCATTGATTTAACCAAAAGCCCTGTCTTATTTGTCAGTAATGGGGTCAGACAGAGAACTTATGAAATCCAAACCAGGCGGGTGGTTTGTGATTTACCCATTCTTTACCTGACCACCGACAGCGGTGAGGATGTCACCGACCGATATGAATACGTAAGCGGAAACCTTGTCTTGGACGGCATAACCTACGATATGGAAATTCGCGGACGGGGAAATGCCAGCTGGTGGAAATTCCCTCAAAAAAGCTATATGCTACGCTTTGAAGATGATATTTCCTTCTTTGATATGCTGCCCTGTGACAAATGGGTTTTGGCTTCCACCTACGGAGACCTTTCCCTGATTCGTAACTGCGTTGCCATGGACATGGCATCCTGCATGGAATATTTGGAATACACTCCCGATCAGATCCCGGTGGATGTTTTCTTAAACGGAGAATACCTGGGCGTCTATACCTTCTCTGAAAAGATAGAATTGTCCATGGATAAAATCAGTTTATTTTCCGCATACAGCTACGAAGAGCTTCTGGAAATGGAAGAGACGGATGTGGGATTTATGTTGGAATGCGGCGGCGGCTACATCATGGACAGCTACACTTACGGCGTGGATTATTTTGTAACTTCCCATTCTCCCGGACTGTATTTTCAATTTCCTACCTTTACGGAATCCGGAAGCGAGTCCATGAATTACATCATAGAATATATGCAGGCAACCGACCGGGCCATCACCTTGTGCAGCGGCTACGAGGAATACATCGACCTTGACTCCTGGGTTGACTGGTTTATCATCATGGAACTGACCAACAACACCGATTCTGCATTTTGCCGAAGCAGTTTCCTTTATAAACGTCCCGGCGAAAGACTGATGTTGGGACCGGTTTGGGACTTTGATATGGCATTTGGTAATTTCTACTACGACAATCAAACCTATGAATACTGGGCTACTGCAGAACCGATTTATGCTCCCGCCCAGAATCATTATATGACCTACCTCTACGAATCCGATGCCTTTATGCTGGCCGTGCAGGCAAGATGGGACGAAAAAAAAGAGGAACTGCTGCAAACTGCATTGGATGCCATAGACACCTATGCTGCAGCCGTATCCGCTTCCAGAGTATATAATAATCAGATTCGCGGTGTTTCCAATTCTGAATACCAGATTGATTACCTTCGCAATTTTGTACAGCGAAGATACAATTGGATTGATATGAGTATTCACATGAGTGATTTTAACCGCCATCCTGCGACGCAGTCACTTCCTCTTCCGGAGGAACTGACGGTATCCGGAAATGAAGCGTTAGATACGCTTTCCGAAAATATTGTTATCCTTGATATTCCTCTGATGGAGGAAGGTGCATTGCCGGAGGAAGCCGTTGTACCGCAGTAAAAGTACAAATCACTCCTTCCTAAAAAACCGGTAACATCCGGTCAAACTTAGAATAAAACAGAAAGGACGCTTATGAAATTATGAAAAGAAAACTGTGTTTCCTATCCACCCTTTGCCTTGGCATCTTTTTGTTTACCGCCTGCTCTTCTTCGGATTCTCCGGGCAGTAGCGAAGTTTCCGGTAACGATGCAGAGACTATGGAGATTTCAGAAAATACGACCGCAGACTACGGTATCCCGGAAAATGCAGCAGAAATGGTTTCTCAAAACAGTACCGTTTCCCCCGCGCCGGAGGCAGAGCCAATCGAATATACCATCTCCGACAATATGGTGGCACGGTTTACCTCTTATGACCTTGTGGCGGAATACGACGAATCTGCTGCCATCTTACTTTCCTTTGAAGGAGATACCCTTTCCGTAACCGGGGAAGGCGTAACGGTAGAAAATAACCGAATCATTATTTCCAAGGCCGGAACCTATCTTTTAGAAGGTACCTTAAATGACGGACAAATCTATATCAATGCGGGCGACGATGACAAAGTACAGTTGGTTCTAAACGGCGTGTCCTTATCCTGCAGTAACGGTCCGGTCATTTACAGCGCTAACGCAGACAAAACCATTCTTACCATAGCAGAAAACACGGAAAATTATTGCACCGACGGAACCGTGTATGACTCCTCAGATGCCAATGGTTGCATATACAGCAAGCAGGATTTGACCATCAACGGCAGCGGTACTTTGACCGTAACCGGGAACTTCGGAAACGGTATCTCTACCAAAGATGACCTTCGCATTTACAACGCGACGCTCTTTGTAACTGCTGCGAACAATGGATTAAAAGGAAATGACAGCATCTCTGTTTTAGATGCTCTGATTACCATCGTAAGTAATGATGACGGTATGAAATCCGATAATGAGGAAGACCCTTCCAAAGGATTTATTTTCATCGCCAACAGCTATCTGGATATCACGGCGGACGATGACTGTTTCCAAGCCTTTCAGGCCTTTGTATTCGACGAAAACAGTGTAGCCTATGTAAGATGTTACGGAAAAGATGTGAATTGCGATTCTCTGATTCTCACCGAAGGAGAGTTTATCTCCTGGTTGTAAGTCAATCATCGGCATATAATTTTGCCGTAAGCCATTGTGCGACAGAAAAAGCCGGTGAAAACCGGCTTTAGTACTATAATTACTTGGTCAGTGGAGCGAACTCGCCTCCGCTGGCCTTTTTTAAATCCAGGGGAGACAGTTCAATCTGAACACCTAATTTTCCCCCGCTTACTATAATGGTATCCTGCTTGGAAGCGGACACATCAATACAGGTTTTGTATTGTTTCTTCATACCAATGGCAGTACAGCCACCTCGAATATAACCGGTAATCCGGTTAATATCTTTTACCGCTATCATCTCCAGGGACTTTTCTCCCACTTCTGCTGCGGCTTTTTTCAAATTCAGTTCCTTATCGATTGGTATGACAAAGACAAAATAATTTTTGGAAAGACCAACCGTCACCAGTGTCTTATATACCTTTTCGTAGGGCTGGTTTAGCATATCTGCTATCTGCAAACCGTTTTCAAATTCTTCGCACTCGTAATAATGCTCCTGATATGCAATATGGAGTGCGTCCAAGATTCGCATTGCATTGGTTTTCGTTTCCTTCTTCTTTGCCATGTCGCATCCCTTCCTATTGCTTTTTGTTGTGAAATACCCAGGTCTGCTGGATTTTGTAACTAATAAAAAACAGTAACGTATCTACTACAAATTTCACTAAGGTTTCATTTGCCATAAACAAACGGACGAAACCATTTACCAGAATGGAAGACACCATAAGCTGTCCTACCCACAAGACAAGATATCTTCCTGCGCTACCCTCGGATTGGTTCTTGTTCTTTCCGGAAAAAATAGCACGATTTAAAAGATAATTCACCACACCGGAACACACTCTGGCGATGGCGGTACAGATAAATATGTAATATAACGGAAACAGGCCTTTTAAAAAATATACCATAAGGGTAAAAATACCCAAATCCAACAGACAGGAGCTAAGGGACGCTACGCAAAATTTTGCAAACACCTTGTAAATTTTCAACGAGTCCCGGATTGGATTAAAATGAGAGCTTTCGTTATTGTCCAGATAAATGACTTCAATGGCAACCTCTTCCCAAGCAATCCCATTCTCTTTTAAGGCAAAAATGGCATTCATTTCGTACTCGTATCGTTCACCTTTCACTTCCAAAAGCATGGGTATCGCAAAGGTCGGCACCACACGCAAACCGGTCTGGGTATCCGAAAGCTCAATATCGCAAAAGAACTTCATCAGCTTGCTGGTCAATTGATTTCCAAAACGACTTCTGGGCGGAATCGCCACCGTTTCCGAAAAAAAGTCACGACATCCAAAAACCGCCTTTTCCTCGTTTTCCAAAAATTTTTCGCAGCACTTTTCCACATCCGTCAGCGTATGTTGGCCGTCCGCATCTACGGTCACAACCCCTTTCGCTTGGGGGTATTTCTCTTTGATATGGGCATATCCGGTCTTCAATGCCCTTCCTTTTCCCTTGTTTTCTTCATGGACTAAAATATCCGTTGATTCCCTGATTGCTTCAAAAATAGGCGAAAAACACTCATCACATCCGTCATTTACCACAACAATGTGAGAAAACTTTTCCCCCATCACAGAGACCAGATTCACTAATTTTTCATCCGGATTATATGCCGGAATTAATACCACAATCTGTTCCTTCATTTCCTTTGTCCTCTCAATTCTCCCTTATCCCAATATATGTGCTTTGCGCTCATTATACAATCGAAAAAGCAGTGATGTCAACGAAGCAGCAGGAAGCATTTCATTTCCGTATGCAAAAAGAAAACAGGCACAGAAAACATCCCCCTAAGACGCCGCAAGGGCTTATCTTTTAGATATTCTTCTGCACCTGTCTATCCTTTTACGAAATGATTTGCATTTTATATGAGAGAGTTTTTGCTTTTATCATTTTGTAATCGTTTTCGTTTTTTATTTTGCTTCTTCTTCCTCCTCCGGAAGGGAAGTACGTTTCTTTACGTGTACTGCCTCTTCATAGCAGGCAAAAATCTGCTCCGTATCTTCCTTTTTCATCTTCGGTGTAATTAAGCTTACCAACGGAACAAGAATCAAACCACCTACCATCGCCACCGCACCACAGTTGATGGGAGAAGCGATGAATTTAAAGTAGATGTTGGAAACCGTAATGCCTACTGCAAAAATGAAGTTCACCCATACGGCAGCTTTGGTTACCCCTTTCCAGAACAACCCGTAAAGGAAGGGAGCAAGGAATGCGCCGGCAAGAGCACCCCAGGAAATACCCATAAGCTGTGCAATGAAGGTAGGCGGGTCCAACGCCAAAATCACAGAAAGAACAATAAAGAACACGATTAAAATACGCATAATCAAAAGCTGTTTTTTGTCATCCATTTTCTTCATTATGGTATCCTTCAAGAAATCCAGTGTAAAAGTAGAGCTGGATGTCAATACCAGTGAAGATAATGTGGACATGGATGCAGAAAGCACCAAAACAATTACGACACCGATTAAGATGTCAGGAAGAGTGGATAACATACTGGGGATAACCGCATCGTATAACACGCTTCCGTCCTCCTTGTAAAGAGAAGGATTGTCAAACAATCGACCGAATCCACCAAGGAAATAGCAACCACCGGAAATGATGATGGCAAAAATAGTGGAAACAATGGTTCCGGTCTTTACTGCTTTTTCACTTTTAATCGCATAAAATTTCTGTACCATCTGAGGAAGTCCCAGCGTACCAAGGGATGTCAAGATAATAACACCAAGAAGGTTTGCCGGGTCGGTTCCGAAGAAAGCGGTAAATGCCCCCTGCTGTCCCATGGTTGCAGGAACATCACTGGGAACCTCGGAAAGCTTACGGATTGCTTCCATAAATCCGCCCTGACCGTTTAACACGGAAGCAATTACACATACAATACCAACCAACATGATGATTCCCTGAATAAAGTCATTGATGGCGGTTGCCATGTATCCGCCGAGGATAACATATACACCGGTAAGTACCGCCATGGCAAGAACACAATATTTGTATTCAATATTGAATGCCATATTAAATAAACTGGAAAGTCCGTTATACACGGAAGCGGTGTAAGGAATCAAGAAGATAAATACAATAATAGAAGCTACTATTTTCAACGCTTTACTGTCATATCTTTTTCCGAAAAATTCCGGCATGGTCTTTGCGTCCATGTGTCTTGTCATTACTCTGGTTCGTCTTCCCATCAAAACCCAGGCAAGCAAGCTACCAATGAAAGCATTTCCCAGACCAATCCAAGTGGAAGCAATTCCGTACTTCCAGCCAAACTGTCCGGCATATCCTACGAATACTACCGCTGAAAAGTAAGAAGTTCCGTATGCGAAAGCAGAAAGCCACGGGCCTACGCTTCTTCCGCCAAGAACGAAGTCATTGACATTTGTCGCATGTTTTCTGGAGTATAAACCTACCCCAATCATTGTTGCAAAAAAGACAATCAATAAAACTATTTTTGCTATCATTTTCTTTCCTCTTTCCTGTATCTTTGCTCTTTTTTCTTTAGTGATTTAAAGTGTTGCGCTTTAAAGCACTAAAGTGATACGTTCTTTATTATACGTTCTTGCAGTATAAATGTCAAATCTTTTCTTCTTAATATTTCAACTTTCTTAATATCATGGTTGTTCCTTTAATCAAGCAGCCCTTGTTTCTCAATATCGCGGTTGTTCCTTGTTTCTCATATATCCGCCTTGCTCCTTACTATCGCGGTTGTTCTGCCTAATAGCGCAACAGTCTTTACAATCGTGCGCCTCTGCAACATTTTCCCTAGTCTATAATTCACAATTTTATTTTTGATTTATTATCAGTTTTGTCCTTTTTATTTTCCTTTCCTAAGAACGAATTTTCCTATATAATTATTGTATATAACTGTTTTCAGAAAGGTAGCCTTTATGACATTTAACGATACAGAACAGGGAGATGCGATTACCATTACCGTCCACAGCGGTAACAAAAAACTCTCTTTAGATTCCAAAATTATCAATATCATAGACGATTCCCTGGTGGTTGAGCCTTTTGTCGTGAATGGTACAATGCTTACCTTTCCGCCCCAGTTGGATATCGAGCTTTTGGTCATTCGCCAGACTCCGTATTTTTGGCAAAAAGTTACGATTAACCCCATCGTATATCACGACCAGAATTGCCATGTTATCACTACCAAATTACCGGGCATCAAATTTAACCGCAGAAATAATTTCCGGGTTTTTATCGGTGAAATGGGACAACTCGTGGACAACAAAGGGGAAAAATATCCTATTATCGTAAAAGATTTAAGTAATAGCGGGTTTGCTTTTACCATAAAGAAAGACATCGAAATCGAAATGCAAAAACTCGTTACGCTCTCCTTTACAGATAAGGAGCAACAACGATATTTCGAATTAGTCGGAAGACCGATTCGACGCTACGAAGTGGAGAATTCCATGGTTTATGGTTGTATCTTATCCAAACGATATATGGAGTTGGAAAATTATCTGGCACAAAAGCAAATGGAACATCGTATGGCAAATCGATAAAATTTTTATATCCTTTCAAAGATTTATAATGAATTTTTGGAAGGATTTTTATTTTCTTTTCCATTCTATGTCGTCTATAAGAGCAATCCATTTTTTCCTTCTATTGTTCTTTTTTATACAAGACAATGCCCCTCTTATAAAAATTAAAAAAATTTTTTTATAGATGTTGACATATCACGATCTCTTTGATAATATAATAACAGTAATCATTACTGATTTTGAAAGGAGAAAACGATATGGCGCTTAATCACAGTCGTCAGCGTGAGGCCATAATCAATTTTTTATCCACCAGAAATGATCACCCTACTGCCGAGGTTGTTTATGATAATGTACGAATGATTTATCCCCGCATTAGCTTAGGTACCGTTTACCGGAACTTAAATTTATTAGCGGAAATGGGAGAAATCAAGCGTCTTCGAACCAAGGACAGCAAAGACCATTTCGATGCGGATTTATCCACCCACTATCATTTCATTTGCGATAAATGCTATAGTGTATCGGATATCTTTATTGATTTGACCCGGAAACTGACCGAAGAAGCAATCAAGCAGACCAATGCAGACATTACGCAACATGAAGTTTTCTACTACGGAATCTGCAAGGATTGCAAAAGACAAGCCGATGAACTCGGAAGAGAATAAAAAGCGTAAAAAAACGAAAAATCTATATAAGAAAAGGAGAAATGTATTATGAAGTATGTATGTAGTGTATGTGGTTATGTTCACGAAGGACCGGAAGCTCCGGAAAAATGCCCTCAGTGCGGAGTTCCCGCATCTAAATTCACAGCGCAGGCAGATGAAAAAGTATGGGCTGCTGAACACGTGGTAGGTGTTGCTCAGGGAGCACCGGAAGACATCATGGAAGATTTGCGTGCAAATTATATGGGCGAATGTACCGAAGTTGGTATGTACCTCGCTATGGCAAGAGTTGCTCACAGAGAAGGATATCCGGAAATCGGCCTTTACTGGGAGAAAGCAGCTTACGAGGAAGCAGAACACGCTGCAAAATTTGCTGAGCTTCTCGGCGAAGTTGTGACCGATTCTACCAAGAAGAATTTGGAAATGCGTGTAGAAGCTGAAAACGGTGCAACTGCAGGTAAATTTGACCTTGCAAAACGTGCCAAAGAATTAAATCTCGATGCAATTCATGACACCGTGCATGAAATGGCTCGTGACGAAGCTAGACACGGCAAAGCATTTGAAGGACTTCTTAAGAGATACTTTGGTTAATCCTAACGCCCTACAAGTTTTACTTGTTAGGGCGTTTTTATTGCGAATAATTCATTGAAACTCAAAAGGAAGGGTATGACAATCCATACCCTTCCTTACCTCTTCTTCTTTTTAGTACTACACTTTCTGAAGCAACCCCGCCTCAGCTTCTGTATATTCTTCTTGCGTGTAGCCTAAGCCAGAAATGAATTCTTTTGTACATCCATTACAAATCATTCTCTGCACTGCTTCAATGCGTTCCAACCGTCTGCCTTCTGCTTTACCTTCTGCTTTACCTTCTGCAAACTTTTCACGGTCTCTCATAAGTAACGTCATATACTCCATCTCCTTTTCTATCTATCCCATCCCATCAAAGGATTATTGTCCAATCAGAAACACAAAACAGAATCGTTTTGCTTTTTCATTATAGGACACCCTTTTTCATACGCAATACTGTGGTGTTTGATTTTTTATCATTTCCACTCCTTTTTTCCGACTGATATCGTAGAAGATATTCACTTTTACATGACCCAAAAATCTGCTACACTGTGTGACAGAAACGATAAGAAGATAACACGTTTGATACAAGGGGAGATTCTCTATGAAAAAATTTAGACTTATGCTTTTGGTTTCCATGCTTTTTCTGCTTCTTAGCGGGTGCAGCAATGCCGATCCCTGGCCGGAAAGCGGACTGCTTTCTGTTTTGCCGGTTTCGAATACCGAAGAGTGGGAACTCAATTATGAACTGGAGGACAGCGCTTCTGCCATGCTTTTGGAAGCGGAGCGAAAACATTATGACGACTATCTTGCTTTGTGTGAAGAAGCCGGTTTTACCATTGATGTTCGAGCAACCGAAGATACCTACCTTGCTTTTAACGAAGAAGGTTACTGGCTTAACCTCTATTACGTTTCGTTGAAAGAACAGATTGATATCACGCTTTATGCTCCGACGGAAAACGCTCCCATTACCTGGCCATCTGAAGGGCTGGGGGCTTTACTTCCCGCACCTTCTTCCGACACCGGTGAAATCATTTTGGACTCAGAGACCTTGTTTACCGCTTCCATCACGAATATTTCGGAAGAAGCGTTTGTAGAATATGCCAACGCCTGCGTTGACGCCGGATTTTCTACCGTCAGCGGACAGGATGAAATACATCTTGCTGCCTCCAACGAAAACCTTGTGACCCTTCGCTTGGATTACATCGGATTCAACACCATGAACATTACCGTATCCGGTGCGGTTTCTACTGCAGAATAACATTATATTGATATAAGGGAGGATTTTTTTTTGGATTATAATACCTGGCACCCGGCGAGGGAGCTGAACTCACAATACCGTACTTTCGTTGACTCTGCTTTTGCCAAACAAAATACAGCGACAAACAACTGGCCCATCATTTTTGTAATATATCTCGTGCTGATGGTGATATTTCTTTTTATGGGAAATTCCGGGGTAAATCCCCTGTATTTCTTACTTCCGCTTCTGCTGATTCCGGTTCTTGGAATGTCGGCCAAAAAGAAGCATTCTCACAATTACACCCGTATCTCCATGAGTGACTATGAATGGCGAGAAGGAAATTTTACAAAGGCCGGATACAAAAGCCGTTCTTCCCGCTATGTCTATGTCGATGATATACAATGCGATGATTTTCCCTTTATCCGCCGCTATCGGATTCCTGTGGGTGCAAAAATGCTGGTGATTCGATTCCGCAATCC
>JAZNKK010000080.1:0-14508 GCA_045578545.1 Lachnospiraceae bacterium
ACAGAAGTAGTATATAGATTATCGATATATAGATAATCTATATATTGGTATAGGAAGTGACAAAAACGAATATTTTCGAATTGAATTATTGGAGGTCATAATGGCAGTAGATAAAAATCTTTTATCCGGAAGTACAACGATGTTAATTTTAAAATTATTGGAAGAAAAGGACCAATACGGCTATGAAATGATTGAAACGTTGAAGAAACGTTCCAACAATGTATTTGAACTAAAGGCAGGAACCCTATATCCTATCCTTCATGGTTTGGAAGAAAAAGGCTTGTTAAAAAGTTATGAAAGAGAGGCCGGAGGAAAGGTAAGAAAATATTATCGAATTACAAAGAACGGTAAAAAAGAATTAAGAGAAAGAGAAGCTTCTTGGAATGAGTACGCGCAGGCAGTCAATGGAGTACTTTGCATGGGAGGTGCGATGTGAACAGAGAGGAATATTTAGAAAAGGTAACGGAAAAAATTCGCTGCAAAAAAGCATGTCCGATGATTAGAAAAGAGTTGATGGCGCATATGGAAGACCAAAAGGAGGCATATCTGTCGGAGGGGATGGAAGATGAGGTTGCAGAGCGGAAAGCGGTTATAGAAATGGGAGATCCTTATGTTGTAGGGGAAAAAATGGATTTGATACACAGACCTCAGAAGGATCCGGTATTATTGTTGATGGCGATAGGAATGGCATGTTTTGGAATTATTATGCAAATGCTTATTTTCCCCGGCATGGACAATTCCGTCATTGAGCAATTTTATTGGGTAAAAACACTAGGATATCATGGCATTGGAATTTCCGTAATGTTTGCTTTCATCTATTTGGATTATCGCTATTTGGAGATGCATTTGTTTAAAATATATGGAGCATATTTGGCACTGGCAGTATTGTTTTCTTTTACAGAGCCCGGCTCTTATTACCAGAGTATGACAAGAAACAATGGATTCTATATGCTTTTTGTTCCTCTGTTTGCTGCCTTTGTTTATCATTTTCGAAACGAAGGTTTTAGAGGAATCGGGAAAACAGTAGGAATCCTGTTGATACAATTATTGGTATTTGGTAGGATAGGAAATTATTCATCCGCTGTTTTGATGGTGATCATGTTGTCCTGTGCGACAGTATTGCTTTGTGCAACCGGAAAAGGAGTTTTTGGCGGAAGAAGAGGATGGCAGTTTGGTATTCTGCTCTCTACGATACTATTCCCTTTGGTGAGTCTTACGGCAGATATAATGGCTAATGAGGGTGCAATTTTTCATGTTCCCGATTACATTGTGCATCGAATTAAGGCTATGTTGGCATTTTCGGAACATGCAGAAACATACGGATATACAATATCATTGGCAAGGCAACAGGTACAGAATGCTTCTCTTTTCGGAGGGGGAAACTTGGGCAGTTTAGGAGATCTTAGCGGAGCCTATTCGGACTATATTATTACCTGCGCATTTTCCTACTTTGGTTTTGGAATTGTGATGATGCTTCTTCTTGTGGTAGGGCTATTTCTGGCAAGAAGCATAAAAATTTCCATGTCACAAAAAAATCATTTTGGAATGTTGTTAGCTTTGGGATGCAGCATGTTGCTTGCATTCAAAAGCGGATTTTATGTATTGACAAATCTAGGACTGTTTTTAGGCACATCGATTGATATGCCTTTTATGTCCTATGGATTTTGGTGTACCGTGGTGAATTATATACTGCTGGGAATGATACTGTCCGTGCATCGTTATAGTATGGTTGTGGACGAAATGCCTAAAATAAAATATCGCCTTGTGAAAGAAGAAATTAAATAAGCGTAGTAAGAATTAATTTAGCAGTATTCAGCTCGGCTAAAATGGCATTACGCATGGTGTCATCGTATTTTCCGAAAAGCTTCGGACGAAGAACACTCTTTCTATTGTTAAAGAAGACAAAGAGATAACCGTTTTTGATGGTCAATGCCATTTTTCGGGGAATCTGATTTTGCAAGGCAAGTATTTTGGAGGTGAATTCCGGTGTCAAGAGCTGGGATACGGCGTCCGGATTTGTGGTATTCACCAAAAAGGATTTGTTAAAGGCAGGGTTTACTGAAGTAAAGGATTTGCCGTGCAAATAAATATTGCAGTCGATATCCTTATGATAGATAACTGTCTGGGTAATGTTTGGCATGTTGGTGGGAATACAGATAAGGGTTCCTTCGTATTCTAAGTTGTAACCGCCCCGTTCGCCGCGGACATTTCGAATGTCAGACTGAAAGAAGGATTTGCCTTCGTGACAACCGGAAAGATAGCAATTGGAGAAAAAGCGGTCGGCGGAGAGAAAACCGGTTTGGCAAACAAATTTCGGATTTAATCCGCTGTCGTAATTAAATTCCATATTCTCATAGATTTCTCCACAACCTAAGGCGCGGGTAATCAACTCTTTTTTGTAGAGCATGATAAATTTGGCATAGGCTTTATTTTTAGCAAAAGTAGCCCAAAGCATACTTAAGAAAGTGTAGCCAAAAAACAGTCCGGCAAGTCCGGTGATCAGTTCATCCGTTAATCCAATAAAAAACAGGATAACCGGGATACCAACACAGATTCCGTATTTTAAACATTTTTCCAAGATGGCGGCTTTTCTTGCCTGTTCAAATTCTGTACTCATAATAATAAGACCTCTCTTACAAAGAAAATTCTTCTGAAATTATATCACAGAAAGATAGGATTTCGAAAAATTTTTTTGAAAGAGAGGTCTTTGGCTTTATTGCGTTATTTTTTGTATTTTGTGCCGGCTAGTCTATTTTATCTTTTTCCGAATCCATCTGGAAAAAGAACAAATCCTGACGGGGAACGGAAAGATCATTTCCGTTTTCTACAATTCGTTTTAATACAACCGATAACAATAATAAATCATTTTCGGACAATTTCTTTACATTTTCCACGGTCGATTTTAATAAAGTCGGATTATGTAATTCCTTATCAAAAAATTCCTGAGGAGTTATCTCAAAGTATTCGCAGATTTCAAAAAATGCAGTCATGGACGGCATGGTTCTGCCGGAAGAAATGGATTGAATGTATCCCTGGCATCGGCCTAAATCCAAACTCAACTGGTATTCGGAAATATTCTTCTTTATCCGCAGTTCATTGATACGTTCCCTGATAAAATCTTCATACATGAAACAAGCCTCCTTTTGAATTAATTTTAGTCGTTTTTTAAAACTATATATGCTACTCAAAATATTGAAAACTAACCAAAAGTAGAGAAAACCTCCGCTCAAAATACCGCCATGTGAAATGATGCCCACAAGAAAAAAAGGAAAGATTGAAAAATGCGAAACAAGATACTAAAATAATGTCATATTTTGTAGGAGGCTTAGTCATGTATGTAATTGGTATTTGTGATGACGAAAAGGGGACCTGCGCCGAACTGGAAAATATGATTTACCAATACGGAGAAGAGAAAGGAGTTTCATTAGAGGTAAATGTTTGGTTTTCGGGAGAAGAATTATGTCGGGATTTAAAGAAGGGGTGGCGACCGGATATTCTGTTTTTGGACATCGAGCTGATTAGCACGGATGGAGTAAAAATAGCTACGTACATCAGAGAAGAATTGGAATTACTTGATACCATGATTGTTTATATCTCTTCAAAAAGCAGTTATGCTATGAGGTTGTTCCGAACCCAGCCCATGGATTTTCTCATCAAACCTTTGGAGGAAACGCAAGTACGGGATGTATTGGATCTGTGTATTTGTGAGTATGAAAGAAAAAATAAAAATTTTGAGGTGAACACCAGAACCAACTATTTCAAATGTCCTTATAAGTCCATTATGTATTTTTACAGTCAGGACAAGAAAATTAATGTGGTAATGAAGGACAAAGAAATACAATTTAACGGACGGTTAAAAATGGTGGAGAAAAGAGTTCCCCATAATTTTATTATGATTCATCAATCTTCCTTAATCAACTTGGATTATGTAAAAGAGTGTTCTCTGGAACGAGTTACTCTTTGGGATGACACGGTGCTCAATGTCAGCCAGAGATATCGAAAGCAGGTAAAGGAGAAAATCATGCGGTATAAATGGAGTAAGTAATATGATACATAATATTTTGTTGTTAAGTACAAATCTGTTTCGGGCTTTTGTAACGAAGCGCTTTATGGAGATTTTTTTTCAACAGGAAAGAATGGGAAAGAAACAAAAACATCTAATCTATCTTCTGTTTTTTGCTATAACATCATCAGTACATCTGATTTTCAAAGTGCCTTTTTTCAATATAATTTCCAATATTGTTGCGTTGTATCTGGTAACACAAGTTTATGAAGGAGAGCAGAAAAAGAAACTGTTGGTTTCTTTGCTTATTTACGGCATAAATATGTTTTGTGATGTGATTTCCGCTTATACATTATCTGATTACAGTATGGGCGAGATGTACAATGAAATAGCGCCTTTGTTTACGGTGTTTTTGATTAGTATCTGCGAATATATCATTGAACGACATATTGTGAAAAAGCATGTGGAGACAACACCCCGTCATTGGAATATTCTAATTTTTATTCCGATTATCAGTGCTGTCATGCTGGGTGTGATGATGCTGAAGGCAAACAATCATCGAATCATGATGGTCTGTATGGGAATAGGATTGCTTATCATCAATGTGTTGGTTTTTTACTTGTATAACGTGATTACGGATGCTTACGGTAAGCTGGAAGAGAAGGTGTTATATGAGAGGCAGATGGCAAGTTATGCAAAGCAGATGGATATTTGGAAACAATCGGAAGAAAAAGTAAATGCCCTTCGTCACGATATGAAGCATCATCTTTTTGAAATTGATTGTATGGCAAAGAGCGGGGATACCGCTAGGATTTCCGGCTATCTAAGAGAAATGCGAGGATTTATGGAAAATAAGGAGGAATACGTAAGCAGCGGAAATCGGGGCGTAGACAGTATTCTGAATTATATGCTGGGAAAGGCCGAGAAAGAGTCTCTGGTAGTAATCAAAAAAATCAGCATTCCGAAGGAGATACATATTTCAGAGTTCGATTTGAACGTCATTTTGGGAAATTTGTTGGAAAATGCCATTGCGGCAGCGAAGGGTTCGGAGAAGAAATATTTGGAAATACAGGTATCTTACGAAAAAGGTATGCTGTTTATTCAAATAAAGAACAGTTACAGCGGAAAGCTAATTAAAACAAACGGTATCTATCAGACCACGAAGACGGATCATCTTAGTCATGGAATTGGGATTAAAAATGTCAGAAAAGTGGTGGCGAAAAATAAGGGTGTCATGGAGATTTCCGACGAAAACGGAATGTTTTTGGTGAAGATAATTCTTTTTTAGGGAAAAAAGTACGAATTTCGCCCTGAACCATATCAATTTCGCCCGTTGGAAGAATGCTTTGTTTTTCGTGTTATAATTCCAAGGTAAAAAACGAAAGGAGATTGTAACATGAAAAAGAACAATGTCATGAAAAAAGTAATGGAAAACGTTGCTGTAAAAGTGGCTATGGCAGATGCAAATGCAGCATGTCCTTTTATCACTTTTCAGCCCAAATTACCTCAGGCAGTAAAGAAAATGAGAAAATTCTAATTTGAGGGAAAACGAAAGTTATTTAGAGAATTCTATATCGAAGAGTTCTCTAAGTACCTTTTGTTTTTTTATAGGAGGAAAAATGAGCTTGTTAGGTGTAAAGTCTCCTGACATAACGCAATTTACAAATGAGGAACGGCAGGAAATCATTGCGTATGGATGGGAGCGTACAAAGGTAATTCTAATCAGTGTAGCAGTTGTTTTGGGAATGGGGATGGTGTTTCGTATGATGACGCAAAGCGTTATCTTTTTTATGGCTTTTTCCATGATCCGAAGATATGCCGGAGGGTATCATGCGGATAGTCAAAAGCGTTGCTATGTTATATCTTTTGTTATTTTACTGATTTCTTTTGGGCTTATTAAAATGGGATACTTTTCGCATATTTACATACAAGGAATTGCTACGCTGCTCATCTGTGCTTTGGCACCGGTGGAAAATGCGAACCATAGGTTGGAAGAATGCGAAAAGAAAAGGTATGGAAGAAAAACGAGAATTCGTGCAGTAGGATTATTTTTATTTTCTTGTGTCTTATGGTATTGGCAAAAGGAAAAATTGGTAACGCCCATAGTGGTAGCAAATTTAGTGGTTGTATTTTCGTTGATTGCCGGGGTTATAAAAAATAAATATGCAAGGGATTAACAGGACACAATGAAAATTTATATTGAAGAAAGCTATGCCAGAAAGATTCGAAAGGGTACCTGTGGGAAAGGTATGCAACTGTATTTTGAATTGCGAAGAAGACTGGCCTTTTTGGCAGGGCTACAAGGAAACGCAAGAGAATTCCGTGAGGAATTGATGGATAAAGACAAAAAGCTTCGAAAGGAAACAAAAGTGTGTAAAAGGGGATATATATTGGTTTCCTTGGAAGAGAAAGGAAATGATTTCCCATGGAATTCTCAAGATAAAATTATTTTCTTTTGTTGACGAAAAAGTCGTATTCTGTAAGAGGCAGGATACGACTTTTTTGTGAGAAAATAACAGGAAGCACCAGACGCGGTGATTAAAAAGGTGGCTCACCGGAAAAGACCTTTGTTCCTGCCGGGATGGCATTCGCTGTGGTGTAAAATCTGTAGAGAAAACGAAAGTTTTAAGAAAAGCAGTTGAAATGAAAAAGCAAAAAACGTAAGATAAAACAAGGAAACCATGCATGAAAAATCTGTTTTTGGAGAAAGTAAAGAAAAACAGAAAGGGAATGCAAAATGAAAAGTTTTCAATATATCATTAAGGACCCCATCGGCATTCATGCAAGGCCGGCAGGGATTCTTGGAAAAAAAGCAAAGGAATATGCGGCTAAAATTACGGTGGCGGTGAATGGAAAAGAAGCAGAGGCTACGAAGCTTTTGGCATTGATGTCACTGGGCGTAAAATGCGGCGATGAGGTTACTGTTCGCGCGGAAGGAACGGACGAAATGGTGGCCATCGAAGAGCTGAAAAAATTTTTTGAAGAGAATTTATAAATGCGAATTTAAATGCACTTAGTTTAGATAAATGGGTCGGAAGAGAGAGTATGGTTCTATCCGAAGGAAAGAACGGATTACTACTCCTTCCGCAAGGATTACTTTTGATTGCAACCAGGTAAATCTAAGACAAAAGAGAAAGGAAATGAAATGGAAGCGTATATTCACAAAGTACAGTATTATGAAACGGATAAGATGGGCATTACTCATCATTCCAATTACATTCGTTGGATGGAAGAAGCCAGAGTGGATTATTTGGAGAAAATCGGCTGGGGTTACAAGCGGATGGAGGAAGAGGGGATTATTTCTCCGGTGCTTACCGTGAGCGGAAAGTTTAAAAAAAGTACCACATTTAATGATGTGGTAGAAATTACCACGAAAATGAAAGCGTTTAACGGACTCAGACTTACGGTGGAATACGAAATGAAAGAACAAAAAACAGGTGAAATTGTCTACATAGGTTCCTCCGAACATTGCTTTTTAAACAAAGATTTTAAGGCAATCCGATTGAAAACGGAATTTCCCAAGCTTTATGACAGCATCCTGCAGGCCATAGAGGAGGAATAAATGGTGTGTGTTTAAAGCACTTTAAAAATGCCGAGATTCGGCGGATTATAGGTAAATAGGAAAAACAGGATAAGAAACAGAAGTAAAAGGAAGTAGCTGCAGTTACTTCTTTTTCTGTTGGTTTTCTTTTGAGCCAAATAATAGAAGGAGACAAAAGCGAGTAGTACACTTAGATAGAACGTCAATAGATTCAGGACTGTGATTTGAAATCCTAAAATCCCTGAGTAAGTGTAGTAAAGAACCGGAATCATACCGGTGCCGATTAGTACCGCAGAAGGATAATTTTGCAGAGCAAAAGGGTGGGGTACTTGCATGTCAGAAGGTAGGAGAAAATAATAGAGAAGCATAGGGAAAAATAGTAGTTTCATGTGCTCCCAGGTGGATTCATTCACGGAAACAAAAAAACCGAGGAAGTAATTTTGTCCGCTCCATTCATAAACAAAATGGGCAACGGTTCCGAGAACGGATACGAATACGAATCCCAGAATAGTATATTGAAGTAATAGATTGTTTTTCCAATTTTTAAACGGATGACGCATGATTTCTACTCTTTTCTTTTTACGGGAAAGGTTCTTTACTATGATATGGAGGGAAGGAAAAAATTATGTTTATAATGAAATAATAAAGGATTTTAGAGTTGAAAAATAATTGGGACATATTGCATTTTTTATAAAAATTTTGGATAATATAGTAAGCAAGGTATAAAAAAAGGAGGTTTCGTTCTATGGCAAAAAATAATCCTTATGCAGGAACAAAAACAGAAAAGAATTTATGGGAGGCATTTGCAGGAGAGTCTCAGGCAAGAAATAAATATACGTATTTTGCGTCTGTTGCAAAGAAGAACGGCTACGAGCAGATTGCAGATTTGTTTTTAAAAACAGCAGATAACGAAAAGGGGCATGCAAAGCTTTGGTTTAAGGCATTGGGCGGACTTGGCGATACTGCAGAAAATCTTGTGGAAGCAGCTGCCGGAGAAAATTATGAGTGGACAGATATGTATGACAGAATGGCAAGAGAGGCAGAAGAAGAAGGCTTTACCGAGCTTGCAGCACAGTTCCGCGGCGTGGCAGCAATTGAAAAGGAACATGAAGAAAGATACCGTGCATTGCTTCATAACGTAGAAGCAAAAGAGGTATTTGAAAAGAGCGGTGTTCAGGTATGGGAATGCCGTAATTGCGGACATGTTGTTATGGGAACGGCAGCACCGGAGGTTTGTCCGGTTTGTAACCATCCTCAGAGCTTCTTTGAAATTAAAAAGATTAACTACTAAGTGAAATGATTTGACGGTGGGAATCGTCGCCTTTATTGAATCAAACAGAAAATCCTGAGATTGCGGGAAAACAATCTCAGGATTTTTTTAGTTGTCTCTTTCTTTGCCCCAGAAGAACAGTGCAACGGTTCCGGGACCGGTGTGACTACCGATGGTAGTACCGATGTTATTGATTAAAACCTTTCCTTTTAATTTGGGGAAATTGGATTCAATCAGGGAAGCAACGGCTTTGGCATCATCCAAGCAGGCAGACATGGAAATGAAGCATTTGTCTGCGTATTCTAACCCATTGTCCGCAAATTCTTCCATTTTCTTTTCAATGGCAACGATTACTTTCTTTTTGGTACGAATTTTTTCTCTGGGAATGAGTTTTCCTTCGTGGCTTACATTAAGCAGAGGACAGATACTCAGCATATTTCCGAAGAACCCGGAGGTTTTGGAAATACGGCCGCCTTTTACAAAGAAGGTCAAATCCGTGGAGAAGAACCAATGATGTAATCTTAATTTGTTTTTCTCGGTCCAATCCCGAAGTTCATCTATCGACATGCCTTCGTCTCGAAGGTCGGCTAATTTGTCCATCAAAAGTCCGTAACCGGAAGATGCAGCAAGGGAATCTACTATGTAGATTTTTCTGTCCGGATATTTTTCGGATAATTCATCCCGGGCAATGATTGCAGAATTCATTACACCGGTAATGCCGGAAGATAAGCACAAATGTAAAATATCCTTTCCGGCTTCCAAAAAAGGGGTAAAGTATTCAATAAATTCTTCTGCATTAATCTGGGAAGTTTTGGTTTCTGCACCCTCCGTCATCATTTGATAGAACTGATCAAAGGGAATGGTTTGTCCCAAATCATCGGGATAGGTTTTGCCGTCCAAAGAGTAATGGAAGCAGATGTAGTTAATGTTTCGTTCTTCAAAATGTTCTTTGCTCAAGTCTGCGGTGGAGCAACAACTAAGTACATAATCGTTCATATTAACCTCCAAATTGCCATGGTCTATTACACATGGTATTCAATACTATATTAAACAGCATGGTAATCTTTGTCAACAAGGCAATTGTTAAAAATGTGTGTCCTTAAAGCAATTCTGTACTTTTTTTCGTATGAAACAGAAGAAACGGTACACGCTATTTAAGAAGAAATTTGCGTAGAAATGAGGAATAAAATGTTAGCAGAAGCATTGGAAATGAAAGAACAATTGGAAGCGGATTATCGCTTTTTGCATAAGAATGCAGAGACCGGTTTTTCCATTTTAAAAACATTTGTTTATGTGGAAGAGCGGCTAAAGGAAATGGGATGTGTTCCGAAACGATGCGGAAGAGCCGGAATTGTGGTGTATTTGGGACCGGAAAATGCGAAGGATTGTATTCTCCTTAGAGCAGATATGGACGGACTTCCCATAAAGGAGGAAACGGGAAAAGAGTATGCCTGTCAAAGCGGGAATATGCATGCCTGCGGACACGATATGCACACAGCGATGCTACTTGGTGCAGCCGGTATGTTAAAGAAAAGAGAGAAGGAGTTAACACGGGTCGTACAACTGATGTTTCAGCCGGCAGAGGAAATTTTGGAGGGAGCAAAAGATATGTTGCAGGAAGGTATTTTAAATGACCCGCCGGTAAAAAAGGCTATGATGCTTCATGTAATGGTTTCTGTCCCTTGGGATACCGGAACGGCCATTGTATCGTCGCCGGGAATCAGCGCACCGGCAGCAGATTATTTTAAAATGCAGGTCAAAGGAAAGGGATGTCACGGCTCCTCGCCTTGGGAGGGGGTAGATCCTATTACGATTGCTGCGCACATTCTGATGGGGTTGCAAGAGATTACTTCCAGGGAAATTGCTACCGGAGAGGGCGGCGTATTGACGATAGGTTCGATTCACGGCGGAAATGCGGCGAATGTGATTCCGGAAAGTGTAGTTATAGAAGGCAGTCTTAGGGCTCTTAGTGATGATTTAAGGGAGAAAATGAAACAGAGGATATTAGAAGTGTCGCAGGGAATTGCAGGAGCAATGCGGGGCGAAATCCATTTGGAGTTTCCAAGAGGTTGCCCTACTCTAAAAAACGATAAAGAGATGTCACAAAAAATGACAGTGGTATTAAAGCAGTTATTAGGACCGGATAAGGTGTGTACCACTGCAGAATTAGGGGAGAAAAAGGGTGGAGGTTCCGAGGACTTTGCCTATGTGAGTCAGGAAGTTCCTTCCATTATGGTGGCTTTGGCCGCAGGAAAACGAAAGGAAGGGTATGACTATCCTTTGCACCATCCAAAGGCGACCTTTGATATGGAAGCTCTGCCCTACGGAAGCGCGATATATACAGAGACGGCGTTACGATTGTCTTAAAAAACAAAACCCCTCGGCAAATGCCGAGGGGAAATTGATTTAGTCAGTAAAGTTATCGAAGTAACCCTGAATTAAGATAATGGGTGTTCCTTTATCTCCGGAACCGCTGGTCAGGTCACAGAGTGAACCGATGAGGTCGGTCAGCTGTCTGGGAGTGGTTCCCTGAGACGCCATATTTCCTACGAGGTTAGAGGATTTTTCCTTGATGCTCTTGGAAATCGCTTCTTTTAATTCTGCGCCGCTAAGGTTCTTGAAGTCGTTATCTGCAAGATATTTGAGCTTCAGTTCGTTGGGGGTTCCTACCAATCCGGAGGTAAATGCAGGAGATACTACCGGGTCTGCAAGTTCCCAGATTTTACCCTGAGGATCTTTGAAGGCACCATCACCATAGACCATAACTTCTACATGTTTTCCGGTCAGTTCCAAAATCTTGCTCTGGATATCTTCTACAAGTCCCTGACAATCTCTGGGGAAGAGTTTAATCTGGTCCTCGGTGGATTTGTTGGAGCCGAGAAGACCGTATTTTTCATTGTAACCGCTTCCGTTAACGGAGGAGGTCATGATTTCATCCATTCCGAATACGCGTTTTGCCCCGGCTTCTTTCAAAAGACGTTTGGTTCTTACACGCGTGTGAATATCGCAGTTGATGACAGAATCGGTGTAGTTCAAAATTGCCTTTGCGTTGTTGGCAAATACGATTTCTACTTCTGCGCCGGCCTGCGTAATAATATCGGAATAATACTGTACATAATCAACACCGGTAAATTCATGCTTGTTTTCACCGAAGAGTTCACGATATTTTTCCAAAGATAAAACATCGCTGTACGGATTGATTCCGGCTTCGTCAAGCTGATCATATGTTAAAAGTGCGTTTCCTACTTCATCGCTGGGGTAACTGAGCATAAGAACAACTTTCTTTGCGCCCATTGCAATACCCTTGAGGCAGATTGCAAAACGGTTACGGGAGAGAATCGGGAAAATGACACCGATGGTCTCGCCACCAAGCTTTGCTCTAACATCATCTGCAATGTTCTGAACCGTTGCATAGTTTCCCTGAGCTCTTGCAACGATGGACTCAGTAAGTGCGATTACGTCACGATCCCGCAAGGAAAATCCTTCACTCTCAGCCGCTTCCATAACACTGGTTACAGCGATGTCAACAAGGTTGTCCCCTTCACGGATAATAGGACCGCGAATACCTCTTGAAATAGTTCCGACTTTTCTTTCCATTTTTTAGCCTCCACTTTTTGATTTATTGTATCAAGACAATTCACTGAAATGATTCAGCAATCGTGGAAAATACATTGTTATTATACATAGATGAATGTAGTGTTGCAAGAAAAAATTTCATGCGGATTAAAAAATTTTTCCGGATAAAAATTATCGTTGCTGTTTTAATAAAAAAATCAATATGGTATAGTGAAGAAAAAATGATTCCGGGATAATACATAAAAGAAAGCACGTAGATGCTGCGCAAAATGCTTCGGATAAATATAGAGATGAAAAAATGCTTCAGAAAAAAGAGATGAAAAATAAGAAAAATAGGAGGAACGAAAGATGAACAGGGAAGAAAAGGCGATTGCACTACACGATAAGAAATACAATTGCTGTCAGGCTGTGGTAGGTGCTTTTTGTGAGGAAACAGGAGTGGACGGAGAGATACTTTTTAAAGCAGCAGAGGGATTTGGCCTGGGCATGGGATGCACGGAGGAAACCTGCGGGGCCCTTACCGGAGCCATCATGCTGGCAGGATTGATGCATAGTGACGGAAATCTGAATCATCCCGGGACAAAGGCAGAAACCTACCGGCTTTCCAAAGCAATGGTAGAGGAGTTTAGAAAAATGACCGGAGCAACCAAATGCGGTGAATTAAAAGGGATTGAAACCGGCAAGGTGCTTTGTTCCTGTTCGGATTGTATTTGTTGTGGTGTAAAAGTTGCAGAAAAAATATTAAACTTATAAAAAATTTTGTGCTATTTTGAATTGATTTCTTAAAAATCATTTATTATAATGGAAAAGTATTTTTCATTTTTCTAAATATTTTTAAATATTTTTTCTTCGAAAAACAAGGAGGAAAAATCCTCTGCTCGCCAGAGGGCTCGCATTTTTCTTCGAAAAACAAGGAGGAAAAATCCTCTGCTCGCCAGAGGGCTCGCATTTTTCTTCGAAAAACAAGGAGGATTGGGATGGATTCAAACAAGAGACCGGATACGATGGCTCGTATCACAACACAGGAACTGGCAAATTCATTTATTGAAGAACAGGTAGCAGCAGTGCGTGCGCAGGTCGGAGACAAAAAGGTTTTATTGGCGCTTTCCGGCGGTGTTGACAGTTCTGTTGTAGCTGCACTCCTTATCAAGGCAATCGGCAAGCAGCTGGTGTGCGTGCATGTAAACCACGGCTTGATGCGTAAAGGTGAGAGTGAGCAGGTAATCGAAGTATTCCGTAACCAGCTTGACGCTAACCTTATTTATATCGATGCAACCGATCGCTTCCTGGACAAGTTGGCAGGTGTGGCAGAACCGGAGAAGAAACGAAAGATTATCGGCGAAGAATTCGTTCGCGTGTTTGAAGAAGAATCCAATAAATTAGAAGGAATTTCATTCCTTGCGCAGGGAACCATTTATCCTGACATCTTAGAATACGACGGAGTAAAGGCACACCTCAACGTAGGCGGCCTCCCGGAGGATGTGAAGTTTGAAGGTTTGGTAGAACCCGTTAAGTTGTTATTTAAAGATGAAGTGCGTGTGGTAGGTAAGGCCCTTGGTCTTCCTGCAGAGATGGTTGACCGCCAGCCGTTCCCGGGACCGGGACTTGGCGTACGTTGTACTGGCGCCATCACAAGAGACCGTTTGCATGCCCTTCGTGAATCCGATGCAATCCTCAGAGAGGAATTTGCAAAGGCCGGCTTGGACAAAGAAATCTGGCAGTTCTTTACGGTAGTGCCCGATATCACTTCCACCGGTGTAAAGGACGGCAAACGTCTGGATTACTGGCCGGTCATCATCCGTGCCGTAAACACAGTAGATGCAATGCACTGCAGCGTGCCCCGCATTGACTGGGAAATCCTTGAAAAAATAACCAATCGTATCTTGAGCGAAGTAGAAGGCGTATGCCGCGTATGCTACGACATGAGCCCGAAGCCCATTGCTACGATTGAGTGGGAATAAGGAGTAGGGTTAAAATAGTCCAGTATTTATGCGGTTTCCAAACAAATTTGTTTAAGTGCTGGCAACGATTTGGCAACAGATTTTCTTTATTCAATGAATAAGATTACTTTATGAGCATAAGAAAACCTTACTGATTTTCAGAAATGACAACTGAAAA
>JAZNKK010000081.1:0-4618 GCA_045578545.1 Lachnospiraceae bacterium
TAGCGAGGTTTGAGAACCTTAAATAATTTCTACTGTTGTAGATGGAACTGGTTTAACCAACGGATGCGCGTTTGAGAACCTTAAATAATTTCTACTGTTGTAGATGGAACTGGTTTAACCAACGGATGCGCGTTTGAGAACCTTAAATAATTTCTACTGTTGTAGATTTAGGCACACAAGTAAAGCCACAAAGAGTTTGAGAACCTTAAATAATTTCTACTGTTGTAGATCAAACAGAACGACTGACTGTGGCGCCGTTTGAGAACCTTAAATAATTTCTACTGTTGTAGATAGAATGATGTAATTTTGTAAGATGTTCAAATGAACGATGCGGCGATGTTATAAAAATGAATCATAGTAGTTAAATCAATGACAAACAAATAAATTATACAATTTATAACGATTATCCAAGTAACCTGAGATGAAATTGAATTTGAGTGTACGCATAAAATTTGACATTGATATACTTCATAAAGAACTAAGGAGAGAAAAAAGAAAGGCGAGGATTGACCTCGCCTTTTTTCGTGAATGAAAAGATTACCTACACCATCATCTTCAACTTCCCGCCTAAACACTTCACCCATACGTCCGTAGCCTTGGTTTTCACTTCCCCGTCTGTGTGTACCCAGTGGGGTTCGTCAAACCGGATGCGCACTTTTTTGGCGGTGTCGATGTGGATGCCCTGTTCGCTGACGTGTTTGCCTACTGCCGCCAGGGGCAGGAGACGGAGAACGCCAAGGGGCGTGATTCCGTGGGCGATGCACAGGTCCATTTTGCCGTCATTGTCGGTGGCGTCCGGGCAGAATTTGAAGCCGCCGCCCTGGTAGCGATGGTTCATGACGGAAGCGAAATAGCAATTTTTAAACAAAAGCGGTGCTCTGTCGTCTAAGTAGATGCGACAGCCGCAGAGCTTGGAGGTAAAGAGCTGTTTGATGGCGATGGCGCCGTAAGTCAGCTTGCCAAGGCCGATGCGGTTAAAGAAATCCTTGAAAGGAGAATTCAGCGCTTCGTAGCAGATGGAGGCGTCAAAGCCGATGCCGCAGCTGACCGCAAAGTAGCGGCAGCTTCCTTTTAAGGATGCCGACCGTTTGTACTGCAGGCAGCCCACATCCATCCTGCGGTAGCTTCCGCTTTGCAGGAGGTGGCGCAAAATCGCTTCGGTATCGCCGCCATATCCAAGGTCCCTTGCCAAATCATTGGAGGAGCCGGTGGGAAGGTAGCCGAAAATGACCCGGTCAAAGGAGCCGGTGTTGCCGATTCCCTGCACCACTTCATTGACTGTGCCGTCCCCGCCAAGGGCGATAATGCGCACGCTTCCCGAAGTATCTTTTTCCAGAATCTTCGTGGTAATATGCGTGGCGCTGCGGTTTTTGGTAGTAAAATAAACCCGGTAAGAGATATTTTCCTCTTCCAGAATCGGTTTGATTTTATGAAAAATTCGAAGTCCCTTTCCGGATTTGGAAGCGGGATTCACGATAAAATAAAATTTGCGTTTTGGTGTTTTCATATATTGTTTCAGCCTCCCTTCGCACTAGTTTCAGTATAGCACAGTCCCGGCAAAAGAAGTAGAAAAGATTTTTTGAAAAACTTCTTTTGTGGTATTTCTAACCATAAAATATTGTGCTATAATGGGCGAAGGATTAATTTCGAAAACAGTAGGAGGAAATTTTTATGTATTCATTAGAAGAAGTAAAGAATGTGGATCCTGAAATTGCGCAGGCCATTGTAGATGAAGAGCAGCGTCAGAACAGCCATATCGAGCTGATTGCTTCCGAGAACTGGGTAAGCAAAGCGGTTATGGCATCCATGGGAAGCATTTTGACCAATAAATATGCGGAAGGTTATCCCGGAAAGAGATACTACGGCGGATGCGATTGCGTAGACGTAGTAGAAACTCTTGCCATCGAGAGAGCAAAGGAATTGTTCGGAGCAGATTATGCTAACGTACAGCCTCATTCCGGAGCACAGGCTAACCTTGCCGTCCAGTTTGCAGTATGTAACCCCGGAGATACCATCATGGGTATGAACCTTGACCATGGCGGACATTTGACACACGGAAGCCCGGTTAACATTTCCGGTAAATACTTCAACATCGTACCTTACGGTGTAAATGATGACGGATTCATCGATTACGACAAGCTTCGTGAAATCGCATTGGAGTGCAAGCCCAAAATGATTATCGCAGGTGCAAGTGCTTATGCGAGAACCATTGATTTCAAGAAATTCCGTGAAGTAGCGGACGAAGTTGGCGCAGTACTTATGGTAGATATGGCTCACATCGCAGGTCTTGTGGCAACCGGACTTCATCCCAGCCCCATGCCTTATGCTGATGTAGTTACCACTACAACACACAAGACATTACGCGGACCTCGTGGCGGTCTTATCCTTGCCAACGAAGAAAGCGCTAAGAAGTTCAACTTCAACAAAGCAATCTTCCCCGGTATCCAGGGTGGTCCTTTGATGCATGTTATCGCTGCAAAGGCTGTTTGCTTTAAAGAAGCTCTTTCACCGGAATTCAAGACCTACTGCCAGGGCGTTATCGACAACGCACAGGCACTTTGCAAAGGTCTTACCGAGAGAGGAATCAAGATTGTTTCCGGCGGTACCGACAACCACCTTATGTTGGTCGATTTGACACCCTTTGGACTTACCGGAAAAGCAATCGAGAAGCTTATGGATGATGCTCACCTTACAGCAAATAAGAACACCATCCCCAACGATCCTCAGTCTCCGTTCGTAACCAGCGGTATTCGTCTCGGAACTCCTTCCGTAACCAGCCGTGGTATGAACACGGAAGATATGGACAAGATTGCAGAAGCAATTGCAATGATTATCAAAGAAGGCGAAAGCGCAGTTCCCGCAGCAAGAGCTATCGTGGACGAGCTTACCGCAAAATATCCTCTTATCTAACATAAAGCAAAATGTAAGGAGCTGTCGTACTAAGAGATTAGTACGCAGCTCCTTTTTTTGTGCAAATCCGTCTCGCCGGCCAAGTTACCACCGGCCAAGTTTTCATTGACCAAGTTACCACCGGTCAAGTTACCACCGACCAAGTTCTTCCAGCCAAGTTCGCATTGGCTAAGTTTTCACCGTCCAGTTCTCCTCGGCAAAGTTGTTACCGGTTTCTTTAGAGGGATTTTACAGCGGTTTATATGCCGCAGAAAAACGCTGGATGGTTTCATCTACTTTTTTCTGCTCGGCAGCAGGGGTAGGATAGTATCCTTTTTCGTGCATTGTGCAGAATACTTCCTGCTGAAGGGTGTGTTCGTCCGCAAGAATATCCAGCATGGTCATGCGCAAATCCTCATGTACGCACTCGTTGGCGCAGGTGTTGTAAAGATTGGTGGATGATTTCTGGGTAGAAAGTGCATCCCCTAAAAGTTCTTTTTCCTGATACTGATTCATTTTTAATCCTCCTAACTCAAATGATTGTAAAGCTGGTTGAAATGGTCCTGATGTCTGGCGGAAATTCGCTCCATCTCACATTTCACGTTTTCGTCGGTGGCATTTTCTGCAAGCATTTTAAACTTCTTCACAAGAAGTTCTTCTCCGGATAACAATTCGCCGAGGGAGGCCAATTCTTTTTCTGATAAATTGCTCATAAGCTAGCTCCTTTCACTGTTTTTATATCCGTAGTGTGCCACGGGTTGGGAAAAATATGCAGAAAGTTTTTAACGAGTATTGCACCATTATGTTATATGTGCTATATTTTGTATAACATATCGGGAATCCATTTCTTTTCATCGGTTGTTCTGACCAAATGCAATCCCATATGAGAATATTAAGAGCAAAAAATTTTGTTTGGAAAGGTAGTATCATTATAGGGTTTTTTGATGTTATCTTTTCGTACACCAGACAAAAGGTTTTGGAAGGAGGTATTATGACAAAAGAAAAAGACAGCGAAAAGCGGGACCGGATTCGGCTGGGGAAGGGGATGGCAGAAAACCGGCAGTATAAAAGTTCCCTGTTTCAACACCTGTTTACCCGAAAAAAGGAGGATGCTTTAAGTCTGTACAATGCGGTGAATGGCAGTAACTATGATAATCCGGAGGATTTGGAATTTATCACGCTGGAAAATGTACTTTTCATGAAGATGAAAAATGATGTGTCTTTCATTTTTGACAGGACTTTAAATCTATACGAGCATCAAAGTACATACAACCCGAACATGCCGCTTCGGGGACTGTTTTACTTTGCGGACATATATCGCAAGATATTAGCCAGGCCGGAGGCGTTATACAGTACGAGAAAATTATTTATCCCCAACCCGAAATATGTGGTGTTTTATAATGGCAGTGACAATAAGATGGAGGAAGAACAGCGCATCCTGCGGCTGTCGGATTCTTTTGAGAAAAAGGAGGAATCCGGGGATTTTGAATGGACTGCCACCATGATTAACATTAATGTGGGGAAAAACAAAAAAATAAAAGAACGGTGTAAGCTTCTGAATGACTATAGTGTATTCGTGGCAAAGGTGCGGGAAAACAGTTGCAGTATGAATACGAAAGATGCTATCATAAAGGCAACGGAGGACTGCTTGAAGCAGGATGTTTTAACGGATTTTCTGACGGAAAATCGAAAGGAGGTTGCCGAGATGTTTTGGGATGAAATGGACGAA
>JAZNKK010000082.1:0-49216 GCA_045578545.1 Lachnospiraceae bacterium
GAAATGTTTGATGCTTCCATTGGTGCAGGTAGTGTATTTATGCCTTACGGCGGTAAGTATCAGCTCACGGAAACCCAGACCATGGTAGCAAAGCTTCCTATGCTGGATTTGAAGAGCACCGAAACAGTAACCATGATGAGTTATGGATTTGATCCGTATTTGTCCTCCTGGAGTCCGTACCATGGTGCAATTTATGCGGTTATGGAATCCATGGCAAAGATTGTGGCTTCCGGTGGTGATTATAAGAAGATTCATTTTACCTTCCAGGAATATTTCCGCAGAATGACAGAGGATCCGTCCCGTTGGAGTCAGCCTTTTACCGCACTTCTTGGTGCTTACGATGCGCAGATGGGATTTGAACTGGCTTCCATCGGCGGTAAAGACAGTATGTCAGGAACCTTCAACAGTATTGATGTTCCGCCTACTTTGGTTTCCTTTGCGGTGGACGTGGCAAAACACGGCGACATCATTTCACCGGAATTGAAAAAAGCCGGAAATAAATTGGTGCTGTTTGCTGTTTCTAAGGATGAGTATGATATTCCCATTTATGCGGATGTTATGGAATTGTATGATGCAGTGCATGCATTGATGGCAGAAAAGAAGATTGTATCCGCCTATGCATTGGATGCGAAGGGTATTGTGGCAGCCGTATCCAAGATGGCATTCGGTAACGGACTTGGTGTGAAGATTTCCGATGATTTGGATTTGGACGAATTGTTTGCAAATCAGTTGGGAAGTATTGTGGCAGAAATTCCGGAAGAGTACTTGGCATCCGTGACTGCAGATTATACGGTGATTGGTGAAGTGACAGAAGGCGAATTTATCTATAAAGATATGACACTGAGCCATGAAGAAGCGTTAAATGCATGGAAGAAACCTTTGGAAAAGGTATTCCCTACAAAGGCAGTCAAGGATACCACGAAGTTGGATACGCCGATTTATAAGGCAGACAGCATTCATATTTGCAAGAACCCGGTAGCAAAGCCTACGGTATTTATTCCGGTATTCCCCGGAACCAACTGTGAATACGACAGTACACGTGCCTTTGAACGTGCCGGTGCCAATGTAATCACCAGAGTGTTTAAGAACCTTACGGCAGAAGATATCCGTGATTCTGTGGCAGAATTTGAAAAAGCCATCGGTCAGGCACAGATTATCATGTTCCCCGGCGGATTTTCCGCAGGTGATGAACCGGACGGAAGTGCAAAATTCTTTGCAACGGCCTTCCAGAATGAAAAGATGAAAGAGGCAGTGACCAAGCTGTTGAATGAAAGAGACGGTCTTGCACTTGGTATCTGTAACGGTTTCCAGGCTCTTATCAAACTCGGACTGGTTCCGAATGGTGAGATTACCGGACAGAATGAAAATGCGCCGACCCTTACTTACAACACCATTAACCGTCATATTTCCAAGATGGTTTATACCAAGGTGGTTTCCAATAAATCACCCTGGCTGGCACAGGCTGAGCTTGGAGCAACTTATTGTTCCCCGGCTTCTCACGGCGAAGGACGATTTGTTGCACCGAAGGAATGGCTGGATAAGTTGTTTGCCAACGGTCAGGTTGCAACGCAGTATGCGGACTTTAACGGCAATATTTCCATGGATGAAGAGTGGAACGTCAATGGTTCCTATATGGCAATTGAAGGTATCACTTCTCCGGACGGACGTTGCTTTGGTAAGATGGCACATGCAGAGCGCCGTGACACAGCAGTAGCAATGAATATTTACGGACAGCAGGATCTTAAGATCTTTGAATCCGGTGTGGCTTATTTTAAATAATCAGTAACAAAAAGGCGTACAAGATTTTATGGTTTTGTACGTCTTTTCCTCATAGTAGGGTAGTGTGTTTTGAAAAAAAGGAGAATGAAATGAAAAAGGGAAAAACAGGGCCGGTATTGTTATTCTTACTTTCTGTGGTGTTGACAGCCTGTACGCCGGAGCTCGGGGATGAGAATTTACGGGAAGAAGAGACCAGTACACAGGAAAGTGAAAGAGAAGAGAATACGGAAGATGAGGCCGTGCGGGAAGAGACCGATAACGAAGAAAACGAAAGCAAAGAAGAAGCGGAGAGCGAAACCCCGGAGGAAAATGAAGGGAATGCCGAAGGAGAGACCTATTCTTTCGAGGAAATTACCATTACTTTTCCCGCGGATTGGGAGGACCGTTATGTAATAGAAGAGACGGAGGATTGCTTTCTGGTATATCAAAAAGCATCCTATGATTTTTCCGAAGGGACAGGATTTGTATTTGCCATCGGAAGAAGCGAAAGGCCCTTGTACGGAGCCCCGTCCGGAGGAACCATTGCGTATTCACCGGAAAATAATTACTATGTGAGTTATCCCACCGATGTATGTTATGATTACGATTCCCAAGAGATTTCGCAGGATTATATGGAAATGTCGGCAGATGTGGAAAGTATTCTGCATACACTTTGGATTGATGCAGAGAATGTTTGCTATCATACCTATGAATACATTTTTCCCATGAGCGAATATGAAATGCTTAGTGAAGAGGACCTGCTTATGTTTAGTGAACACGAGCTGTATCTTGGAGAAAATGAAATTCTGGCAAGGTACGGTTATCATTTTGACTATCCCTATTTGCAGGCATATTTCGAGCGTTGCAGCTGGTATGAGGACAGAGGGGATGAATTTGACTCTTCGGAAATTACCCGGATTGACCAAAATAATATAGCGATGATTCAGGCGATGCGGGAACAACGCAATACGGAGTGTCTTACGTTAAATGCCGGGGAGCAATACGAAGTGGATTTGAATCAGGATGGTGTGAATGAAACGGTTTATTATCGCGTGGAAACGGATGAGTGGGGAGACAACCTCGGTTATATATCCATAAATGGTGAGGAGCGAAGTTTGCAGGAACTTGGTATCTATCCGGATCATTTACACGGCGACTATTTTTATTTAACCGATATATCGACGGGTGACAACAGAAAAGAATTGGCCTTTACGGCAGATGGTCCCAGTGACGACCCGGAAACCTTTTTTGTGGTCTATGACGGGGAGATTCGTTCTATCGGAAGAGTAAGCGGATTCCCTATGGAAAGTTTAAATTATTATGACGGTTTTCAGGATAATTATGTCATGGGAAGAGTTCGTTCGGATGTGTTAGAAACTGCCTATGGTTATGGCGTATGGTATCCGGATTATTCCACGGGAGAATTGGTTTATTCGGAGAATACCTATGTGGAGTTGGAACCCTGGTATTCCCATGAACTTTTGGTGGATGTGCCGATTCATTACAGTAGGGATTTGGACTCTGCAGGAGAAGTTTTAACCGAAGGACAGACGGTGTACTTTATCGCTACGGAAGGAAACCACTGGACGCTGGTACGGGGAGAAGACGGTACCGAGGGCTGGGTATACAGTGAAAACGCCGTAGTGACGGAGATTGGAATGCAAAGCGAAGAAGTCTTTGAAGGTGCCTTTTTCTATGATTAGTGTTCCTAGAGTGGGGAGAAGTTATCGGTTAGCTGTCGCCGCGCTGGTGTCCCAGTTGCCAGAAAGCGACGGCGCTGGCAGCTGCTACATTTAAGGAATCGACCCCATGAGCCATGGGGATGCAGACGGTATAGTCGCAGGCACTAATTGTAGAAGCCGGCAGACCATCGCCCTCCGAACCCAGGAGAACGGCAAGCTTTTCTTCTGCCATTAAGGCCGGGTGGTTGATGTTAACGGAATCTATGGAAAGTGCCATGGCGGCTGATTTATATCCAAGTGCTCGAACCGCGTCCACATAGGATGCGGTTTCTTGCATTTCTCCGCTAAAATAGGTCCAGGGAATCTGGAATACGGTGCCCATACTGACGCGGATGGCACGTCGGTAAAGGGGATTGCTGCAACCCGGAGTCAGAAGGATGGCGTCCATTCCAAGGGCTGCGGCGGAGCGGAAAATGGCCCCCACATTGGTGGGATTTTCCACTTGGTCCAGGATGACAATGCGGGTGGCGTCCTTGCATAGTGCGGAAAACGAAGGAAGCGGTTTTCGCTTCATGGCGCAGAGGGCGCCCCGTGTCATGGGAAAGCCGGTAAGGTTTTTTAGTACTTCTTCTCCGGCAGTAAATACCGGGGTATCCGGGCAACGGGAAAGAATCTCGGCAGCTTCGCCGGTGACATGCCTGGTTTCCACCAAAAAAGAAACCGGTTCGTATCCGGCATTCAGCGCCCGTTCAATCACTTTGGGACTTTCTGCAATGAACATGCCCTTTTCCGGTTCATGACGATTCAACAATTGGTTTTCGGTTAAACGGGCATAAATATCCAGCCCGGGATCGTTAAAGTCAGTAATTTCTTTTATCAGACGGTTTGTATTCATAGGGATGGCCTCGTATCGTTTATTTGACACTATCTTAGCACAGCGGAGAAATTCGGAAAAGTAAATTTGCTGTTTTTCCTAAGGTTTGCTTGCGAGGGAGAAAGGATAGCGACTTGAAAGGCAGGGCTTAAGAAGATATAATGTGGGAAGAAAACAAAAAGTGAGAAGGAGAAGAAGCATGCGAAAGGAAATGCGGAAAATGAAGGTCTGGGGCATTGTAAAAATTCTGTTTGCCCTTCTTCTGTCGGTAGTGGTGATTTTTGTGCTGGTGGTACAGAAAGAGGAATTGGAAACGGCAGCAATTGTTACGGTAAGTATCTGCTGGGGCGTTGCAGCGCTGATTTATATAATTGCCGGGATTACGAATATAAAAAATGACAGTAAAAAAGCAAAGGAATATATCCGTACCTATCCTTACGGAGAAGAGGCTCTGGAAGGGGAATTTAATATGGCGGCGAACCATGGTCGGTTAAGGCTGGGCGGAATTCATGCATTTGTCGCAGCAACGGATGATTTTCATATCATTCCGTATTCTCAAATAGAAGAGGTATATTTAAGAAATCACGGGAGAAACCGGGCAAAACTTAGGAAAGGGTATTACTACCTGTACATAAAAATTAAGGGAAACGATCATCCGGTTAAGGTTTATTATGCGCTGGAAAGCAGTGGAAATAGAGCGTTTGAGGAATGCTATGCAAAATTGATGCAACATCGATAGAAAAGAGGAAGAAAATGAAAAAAGTAAGTGGTTTGTACATTTTTATGTATATTTTTGTTGTGGTGCTGATTTCGGAAGTCGTAGGAGTTGCATTTGCGGTATATGCAGGCAATTTCGAAGCATTTGTCGTTATGTCGGTACTGACTTTGTTTATGCTTGGTATTATTGTCTTTGTTTGTTTTTTTACGTCGTCCAATGCCATCTCAGATAAAATAATGAAAAAAACCATAGCAAAAGAGGAAGCGGGATACGGATTTGTTGCCTGTCGTACGTTTACGGCATATAACGCAATTTTAAAAATTGATGTGCCTACGGGACGAATTGCCTATGTTTCTTGGCTGAATCCCTTCGATTTTCAGGTGATTTCCGCAACGGAAATTGATAAAATAAAATCCGGCTATATTGCCGGACCTCTTGGCGGAACCAACTACGTTTATTTCGAATTTTTTTATAAAGGAAAGAAATTCCGCATTCCCACTTTTGTGGCAATCAAAGCGATGTATCGTTTGGATTCCGTGCAGGTATTGGAAGGCGTTTCCAAAGCGGATGCGTATGCGGAATTATTAAAACAGGCAAAGGATACTGCTTTAAGATTTGGAGTAAGATAACAAAGAGCGGAAAGGATACTGCCGGTTTCAACAGGCAGCGGAGAAAAAAATGGATTTTTTAGATGTGTTGATGTGGATCCCCGGCATCCTGTTTTTCCTCTGTATTTTTGGCCGATTTGTTTGGCCGAATCTGGTTCGGGTTTGGTTAAAGAGAGCCGAGGAAAAAGGGGTAAAGTGTGACGTGTGTAAAGGACCGGTGATGGACCGGGAGGAGTATTTGTTTTTGATTCCCTCCTCCTTTGATGCGCCCCATGTAAAGGAGTTGCAGTATTATGTCAAAAACGGAAGATTTATCAGCGATGTATCGCAAATTACGACAGGAAATCGTGCCTGTAGGATGGCAGTAACCCAGTGTCAAAACTGCGGTCGAAGAGAAGTGGTAGTCATTGATTTTCTTCTTGTAAGAGGCACGGAGGTGTTTAAGGGAGCAGAAGCTTATCCTTACGAAAAACTAAGAACTTTTTTGGAGCAGTTTCCCGTAACTATGAATGCCACTGTGGGAAACGGCACAGCAAATACACCGCAACCTTCTCCGGTAGCTTCTCCGGAAAGTGTTTCGGATAGTAGCGCAGATACCGAATACGGAATGTGGTTTCCCGGAGTTTAGAGAAACGATAAGAGGAATGGGCAAATCAGTACGGTAAGGATACCGGTTACCACTATGGCAAGGGAACTCATGGCAGCTTGTACTTCCCCAAGCTCCACGGCTTTGGAGGTACCAACCGCATGGGAGGCACTGCCGAGGGCAAGACCCTGCGCCGCAGGTTCTTCGATGCGAAACAGCTTTAGCATGGCAGGTCCTAAGATGGCCCCCATAAGACCGGCAAAGGTAACGCCCACAACTGTGATTTCCGGAAGTCCTCCGATTTTCTCGCTGATGCCGATGGCAATGGGAGTGGTAACGGATTTGGGAAGGAAAGAAACCATGATTTCCGTATCCAGAGAAAACGCTAAGGCCAGTGCGACTACAATTCCAAAATGTGCCAGGCAACCAAGGAAAATGCTGGTAAGCAGAGCCGGTAAATTTTCCTTTAAAAGCGTCAATTGCCGATACAAAGGAAGGGCAAGACAAACCGTAGCAGGAGTCAAAAAGTAAGTAATGTATTTGGCACCGTAATCATAGGTTTCATAATCAATGCGAAACAATTTCAAAAACAATATAATCAAAATAAGGCAAATCAAAAGTGGATGGAACAAAGAAAACCGCCACTTTTTTTGTATTTGAAAACCAACCCAGTAAAAGAAAATACTGAGAACAGAGCCAAAATATACAGAGTTACTAAGCAGCGTATTGAGGTCCATCACAATTCCTCCTTTGTGTTATTTTCTTCCAATGATTTCCGATTCTTTCTTCGATAAAAAAATTGAGCGGTCCTGCCGGTAATCAAGGTGGTGACTGCCGTCGAAAGAAACAGAATAAGAATAATCGGAAGGAGATAGGTTTCTAAAAGCTCTAAGGAAGTCATTAACTTTACTGCCGGTGAGATAAATAAAATTGGCAGGATTGTCATGAAAAAGTCACTGATTTCCTGTATTTGACTTGGCTGAATTATGTGAAAGCAAAGGAGCAGGAACAGTAAAACAAGGCCGTAAACGCTTCCGGGAATAGGAAGGGGAAAAAGGAGAGAGAGCATCTCTCCAACAAAACAGATTCCGGTGATAATGCCGGTTTGTATCAATAATTTCATAATTTCATCGTCTCCTTCTTAGGGTAGAAGCATGCAGAGCATAAATTGCGACAAAATAGATAGATTTTATGCATGCAGGCAACATTGCCATTGTAGATATATTTTTGGAGAAGTGCAAGCTATTTTATTCCGAAAAATAAGTTTTTTGAAAAAATAAAAAGGAATTTTGAAGGCGAGGCAGAATAATAAAATGTGGGCAAAGAAAGGAGTGGGAAACGATGATTGTACGCGAACAGTTAGAAAAAATGGAACGGGAAAATCTCAGTACGTTTGCGACTTTGAGCGAAAATTCCAAAGGACGTCTGAAACCCGAGGAACAGTGTGATATAAGGCCGGTATTCCAAAGAGACCGAGACCGAATTATCCATAGTAAGTCTTTCCGTAGGCTAAAAGATAAAACCCAGGTATTTTTGACTCCGGAAGGAGACCATTACCGTACTCGTTTGACCCATACCTTGGAAGTGTCTCAAAATGCAAGAACCATAGCAAAGGCATTAAGACTCAACGAAGAATTGGTGGAAGCCATTGCTCTTGGACATGACCTTGGTCATACTCCCTTTGGACATGCCGGAGAACGAGCTCTGGATGAAGTGTGTCCCGGTGGATTTAAGCATAATTTGCAAAGCGTTCGTACCGTGGATTTGCTGGAGAAAGGCGGTCATGGATTAAACCTTACCATGGAAACCAGGGACGGGATTAAAAATCATCAGACCAGCAGTATGCCGGAAACCTTAGAGGGAAAAATTGTTCGTTTGTCCGATAAGATTGCCTATATCCATCATGATATGGACGATGCCATTCGCGGAAATATTTTGACGGAAGCCGATGTGCCAAAGGAAATCGGCGAAGTGATTGGTTATACTACCAGAGAGCGGTTAGACCATTTGATTCATGATATCGTGAATACCAGCTTTGAAAAGAATGATATTTTAATGTCGCCGGATGTGGAACAGGCCATGAAGAAAATGAGGCAGTTCATGTTTGAGCGGGTTTACCAAAGTCCCATTGCCAAAGCCGAAGAGCATAAGGCAGAGGAACTGGTAAAAACATTATTTGATTATTATGTGATACATAAGGATAAAATGCCGGTGGAATTTTTGAATTTGATTGATGCCGGCGAAAAAGTGGAACGGGTTGTGTGTGATTTCATCGGAGCGATGACGGATCATTTTGCCATTGCCACTTACGAGGAAATTTATATTCCCAAATCCTGGCATGGATAAATCCCGGGAACCGCAGTATTGTAAGTAAAGATGCAGTGGAACAATCGTACGGAAAGGAGAACTATGTATTATCCGGAAGAATTAGTAGAAGAAATCAGACAAAAAAACGACATAGTGGATGTGGTTTCCGGGTATGTGCAGCTGAAAAGGCAAGGCGGAAATTATTTCGGCTTATGTCCGTTTCATAATGAAAAGTCGCCATCGTTTTCTGTGTCTCCCCACAAGCAAATGTATTATTGCTTTGGCTGCGGAGCCGGAGGTACGGTAGTTACCTTTGTTCGGGAATATGAGAATTATACCTTTGGCGAAGCGATTCGTTTTTTGGCGGACCGGGTTAACGTAAAGCTTCCGGAAGTGGAATACTCCGAAGAGATGAAAAAAAAGGAAAGTAAAAGAGCCAAGCTTTTGGAAATCAATAAGGAAGCAGCAAAGTTTTTTTACTATCAACTACGAAATAAACCCGGCGAACTTGGAAAGAACTACTTGGTAAAAAGGGAACTGTCCGAAGAAACCATGAAGAATTTCGGCTTAGGTTATGCACCGCAGTACAGTGACGCTTTGGTGAAGTATTTAAAAAGCAAAGGGTATTCCGATGAGCTTTTGAAAGAATCCGGCTTAGCTTTGTTTCATGAAAAGTATGGTATGAGTGATAAGTTTGTCAATCGTGTCATGTTTCCGATTCAGGATGTGAATCATCGGGTCATCGGATTTGGCGGACGAGTGATGGGCGATGCAAAACCGAAGTATCTGAATTCCCCGGAGACGCTGATTTTTGATAAGTCCAGAAATTTATACGGATTAAATTTTGCAAGGACTTCTCGGAAGAACCGAATCATTTTGTGCGAAGGGTACATGGACGTTATCGCTTTGCATCAGGCGGGATTTACGGAGGCGGTTGCTTCCCTCGGAACAGCGTTTACTTCTTTGCAGGCGATGCTTCTTAAACGTTATACCGAGGAAGTTTATTTGGCTTATGACAGTGATGAGGCGGGAACAAAAGCCGCACTTAGGGCTATCGGGATTTTGCGGGAGGTTTCCCTGACCGGCAAAATCATTAACATGTCGCCCTATAAGGACCCGGATGAGTTTATCAAAAATCTTGGTACGGAAGCCTTTGAAGAAAGGATTGCCGGAGCGGAAAACAGTTTTTTGTATGAAATCCGTATTTTAAAGAAGGATTACAATTTAGAGGACCCGGAGGAAAAAACAAAGTTCCATACAGAGATTGCCAGAAAGCTCTGTCGCTTTGAAGAGGAAATGGAACGGGAAAACTATTTGAATGCGGTTGCGCAGCAATATCAAATCAGTGCGTCCGGACTGAAAAAACTGGTGGTTCATTTGGCGGCCAAGACCGGTCTTATTACACCAAGGCAGGAAGTCAAATCCGGAATTCAAAAGAAAAACACTTTGGAAGATTCGGTAAAACGGTCGCAGCGTTTTTTGCTGACTTGGCTGGTAGAAGAGCCTGCTCTTTACCGAAAGATTGATAAATACATTACGGCGAAGGACTTTACGGAGCCTTTGTATCAAAGTGTGGCGGAAAAACTTTTGGAAGATATTATGCAGGAAAAACAAAATCCGGCAGCCATTATCAATGCTTTCCCGGATGTGGAAGAACAGCGTCTGGTGGCGGAAGTGTTTAATACCAAATTGGAAGCAATCGTTACCGATATGGAGCGGCAGAAAGCATTTCATGACATTGTGGTAGCCGTGAAAAAAAATAGTTTTGCGTACTATTCCGAGCGGATGGGGACGGATGTGTCTGCCCTCAATGAAGTGATTGCAGGGAAAAAAGCCCTGGAAGAATTGGAAAAAACGCATATTTCTATAGATTAAACAAACAATAATTACGAATTTCATGGAAGGATGGAAACAAAATGGACGAAAACACACAAGCAAAATTTGACGAGAAACTGAAAGAAATATTGACTGCTTCTAAAAAGAAGGGGTATGCAGAGTATCAGGAAGTGATTGATACTTTTGCAGAATTCAATTTGGAAGAAGAACAGTTCGATAAAATCTGGGAAGCATTGGACAAAAATAAGATTGTTCTTCGAATTGAAAACATGGAAGACGATGATATTCCGGAAGAAGAACTGAATATGGAAGATGCAGTCGATTTGGATTTGGACGTGGAGAATTTGGAAAAATCCTTGGGCGAAGGCGTTAGCATTGAAGACCCGGTTCGTATGTATCTAAAGGAAATCGGACGGGTGCCGCTTCTTAGTGCAGAGGAAGAAATCGAGCTTGCCAAAAAGATGGAAGCAGGATTGGCCGCAGAAGAAAAGAATGAAGCATTGAAAGAAAGTCTGGAAAAAGAAACCGACGAGAAGAAGAAAGATAAAATCCGGAAACAGATGGAAGAAAACCAGCCGGTAATTTCCACAGGAAAAAGAGCGGCTCAGGACTTATCCAAAGCCAATCTTCGTTTGGTAGTAAGTATTGCAAAGCGTTATGTGGGACGTGGCATGCTATTCCTTGACTTGATTCAGGAAGGAAACCTTGGTTTGATTAAAGCAGTAGAAAAATTTGATTACCGCAAGGGCTACAAGTTTTCTACCTACGCAACCTGGTGGATTCGTCAGGCGATTACCAGAGCAATTGCAGACCAGGCAAGAACCATTCGTATTCCTGTGCATATGGTAGAAACCATCAATAAAATTATTCGTATTAACCGTCAGTTGCTTCAGGAGCTGGGAAGAGAACCCTTCCCTTCGGAAATAGCAGAGCGTATGGATATGCCGGAAGACAGAGTGCGTGAAATCTTAAAGATTTCCCAGGAACCGGTGTCTTTGGAAACTCCCATTGGTGAGGAGGAAGACAGCCACCTTGGAGATTTTATTCAGGATGACAATGTGCCGGTGCCGGCAGATGCGGCAGCTTTCACTCTACTTAGGGAACAGTTGGATGAGATTTTAGATACCTTGACGGAAAGAGAGCGAAAGGTACTGACCCTTCGTTTCGGCCTTTTGGACGGAAGAGCCAGAACCTTGGAGGAAGTCGGAAAAGAATTCTCCGTTACCAGAGAGCGTATTCGTCAGATTGAAGCCAAGGCACTTCGTAAGCTTCGTCATCCCAGCCGCAGTAAGAGAATCAAAGATTATTTAGACTAAGCAGAAAAGCAGAATAATTAGGAACCGGCGGGCAAATTTGCAAGCCGGATTTCGGGAAAGGATGAGGACATGGAACTGTCGAAGCGATTGGAAACATTGATTTCCATGGCGGAAAAAGGGAATGTGGTGGCTGACATCGGTTGTGACCACGGATATGTTGTCATTCGTTTGATAAAGGAAAAAATGTTTCAAAAAGGACTTGCCATGGATGTTCGCAAAGGTCCTTTGGAGGCGGCGAAAAAAAACATTGGCAGATATCTTCTTTCGGATTCCATTGAGGTCAGATTGTCTGACGGCATGAGAGAATTAAAAGTCGGGGAAGCCGATTGTATGATCTGCGCAGGCATGGGTGGTGCCTTAATGAAACGGATTTTGCAGCAGGATGAAGATAAGGTAAGGGAAATGCGGCAGCTTCTGTTACAACCGCAGTCGGAAATTCATCTGGTGCGACAATATCTTAGAGAAATTGGTTTTTCTATTGTCCGGGAAGAAATGGTGAAGGAAGACGGGAAGTATTATCCTATGTTTCGTGCCGTAAAAGATACGGAGACGACAAAGGACAGAAAGGATGAGACGAAAATAAATACGGAAGATTATTATGGTCCTCTCCTGCTTTTGGAACGTCATCCGGTGTTAAAGGAATACATAGAAAAAGAAAAGCGAATTACAAAAGAAATCCTGGAGAAATTGAAAAAACTGGATTTAAGCAGGGAAAAGAATCAAAAGGATTACAATGAATTAGAAAAAAAGATGGCAAGGATTACACAGGCAGAAGCGTTTTTTGACCGGGATTAGAGGTCAAAGGAAAGGGGTTACGGATGCAGCTAAAAGATGTGATGGAAGAACTGGAAACCTTATCACCTACGCATTTTGCGGAGGATTGGGATAATTGCGGTTTGCAATGCGGTCGGAAGAAGAAAGAGATTAAGAAGATTTTGTTGGCAGTGGATGCTACGGATGAAGTGGTGGAAGAAGCGGTGCTATCAGAAGCGGATTTGCTCTTGACGCATCATCCGTTGATTTTTCCGAATGTTTCTTCCGTGACAGAGGATACGGTTACGGGAAGGAAACTGTTAAAGATGATTCAGGCAGATATTGCGTGTTATTCCATGCACACCAATTTTGATGTGATGGGGATGGCTGATGAAGCGGCCGACCGTCTGAATTTGCTGGAGAGGGAAGTCTTGATGGTCCTTTACGAAGACCATATTTCCAAAGAAGGCATTGGAAGAGTAGGACGTTTGCCGAGGGAAATCAGTTTGAAAGAATGTGCAGAATTGGTGAAAGAAGTCTTCTTACTGGATGATGTTCGGGTTTTCGGTAATTTAGAGAAACGGATTTGCCGGGCAGCAGTTTCTCCGGGCTCCGGAAAAAAGATGAGTAAATACGCATTGGAATGCAAAGCGGATGTGTTGATTACCGGGGACATTGACCATCACGAAGGCTTGGATGCCATGGCGGAAGGATTGTGTATCATAGATGCAGGACATTTCGGAATTGAAAAAATCTATGTGGATTTTATGAAGAATTTTCTGCTACGGAATATGCCGGAAATTACGGTTAGCTGTGCAACGCAACAGGCACCGTTTGTTGTGATTTAAAAGGAAACAGTTTCTGTGGCGCAATCGAAAAAATAAAATGGTAGTGAAGCAATGGTTACAAGAATAAAATGTTTGGGGATAACAAAGAGGTAGCCCAAAAAGTGTAAAACCTCGAAAGGAGAAGGGTATGAAAATGATGGAAGTATTGGTGGAAGGCGAAAAAAGAGAATACGCAGAAGGGATTACCTATGAAGAAATCGCCGGAGAGTATCAGGAAAAATACGAAGGGCTGATTTGTGTGGTATTCGAGGATGGAAAAATTAGAGAGCTGATGAAACCGGCCAAAGCGGGTGCAGACATTCGCTTTATTACAAGAAAAGACGACATCGGACACAAAACCTATGTCAGAACTGCGGTTTTAACAACCGTAAAAGCAGTTTGTGACGTGTTGGGAGGAGATACTTCCAAACAGGTGAAAGTAGAATTTTCCATTGGAAAAGGTTATTACTTTAGCCCGAAAGGCGGATTGGTGATTACGCCGGAATTTGTAAGTAAAGTAAAACAGAGAATGGAAGAACTGGTGAAAGCAAATGCACCGATTACAAAGACTTCCGTTCCTACGGATGAGGCAAGAAAACTCTTTGATGAGTGTGGAATGAAGGACAAAGAAAAACTGTTCCGTTATCGGAGAAGCTCCTTTGTCAATGTTTATGATATGGACGGCTACAAAGATTATTATTACGGCTATATGTTACCAGGAGCCGGTTATGTGACCTGTTTTGATTTGCTTCCTTACAAGGAAGGATTCATGCTTATGCTTCCGGAACGAAGCAAACCCAAGGAAGTACCGGAGTTTAAGCCGTTGGAAAAACTTTTCAATGCGCAGATGACTTCTACCGATTGGTGTGAAAAACTGGGAATTGATACGGTAGGTGATTTAAATGACCGTATTTGTAATGGCGGTTTGAACGATGTGATTTTGGTGCAGGAGGCATTACAGGAAAGACGAATTGCAGAAATTGCAAAGGATATTGTTTCAAAAGAGGGCGTTAAATTTGTTATGATTGCAGGTCCGTCTTCTTCGGGAAAAACTACATTTTCCCATCGGCTTTCCGTACAGCTTTCTTCTTATGGGTTAAAACCGCATCCCATTGCCGTGGATGATTACTTTGTCAACCGGGAAGACACCCCAAAGGATGAAAACGGGGATTACAATTTTGAGTGTCTGGAAGCAATTGATATCAAGACCTTTAATGATGACATGATTCGTTTGCTTCAGGGAGAAACCGTAGAACTTCCCACCTTTAACTTTATGACCGGACACAGAGAATACAAAGGCAATAAGAAAACCTTAGGAAAAGATGACATCTTAGTTATTGAAGGAATCCACGGATTAAACGATAAGATGTCCTATGCGCTTCCGGCAGAAAGCAAATATAAGATTTATATCAGTGCATTGACCTGTTTAAATGTAGATGAGCATAATCGAATTCCTACTACGGACGGAAGACTTCTTCGAAGAATGGTGCGTGATGCCAGAACCCGTGGTGCGTCTGCTAAGAGAACCATTGAAATGTGGCCTTCGGTACGTCGCGGTGAAGAGGAAAATATTTTCCCTTTCCAGGAAAGTGCGGATGCAACCTTTAACTCAGCACTCATCTATGAATTGTCTGTAATTAAACAATATGCGGAACCTTTATTGTATTCCATTATGCCGGAGGATAAAGAGTATTACGAGGCAAAACGGTTGTTAAAATTTCTGGATTACTTTTTGGGAGTCAGCAGTGAAAATCTTCCCAACAACTCCATTGTAAGGGAGTTTGTCGGAGGTTCCTGCTTTAAGGTATAAGAAAAAGAACTTTTCTTTTTGGTAAAATTTGATAGAATAAAAAAGTGAATAAGATAAGTGGGACGGACGATCGCGCGAGTCATCGTGAGGAAAGTCCGGGCTTCGTAGGGCAGGATGCCGGATAACGTCCGGTGGAGGCGACTCCAAGGCCAGTGCAACAGAAATAAACAGCCCGGTTTATCCGGGTAATGGTGGAAAGGCAGTGTAAGAGACTACCGCCCGATTGGTAACAATCGGGGCACATGTAAACCCCATCCGAAGCAAGACCAAACATAGGACAATAGGCCGGCCCGGTCTGTCCTTAGGTAGGTCGCTTAAGCCTGCCGGTAACGGCAGGATCAGATAGATGATCGTCCCGGCTGAAAAGGCTTCCTTTTTAGCTATGACATAACCCGGCTTACAGTCCCGCTTATTTTATCTTTTTTATTTCACGAAAGGGTATAACCAAGTGAAAATTGCAATTACTTTTGATGACGGACCGCATAAGGATACGACTCCAAAATTATTGGACGGTTTAAAAAAGCGTGGTATAAAAGCCACCTTTTTTCTTCTGGGAAAAAACATAGAGGCAAATCCGGAAATTGCAAGGAGGATGTACGAGGAAGGGCATCTTTTATGCAATCACACCTATTCTCACATGGAATATCGGGAAAAGGATAGAGATATTTTTGAGGAAGAAATCAAAAGGACCGAAAAATTAATTAAAGAAATTACAGGAGAAGCGCCTGGGTATGTACGTCCGCCGTACGGCACCTGGAATCCGGAATTGGAAACGGAATGGAAAGTTAAACCGGTATTTTGGAGTGTGGACTCTATGGACTGGGAAAGTAAAAATACAGAAAAAATAAAGGAAACCGTACTGGGAAATCTGAAAGAAGATGCCATTGTACTTTTTCATGATGAATATGACACTACGGTAGAAAGTGCGCTGGAACTAATCGATTTATGGATTTTAAAGGGATATGAATTGGTGAGGATTGACGAATGGACAATATAGATATCTTTTCCTATATGAAGGAAACGGCAAAAACAGAAAAAGAATCGCCTTTGGCGGCGAGGATGCGTCCGACCACATTGGATGAAGTGGTGGGGCAGTCGCATATTGTGGGAAAAGACAAGCTGTTGTATCGCGCCATTATGGCGGATAAAATCAGCTCCGTTATCTTTTATGGTCCGCCCGGAACCGGAAAAACGACCTTAGCAAAAGTCATTGCCAATACCACCAGCGCGGAATTTAAGCAAATTAATGCTACCATTGCCGGAAAAAAGGATATGGAAGAAGTGGTGGAAAAGGCAAAACAGACGGCTGCGATGTATGATAAAAAGACCATTTTGTTTATCGACGAGATTCATCGCTTCAATAAAGGGCAGCAGGATTTTTTACTTCCCTATGTGGAAGACGGTACCGTGACTTTAATCGGGGCCACCACAGAAAATCCGTATTTTGAGGTGAATGGTGCTTTGCTTTCCCGTTCCAATATTTTTGAATTAAAGCCTTTGGAAGAAGAGGATATTAAAACACTGATTCACCGAGCCGTATATGATACGGAAAAGGGCATGGGAGCCTATGAGGCGGATATTGATGAGGAAGCGATTAATTTTTTGGCAAAACAGTCCGGCGGAGATGCCAGACATGTGTTAAATGCTATTGAACTTGGTATCATGACAACGGAGCGAAGTGAGGACGGAAAGATTCACATCACCCTTTCGGTAGCTGAGGAGTGCATCCAAAAGAGAGTCATACGTTTTGATAAAACAGGGGACAATCATTACAATACCATTTCTGCTTTTATCAAAAGTATGCGGGGGTCAGACCCTGATGCGGCAGTCTATTATTTGGCAAAAATGTTGTATGCCGGTGAAAGTGTGACGTTCATTGCCAGAAGAATTATGATTTGTGCAGCAGAAGATGTGGGAAATGCGGATCCTCAGGCACTTATGGTGGCGGTAAATGCCTCCTTGGCCGTGGAGCGAGTGGGTATGCCGGAAGCACAGATTATTTTATCGCAAGCAGCGGCATATATTGCCTGTGCCCCGAAAAGTAATTCTGCCTGCAATGCTATTTTTGAAGCAACGGAATGTGTAAAAGAGATGGGGGATTTGCCGATTCCGCCCCATTTAAAAGATGCGCACTATAAGAGCGCGCATAAATTGGGAAGTGGCATAGGCTATCAATATGCCCACGATTATCCCAATCATTATGTAGAACAACAATACCTGCCTTATGAATTGACCGGAAAAGAATTTTATCGTCCCGGAAACCTGGGCTATGAAAATAAGATTCGGGAACATATGGCCAAGATAAAAAGAGAAGCAAAAGAAGAGAAGGATTAAGAAGAAATCAGGGATTAAATGATATGAAAGCCACCGCTGCTTTCATATTGTTTTCCCTGCCAGGATTCTTTTTCCTTCATTTGTTTTAATATGGTATTCAAAACGTTCTTTTTATTGGTACTCCACATCGGGGCAATCATACTGTCTTTCGGGCCGTCTCCGGTCAAACGATGAATGACGATTTCCGGCGATAATATTTCAAGGCATTCGATAACCAAATCCACGTACTCTTCCAGAGAAAGCACGTCAAAAAGTCTTTGCTCAAAATCCAGAGCCAAATCCGTATCCTTTAATACATGCAGAAGTTGTAATTTGATACCGAAAATAGGAAAGGTATTCAGATATTCCACGGTGGAAAGCATTTGCTGCGCTGTTTCTCCGGGAAGTCCCAAAATAACATGAACAATAATCGGAATATGTAAATGGTTAAGTTTCCGCACGGCTTCTTCAAATACAGAGAGTTCATAGCCTCTGCGGATGTATTTGGCCGTTTCCCTGTGAATGGTCTGCAGACCAAGTTCCACCCAGATAAATTTATCCGGATATCGGTGTAAAAGGTCTTCCAAAAGAGATAATACGTCAATGGAAAGACAATCCGGTCGTGTTGCAATGGAAATACCAACAACGGAAGGTTCTTCCAAAGCGGCTGTGTAAATTTCTTCCAGATAAGAAACCGGAGCATAGGTGTTGGTATAGGGCTGAAAGTAAGCCGCAAATTTCGCACCTTCATACTTGGCAAGAAGGCGCTTTTTTCCTTCGGCAAGCTGTGCGGGGATGTCCGGCTGTTCCCGGTGAATGGGAACGGCAAATTCGCCGCTTCCGCCTTTGGAACAAAAGATACATCCTCTGGAATCAATTACACCGTCCCGGTTCGGACAGGTCATTCCGCCATCTAATGCAATTTTATATATTTTTTCCCCATACAGACTTCGAAAGTAGTAATCCAGAGAGTTGTATGGTTTCGTATCCCACATTTTTTTCATCATAAATGTTTCTTTCTGTTTTGGTTCTGTTAGAAGCCGGTTAAGGAATATGTGCCATAACGGCTTTGGCAACCACATCGGCGACTTCCGGGCGAAATGCCTCCGGCATAATGTTTTCTTCGTTTAACTCTTCTTTCGGTACCAGTCCGGCAATGGCAAGTGCGGCGGACATCTTCATCTCTTCGGTGATTTGTTTTGCGCGTCCTTCCAAAGCACCCTTGAAAATACCGGGGAAAGCAACCACGTTATTTACCTGATTAGGGAAATCGCTGCGTCCTGTGCCGACAATGCGGGCACCGGCTTTTTTGGCAAGGTCCGGCATGATTTCCGGTACGGGATTTGCCATGGCAAACAAAATGGCATCCGAATTCATGGAGGCAACCATCTCTTCGGTAACGATGCCGGGAGCGGAAACACCGACAAAAATATCAGCGCCCTTTAAAGCATCGGCCAAAGTACCGGTTTCCTGCATGGGATTGGTAAGCTGCGCCATTTTTTCCTGCATCCAGTTAAGGTTTTTGGATTCTTTGGAAATAATACCGTTGATATCACAAAGTAATACATTTTGAAATCCGTAATTCAAAAGAAGACGGGTGATGGCTATTCCGGCGGAACCGGCACCATTGATTACAACACGGCAATCCGCTGCTTCTTTTTTTACGATTTTTAAGGAATTGATGAGAGCGGCCAGTACCACGATGGCGGTACCGTGCTGATCATCATGAAAGACGGGAATATCCAACGTCTCTTTTAAACGTTCTTCGATTTCGAAACATCTGGGAGCGCTGATGTCTTCCAGATTAATGCCGCCGTATCCGGGAGCCATCCAGGTTACGGCTTTGATGATTTCTTCGGTGTCCTGAGTAGCAAGGCAAATGGGAACTGCGTTGACACCTCCGAATTCTTTAAAGAGTACTGCTTTGCCTTCCATAACCGGCATGGCGGCTTCCGGACCGATGTTACCAAGGCCGAGTACGGCACTTCCGTCAGAGACTACCAAAATGGTGTTTCCTTTGATGGTATAGGTATAGGCAGCTTCCTTGTCTTTGGCAATGACTTTGCAGGGCTCTGCTACCCCGGGGGTATATGCTAAGGAAAGGGCTTCTCTGGATTTTACCGGTGTCTTGGATACGGTATCAATTTTGCCCTTCCATTCTTCGTGTAATTGTAATGCTTTTTCTGCGGTTGTCATGAAAATCAACCATCCTTTCTTATTTTATGGCTACAAAATCATACTAACACCAAAAAAGTGGGCTTGCAACAGAAAAAACATTTGCTTTTTGCGGGAAGTGGTGTATAATGCAAGCATAGACCAAGAGCGGTCAATGACATTTCTTATCAGATTTCCCCAATGGAACAATAGAATAGGTGAATGAAGTGAAGAAGTACTTCGTGGGAGTACTTGGGTATTTGTGTTATTTTGTGATTTTTAGGTATTAGGATATTAGGATAGAAAGGAGACGATACTATGATGCGGGCAAGATATGAGTCTATTTCCCTGACAGACCTTCGTGAAATGGCAAAAAATCGGGGGATTAAATCAGTATCAACAATGAAAAAAGGCGACTTAATCGAAGCTATGTTACAAAAGGATGAAGAAGAAAAAACTCCGGAACATAAAACAGAAGAAATAGCAAAAAAAGAGGAAGTAACGCAAAAGGATGTTAAGAGTGCGGCTATGGCGGAGGAAAAGCAGGCCGAGAAAAAGGAAGATTTTCCTGCGGAATTGGATAGCGGTATCAGTGTCAGCGGTATTTTGGAAGTAATGCCGGACGGGTTTGGTTTTATCCGATGTGAAAACTTTTTGCCGGGAGAAAATGACGTTTATGTGGCACCCAGCCAGATTCGTCGTTTTGGCTTAAAAACCGGCGATATTGTATCGGGAAATACCAGAATTAAAACACAGAATGAAAAATTCCGTGCGCTGCTTTATATTAACAATGTCAATGGATTCCGTCCGGAAGTCACCATGAAGCGGTTTAATTTTGAAGATATGACACCGATTTTCCCGAATGAGCGTATCAATCTGGAAACACCGGGAGCACCGATTGCCATGAGAATTATGGATTTAATCAGCCCGGTGGGAAAGGGACAGCGTGGTATGATTGTTTCACCGCCCAAAGCCGGTAAAACCACATTGTTAAAGGATGTGGCAAAAGCAATCAAACGCAGCAATCCGGATATGCATATGATTATTTTGCTGATTGATGAGCGTCCGGAAGAGGTGACGGATATGAAGGAAGAAGTGGAAGGACCCAACGTGGAAGTTATCTATTCTACCTTTGATGAAACGCCGGAGCACCATAAAAGAGTGGCTGAGATGGTAATTGAGAGAGCAAGAAGACTGGTAGAGTATAAGAAGGATGTTATTATTTTGTTAGATTCCATTACCCGTCTTACCAGAGCGTACAATCAGGTGGTTCCGCCCAGCGGAAGAACCTTGTCCGGTGGTCTTGATCCGGCGGCGCTTCATATGCCGAAACGATTCTTTGGTGCGGCAAGAAATATGCGGGAAGGCGGAAGTCTTACCATTTTGGCAACTGCCCTTGTGGATACCGGTAGCAAAATGGATGATGTGGTTTACGAAGAATTTAAGGGAACCGGTAACATGGAAATGGTTTTGGACCGTAAATTATCGGAAAAGAGAGTTTTCCCGGCGATTGATATACCAAAATCCGGAACGAGAAAAGAAGATTTGCTTTTGGATAAGGAAGAATTGGAGGCAATTAACATTATCCGAAGAGCGGTGAACGGGATGCGTTCGGATGAGGCGGTAGATAAAGTGCTTGATATGTTTGCCAGAACAAGAAACAACAAAGAATTTGTTCAAATGGTTAAGAAAACCCATTTTTATTAAAACCCAAAAAAGAAGAATATATAATAAGTAGACAGTAAAACTTGGAAATTCATTATGAAATTCCGCAAAAAACTGCTTGCATAGTAGGAAAAGCTGTGCTACAATGAAAAAGCTGTTTAGAGATAATTGTCGGATTTATATCCGCAACGGATATTTTGTCCGGTAAAGTAAGTATAGAGAGGTGAATATTATGAGAGAAGGAATCCATCCTGAATATCATCAGGCAACTGTAACTTGCAACTGTGGTAATACATTTGTAACTGGTTCAACCAAGCAGGAAATTCATGTTGAAGTATGTTCAAAGTGTCATTCATTCTACACAGGTCAGCAGAAGACTGCTCAGGCTCGTGGACGTATAGATAAGTTCAATAAGAAATACGGTGTAGAAAGCTAATAGGCAGTAAGAAGGAAAAAGGTTGAGGTAGTTAATATCTCAACCTTATTTTTGATTTTCGTAACGGAGGAACATCCTTGAGTAAGAAAAGAAAGAAAAAAACTGTGTATTCCGGAATCGGCGGACAGGCCGTTTTAGAAGGAATCATGATGAAAAACAAAGACGAATATGCGGTGGCGGTTCGTCTTCCGGATGGGAAGATTGACGTGATGAAGGAAAAGTGTACCGGTGTGTTTCAGGATTCGGTAGTGAAAAAAATTCCTTTTGTTCGCGGTGTGTTTAATTTTATTGAGTCCTTGGTGCTTGGTATGAAAACATTGACCCACTCGGCTTCTTTCTATGAGGAAGAGGAACAGGAAACCGCTACAGATAAGGTATTAAACAAGGTATTTAAGGAAAAAGCGGAAAGTGTTGTTATGGGCTTTACCGTATTTTTATCCATTGTGATTGCAGTGGGGCTTTTTATGGTTCTTCCCTATGTGATTTCCGAGTTTTTGGTAAAATATATTCAAAATAATTCCGTGATTGCCATCATTGAAGGCGTGGTTCGAATCCTGATTTTCCTTCTTTATGTGGTGTTAGTGTCCTTTATGAAGGATATTCGCAGGGTGTATCAGTATCACGGTGCGGAACACAAGTGTATTAACTGTATTGAAAGCGGAAGACCTTTGACGGTGAGAAATGTTATGCGTTGTTCCAGACTGCACAGAAGATGCGGAACCAGTTTTTTGCTGATTGTAATGGTAATCAGTGTTATTTTGTTTTTCTTTATCCGGGTAGAAGAAGTTTGGCTTAAGCTCCTTTTGCGTATTTTATTAGTTCCGGTGATTGCAGGTATTTCCTATGAAATTTTACGTCTTGCCGGAAAATTTGATAATGTTTTTGTGCGTATTATTTCCGCCCCGGGAATGTGGCTTCAGAAAATTACCACCAGAGAACCGGAACCGGAAATGGTCGAGGTGGCGATTGCTGCCATTGAAAAGGTGTTTGACTGGGAAGCTTTTGAGGAAAGACACTTTAAGCGCAGAATGGTAAAGAAGACCAAAGTGATGGAAGACGGTACCGTAACCGAGACCGGCGAAGAAACCATGGAGATTGATGTGGTGGAATTGAACGAAAGACTTCGGGAAATGCAGGGAGCGGGAAGTACGGAAGAACAAACAGACGGTAGTTCAAATGAAAACTTATAGAGAAGCATACGAAGAGGGAAGAAAACTTCTTGCCAAGGCAGGGATTTTGGAAGCAGACCTGGATGCAAGACTTTTATTGGAGTATGTTTGTAACACCAATCGAAATGACCTGTTACTTCATGGCGATAAGCTTTTGGAGGAACAAGCAAAAACGCAGTATCTGGCATTGATAAAGAGGCGTAGCGAGCGGGTGCCGCTTCAACATCTGACCGGCGAGCAAATGTTTATGGGACTTCCCTTTTTTGTCAATGAGAATGTGTTGATACCAAGACAGGATACGGAGTGTTTGGTGGAACTGATTTTGCAGGATTTGGCACCAAAGAGCAGGGTCTTAGATATTTGTACCGGCTCCGGTTGTATTTTGCTCAGTATCCTTTCCATAGGGAATTTGCAAGGTAAGGATTGCCAAGGTGTGGGAAGTGACATTTCCCCTAAGGCACTGGAGGTAGCAAAAAAGAATGCATCACGACTAAATGTAGCGGCTTCATTTTTCCAGGGCGATTTGTTGGAATCGGTTACAGGAACCTATGATGTCATTGTTTCCAATCCGCCTTATATCGAGAGCGAGGAAATAGAGGCGTTGATGCCGGAGGTTCGAAACCACGAACCGGTGCTGGCACTGGACGGTGGAGCGGATGGATTGGATTTTTATAAGCGCCTGGTAAAGGAAAGCATTCCGTATTGTAATCCCGGCGGAAGATTGTATTTTGAAATCGGATACAATCAGGGCGAAGCGGTAAAACTGCTGATGGAAGAAGCTGGATACCAATCGGTAACCGTGGCCAAGGATTATGCCGGATTAGACCGGGTAGTGTATGGAATATGGAGCGGAAAATAATAATGTGCGCATAGAAAGAAACATGCGCAAGGAAATGAGGAAAATATGTTTGATAAATTGGACGATCTCATCAGACGTTTTGAAGAAATTTTAAATGAATTATCTGAGCCGGATGTTACGAATGATCAGAACCGGTTTCGCAGTCTGATGAAGGAACAGAGCGATTTAACTCCGATTGTGGAAGCTTATAAAGAGTATAAAAAATGCAATCAGGACATCGAGGATTCTCTTATGATGTTAGAAGAGGAAAAGGATCCTGATATGCGTGAAATGTTAAAGGAAGAACATAATGAAGCCAAGAAACGTGTTGTGGAATTGGAGCAGGAATTAAAAATTCTGTTATTACCTAAGGACCCGAACGATGATAAAAACGTTATCGTGGAAATTCGTGCCGGTGCCGGTGGCGATGAAGCGGCTCTTTTTGCGGCAGAACTGTATCGTATGTATGCACATTACGTAGAGGAAAAACGTTGGAAAATTGAATTGGTAAATGCGGATGAAACCGGAATCGGCGGCATGAAGGAAGTGGAATTTATGGTTAGCGGTCAGGGTGCATATTCCGTGCTGAAATACGAAAGTGGTGTACATCGTGTACAGAGAGTCCCGGAAACCGAATCTGGCGGACGTATCCATACTTCTACTGCAACCGTAGCGGTTATGCCGGAAGCGGAGGAAGTGGATGTTGTCATTGATGAAAAAGATATCCGAATTGACGTAATGCGTGCCTCCGGAAATGGTGGTCAGTGTGTCAATACCACAGATTCTGCGGTACGTTTAACCCATTACCCTACCGGTATCGTTATCTACAGCCAGACCGAAAAGTCGCAGATTCAAAATAAAGAAAAAGCGTTTACTTTGCTTCGTGCCAAGCTGTACGATTTGGAAATTCAGAAGGCACATGATGCAGAAGCAGATGCCAGAAGAAGCCAGATCGGAACCGGAGACCGTTCCGAGAAAATCAGAACCTACAACTTCCCCCAGGGACGTGTTACCGACCATCGTATCGGGCTTACACTGTATAAGTTAGATAAGATTATGAATGGTGATATTCAGGAAATTATTGATGCCTGCATTGCAGCCGACCAGGCAGCGAAGTTGGCGAAGATGAATGAGGAGTAGGAAAATAATTTGAAATGAATTGGCGTAGTCCGTAATGGAAAATGAGAGTACAAGGAACCAGAGGGTTCTTTGTACTCTTTTTGTGTGCGTCTTATACAGGAAAAAGTGTCACTTGCGTTATGTGATATTGAAAGAAAAAAATTACATTGATAAAATAAAAGAGTAAATTTACAAGACAAAGAGGATGATCCTAATGAAGTACACAATGGAGCAGATAAACCAGGGAGAGGATGAACTTATCCTGCGATATAAAGAACGCAATCCAGAGATTGATTATATTATGAATTTTATGAGTTTTCCGGAAAAGAAACTTATAGGACAAAAATTTTTTGCCAAGCGGAAGACTGGAGGTTATGGGATTGTTTAATTATGAGAAAACGGCTGCCATGTTGCAAGGCGCTTCTCCTTTGCAGTTTACCATTTCCGGCATTGTAGGTGTGATTGCGATGATGGTGATTATGCCGGGATACTTTCAGATAGCAAAATTATTAAAGCAGGTATCCGTAACCTATGCCCGTCTGGTGCAGGTGGGTACCGCACTTACCTGCGTGGCCGGAGCAGTGATGCACTTTACCTGTACCAGTATGCTGTGGCATTTTGTAAAAGCGGGTGCAACCAAAGCGGCGCATGAAATTATGTTGTCTTTTTTTATGGAAACGGGCGTTACTTCAGCAATGTGTAACATAGGGGTGTTTTTGGTTTGTATAACGTTGTTTATTGCGGTGTTCCAGAAAAAGACCTGCTTCCCTAAACGGGCATGTCTTGTGAATACCCTGTTCTTTACGATGGTAGCATCGATTTTATTTGCCGGGATGGGTGCCATGAATGTTGGTAGCAGTATGATGTTTTTTGGATTGTATTTTCTGATGAAAAGGTATCATGGCAAACTGGGATAAAACGGTGGTAGTGAGGTTTGGATAAAGCAGTGTCATTGGCGTATGGCACTGTTTTTTATTTGAAAAAATAGCGATGTTTCCCCTGGGGACCAGAGGAGATGTACCACCGTATATTTATCTGGCGAGGAATTAAATAAAAATGGGTATGATACCTTACTGGGTTCGCACCCTTGCTGGAAGCAATTGATTGAAGCTTCAAAAATAAAATTTGTACCGGTTGGCCCGGATATTGATATTGAAAAAGAAGTAGGACCTTGTCACATAACAACTGTTATGTTAAAATAAATTTACAAGGAGATGTACCGGATGCAAGAAGAAAATGGGGATGTTAGGAATCGGCTTATAGAGAACGGAAAAAAAGAGTTTTTAAGAAAAGGTTATGCGAAGGCCTCCCTAAGAACGATTAGTGCGGCTGCAAATGTAACTACTGGGGCGATTTATTTTTTCTTTCCAAACAAAGAAGAATTCTTTAAAGCCATTTTAGAGGACACAGCAAAGGAGTGGAAAAGGCTTTTGGAAGATTTTGCCGAGAGTGAAATCAGCGGTAGAAAAACCAGTGCAGAAAATGACCGGGAAATGATTTCCTTTTTGTTTGAACATAAAGCGGAAGTGCAAATTCTTTTTGAAAAAGCGGAGGGCACCCTGTACGAAGATTACAAAAAAGAATTATGCGAAATTTTGGAAGCCGCTTTTATGGAATTTTATAAGCGGTACGGTGGTCAATCGGAGGACCGTGGTATTGTGAAGATCGTAGTTCGAATGAGATTACAGGGATATTACGAATTGCTTTACGGAGATTATACAATGGAACAGGCGATGAGATATGCACAACTATTGGCCTTCTATGGTGACAGTGGTTTTGCTGGCATGATGAAACAATATAACAGTTTGATAAAGGAGCTGTCGCACTAATTACTTAGTGTGTCAGCCCTTTTTGATAACAAAAATAAAAAAACGTTATGTAGGAGGAAAAGGATGTTATTTAATGAATTTGGAAATAAAGAAAATCCACCGGTGCTACTTTTGCATGGGATGATGCAGGATTGGCATACGGAATATGAGTTACTTAAGGACTTGGAAAAGTATTATTTGTTAATTATTCCGGCGCAAGATGGTTTTTATGATGGAAGCGGTGATTTTACATCATTTGAGGACCAGGCGAGACAGATTGAAGAATATGTAAAGACAAATTTTAACGGAAAAGTAATGGGAGCATACGGTTGTTCGCAAGGAGGTCTTATGCTGACAGAACTCTTGACCAGAAACAGAATTCATTTGGGGACTGTTATAATGGATGGATGCTATGTGGCGCACCAAGGAAAAATTGCGGGATGGGTAACCTACAAAATGTTTTGTAAATATAAAAATACGGGAAAATTCCCTGGTTTCATTTTACTCATGATGAAGCTAATGGGGTTAAAGGAAGAAGATTTGGGAATGATGGATTCTTTGTATAAGGAAGCCAGCGATGAAACGGTAAAGAGAAATTTTATGGAAAACTATACCTATCGTATTCGCCCCGAGCTTGCCCAAAATGAAACGTTGGTTCATATGTGGTGCGGAAGCAAAGAACCGTATGCCATTAAGTCTCATAAAGAATTGAAAAAGTATCTGAAAAATTATAAAGAAGAGATTATGAATGGATTTGGACACGGTGATTTTTTGATGAAACATTCCGAAGAATGTTGTAAAAAAATACATGAGACAATCCAATCATGATAGAAAAACCCTCCGCTATCAAAACAGCGGAGGGTAAATTATTTCACAAATTCTTATCGCAAAATGATGTAAGCCGTATATACTACGTAGCCAAGTAACATGATGGCGCCTTCGATACGATTGATTTTGGTTGAAGTTTTACAGAAAATGGTAATCAATACAGCAACACCAATCATAATAATGGTATCAATAAACAGCTCCGGTACTACGTTAATGGGAGCTAAGACAGAAGCAATACCTAAAATGAACATGATGTTAAATAAGTCTGAACCAACGGCATTTCCTAAAGAGATACCGGAATCGCCCTTTCTGGATGCGGTGACGGAGGTAACAAGCTCCGGAAGAGAAGTACCGATGGCCACAATGGTAAGACCAACCAATGCTTCGCTCATGCCCCAGGCGAGGGCAATAGCTTTGGCGTTGTTTACCACCAGATTACCGCCAAAGATAATCATAGCCAAACCCAAAATGGCAAAAAGAATACTTTTCGGAACCGACATGGTTTCCTGGGCATCTCCTTCGGTTCGATTCTTTAATGCACTGCGAATCATAAGCCCAATGTAGGTAACGAAAGCCACTAAGAGGATAGCTCCATCAATGCGGCTCAGGGTTCCGTCCCAAATAAGAACGAGCAAGCCGATACTGGCTGCGATATTCCACCAGACATCACGTTTCATAATATCCTTTGGTGTTTCTGCCGGGAAAATAAGGGAACATAGACCAACAACAAACAAAACATTAAAGATATTGGAACCGACTACGTTTCCGAGGGAAATATCGCTATTTCCCGCAAGACCTGCGGTAATACTTACGGAAGCCTCCGGCGCACTGGTTCCCATGGCTACAATGGTAAGACCGATAATGAGGGAAGGGACTTTTAAAATCCCTGCGATGGATGAAGAACCATCCACAAACATATCAGCTCCTTTTACAAGTAAGGCAAAGCCGATAATCAGTAATACATACATCATAATGATGTCCTCCTTAAATAAGATTTGTGCTATTATGCATAAAAAAACTTTTACGCACAACAACAATGCGTAAAAGTCTCGTTACATACACTAAAATGTAAGAACATCGACCGGCCCCTACGGACGTGATGACGATCGATGTAACATCTGAAAAGAAGATGCAAACTACTCCCTTTGTACATAGTACATTATAGCAAAAAATAATGAGCGGTTGAGAAAAGGATGGCAAAGATTCGGTAAAGATTCGTTCAGGCGTTTTATGTGGATACGATTACGTTTGAGTGTGAAATTGTAGGAACCAGGGAAGGTACTCTTATTTCGGCATTGTTGATCGGCACTGTCGTGAAATTTTTCAGAAAAATATATGCGAATATTTATCAAAACAAGATTGACAAAGGTAATGCCCACGCATAAAATTAGTAATAATGGAAATGGTTATGCTATATTTCAGAAAAATGTATGGAGGTAGGTTGTTATGAAATTTTACGTATGTGAACATTGCGGAAACATTATTGAATATGTGAAGGAATCCGGTGTGCCGGTAATGTGTTGCGGACAGAAAATGACAGAGCTTGTTCCCGGGACTTCGGATGGAGCGTTAGAAAAACATGTGCCCGTGGTTACCGTGGAGGGAGACAAAGTGGTAGTGGAAGTGGGCTCTGTGGAACATCCTATGGTAGAGGCTCATTATATCCAGTGGATTGCCATTGAAACTACGAAGGGGTGTCAGAGAGTAAAATTAGAGCACACCGACAAGCCGAGAGCTGAGTTTAAATTGGCGGACGGAGATGCTTTTGTGGCAGCCTATGAGTACTGCAATTTGCATGGGCTGTGGAAATCAAATTCGTAGAGATATTATTGGAGGAACGTTTTTTTCTTGAGCAAAATATGGTATGATGCAAAGGGAAACGAAAGTTTTGACATAGAGGAAAGGTACGGTTATTTTATGAAGAGTAAAAAAACAAAAGGTATTTTATCCTCTGTTGCAGGTGCTGTGGTTTTGCTGATTGTATATGTACTTCAGGGCGGAACGCCTGCAGAAGACGGAAATGATACACAAAATGAATCACAGGAAACTGTGGCAGAAGCAGAAGATAGCTTAGACGATTCCGAACAGGCACAGGAAGTGCAAAATACGGAAGATGCGGGTGTACAGGAAGCTCAAAATGGAGAAGATGCGACTACACAAGAAGAGGGCGATCCTGAAATGGAAGTGTACTACGAAGAAGAGGTCGTATATACTTTCCGTAACGAACAGCTTTTGGAGGAACACTACGAAAAACATGGAATCGAAATGGGCTTTTCTTCCATGGAGGAGTATGAAGCTGCCGCGTTAGCCGTAATTTTAAATGACGAGGCCTTATACAAAACCGAAGAGGAAGACGGAGACGGTGTCTATTATTTGGAAGAAACCAACGAATTTGTTGTGTTATCGCAAGACGGCTATATCCGGACTTATTTCTATCCTTCTGCCGGAATCGATTACTTTGAACGTCAGTAGGTTAGTACGTCGAACAAAAAGGATTCGGTTTGGGGTTGTCTGGATTAGGCAAGATTCTTGGTTTGAAAAATTTTAAAAAAGCTTACATTCTTGCGAGGGAGATTCCAAAAGGACTCAAGGCATCCCGGTGATTTTTCTTAATTTCTTCCCGGTACTGGGTGGGTGTACAATTCAAATATTTACGAAAAATTTTGTTATAATAGCTACTGTTATGAAAACCAACGGAAGTGGCCAGTTCAGCAATGGATTCTGCGGACTGGTCATTTCTTTGCATTTTTCTGGCAGATTCAAAGACGCGATGCTTCATTAAATATTCGAAAGGAGTAAGACGCATCGCCCGTTTGAAACAGCGGCAGCATTCACTTTTGCTGACATGAATACTCTCGGCAATGTCTTCTAACGCAATGGTTTTAGCATAATTGGTATGAATATATAAAATGGCGTCTTTCACCCGTTCTTCGTCCATAAGAGACAAAGGACTGGACTGGGGCGCTTTTTTGGTTCTGCGTGCCGTCTCCATTCGATTCTTTTCTAACAATGCAATCCAGAACGTACAAAGATAACTTTTTGTCATAAGCTCATAACCGTAATCCTTGTGGAGATTGATATTCAAAATGGAGTTGATGGTATCGATTCCTCGTTTTCCCCAGGGGTGGTCCGGTGAAAATACTTCGAATTTAAAATCCGGATTGGACAGAATGGGCTCCTGATATTTTAGGGAAAGGAAGGAGCGGGAGGAATCAAAAATATAGTTAGGGTGAAACAAAATGGATAAAATAACACACTTCTCCGGTTCGTTGGAATGAATGGAGTGGATGCGGTTACCATTCACCAAGATGGCACTGCCGGCGGGAACCGTGACGGATTCCTCTCCAATCTCAAAAACAGCACTGCCGCTTCGGACAAAATCGATTTCCATTTCCTGGTGCCATTGCCAGCGCACACATTCCATATACATTTTTTTTAGCTCAATATAATAAATACCCACAGGAAAATCCATGTTGGTATGTTCGGCATAAAAATCCATAAGCTCGGTATTCACCGGAGTTTTTTTCTCCTCACTCATAAGAAAGCGTCCTCCCAGAAAAATCGTATTTCTATTATAGCAAGAATTTGACGGAAGGACAAATGTTTGCCACTTGGTCTATCGGGACGGCTTAAAACATAAGTAGTTATAGAGAACGAGGTAAGGTTTTCTAAGGTGGCTTGATAGAAAAAGGCTAAGGATACGAGAAAACGTTTGCTTTAGCGAAAAGAAAGGGAAAAAAATATGGATGCCGGCTTATATCAAAGTGGAGAAGGAAATGAAAAACTGGAAGATTTATTAAATTTGAACTTACAGGCAACCACAAACGAGCGAGAGCGCTCGGAAAATTTAGATGTGGGTTATTCGACGGAAGAAAAAAACTGGGAACTCATTGTAAAGTACAACGGTAATTTGCGTAATGCAGCAGGTCAAATAGCGGAAAACATCCGGGTGGAGGAGCTGATTGCAGGCTATGCCATCGTCACTTTACCGGAAAGCAGCATTGAGGAATTTGCATCGCTGGAAGAAGTAGAATATGTGGAAATGCCCAAACGATTATATTTTGAACAGGTGGATGGACGGTGGGATATTTGTTGGGAGGAGGTTTCAGCAAGAACACCGAAATTAACCGGCGAAGGTGTGTTGATTGCAGTAATTGATAGCGGAATTGATTATTTTCATCCCGAGTTTATTCGTGAAAACGGGAGGACGAAGATTGCAGCGCTATGGGATCAGACGGTAATGCCGGATGAGATGGCAGGAAGGATTCCGCCGACGGGATTTGAAAAAGGTGTGCTTTTTACAAATGAGATGATTAATGCTTCGCTGAATGCAAGTGCTCCGGGGCAAGGGAGTTCTATGGTGTCAAGTGTCGATAACAGCGGACACGGCACGGCAGTGGCCTCCATTGCCGTGGGTCAGGAAATCGGAGTGGCTCCCGGGTCGGAGCTTGTTGTGGTAAAGCTGGGGAATCCTCTTTTCGGCTCTTTTCCGAAAACAACGGAGTTAATGCGGGCACTTACGTTTGTGGCAAGGTACGCGCAGGAGAGACGAATGCCTGTAGTGATTAATCTAAGCTTTGGAAGTGTATATGGAAATCATTTGGGCAGCAGTCTTTTGGAACGGTTCATCAATAATATTTCGGAAGTAGGAAGAAATGTGATTTGCGTAGGAAGCGGAAATGAAGCGGCTTCCTTGGGGCATTTTGTGGGGACGGTAGGAGATGAGGAGCTGGCAGCGGAACTTTCTGTGGGAAATTATGAGCCTTCTCTTAATCTGCAAATTTGGAAAAACTATTACGATTCCATTCAGCTGACCATTGTATCTCCTGGAGGAGAGGTAAAAACGATACCATCAGATGCATTGGGAGTAGAGCGATTCGTTCTTGGCGGGGTGGAATTTTTGGGATATTTTGGGTCGCCGCTCCCCTACAGTGCGTTGCAGGAAATCTATATGGAAATGTATCCGAAAGGAAATTATTTACCAAGCGGAATTTGGACCTTTCGCATCCGGGGCACCAAGGTAAGGGAAGGAACCGTTCGAATGTACCTGCCGTCTTATAGCGTAAGAAGTGCAGACACCGGTTTCTTTTTGGCTACGCCGGAGGGAACACTAACCATTCCCTCTACTGCAGAACGGGTGATTACTGTGGGAGCTTATCATTCCGGATTTGACGCGTATGCGGATTTTTCCGGTAGAGGAATTGGAGGGAGAAATCCGGAGAAACCGGACCTGGTTGCACCGGGAGTGAATGTGGTGGCGGCCTCTTCGGGTGGCGGTTATCAGGGGGTGTCTGGAACCAGCTTTGCAACGCCTTTTGTGACCGGTGGTGCCGCTCTCTTAATGGAATGGGGAATCGTAAGAGGAAATGATCCTTTTTTATACGGAGAGAAAGTAAAGGCATATTTGATACGGGGGGCCAAGCCACTTCGGGGAGAGGTGCAGTATCCGAATACCAAGGTGGGGTGGGGCGCGCTATGCATCGCGGATTCAATTCCTGAATAAAAAAATTTTGTAAGCATGGTTAAGGCATAAAGTATCGGTTGGTGCAACAAATAGATAAGAAGCGAATGTCGCCCTAAAAAAGTTGAAAGGAAAAATAGAGCACTTTAAATTTTTTAGGTGAATCAGTAGCTCCTTAGATAATCATATTCAGAAGGGTAACCCCCCTTATGGTATCTATAATTTCATAACGTGCGGTATCTTTTGGAGTCTTTGGCATATAATTATCCTTTTTTATTTATTTTGCGGAATGGGGACAATTCCATCGTCAATCATGGAAAGGATAATCGGAACAATTTGAGGGTCAAACTGCGAACCGGCTCCCTTCTTTAGTTCTTCAATGACTACTTCGGTGGATAACGCTTTTCGATAGCAACGATTGCTGACCATAGCGTCGTAAGAATCGGCAACCCCGATAATTCGGGCTTCCAAAGGAATATCTTCTCCCGCTTTTTTCTCGCAGTAGCCGGTACCATCATAACGTTCATGGTGGTAACGAGCCCCTTCGGAAATGCCGGAAAGTGCGGTAAATCCCGAAAGTATTTCACCGCCGATTACGGGATGCTTTTGAATGATGCTCCATTCTTCCTCTGTAAGTTTGTCTTTTTTATTTAAAATGTGGTCAGGAACACCGATTTTTCCGATGTCGTGTAAAAGGGCAACGAAATAGATGCGCTCCTGTTCTTCGCTATCAAGGCCCATTCGTTTGGCAATTTCTCTCGAATAGCAGGCTACCCGATAAGAATGTCCATTGGTATAAGGGTCCTTGGCATCAATGGTATTGGCGAAGGTTTGTAAGGATTGTTCTACAATGTTTTTGTATTCCTGCTGCCGTTTCTTTAAACGATTAATTTTGACTCTGGAAGACAGAACCAAGGTACCGGTGGTGAGAAGCAAAAGTAAGGTAACGACTCCTATCCAGAAGAGAGGAAGTTCGGTCAGCTTTGCCTCTTTTCGAATGGGGATTTCATAGGTTCTGGCATCCTCCGGATGAGCCGGATCCCATATTTTCAGACAGAAGGTGTAGCTGCCGCCGGGCAGGTTGGTGTAACTGATTTCCCGGGCAGCGCCGTCCGTTAAAATGATTTCACTCGTGTCAAATCCCTTCAAGCGGTACGAAATATGGTAATTGGAGGTACCGGTGTAAGAGAGTGGCGCAAAATGAATCGTCATACGTTTGGCACTTCGCGGAAGCGTAATTTCCGTAGGATGTTCGATGAGTTCGTTATCCACCGTAACGCTGCTGATGATACCCATGGGGGTACAGTTGGAAGGCTCTTCAAATCGGAAGATGCTGATACCGTTACGGGTGGAAATATATAACGTTCCGTCTTCTGTTAAAAAGTTCCAGGTATTGGCATTTAAGGAACCGGTTAAACCATGCATGAAGCTGTAGAAAATACACTCAGAAGATTGGTCGTTTAACAATTTTTCTTTGCTTACCGAGAGGATTCCGTTATTTTGGAAAATCCAAAGTGAACCATCTATGTCATAAAAATCAAAGATACTGCCGGCATCCTTATCCCAGGCGGTTAATTTTCGGAAGGATTGATTTTCCCAGTAGTAGAGACTGCTTCCTGCACTGACAAAGAAGCCTTCTTCATCTTCGTTTTTTAGCATACGAAGTACGACGCCTTCTTCCAGACCCTCGTCAAATCCATGGTTTGTGACGGTGTCGCCGTCAATGGAATAGATACCGTCACCGTCACTGCCGGCAAGCAGTATTCCGTCCGGCGTTTCGGACAAGCATAAAATCGTGGCATTGTTTAGTCCGTCTTCCGTGGTATAGTTACGAACAATTTCATCATTTTCAATCAAAGAAATTCCGTTTTTGGTTCCTACGGCAATGGTGCCGTCAGACATTTCATAAATCACTCTGGTTTGGTCGCTGACAAGTCCGCCTGCTTCTGTATAAGTGCGGATTTCTTCGGTAGAAGGGTCGTAGCATACAGCACCGTAAGTGGCATAGGTGGCCAGCCAGATTCGTCCTTGGCTGTCGCACATAATATTTCGGATACGAATACCGGAGAGCATCTCGGTCAATTCATTTTCTACCGGATTCCAGTTTTTATCATAAATAAGGGCGCTGTCATCGGTTCCTAAATAGTAGTAGTCCCCTTGCATTGCAAGGGTATTTACTACGATGTCCTCAAGTCCGGCAATTCGGTTGGGGGAATAGAAGTATCCTCTGGTATATTTGATCACACCATGATTGGAGGAGGCAAGCCAGATATTTCCCTCGTAATCCAAAATGGCGGTATTCACGGCTGTGGCGTAATCCTGTTCACTGAATTCCACAAATCTTCCGTCGGTGTATAAAACGCCAAAACCATAATAGCCACTGATTAAAAGCTCGCCGGAAGGAAGGGGAGTGATGTCGTTATGAGAAGAAACATTTCCGGTGTCGTAGCAGGTAACGGCAAAATCTTCCGGGTCCAAGGATTCGGAAGTGAGAACAATTTTTGCTACCTGACTGCCGGTGGTTCCAAAGTAAAGGGCGTTTTCTGCCGGTGTTTCTGAGCTGTCGTCACTTCCTGTCTGTAAAAGGGAGGATACACAGTAGATTTCCTCTGAGGAGAAAAAAGCAGAGGATTCTAAGGTGGTGACTAAGAGCGAATCCTGAATAACGGCGCATTTACCACCGTCCAAAGCGGCCCAAAGTCGTCCGTAGGAGTCTGTTGCTACCGAATATACCGTGGTGTCGGTCAGAGAATCCGTGGCTAAAGGAACCAGCGTGTTTTCAAAAATAGCAGCCACACCGGAGTTGGAGGCGACATAGATGTTTCCTTCTGCATCTTCCGCAAAATCCCGGATGCAAAGGAAGGAGTGATCCTCGGTAGCCGGAATTTGGGTAAAGGTGTCATGCTCCATAACATAAACACCGCAATCGTTGGTACCAATCCAAAGTCTTCCTGCAGAATCTTCATACAAAGAACGAATGGAAGAGGAAGAAATGGCACCTTCCAAACTGTAATTTCGAAAATCGGTACCGTCATAGCGAATAAGACCGCCATAGCTGCCGATCCAGATGTAACCGTTTTGGGTTTGTAACACGGTATTAGCTTCCCCGGTAGGGAGACCGTTGTGGTCATTATATACGGTAGTAACAAAAGCAAGGTCTAAGTCGTTTTCATTTGCATGAAGAAAAGAAAACGGGAGAAGACCGATAAGGAACAGAAGGCTGATTATGCCTGCTATTTTAAAGGGGAGTTTATTACGCATAGAAAAACCTTTCTAAAAAGTTTTCGTTTCCCGAAGGATTCGGGAATGAAATAATGAATAGATACATAAAAGATAATTCATAAAAAATGATACCATAAATGAAAAAGTACCACAAGTTGGAACGAGGAATTTGGAAAGTAAAATATTGAAGGGATTCCATGAGTTGTGCTATATTATTTCCATATATTATTTCCGATAAGAAGGGTGAGACGATGATTAGTAAACAGGAACAGGCAGAAATCAGTATTCGAAAAACGTTTCATAAGGAACTCTTTAGCCGTTTCGCAAAGGCGATCAATACGTATCAGATGCTTTCCCCGGGGGATAAGGTGTGTGTGTGTATTTCCGGCGGAAAGGATTCCATGCTTTTGGCAAAGCTGTTTCAGGAATTGCAAAGACATCGAAAATTCCCCTTTTCCTTGGAATTTTTGGTGATGGACCCCGGATACCGGGAAGAAAACCGCAAAAGAATTGAAGAAAATGCAAAGCTTCTAGGAATTCCCATTACCGTATTTGAAACGGAAATCTTTGATACGGTGTATGAAATCGAAAAGTCCCCCTGCTATCTTTGCGCCAGAATGCGAAGAGGGTACTTGTACAGTAAGGCAAAGGAAATGGGGTGCAATAAAATTGCGTTGGGACATCATTATGATGACGTGATTGAGACCATTTTGATGGGAATGCTTTATGGTGGGCAGATTCAGACCATGATGCCCAAAATAGAAAGCACCAATTTCCCGGGAATGGAATTAATTCGTCCCATGTACTTGGTAAGGGAAGAGGATATTATTCGTTGGCGGGACGAGAACGGACTACGCTTCTTGCAGTGTGCCTGCCGCTTTACCGATACCTGTACCACACCGTCGGACGATGGTAGTGTGGCTTCCAAGCGAACCGAGGTAAAGAATTTAATTTCTGCTTTAAGAAAGATTAATCCCTATGTGGAAAGCAACATATTTAAAAGTGTGGAAAATGTAAATTTAAGTACCATTATCGCATACAAAGAAAACGGTGTATCTCACAACTTTTTGGAATGGTACGGCTCAAAGCACCAGACGAATTTGGAGGAAGAAGAAAAGTTGTAAAGAACCAAGAAACTTCATTGACGAATGAGGGGGAATGAAGTATAATCGTGGTGTGAAATAAAGAGAAATAACTGGTATATGACTGACGGAAATGTCCCGGAAGTTGCTTGGAAAAGCAAGAAAGCGGGCAGGTGGAGGAAACCACATGAAGTATATCAGGGAAGATGCCGACCGTCTGGGGAAAGGTCCTTCTTAGAAAAGGAGGGAAACCCGGTGCGCGCGGCTTTTATTTTATTCAGAATTTCGTCGGGATATTTTTCGTTTTACGCTGTTTGGCGGTAATTACCAAGAGACAGAACGGTTTTACAAAGAAGATTCCGACAATGAAAATACGAAAAAGAGAGGAAGAACACAATGGAAACAATCAAAATTGAACAGGAACTGAGCTCCAATGCCTATCCCGGAAGAGGAATTATTATCGGAAAATCCGCAGACGGTAAATATGCGGTAACCGCTTACTTTATTATGGGAAGAAGCGAAAACAGCCGAAACAGAGTATTTGTTACGGAAGGAGAAGGAATTCGTACCGAGGCATTTGATCCTTCCAAATTGACGGATCCCAGCCTTATTATTTATGCACCGGTAAGAGTTCTTGGCAATAAGACCATTGTAACCAACGGAGACCAGACCGATACCATTTACGAAGGAATGGACAAGCAGCTTACTTTCGAGCAGTCTTTAAGAAGCAGAGAATTTGAGCCGGATGGCCCGAATTACACCCCTCGTATTTCCGGTATTATGCATATTGAAAACGGGAATTATAATTATGCCATGTCTATTTTAAAGAGTAATAACGGAAATCCGGATGCATGCAACCGTTATACATTTGCTTATGAAAATCCGGTAGCAGGAGAGGGACATTTTATTCATACTTATAAGTGCGACGGAAATCCTCTTCCCAGCTTTGAAGGCGAACCGAAATTGATTGAAATTCCAAACGATATGGAAGCCTTTACGAAACTTTTATGGGATAATTTAAATGAGGAAAACAAGGTTTCCCTTTTCGTAAGATACATTGATATAAAGACCGGCGAATACAAGACAAACATTGTGAACAAAAATAAATAACGGAGGCGGAAAAATGAAAGAATTAGAATTAAAATACGGTTGTAACCCGAATCAGAAACCGGCAAAAATCTTTTGCAATAACGGTGGTGAATTGCCTATTGAAGTACTTTGCGGAAAACCGGGGTATATTAACTTTATGGATGCGTTTAACGGTTGGCAGTTAGTCAAGGAATTAAAGAAAGCTACCGGACTTCCGGCTGCGACTTCTTTTAAGCATGTATCTCCCGCTGGTGCGGCCGTAGGTCTTCCTTTGACAGATGTCCTTAAGAAAATCTATTGGGTGGATGATTTGGGAGAATTATCTCCCTTAGCTTGTGCATATGCCAGAGCAAGAGGCGCAGATCGAATGTCTTCCTTTGGTGATTTCATTGCACTTTCCGATGTGTGCGATGTTTCCACCGCAAAAATTATCAAAAGAGAAGTATCCGATGGTGTAATTGCACCGGGATATGAGCCGGAAGCATTGGAAATTTTAAAGGGCAAGAAAAACGGAAACTATAATGTGATTCAGATTGATGAAAACTATGTTCCGGAGCCTATCGAGCATAAGGATGTTTTCGGTATCACTTTTGAACAGGGAAGAAACGAACTTCCCATCAACGAGGAGCTTCTTTCTAATGTGGTAACAGAGAACAAAGATATTCCGAAAGAGGCAAAGATTGACCTTTTGATTTCTTTGATTACCTTGAAATATACCCAGTCCAACTCTGTTTGTTATGCAAAGGGCGGACAGGCCATCGGTATCGGTGCCGGTCAGCAGTCCAGAGTACACTGTACAAGACTTGCAGGTCAGAAGGCAGACAACTGGCTTCTTCGTCAGTGCCCGAAGGTAATGAATCTTCCTTTTGTAGATGGTATTGGAAGAGCAGACAGAGACAATGCCATTGACAATTATATCGGTGATGACTATATGGATGTATTGGCAGACGGCGCTTGGGAAAGAATTTTCAAAGAAAAACCGGAAGTGTTCACCAAGGAAGAAAAACGGGCTTGGTTAGACCAGCAGGACGGAGTAGCACTTGGCTCCGATGCCTTCTTCCCGTTCAGTGATAATATTGAAAGAGCGAAAAAGAGTGGGGTAAAATACATTGCGGAACCCGGCGGTTCCATTCGTGATGATGCCGTGATTGATTGCTGCAATAAGTACGGAATGGCAATGGCATTTACCGGAATTCGTTTGTTCCACCACTAATTTTGAATGATACGGAGGGTGAATTATGAGTACAAAAATCGAAACAAAATGTCTTCATGAAGGTTGGGTTCCCGGAAACGGAGAACCCAGAGAAGTGCCCATTTATCAGAGCACGACATTCAAATATAATTCCAGCGAAGATATGGGAAAGCTTTTTGATTTGGAAGCAGAAGGCTATTTCTATACAAGATTGCAGAATCCCACCAATGACTATGTGGCTTCTAAAATTTGTGCATTGGAAGGCGGTGTGGCAGCAATGCTTACTTCTTCCGGACAGGCAGCAAACTTTTATGCCATCTTTAATATTTGTGAATCCGGTGATCACTTTATCGCTTCTTCCTCTATTTACGGAGGAACTTACAACCTCTTTGGCGTAAGTATGAAGAAGATGGGAATCGAGTGTACTTTTGTGGATCAGAATATTTCGGAGGAAGAACTTTCTAAATTGTTCCGTCCCAATACAAAGGCAGTCTTTGGTGAAACCATCACCAATCCTACGGTTTCTGTTTTTGATATTGAAAAGTTTGCAAAAGTTGCCCATGCCCACGGTGTACCTTTGATTATTGATAATACGTTTGCAACTCCGATTAATTGTCGTCCCTTTGAGTGGGGAGCGGACATTGTTACCCATTCCACCACAAAATACATGGACGGACAGGCCGTTGGCGTTGGCGGATGTATCGTAGATAGCGGTAATTTTGATTGGTTAAAGCAGGCAGAAAAATTCCCCGGTCTTACGACTCCGGACGAATCTTACCATGGAATCGTATATGCGGAAAAATTCGGCAAGGGAGCTTATATTACAAAGGCGACAGCACAGCTGATGAGAGATTTGGGTTCCATCCAGTCTCCCCAGAATGCGTTCTATTTAAATTTAGGTTTGGAAACTTTGGCAGTGCGTATGGAAAGACATTGCGCAAATGCTTTGGCAGTAGCAAAATATTTAAAGAGCCAGGAAAAAGTAGCTTGGGTTCATTATCCGGATTTGGAAGGCGATGAATACCATGAGTTGGCGAAAAAATATATGCCAAAGGGAACCTGTGGTGTCCTTTCCTTTGCAGTGAAGGGAAGCAGAGAACAGGCAAATACCTTTATGGACAGCTTAAAGTTAGCTTCCATCGTAACGCATGTGGCAGATAGCAAGACTTGTCTTTTGCACCCTGCCAGCCACACCCACAGACAGCTTTCCGACCAGCAGTTAATGGAAGCCGGTGTTGCTCCGGATTTGATTCGTTTGTCCGTTGGGCTTGAGAATGCGGAGGACATTATTGCAGATATTGCACAGGCACTTGATAAGATTTAATTATGGAATCATTGCTTCGCTGTGTGAGAAAGGAATAGAAAGATGGATATATTAGTAGTCGTGGATATGCAAAATGATTTTATTGACGGTGCGTTAGGGACAGCAGAGGCGCAGGCTATCGTACCAAAGGTGGTAGATAAAATCAAAGGATTTTCGGGAGAAATCATTTATACCAAGGATACCCATAAAGAAAACTATATGGAAACGCAGGAAGGAAAGAATCTTCCGGTAGAGCATTGTATTAAAGGCACAAAGGGCTGGGAACTGGCACCAGAAATTTTAGCACTGGCAAATGATCATATAGTGGAAAAGCCTACCTTTGGAAGTGTTGCTTTGGCAGAATTGCTGAAGGAGAAAAAGGAGGAAATTTCTTCCATTACGTTGGTTGGTTTGTGTACGGATATTTGTGTTATTTCCAATGCTATGGTATTGAAAGCGTATTTTCCGGAAGTTCCCATGTATGTGGACGGAGCTTGCTGCGCCGGTGTTACGCCGGAAAGCCATCTGCAGGCATTAGAAGCGATGAAAATGTGTCAGATTCAGATACTGTAGAAAAAATATGTATTTACGGAAAGGAAGAAAGAGATGGGATTTATAATTGATTTGGTAGTAGCCCTGCTTGTTGGCGGCGTATGCGGTTTGGTAGCCGGCAAAATTATGGGAACGGAAGGCAGTGTTCTTAGAAACGTAATCCTTGGTATTGTCGGAGGAGTTGTCGGTGGTGTGATTTTCCGGCTGTTAGGATTTGCCATTACCGGATTGCTTGGCTCATTGATTTCCGGTATTATCGGTTCCTGCGTTGTAATCTGGCTTGCAAGAATGATTACAAAGTAAGGCGATTCAAAGCACGATTTTGTGTTGGAAAAAATATATAAACATCATAAGGTTTTGGCGCATTTCTTTGTAGCATGGCTGCAAAGAAATGTGGCTAAATGAAAAGGGAAACAGGTGTAAGTCCTGTGCGATCTCGTCACCGTAAACAGGGAGCGAAAACAAAGATACCACTGGGAAACCGGGAAGGGTGTTGGAACAATGATCTGTAAGCCGGGAGACCTGCCTATGATGATACAGAAGTTAAATCTTCAGACCACGAGGCATTGGTTGTATGAATAAAAAGAAGCTGTGAAGGCAAAAAGATTGTCGGTTGCAGTTTCGATGTTTTTGCGTCCTTTTGTCTTGTGTGTTTCAAGATAAAGGGATTTTTTATTTTCTTGAAAAAGCTCCGTGAATTTACGGGATAGAATTTCTGCCTTCTATTTTTTTATAGAAATTCTATTCATCAGGGTGTCAAAAATCAGAAAAAGAATGTGAAAAATCCTGACAAAAGAAAAGAAGAAAGGATAAGAAAAAATGGAAAACGAAAAGAAAAACGGAATGGAAAACGAAAACAAGAATTTATCGGAAACAGAAAAGAAGAGTGGTAAAGGGAAGTGGCTGGCAGCCGTGATAGGGCTGGTTCTTTTGGTGGCTCTCTTTGTGGTGGTTTATGTTGCATTTGCACCGAAAACCCAGGAAGGAAGTAAAGCGGTAACGGTAACAGTGGTGGATAATGAAGGAATGGAAACGGTATATGAATGTCATACCGACGCAGAGTATTTGATGGAATTGGTAGAAGAAACGGACGGCTTAGAACTTACCGGTTATGAATCTGAGTACGGATTTTTTATTGAAGGGGTGAATGGCCTTACCGCTATTTATGAAACCGATGGCGCATATTGGGCAGTTTATGTAAATGGAGAGTACGGCATGTATGGTGTTGATAGCCAGCCGGTAGTGGATGGTGATACTTACAGCTTTGTTTATGAGTATGCGGTAACGGAGTAAAAGAGAGAATCGTAAAAAAGTACGTTTCAGGTAATAAGATTAGGAGCCGGCGATGGATAAAGGAAAAGAAAAAAACAAAAGTTCAAAGTGGAGTATTCAGGAAATTGCAGAACTGGGTGTCATGATTGCGGCTTTGGAAGCCGGTAAAATGTTATTAAATGCTATTCCGAATGTGGAAATTGTGACATTTTTGATTGTATTATTTACGCTTCATTTCGGCAAAAAAACATTGGTGGCGGTGTATGCTTTTTTGGCGGTAGAATGTTTTCTTTTTCCTATGCATCTTTGGATTATTATGTATGCTTATATTTGGCCGTTGCTGGTTCTTATCGTATTACTGTTAAAAAAGTGGGGGAGTCATCTGCTGTGGTGTATCGTGGCGGCTTTGTATGGTTTACTTTTTGGTGGCCTTTGTTCGATTGTATATATATTTACCAGCGGAATCGAAACAGCATTCTTATGGTGGATTGCGGGAATCCCCTTTGATGTAGTGCACGGAGTGGCAAATTTTGCTATAATGTTTTTGTTGTTTCCGCCGTTAAATCGTGTGTTTGCAAAGTATTGCGGCAGGAAGCTGTATCAATAATCAAAGTGAGCAAAACAAAACAGTATGGAAAAACGATGTAATCTTTGTCCCCGAAATTGCGGGGTAAATCGAAAAGAATCCAAAACGGGAGTCTGCGGTCAGACTAATACGTTAAAAGTTGCCAGGGCTGCCCTGCATCCATGGGAAGAACCCTGTATTTCCGGAGAAAATGGCTCCGGCACGGTCTTTTTCAGCGGTTGTAATCTGGGATGCATCTTTTGTCAGAATCAGGAAATTTCAAGGAAGACGGAATCCGCGGGAGAGGAAATCACCACGGGGCGTTTGGCTGAAATTTTTCTGGAGCTGCAGGCAAAAGGGGCACATAATATCAATCTGGTTACTCCGACACATTTTATATTGCAAATCAAAGAGGCACTGATTCTGGCAAAGGAAAGGGGACTTTTTGTTCCGGTGGTATATAATACTTCCGGTTATGAAAAGGCAGAAACCCTGCGAGTGCTGGACGGTCTTATCGATATTTACCTTCCGGATATGAAATATATGGAGGAAGAGAAAGCATTGCATTATTCGTTGGCAAAGGATTACCCGGAAGTGGCCAAAGAAGCATTGGCGGAAATGTATCGGCAGGTAGGACCTCCCAAATGGGAAGGGCATCTTTTGAAAAAGGGCATGATTGTCAGGCATTTGGTATTGCCCTTAGGGGTAAGTAATGCAAAAAAAGTGCTTCGGTATCTCTATGAGACATACCAAAGCAACATTTTTATCAGTATCATGAATCAATATACGCCTCCCGGTAAGGAACTGCCTTATCCGGAGCTAAACCGGAAGGTGACAAAGCGGGAGTACGAAAAAGTATTGGATTATGCCATTTCGCTTGGAATCACCAATGCATTTATACAAGAAGGCGAGACCGCCAAGGAGAGCTTTATTCCCGCTTTTAACGGGGAAGGGGTTAATAAAGTTCCGCCATGTTAGATAAAATGATTTTATAACTAAACACCACGGATAATACGGCACCGACCATCAGAATGATTGCTAAAAATGCATGGAACTGAAAGAGACTGATGCCTGCCAAGGTGTAAAGCAGGAAAGCGATGGCGCAAAGAAGCAAGGAAACGACCATAACCACTGCCATGTCAAAAAACGTATTTAAATTACCTCGAAGGGCACTGTATTCATCGTCCCAGGTAGAGTGGGGATGGGCACTGTCCAATAACAATCCGATGACGGCGGTGATGATGAGTGCACTAAGTGCCAGCAAAGCATAATAGAAGTACCAAAGGATTCCTATGTTTAAGTAGATTCCGATGATGAGAATACAAAGGAGCAGTGCAGGGAACGTAATGCTGATGCTGATGAAGGCTTTTGCCGCTAACTGCATCCTATAGGACACAGGAATGTATTTAATCAAACTAAGATGCGCCCCTTCTCTGGTGAAAGAGGTGGCAGCTAAGGAATTCATTGCGGAAGCAATAAAGGAAATTACCACCACCGCAAAGGCCAAAATCAAATAAATATTGGCGTTTCCGCCCTGATAAAGCTCGTGAAATTTAATAAACGCGGGCTTATTTTTATTCCACAAAAGGAGCAAAAGAAGTCCCACCGGCCAAAGCAGATTGATAAAAACACAGTTGCCGGAGTAGGCCTTGGTGCGTATCAATACCAAAAATTCTTTTTTGATATAAGATACAAACGGGCTGTGGAACGTGGAAAGGCTCTTCTTTTTTAATTGACTGCGATTGCCGCTTCCTAAAGCTGCTACCGTGTAAAGCCCCGGCTTATAAAGAAAATAGCCGATGCCAATCATTACTCCGATCGCCAAAAGGTTACCGCCAAGATAAAGAAGAAGCGAAATTATACTATTTTCCTGAATGGCATGCAACAAGAAAGGAACCGTAAAAAATACTTTATTTAATACGTTTACAAAAAGGTTGTTGTTGCCGGCCAGAGATTCTACATAATTTTCCACGGTGATTTCTCCCATATCACGGAAAGAATAGAGGAATAAAACAATAAACAAAAATAGAAATACGGTGGAAATATTATGAAAAATCCGGGTGTTTTTAACATTTTTTAATGCAGCTAATGTAAAAAGGCTGATGATAACGCAGTAACAAAGCGGCAAGAGAGGAATCAGAAAAACGCCGAAAGCAGCACTTAAGAGTGAAATAAACTGCAGGGAAAAACCGCTTTTTGCATAAGCAAGGAAAAAGCCAATGAACATGCTGAGTAAAATTAAGAATTCCATCATGCTTTCTGCAAAATAGGCATACGTAAACTTGGCTGCCATAATTTCATGACTGCGAAAAGGAAGGGGAACCAAATGCTCCCGGTCGGAGGAGAAAAACAAAATATTAAAGATGACCAAAATACCGAACACCACGGAAAAAGCCGACATGATGTGAATTTCTGCCAAAAGCCCGTTTACGGGAGCATTCACACCGGAAAGAGCTAGCGTCATGACATAGCTGACAAACCCCACGATAAAACAACAGGGAATCATAATACAGCAGAGTGCGATGATACCCAAGGCTAAGTAGAGTGTGCCCTTGGTTCCTTTTTTCGGCATTTTCATTTCGGAATTTTTCATTAAAACACGAAAGAGAGAAAGAGCATTACGCATTTTCAGAGCCTCCTGTCTGTGTGGTGGGATTATAGCTGATCATATCAAGGAAAATTTGTTCCAAATCCTGTCCCGGGTGTTGCTGCGTAAGGGTGTCCAAAGTACCCTGATAAAGCTCTTTACCGTGATTGATAATGAGAATTTTATCACAAAGTCGCTCTGCCACTTCCAGAACGTGGGTAGAAAACAGTACGCTGTTACCTTTGGCAGCGTGTTCTCGCATCATTTGCTTTAATTCATAAGCGGCAGCAGGATCCAGTCCGGTTAAGGGCTCGTCCAAAATCCAAGCAGGAGGATTGTGGATGAGGGCTGCAATAATCATCAGCTTTTGGCGCATTCCGTGGGAATATTCCTTCATACTGTTGTTTAACGCATCCAAAATGCCAAATCGGGTAGCCAGTTCGTTGATGCGTTGTTCCCTTTCGTTTTCCGGAACCTGATAGATGTCTGCAATAAAGTTTATGTATTCAATTCCTTTTAACTGGAGTAAAATATCCGGATTGTCCGCGACATAAGCAATGGAGGACTTGGCGGGAAGCGGTTCTTTGACAATGTCATATCCGTTAATGGTTGCTTTGCCTTCCACCGGTTTAAGAATTCCGGTCAGCATCTTAATCACGGTGGTTTTTCCGGCTCCGTTAGGACCCACAAAACCGACAATTTCACCTTTTCCGATGTGGAAATTTAAGTTATCCACGGATTTGAAGGTACCGCCGTAAATCATAGTTAAATTTTCGCCTTTAATCATAGTTTTACTCCGTTTCCTGCACCGATTTCGTGCTAAAATTTTCTTAGGTTTATTTTGCCATAGGTAGCAGGAGAAAGTAAAGAGCTTTTCGGAAATAGGGTTGATATTTCACAAAGAATCATAGTAGAATGGAGAAAATAGAACATAAGGAGACCAACTATGGCCGGTAAGAAAAAAATTTTGGCATCGCTTCGATATATTGTTCCTACCGAGATGGAATATTTTTTGGAAGAGAGAGCCTCTGAGGGAATGCACCTTTGCCCCCTAGGAGAAATGGGCTTTTTCTATTTTGATTTTGTGGAAAGCGAACCGGAGAAAGTAAAATACGTGGTGGATGTCACCGCTTTGCCGAAAGCACTTTATATGCAGACTTTAATTGAGAAAGAGTGGCAATATCTGGGAAAAACCGGAAATTGTTATGTGTGGAGAAAACCATACGATTCGACCAGACCGGAGGAATTTGCGGATAAAACCTGCAGAAAGAAATATTGCAAACGTATGGGAATCGGCTTTTTCCTGGCAATGTTGTTTTTTCTGGCTGCCATGATTTTGCTGGGATACGGAGCTTATTTTGAAATAAGTCATGGCGTTATGCGCTACTATCTTTCTTATATTATAGAAGCTTTGTTTTTGATTCCCTTTGCAGGGTATTGCGGATGGGCAGCCAGAAAGCTGTGGAAAGCAGGAAAAGATTAGGTTAATCGGGAATTTGTCGCCCGGTAATGTCAATGTGGTAATTTTCCGGATAAATCAGTTCGGATACGGTGACAAATTGGTATCCCTGCTCTTTTAAATTTAAAATCATGGTTTCCAGTGCCTGCGCGGTATATTCGGCACCGTTATGGCACAGGATGATAGAGCCGTTGCCAAGGTGTTCATGCTGACACACGGTGGAGATGATGGAATCCACCCCGTAGTTTTTCCAGTCAAGGGAATCTACGTCCCATTGAATGGCATAGTAACCGCATTCGGTCAGGGTACGGATGAGTTCATTGTTGTAAGAGCCGTAGGGCGGCCGGAAGACCTGCATGTCATAGCCGGTCAGTTCCTGTACCATTCGGTGCACAGAAGTAATTTCATTACGCATTTCATCCGTGGTAAGGGTAATCATGTCGGGGTGACTTAAGGAGTGGTTGCCCAGTTCGTGTCCGGCTTCGTAGATGCGAAGGACATCGTCCGGATAGTTTTCTACCCAACCACCGGTCATAAAAAACGTGGCGGTAACGTCATGTTTTTTTAATATATCCAATATTTGTACAGTATCTTCGTTGCCCCAGGCTGCATCAAAAGTAAGGGCAATACAAGGAGATTCCGTTTCGACACAGTATATGGGAAGCAGGCGCTGATTGCTTGTAGCAGATACCGGAAGGGAGTCCTGATTGTAAATTAGATAGAAAGAGAAAAAAAGAGCGCCGATTCCGGCAGAAAGAATAGCGATTTTTCCGGCATATTCAAGGAAAATGGAAAAAGATGATTTCATGCAAACCTCTTAAGGAAAAGGTGATTAATCCAAATATATTAAAAAAGTAACAAAGTTATGCGAAAAAAGAGGAAAAGTATAGTAAATATAAGAGAAAAAAGAAAATAATCTTTAAAATTAGAAAAAATGTGATAAAATAAATAATTGAAGTGAAATACACAACGTACCAGATGGTAAGAAAGGGTTCGGTTAGAGAAAATGAAGAAATTGGAAATTGTTACCAGACCGGAAAAGTTAGATGAACTGAGAAATATTTTGGAAGAATTTGGTGTAACCGGTTTAAATATATTCCGCATGGAAGGATACGGAAACCAGAAAGGACACTACGAAGGGTTTGATTCTACCAAGAATGAAATTCAGTTGTTGCCCATGATTAAGGTGGAAACCGTTGTGGATGCAGCAATTGCAGGTACTTTAATTGAAAAGATTTCCAAGGGAATCCGTACCGGAAATTACGGAGACGGAAAGATTTTTGTATATGATGTGGATGATGCAATCCGAATTCGTACCGGTGACAGAGGAAAGGGTGCCCTGTAAGAAAAAGTATTCGATAACAAGCGAGAAAGGGCGTTCGTGAGCCTATTTTAAACAGTAATTTGAGCAGATAGAAAAACAGACAAGTGTAGTTGTCTGTTTTTTTGTTTGGGGACTTGTATTTGGAAAAGGAATATGTTATTCTAAAAACAGAACAAATGTTCGGTGTGACGGTTCAAGATGAGGGGACTGTGCAGAGGGCATATTGGTGGTGGTTGCAATATGCCCGGAGCAAGTCCGGAGGCGGAAACGGAAGTAGGGACTTCGCTTGGCTCAGGATGTAATGTGAGAAACAGCTGCAATGGGTTACATAAATTTTGCGGCTTATTTTTTTATTTCAATGGTGGTTTACATAAATTTTGATTTATATGTGATATTTGGTTAAAATCGGATTACATAAATGGTAAACAAAAGAAAAAATTATATGAAAAGTTAATTTATTGAAAAAATATAATAAATGAAAAGATATGATACTTTGTTGACTGATTTGGTTAATTTACATAATGTAGTTAAATAGAAAGGAAATACTGTTTACATAATGTAAAAAAGTAAGAAAATATTGAAAAAAAGAAGAGGGTGTGATACGATAAAAACAGAGGTGTTTATATGAACGGATTTACTATCTTGGATACTGCATTGCAAAGCGCCGATTTTGAAATATTAATATGCTCTAAGGCTGTGCATG
>JAZNKK010000083.1:0-29247 GCA_045578545.1 Lachnospiraceae bacterium
AATTTTATAAAATGAATAATATCGGCTAAAACCTGCATCACAATAGTCATTTTTTCCTCCTAAACAAAGAACCTTTTATTATCTTGAATATAACAAAGATTCTTCGTTTAGAAAAGAAAAAACTACATTAATTAAGCCCCAAATACTAAATAAACAATGAGGTCGTAAATTGCGGTTGTCAACGTTTTATCCTTTCCGTATATACTCATGTATTATCCGGATAAGAACAGAATAACTTCTAAAAAATAAAAGTAAATACGATTTCGATAAACGTACCCTGATTTTCGATAAGTGTCGTCAATTTGCAAACAATTCGCAAATTGCCTGCAATATTTTTTATTTATTTTTCCACCGAAAAAGGCTATCCAAAATCCCTACGGACCTTGGATAGCCTTCCTAAACTGTCACATTGAGCTTCTAAGACATTTCCTATCATAAGCTCTTTCTCATATAATTCACCTAAATTTCCAACAACTTTTTTCACACTTTCCCTTACAACCAGTCATCATCCCCGCCGGTTAAGGCAAGGCTTAATAAGCCGTCCATTTTTTCAACGTCCTCTTCCTCCACCACACGGATAAGCTTCGCGGACTCCGATGCTTGCGGCATCTCTTCATCCGGTCCCAGTTCCATGTCCGGCTCTTCTCCGCAGTAAGGGCATACAATCGCTGGTGCGATTTTCAAGGACAAGAATCGCATGTCACATTCTTTACATTCATAATACCCGCACACCTTCGTGCCATCCGGTACAAAATACATTTTATTTCTCCTTCTTTGAATAATCTCTGATTTCCTTCGGAACCCACTTGTCAATCAATGCATGAAGCTGTACACGTTCAAAGGGTTTAGACAAGAAATCATCAAAGCCGTTTTCCAGATACATTTCCTTTGCTCCCTGCAAAGCATTGGCAGTCAGCGCCACAATTATCAGGTTCCGCCCGGAACCCTCGCACTCTTTCCGAATCACTGCCGTCGCTTCCATTCCGTCCATTTCCGGCATCATGTGATCCATCAAAATCATATCAAACTCCTCTTTTTTCACAAGGGCAATGGCTTCTTTTCCGCTTTCCGCCTCTGTAATCCGAAATTGATAGGTTTTCAGCATCGCCTCCGCCAGTTTTCGATTCATCAGGTTATCGTCCACGACCAACACCCGATAGGATTCACAGACGAAAAATTCAGACTTTTCTTCAATGGCGTCCTTCTTGGAAACAGGACATTCCCGGATGGTCTGCTTGGAGGCAATTTTTTGCCGAAGTTTAATCGTAAAGGTAGTCCCCTCGCCGTACTGGCTTTCCACTTCAATGCTGCCGTTCATAAGATTCACCAGCTGCTTGGTAATGGCAAGGCCCAGTCCGGTTCCTTCGATTTTACGATTGCGGTTCATATCAAGTTGACGGAAAGCCTCAAAAATCAAGGACAAATCTTCTTCTTTGATTCCGATACCAGTATCCTGTACCACAAATTGAAGCTCATAATCCTCTTCTATGTATTCGCCGGATACTGCCAATCGCACAAATCCTTCGTTGGTAAACTTAATGGAATTATTTACTATATTAATCAGTATCTGTCGGATTCGTCCCGCATCCCCAATCAGTTTATGGGGAATCTCCTCCGAAAGTTCTACTTTAAATTCCAGTCCCTTCTTTTCTGCAACCAGTTTCACCAGATTGGTGGTTTCCCAGGTAAGGTCCTGCACATAATACTCATTTTCAATGAGTTCCATTTTGCCGGCTTCCACTTTGGATAAGTCCAAAATATCATTAATAATAGAAAGCAGATTCAATGCCGCCGTTTTGATGTCATACGCCCGCTCCTGAATCTTTCTGCCATGACTTTCCTCAATAATCAAATCACTCATACCGATAACGGCGTTCATCGGCGTACGAATCTCATGACTCATATTGGCAAGGAAATTACTCTTTGCTTTATTTGCCGTTTCCGCGGTTTCCCGCATTTTATTCAATTCATCAATGTAGCGGTAGGTATTGGTTACATCTACAATTAAAACGGTATACCCGCGTACAATATTTTCGTAATCCGTTAACACACGAAGATGTCCTTCGTAATGATTTTCTCCCAGTTCAAATTTTCCGCTCTCTTCCTCTGAAAATATTTCAATCGGAAAGTTTCGCACCGCTTCAATATTACAATGCAGGGTAATATCCGGGAAAATCATCTTTGCCGTATCATTAAACATCAACACTTTACGGTTTTCATCCAATGTAATCACCGTATCCCGAAGAGAGTTTAACACCGTATTGGTAGCTTCCTTCGACAAATCGTAATCCTTTCGGTTCCAGACAAAGATAACCAAAACCGAAAACAACATCGCCATGGTAAACGGATTCGGATCATAGCCTTCCGGAAATACCTTCAATACATATAACACCAGCACCAGCAATGCAAAGGTTGCCGCTATCATAATAAATTTCAGTTTCCCGTTTTTTCTTAAGCTCTTTTCTTCCCGAACCGACTTAATAAGAGCCGTTATCGATACTGCCCAAGGAATCACCGTACAGGTAATCACATAAAAATAAAATCCCGGTCCGTAGGAAAGGACCACATGGGGGAAAATTCCGGTTTCTTCGTACCCAATATCGGTATAATACAAAGAATGGTACGGACTGGTCCAAACCATCAGCGTAACCGCCAAGGCACAAAGCAAAAGAAAACCTTCCAATTTCTTAAATTTTTTTATTCCGCAATAACTGCAAATAAATATCATAAAGAATACTGCAACAACACTGCCACCCATGTATTGCATTTTGATTGCAACCATCGCCGCTTCCTTAGTTTTTGCCAAAAGCTCCAAAAGAAACGCACTGCTGTGAACCAATTCCGATATCATAAACATCAGCATTAGTTTCTGCGTATGTGTCGCTGCTCCTCGATAAATATAGACAGAAGCGATAAAAATGATTACAATTGCCAAAATCTGCAGTCCCACCAACAATTCATACATAAATGATTATTTCCTTTCTCTTGTCCAAATGGTGCCGGAAAGTCCCACCTCATCCTCGTAAAATACCGGATTTTCTCCTTGCGCCTTCTTGGTTTCGTAGTGTTTCAATACCTTTATCGCCACTTTACCAAGCATAAAGATGGCTATGATATTTACAATCGCCATAAGTCCCATGGTAATATCCGCAATGTTCCATACAACGGAAAAATCTGCCTGAGCCCCGAGGAATACTGCCACCAGACAGCTTAAACGGAAGAGGAACAACAATACCTTGTTGTCTTTGATAAACAAAATATTCGATTCCGCATAATAGTAATTTCCGATTACGCTACTGAACGCAAAGGCAAAAATAGAAATCGTAATAAAATGAATTCCCCACTCACCTACGTTGCTGCTGATAGCCGCCTGCACATAAGGAATTCCGTCCAGCACACCGCTTTCTCCTTCAATACCGGAAACCAAAAGCATCATTGCCGTACTGGAACAAATTAAAATCGTATCGATAAAAACTGAAATTACTTGTACCAAGCCCTGTTTCACGGGATGCTCCACATCAGCGGAAGCAGAAGCATTGGGCGCACTACCCATACCGGCCTCATTGGAAAAAAGTCCTCGTTTGATACCGATTACCACTGCGCTTCCGGCAAATCCCCCTGCCATCGCTTTAAAATCAAAAGCATGTTCCAAGATAGACCTAAAAATCCCGGGAAGCTCATTGACATGAAGTATCATGGTTACCAGTCCCATTAAAATATACGCCACCGCCATAACCGGTACCAGCACGGAAGAAATAAATCCGATACGGTGAACACCACCAAAAATAACATACGCCGTCGCTGCCGCCAAAACAATCCCCAGCACCAAAGGCCATACGGAAGTTGCATAATCCGGAATATAATACATCAATGCCGAAGACATATTAAACGACTGCAAACCATTAAATCCGTAAGCAAAACAGATAATTAGCAAGACCGAGAACAACACCCCCATCCAGCGTTTCTTCAATGCTTTCTCCATATAATACGACGGTCCGCCGCGGTACTGTCCGCCCGCTTTCACTTTATATACCTGCGCTAAGGTACTTTCGATAAAAGCTGATGCTCCGCCCACCAAGGCCATAATCCACATCCAAAAAACCGCTCCCGGTCCCCCGGCCACAATTGCCGTCGCAATACCGGCAATGTTTCCGGTACCCACTCTGGATGCCGTCGAAATCATAAGCGCCTGAAAAGAGGATACTTTTTTCTGTCCCTTCTCATCCGTCTCTGCCTTATCCAGCATGGATTTGATTCCGTCTTTTAACAGGCGAAACTGTACGCCTTTCGTACGAATCGTAAAATATACACCTACGCCCACAAGTAAAACAATCAGGATATAGGTATACATCACATCATTCATCTTGGTTAAAAAATCATTAAAACTCATTTTGGCTCCTTTATTCTTTTATTGCCGGCTCATAGGTCGAAGCAAAAATTTCTTTTTTAATGATATAAATATCAAAAATATCCTCTGCCCGAATTACCATATAATCGCCTTCTCTTCCAAGGAAATAATCGCCCTGACCGTCTCCCTGAAATACCTTGGTTCTTTGCTGAAGCTGTTTTACATATATTTTGGTCCCGCCTTTGGGATAGCAGATTCTTGCCAATTCATCGATGGCAATATGCTCTCCCGTTGCCTCCAGCTTTGCCTCCGGAATGTAATCCAGCATTTCCTCAAAAATATCCAGTTGCTCACCGGAAATCTCATAAGTATTCTCAAATTTTTCTGCGGAAATGTTATACACTTCTCCCCGTTTTCCAACCATAATGTACGTTTTCTCATCTGCTACGATGCGGATTCCCGATTCGTTTTCCAAAGATTTAATGGAAAAGATTTCCCCGTCTGGTGCAATTTCCGTACTTTTCACCATTGCCCAACGAACATTCTTTTTGGTATATTGCGGAAGATTTCGGATTTCCTCTTCGCACTGCGTAGCATACTCTTTTGCCACGATATACTTAGTTTCTGCCCGGTATTCTTTGATTCTTGCCTCAAAATATTTCGTCACATCCTCGATTTCCGCATCCACCATTTTACTTTTCAAAATGGGTTTGGAAATATAACCGGTGGCCTGATTGGAATTTCCTTTCACCAACCCAAATTCAGGAATCAGATACTCCATAATCTCCGTTGCTCTGATAATACGCAAACGACTGGCAAAGGTCATTTTCACCTGAAGCTCTTCCTCCAGAATCAAAAAGACAAAATTGCTGTCATATTTCTTGGTAATTACTTCATAGTCTTCCTTTAAATCCTTCTCCTCTTTCACTAAAGAAACTACAATTTTCTCGTTTACAATATCCATAAAATCAAGCCCTTTCCTTTAGCCATTTTAATATTCGGTTCTGTCCCAATATGTATTCCCTTCTGCCGCTCTTATACTCTCATTTCTTTCAATGTATTCTGCAAGGAATCACTGACAAAAGTAAAGTGCAGCTTTACAAGATTACTTCTTTTCTCTACCACTTTGGCATAGGCATCTTTAAAAATCAACTCCCCGTTTTCATTTCTGCCAAGCAGTTTTACATCCGAATACAAATTCAATTCATCCGTGCTTTCCACAAAAAATCCCTTTCGGGTAATATCTTTTACCTCGGCACGAATAAAACTTTCCCGAATCATTTTGTCATCCACCGGATACATCTCAATGAAAATCTTACCATCCACATGGAGCACCAAGGGTTCTGCGTCCTCTTTCTCCTCTAACATAACCTCATGTATTTTGGTAATATCATGGACTTTTAGAGTCTTTTCCACGCCTTTGGCCCGAACCTCCATGGTTTTTCGTATGGTATATTCTCCGCCGATACCATTCAACGCTTCTTCGGAAATCAGTACCTGTCCGCCTACGCAATAGCTCTCAATCCGGGAACATTCATTCACAACCCGTCCATGCACATTGTAACGCATCACCGTATCGGAACCGATATTTCCGATAAAAGCCTCTCCTCTGTGGATTCCGATTCCCATGCTAAGGTGTCGATACCCCTTTTCAGTGCAGTATTGATTCACTTCTTCCATACAATTTTGCATCTCGATGGCTGCTTTCACCGCAGATTCCGTAGGTTCCTTCAAGAAAATCGGAGCACCGAAAACCGCTAAAATGCCGTCTCCCAAAAATTCGATTACCGTACCTTTGTACTTTCGAATGATTTCAACCATTTTTCCAAAATAAAAGTTCAGCAAATCCAGCATGGCGTCGGAATCCATTTGCTGGGATATGGCGGTAAATCCCCGAAGGTCGGAAAGCATGATGGTCAAATCTTTTTTCTCCCCGCCGATGGATACGCTGCTGGGGTCCTCAAAAATACGCTCCACCACTTCGTCGGAAAAATATCGTCCGAACACCTGATAAAGAAGCTCATTTCTGGCTTTTAACTGCTTATTTAATCGCTCGATTTCCCTTGCAACTTTTAAATCCATAGCCTGCTTTTCCAGCTTTTTCTCCGTATTTCTTGCCACGTGAAACTGCCACGCCATCTGTTCAATTCGCTCGATTGCCACTTGCGAAAACGGTTTTTCCAATACGCCAAGGGTCCCCAATCGATAGCACTCATCTCGAATACTGCTGTCCCTGCCGGCCGTCATAAAAAACATGGGGATACCGGTCAGCCCCTGCTGTAATTTCAGCCAGGACCACAAGGCAAAATCCTCTTCCTTTGACATCTCGTAATCCACAATAATCAAAGAAGGGATTTTGTTACGAACATACAGCAGCTGTTCCAAAGCATCTTTGTTCAGAATGCAGACCGCACGCATACTTCCGGAAGCATTGATTCTGTGTTGTGCTTCCAGCATTTCTCTTTTTTTGTTCGATATTACCCAAATATCAATTTCCATCCCGATAACCGTTTCCTTTTCTCCGCTTCCCTAAAACGGAAAGCACAGATTGTTTTCATCTCTTTCTTACAATAAACGTTCTCTTTTTACATTACATATACTTCTTGCAATTATCGCATAATACCCCGGTTCTGATTTTAGCCCCGCATCTTTGGCAGGTCATGCGATACAAATCAAATTTCGTTATTTCCAAGGATTCATTTTTCAAAAAATATGCTACCACATTTCTGGGCACCCCGGTGACACGCTCAATTTCAATGGCAGTCGCTGCACCGTTTTCCTGCAAATAACGCTTGACGCTGCGGTAATAATCATAATTTTCCCTGCGACAATTATCGCATACATACACGCCCTTGGTGGTTTCTTTCAAAGTTCCCTTGCAGTACTTACACTCCACCGGAGCTTTGTTTAGGGTGAACGCATTTTGTTTTCGGATGCTGGCACGCTTACTTGCCTCATTTCTGTCCACCGGTTGATATACGGTATTGTCCGAGCCAAAATGATTTTTTAGAATTTCCACCAGTTTTTCCTTTTCCAAACCGTAGGGAATCATCTGCACATTATTTAAATAAAACTGATACATATCCCCCAAAGGCTCCTCATCCACGCGAATGGGAATGATTTTCTTTCTGTGGTTAATGGCAGTATCCAATTCCTTTTCCACCCAAATAGACTCCTGGGAATGTTTCGAAATGAGCAGCAAAAAGAAATCGCTCTCCCGGATGGCTTTGGGAATCTCCTTGGCATAGTTTGACCCTGCCGGAATCATCTCCGGAGCCTTCCAATGGGACACACCAAGCTCCTTCAGTATGGATACCATGGATTCCGCATATACATTATCTTTTGAACTGTAACTGATAAAAACCTTCTTTTTACTCACGCAAACTCCTCAAACTTTCGTTGTAAATATCCGTGTGACTTATCTGACATTTCCCTGCAAAAGGCATCTGCCATTACTGAAATACTATGATATACAAAAATGCAATCCATCCAGTATCACGCTGTATGATTGCATTTTAAGATTCGACGAAACAATTTTTCTATAATTTTTCAATGCCGAAGTGTTTCTTGCTTGTTTATATTTTAACACAAAACGCTCTATTTCTCAATTATTCCGTGGGAAATAGTTTCATTTTCCTCAAAATATTTTTTCACCAATCGGAATACGGTTCCGGACAGCAAAAGCACACCGATAAGATTGGGAATCACCATAAGTCCGTTAAAGGTTTCCGAAATAGGAAATGCCAATACCGTATCCCGGTTTTACTCTTCCTTTTTCTTTTACCTTAACATACTGACCTTATATTCTGTCTTATGCCTATAGAAAAACCGGGGCGTGATTATGGCAAACACCGAAAATCGAAATGTTATTGTCAGATATCTCCATCCTTTGATAAAATGATAGCCAGAATAAAATAACATTGGAATAAATCACAACACAAAGGAGGATTTTTCTATGCCCAATCCTTATTTACCTACCCACGAATATATTCCTGACGGGGAACCCAGAGTTTTCGGCGACCGGGTTTATATCTACGGCTCCCACGACATTGCAGGCTCCGACAAATTTTGCGACTATGTCTTAAAATGCTGGAGTGCACCGGTTTCCAATCCCGGTAACTGGGTCTGCCACGGCGACGTTTTTCGTGTCAAGGCCACCCGTGATTGGCCCTCCGATACGGATTACACCGGTGACGGCACCGAGCTTTACGCTCCGGATGTGGTGGAAAAAGACGGCAAATATTATTTGTACGCTTATATTGTGAACGCCAAAGGCTGCGTGGCTGTCAGCGACCGGCCGGAAGGCCCTTTTCGTTTTCTATCCACTTATCAGAGCACCATTTCCGACGAAATCACCGTAAACGGCTGGTTTATTGATCCCGGTGTTTTTGTGGATGACGACGGCAGAACCTTTATTTACTGCGGCTACGAACGCTCCTTCATGGCGGAACTTAACAGTGAAAATATGTATGAAGTCTTAGACGGCACCTGCAAGGAACACATTATCCCTTGCGAAACCACTACGAAGGGCGGTTTCACCGACCCGGACTCCCGCTTTTACGAAGCCTGCTCTGTGCGAAAAGTAAACGGCCTCTACTACATGATTTATTCTCCCAAACGGGGAAGCCGACTGGCCTATGCCACTTCCGATAGTCCCACCGGACCTTTTACTTACCGGGGGTACATCATAGATAACGGCGTCGATTATCCTGCCGGAAACAATCATGGTTCCATTGCCTGCATTAACGGCCAGTGGTACGTTTTCTACCACCGCATGACCAATGGCACCATCATGTCCCGCCGGGGCTGCGTAGAACGGATTGAAATTCTTCCGGACGGCACCATTCCCACCGTGGAGATGACCTCGTTAGGCTTCGATGAATCGTTAAATCCGTACCACATTACGCCTGCAGACCTTGCTTGCGTATTAAAAGGCAGCGCCATGATTACGGAGCGCAATCCCTTTGAACGGGTGATCACTAGCATTACGGAAGGCACCGTCATCGGCTACAAGTATTTCGATTTCGGAGAGGATTTTGGCAGCAAAACCATGGAATTTGCCATGACCGTCACCGGCATGGGTTGCAACGCCCACCTGCATATTTGCATTGATTCCGAAGACGGCGAAGAAATCGGTGTCTGCGACATCGGCACCGACAGTGGCATCCTATCCTGCGTCACCAAATGTGTTACCGGCAAACATGCCCTCTTCTTCAAAGTCACTACGGATTATTCCGGCTGGACCGGCGAATATTTTAAGAACCGGCCGCTGTTTGAGTTAAAATCCTTTGTGTTTATGAAATAATACAATTCTTAAATCCAAAATCGGGAAACCCTTTTTCTAAGGTTTCCCGATTTTTTTAATTATCTATATGTGACTGACAACCGCCGCAACTTTGGCAGGAACCGGAACAGCTTCCGCCGTCTGGACAACCAATGCAACGTGTACCCTTTTTCTTTTCTTTTACGATATAGGCGATGGCGCCACCGACGCATGCCGCTACAATCATTATCACAATAAGGTTTGTCATATCAACACTCCTTCAAATCACTATTTCGCCAGCTTATATTCTGCTGCAAATTTCTTGTTGTTTCTTACAATAAGAGCCACTACAACAGCAATCATTACGATAACTGCGATAAGTCCCGGAACAAATCCTGCTCCTACCGCTCCGGTGGTAATCAAAGTACCAATCTGATATACCAGGAAACCAATGATGTATCCGGTTCCGAGCTGCAGTGCGATACCGCCCCAAAGCCATTTCTTATCCTGCATTTCTGAGTTCATGGCACCAATCGCTGCAAAACAAGGCGGTGTGTATAAGTTAAACATAAGATAGGCAAGTGCAGCCACTTTGGTAATCTGCATTGCAGCCATTACTTCATTGCTTCCGCCCACCAAAGCAAGTTCTTCTGTGTCAATAAAGTCGGTTAATGCATAACAAACTGCCAAGGTACCAACCACATTTTCTTTCGCGATAAATCCGGTTACTGCTGCTGCTGCAAGCTGCCATGCCGCGATACCAACAACCGGCACCAGGATTACTGCAATCGGAGAAGCAATACTTGCTAAGATAGAAGTCTTCTCCATTCCTTCTTCCACTACCTGAAGCTGCCAGTTAAAGGTCTGCATAATCTGCACTACAGCGTTACATACCAAAATAATCGTACCCGCTTTAATAATATACGCTTTACCGCGAGAAAGCATGGAAAGAAGCGCTCTCTTTAAGCTGGGAAGCTTATATTCCGGAAGCTCAATGATAAAGAAGGATTTTCTGAATTTGTGTCCGGTAATTTTGTTTACCAATAAAGCACCTAACAAAATAAGTACAATACCAACAAAATACATCAAAGGTCCCACCCAGGTCGCATCTGCAAAGAATGCGCCGGCAAACAAAGCGATCACCGGAAGTTTAGCCCCACAAGGCATGAAAGGTGTCAGCATTGCAGTTGCTTTTCGTTCTCTTTCGTTACGAATGGTACGACAAGCCATAACACCGGGAATTGCACAACCGGTACCGATTACCATAGGAATAACGGATTTACCGGAAAGACCTACACGTTTGAAGATGGGGTCCAAAACAACCGTTGCTCGTGCCATGTAACCGCAGTCTTCCAACAATGCAATCAAAAAGTACATAACCATTACTAAGGGAAGGAAACCTACAACAGCACCAACGCCGCCGATGATACCGTCCACCAAAAGGGACTGAACAAAAGGAGAGGCTCCTTCTACTTTCCCCGCCACCCATTCCTGGAAGGTTTCAATCCAACCAACCAGCCAATCTGCAATCCAGGTTCCTACTGTGGTCTGGGAAATATAGAAAACCAGGAACATAATAAGGGCAAACAAAGGAATTCCAAACCAAGGACTGGTAATAACCTTATCCACTTTATCCTGCTTTGTGGTATCTTTGGTAAGAACTTTACGCTTTTCTACTTCTTTTACCACTTTATTGACAAATGCAAAGCGGCTTCTGTCGGCCTGTTCTACCGCATCTTTGTCTTGCAAGTCAATTTCTCCCTGCTCGTAAGGCGCCTTCTGTTCTTCTCCAACCAAAGAAGCTGCCTTATTTACTACCTCTTTTAAACCGTTATCGTTTGAAGATGTGGAAACGGTCTCAATTACGGGACAACCCAGCTTTTCAGCTAACAATTCCACGTTAATTTCGGTATCTTTTTTCTCGTTAATATCACTTTTATTGAGTGCAACTACCACCGGGATTCCAAGTTCCAAAAGCTGCGTGGTAAAGAACAAGCTTCTGCTAAGGTTGGTAGCGTCCACGATATTAATAATCGCATCCGGATTTTCATTCTTAACATAAGCGCTGGTAATGCTTTCCTCTGATGTAAAAGGAGACATGGAATATGCACCGGGCAAATCCACCGCAACCAGTTCTTTTTCTCCGTCATAATAAGCCTTTTTTATCTGACTCTCCTTCTTCTCTACCGTTACACCAGCCCAGTTTCCTACCTTTTCATTTCTTCCGGTCAGGGCATTGTACATCGTAGTTTTACCGCTGTTGGGGTTACCCGTTAATGCGATTCTCATAATGCATCCTCCTAATCATGATTTCCTATCCTCTCTTATGTTAGTAATAACTAACCTTTTGGGATAAAAAATAGCGATTCCCATCACTACTTTTTATCTATATCGAAATAGCTTCCGCTAAATCTTTATCAATATTATATCTGGCATCTTTAATCGAAACCACACATCCGCCTTTGATATGAGAAACAACCGTAATCGGTTCTCCGCTGTAACACCCTAAAGAAAAAAGAAAGGCATTCAGCTCTTCATCATCGGTTACAATATCCTTAATTATGTACTCTTCTCCGGCTACAGCCTCAAGCAAATTCATAACTTCCTCCCAATAATTGGCATTTAGTTAGAATTCTCTAACTCCATGGATTAGTTTAATATAAAGCATTTCTTTTGTCAATCTTTTTCTTTTTAATTTTTAAATTTGTGTTTTTACGCTAAAAATGGTATGATGATTCCATGCAAGGAAAAAAGGGTGAATTCAGGAGCGCATTCGCAATCCGAAGAAAGGGCAAGGTTACCGATATGAATCATTTAAAACATAAATCAAACGAATCCATCGAAGACTATTTGGAAACTATTCTTTCTTTGCAAAAGAAGTTAGGGCAGGTTCGTTCCATTGATATTGCTAACGAAATGAATTTTTCCAAACCCAGCGTCAGTGTTGCCATGAAAAATCTTAGGGAAAAAGGATTTATCACTGTAGATGCCAATGGTTTTATTCTTTTAACCGAAAGCGGAAAAACCCAGGCCGAAGAAGTTTTGGAAAAGCACACCATTCTTTCTAACTGGCTCATCAGCCTTGGGGTGGATAAAGAAATTGCCATGAAAGATGCCTGTCGTATGGAGCATGACATCAGCAAGGAAAGTTTTCAGGCAATTAAAGAACACATCAGCAAATCCAAATAAAAAAAACCTTTCAAAGCCGGACTAAGGAGTTCTTCCCTCATCCCTTTGAAAGGTTTTTTCTTTCGTTACTGACGTTTAATCTTTTTGGATGTATTCTTCTCAAACTCGGTTTCCCGGACAATCAAATCCAGTACTCTTTTGTACACCGGTGCCTTGCTGTTGTAAGCATCAATAATTTCCTGAAGTTTTGCCGGAATATCGTTGATGCGTTTTTTCTTTGCATATTCATAATCCGGGAAAATCTCCGCCTGAATCACCGTATCTTTTTCTCGAACAATAATTTCTTTTACCAAATCCTCTTTTCCGATTTCGTTTTCAATCTCCTCCGGAGAAACGTTTTCACCGTTGGCAAGAATAATCAAATTCTTCTTTCGACCGGTAATGTAAATAAAATTGTCCTCATCAATATAACCTAAATCTCCGGTCTTCAACCAGCCATCCACTAACGTCTCCGCAGTTTCTTCCGGCATCTTATAGTAGCCCATCATAACACTGCTACCTTTTACCCAGATCTCTTCATCTACAATCTTCGCTTCACAGTTCGGCAGGATTTTTCCAACGGAACCCACTTTATTTGCCCACTCTAAGTTATTACTGATAACCGGAGAACATTCCGTCATACCGTATCCCTGCAAAATGGTAATTCCATATTCCGCAAAACGTTCGACGTAATCCGGATTCAAATAAGCACCGCCACTGCAAATGGTTTTTAACTTTCCGCCAAAAGCCTGCTGTGCAATCAGCTTTTTGGGAAGCAATCCGCCGGCCGCCTGTAGTTTTGCATAAATGGACTCAATTACAAGCGGTACTAACAAAATCATTTCCGGCTGGAACAGTTTCATATTTTTCTGCACATGCATAATGGAATCATTGATACAAACGGTAGCACCTACAAACATACCCTTGATAATGTCCATGGTAAGACAATACACATGATTTATCGGTAAAAGAGTCATGGTAACCGTACCTACCGGAATTTTCATATCAAGGCAAGTTGCATTATCCGCTAAATTGCGATGAGAAAGCATAACACCTTTGCTCTTTCCGGTTGTTCCGGAAGTAAATAAAATCGTACAAAGCTGATCCGGTTGAATCGTCGTTTCAAATTCTCCCTGGTGCTCTTTTACTAACTGATTCCAGGAAAGAATACCATCTGTCTCTTCCTCTGCCTGCATGGAAATAATGTATTTCACTTCGGGACAGGATTTCTTTACTTCTTCCACCACATCTTTTCTGATTTCATCATAAATCAGCATCTCTACATCTGCACGAACAAGCAATTCACAAATAGCATCTGCCGGCAACTGTGCATCCACCGGAACCGCAACGCTTCCGCTGTTTGTGATTCCAAAATAACTGGTAATCCAAGGATAGCTGGTGGTACCAATCACCGCAATGTGTTTTCCTTTCATTCCCAACGCTTCCACCATACGGCTGATTGCCATGGAATCTTGATATACATCGTTATAGGTTTTATCCACAACTTCCTTCTTTACTTTATAACGATATGCTGCCTGCGCCCCATAATGCTCGGCACTGTATTTTACGATATCTCTTAAATTTTCTACCGCCATATTTTTCTCCGTTTCCAATGCGATTGTCAAAAAGAGTTTCCCATTAATCCATCAAAGACTGGATGTAATCCATTGCATCTTTTACGGTTTTAATCTGTACGACTTCTCGTTCTTCAACCTCAATGTCGTATTTTTCTTCCACTTCCCCTACAAGGCTCATAAAGTCATAGGAGTTAAAACCCAAATCCTCCATAAATCTTGCATCTTCCGTTACCTTTTCTGCCTCAACATCTACGTACTGACAAATAATTTCTCTCAATTCTTCTAACATCGTTCTTCTCCTTTTCCTTTTATATTTTTCACTGCTAATTAAGACCAATCAATAATTTCTCCCACGGTTCTTTCGGGATTTTCAATACCGCGGAACAAAATTCTGCACAAATAGAAATACACTTCCTGTAATTTTTCATAAGTTACTACACCGGTTTGGTGTTCAAAACAAAAATCCAATCCGCCGGTTGCTCTGTGGCTTACCGTTAAATAAAGGGTATGGGCACAGGCACTGTTGGAATAACGCCGAACATTGTACTGAATATCTCCTAAATTCTCCAGACCCGGTCCCTCATATTTCATGGTAAGGGGCTGATAGGTAAGCGCCATAGCTTCATAGGTCTGACCGTTCTCCAACTGGTAGAACTGCTTACGGAACGCATAGTATTCGGACGGACTGTAATTTGCATGTCTAAAGTACTGATTCTGCATATCCCGAATCTTAAACACACCCTCTAAAAAGGTATCTTCTCTGGAAACAATGGTTCGGAACGGAAAACTGTGGATTCTGGTTCCGCCGCATCGTTTTTCCAAAAGAGTCGCTCTTCTGGCGATTGTGGTGGATACGGAAATGTCATCCACTTGATTTTCCTTTTGTAAGTAAGTTCTAAGTCCCATGAGCAAAAGACAAGTCATGGAAACATGGTGTTCCTCACAGAATTTCATTAACTGGGCGGACGGTTCTTCTTCCAACTCAAAATTGGCCAGATTTGCATCCACATTATCAGAAGTATTGATAGCCGCTCTCTGGTTTGGATTGCCGGTTCTCTTCCTTTCCGCTTCCAACTTAGCCGGTCCGTGAATATCGGTAAAAATCGGTTCAGAAGAAGTAATCAGATTTTCAAAAAATTCCCTGTCTCTCTGGCTTGCAGTGTTACCTGCTTCATAAGCCAAATCTTTTTCTAACTGTTTTACATAGGAAGCCATCTCCTTCGGAGAAGGAACTTCTTCATAAACCTCACTGCAATAAAGCTCAATAATATCCTTAAAGAAGTAAATCAAGGACTGGGCATCCATAATTAAGTGATTCACTTTCACAAACATACCGTGATAATTGTCCGGCATCTTAATCATGACAATCTGATACATCGGTGTATCATAAAGTTCAAACGGTGTGCTGGTCCATTCTGTCATTTTATCATGGGCATCTTTTTCCTCCCAATGGGAAAAATCAAAATGTTCTATTTTTTCCACAACTTCTTTTGCCACATACTGATAAACATTTCCGTCCTTGTCTTCTGCAAATTGAACCCGCATCGCTTCGCATCTGCCGATGGCTTCTTTAATGCATTTTTCCAGCAAATCCCACTGAAGTTCTACCTGAATGGTAAGTCCGGAGCCAATGTTTAACACCTGCTTCTTGGGACAATACTTCATGCTGTAGTAATGCAACTTCTGTGCTGCAGTTAATGGATATACTTTACTTCCTTTTCTGGTTTTCATAAAACCTCCGTTTCCGCTTTTCGCAGTTTATTATACTGTTTTATCACATTTCGTTTCCCAAAATAGGGGGCAATCCGCCGTTTCCTATCGGTCCATAATCGGGAAAATAAATTCTTCAATGGAGCCTTCGTAAAGCTTCGCATCTTTGTAACAGGACTCTACATGCCCTGCGCCTTCAATAATCACCAGCTTCTTTTCCGTGTTACAGGCTTCGTACAGTTCTTTTCCCATAGAACAGGGTACAAAAGAATCCTCATCGCCATGCAAAAACAAAATAGGAATCTTTGCCTTTGCCACTTCCTCTCTGGCATTACATTCGTCTAGTTCATAACCGGCATTCTTCTTTACCTTTTTATTCGCAAGCTGAAGCGTCGGAAATGGACTCATATGATATTGATTTTTTAATACCGAAGCAAACACTTCCCAGGCAGAGGTAAATGCACAGTCCGAAACCGCAGCTTTCACCTGCTCCGGAAGTTCTAATCCCGTAGTCATTAAAACGGTTGCGCCGCCCATGGAATCCCCATGTAAAAGGATTTTGCAATCTTCTCCCAATACATCGATGGCTTTTTCAATCCAAAGCTTTGCGTCATGTCGATCCAAGCAGCCAAAACCAATGTATTTTCCTTCGCTCTTTCCGTGGGCTCTTTCATCCACAAGAAGCAGATGAAATCCATGCTTCTTATAAAACAATGCCAACGTAGAATAATCGTTTAATCCCTCACTGGTATAGCCATGAAAACAAATCACGATCTTCGGGGGATTTGTTGCCAATGCCTGCTCCGTGGGAAAATAGGTTGCATGAAGCTTCAATCCGTCCTTGGATGTTATGTACCAATCCTCCTGTGGGCACTCTGCCAGTTTTGCTTTGCATTCCCGAATGTGGGGAATGTACGTATCCCAGTTTGTTCCTGACATCTTCTGGGTTTTCTCTCTTTTGGCATTCGAGCGTACCATGGTCCGATTATAAAAATAATTGGAAATCCCGTAGGAACCTGCCACCAATGCACCACCGGCAATCACTACGCCGGCTAAAATTTTAATCAAACTCATACTTTTCAACTTCCTGTTCCAAATCATCTCATCCTTAGATGAATTCTTTTAATTTCAATGCTTTCCCCAGATCGCCATCCACTTTCAGCTTTCCTGTGGTAAATGCCAATACCGGGTCTAACTTACCTGATATAATTTTAAAAAGTACATCCGCTTTCATCTGGAAAATGGAGTCTCTGTCGTAATACTCATACGGCTCAATATAAAGCTGTCCTTCTTTTACTTCAATGTAAAATGCGCCTTCTCCTTCTCCTTCAATATTAAACTGGAATGCGTAATGTTCTTTGATATCACTCACATCACTATCCTTAAATATTTTTCGTACTTTGTTTACAATTTCTTCGTAAGTCATTTTTACAATTGGTCCTTTCTTAATGCTTTGTTCTCCATCCCTCTCCCCTAAGACACAATCGCTTTCTCTATCATACCATGTTCGTTTTTTCACTTCAAGTAAAAGAAAACTCATAAATTTACAGGAAAATCACCAGCAAAATAATCGCTGCAGCTAACAAAGCCACACCCCAGCCGACCCCAAAAATAATCCAAAAGGTCTTCATGGACATCCCCATGCCGTTCCCCTCCGGACGGATACTCCCCGGTCCGCTTCCGTTAATCCGGTCCTCCTCTTCCTGTCCGAAATGAAGTCTGACAAAATCCGGATCATACTTATCGTTGTTTTTGTCATATGTATATACCATTTGCACCTTTTTCCCGATCACAACCTCTCCGTTATTATTGTGATAACGGAAATCAAAATATATAACAAAGAAGGATAACAGCATCATCCAGGATTCGTATCCGGGCAAAATATGTAACAAATAGCAATCTCTGTTGTTTACGGTAATGTTAGAGCGGGAAATCTGTCCAATCTGTGCATCGTTGATGTAAAGGGAAATTACCTCTTTGGTGCCGATGCTTCTTCGGTACGCCTCCATCACCGTGCCACCACACTCTAAGATTGTTTTTTTCGCTAACAACCCGTTTTTCTCCGAATAAAAACATCCCAGCTGCTGGTCGAAATTATTCATAATTTTATACTGTCCGAATTTTTGCTGCCCGGTAAACAAAAATTTATACGGAATGGCACTTTCCGAAATGTTTTCCAGCAAATCATAAGACGTTTCAAAAAGCTTTTCCCCTGCCGGGTTGTACATTAACATTTTACCGATAATACCTTCAAAATGCGCAGAAGCCGTAAAACGAAGCTGATCTCCCTCAATAATTTGAAACGTATTGTTATTAAATCCCGAATTTGTTTGTCTGACTTCAAAAATCATCTTTCTTCTCCTTTTTTCATTCTTTCTTTTTCTGTTAGAATTCAATATTTCTGTTAAATTCAGTGGCTTCGTACTAAAGTACTAAATATTAAATTACTGCACTTGCGCTGACTTATTACGTTTACATTGGTTGTGCTATCTTAATGTCCTTATACCGACTTAGTGTACTTCTTCCCCAATTAGTACTCTTCCGCAATATCGATTTCTTCCTGCTCTGCTTCCACCGTGGAATGGGTAAGCGGTGTCTGATGCAGATACATGAGCCAATATCCGAAGCCAACAATGCCGGCACCGCCCAGGATATTTCCTAAAGAAACCGGAAGTAAATTTCGAATTAAAAAGTTGCTCCAGGTAAGGCTTTCTGCCACAATTCCATATTCTTTTGAAGTAAGCAGTGCCGAAATGCCAAAGTACATATCCGCCACGCTGTGTTCAAAACCGCAGAGCACAAATATCATCACCGGCCAAAAGCTGGTTAACAACTTACCGGACACACTTTTGGAAGCAAAGGACATCCAAATAGCAATGCATACCAATACGTTACACAAAATCCCCCGAATAAACGCTTCCATAATTCCCAAATCCGTTCTTGCACTACCGGCATTTACAATCGCCTGCGCCAAATGACCGTCAAAGAGTTTCGGTGTACCGCCGTAAACCACCAACACCGCTACCAGTGCAGCACCAATAAAGTTCCCTAAGAATACAAAAAACCAGTTTTTCAGCATCTTCCCAATCGTAACCTTTTTTTCTAATGCAGCAATAATAATCAGGGTATTCCCGGTAAATAATTCGCTACCGGCAATTAAGACCATCGCCATTCCGGCAGGAAACACGATGGCACCTACCAATTTGGCAACGGAAAGCACCTCTATGGTACTTGCCGCGGTTGTGGAAGCAATACCGGCAAAACCAATAAACATTCCGGCAAAAATCCCCAGAATTACCATCTTAAACGCCGAAAGATGCGTCTTGTGTATTCCTACCTCCACATAATTTCTTGCAATTTCCAACGGTGAATGCAAATTTTTCTTCCTCCTTTTTCACATATTCTTATTCTTTCTTCTGTTTCTTTTTCTTATCATCCTTACCAAACAATAGCCGCATATACTTCTCTATCCTTTGCTTTCCAAAAGCATTTCGTTCTGTGCAAAAAGCGATTTCCCATCTAAAACAGAACCCAAAGCTTATTCTCTCTCAAAGGTAACGCAAACTATCTCCGGTAAATTAAATAGCCGAAACGGAATCACACTGTTACCGATTCCTCGGCTGATAACCATGAAAGTACCCTCTTCCGTATGCATTCCTTCCGTATATTCCGGAAAGAATCCCTGATCCGGTGCAACCAAACCGCCAAGCAACGGCAATCGAAACTGACCCCCATGGGCATGTCCGCTAAAAACCAAATCTACACCTTCTCTTGCATATACGGATAGATACTGCGGTTCATGAGCCAAAAGTACGGTTATCTTTGCACATTCATTTTCCTCCATGATTCGGTGCAGTGTTCCGTCTGTCAAATTCTGGTCTCCAAGCCCCAAAAGGCTAAGGGAGACCTCTCCTCTTGTAACAAAAACATGGGAATTATCCAAGCAGACCACTCCTACCGCTTCCAATTGCTTTATTAACGATTCTCTTTCCTCATCCGTAAGCCAGAACTCATGGTTCCCGGTGATGTAATAGGTCGGGGCAATTTGCACCATGGAAGAAGCCGTTTCCACCGCTGCCTCCGTATTGGTTCTGTTTCCATCTACCAAATCCCCGGTGAGTACAATACAATCCGGCCGCAATTCTTCCACTTTTTGTGTAAGATAGGAAGGATAGTACCAATATTGTTTGTTGTGCAAATCCGAAATCTGAACCATACGAAAACCGGCAAATTCTTCCGGTAAATCTTCATTTACATAAACATACTCACTTACGGTGAGATAATCGTTTTGAAACCACAGAAAAAAGAACAGAAAAAGAAGTCCTCCCAGCCAAAGAAGCCACTTTTTTTTGCGGTTTCCCTTCGCTGCTTTTATCTTAGATTCTTCTGTCTTAGCTCCTTCTGTCTTAGGTTTTTCTGTGTTTTGATTTGCTTTTTTCATATTCATCGCTTTGATTTTTTTGCTATTGTCTCGATGCTCTATTTGTTATTTTTATCTTTATCATTTTCACCATAGAATTATGGATATACTATTCCGGATGATTTTCTGCTGTCGCCAAAAGTTTTCTCTAAACTGCAATATACCTTTTAAAACAATACCGGAATCAGTGCCCACAAAACCGCAACCAAAATGGAGGGCAGCATATTGGCTACTTTAATCTTCTTTCCCCACACCAAATTTATGCCCACACACCAAATCAGCACAGAACCCACAAAGGATAGATTTGAAAGTGCTTCCTCTGTCATAAGGGACTTCATTGCCTGGGCTAAAACGGTTACGCCGCCTTGTAAAATTCCCACCGGAATGGCGGAAAAGATACATCCTTTTCCCAAAGAGGCAGCCATCACCGCAATAATCACAAGGTCTAAGATTGCTTTGGTAATCAAAATGGTAGGATCTCCGGCAATTCCGTCTTCAATGGCTCCCACAATGGCCATGGCTCCGATACATACGGTAAGGGAAGCTGTTACAAAAGCTTCCACAAAACTTTTGTCTTTGCTGTTTCCGGTTTTTTGCTTTAACCATTCTCCAAACCGCTCCATCTTCTCTTCCAGATTCCACCACTCACCAAGGAGGGAACCAATCGTTATACTTCCGATCAGCATCAGTGTTCCGCCGGAGGAAAGACTACCGTCTGCCACCACCAGCATTTTCTCCATCACACCTGCAATTCCGATAAAAATCACACAGATTCCGCAGGACATAGTAAGAATATCCTGAAATCTCTTTTTCAACCATTTCCCGAAAAAAATTCCGATAAGTCCTCCCAGCACAATGGCTCCCACATTGATCATGGTACCTATTCCGGGCATCTTTTTCTCCTCCTGTTTCTACTTCTTGTCATTTATAAATTGAAAACCTTTAAAGTCAAATTCACTTCCCGGCAGGAACACAAAAGAAATCTTATATTTTCCCTGCAAATTTCCGAAGGTAAATTCTCTTTCCGTGTATTCCTCTGCTCCCGCAAATTCCAGCAAAATTCTTCTCTCGTTTTCGCCTTCCAAAAGCAAATGTATGCTGTTTTTGGGCAGTTTTGACCTGCCGCAAAGCACAAGTTTTTCTGCATTCTTCTTTGTAAAATCAAACTCCCCAAAAGAAAGCACCACATTATTTCCGATTCCAAGCACTTCTTTTTCCTGCACACGGTACTTGTCGCCATAGATATGCTTTGCTTCTGCTGCATTGATATAAGCAAATTCCCGTTGCTTTTTGAGAAAAGAAAAGCCTTTGATGTGATACGCCTGCTGCGAAGCAAACACAAGGGTATGAATCCCTGTTAATGTTTTATTTAACCGATACGTCTCCGGCTGATAAGTCAGCCACTTCGGCGTTTTATGATAAGTATAACTTCCAAGCAGTTCGCCGCCCTCTGTCGGTAATCCGTCATAAATACTAAGCTGTACCGGTTCTAAATGATTGGCATAAATCGGAAGATATATTTCATCACTTCCCACTTCCCCAAAATCCACACCGGTAAATCCAAACCACGCATCACCACCTAAAAATCCGGCGCCTCTTTCAATTCCGTTTCCCGCACGCTCATTCGACACATCAAAAAGGCCGCCTGCCACAAACTCATAGGGATTAAAATAAGCACAGCCAAGACCTTCCCCCTGAAAGGGATAAACCGATAAAATATGATAACGCTTGGTACCGTTTTTACAAAGTGCTCTAAGATAAAATTCTCCGTCCCCGTGACAACGAAGAAGGATTTTACCCTTTTCTTTTTGGACAATTTCCGCCAAATTACTTTCAATCCCCAGTACGGTCGTTACGCGAAACTCAATTTTGTCTTGGTACGTCGCATTTTCCGGATAAACTTTGATGCCGATTTCCATTTCCTTATTTTCCGGTGTAAAGGTGTTCTCCGGGGCTACAAATTCAATTTTGCGCACCGGAATATCCTCATTTCGAAACTCGGCTTCCGTTTCCGCCCAAACATTTTCCGTTTCCGGATGTAAGATTACGTTGTCCGTCTCTTTTGCGCACAGTACCAGGCGCTGCGTTTCTATGCCGGGAGAGGAAATCTCCACCACAATTTCTCCCGGGGTATCCTTTGCTCCGACAATTGCCAGTAACTTTCCGGAAAAAAGACGTTTTGAAGTCCCTTTATACTGGTCATAATCCGTGGAATCCCCGTTATCTAGTCCAATCAAACGGCCGGCACCGGTCACCTTAACCTCCACCCGGTTATTTGCATTTGCTACGACATTTCCATCCGTATCCCTTGCTTCTATGGTTACAAAAGCAAGGTCCTCTCCATCTGCCATGATATCGTTTTTCTCTGCTTCCACGTGAAAATAAGCCGTATCTGCAAAGGATTTTTGACTATCCCTTGCGATTTCCTTGCCTTCTTCGTCGTAGGCAATCGCCGTTAATTCTCCCGGTTCATAGGCTAAAATCGTATCCAGGGTCAGTTCCGTTCCGTGTTTATGGTCGATTTCCTTTTCTGCCACCAATTTGCCGTTTAAATATAGCGCAAGCTTGGGCGCATTGGAAGTCACCCTTACATCAATGGGCTGGCCCATGGAAAAATCCCAATAAGGATACACATGAACAAAGGGCGAAACTTTGTAATCGGTCCATTCCGCCCGAAAGATGTAAGCACTGTCTTTGGCAAAACCGGCGGTATCGTATTGCCCAAAATAACTGTTTTTCGTATCGTAGGGCGTGGATTCTCCGATGTAATCAAAACCGGTCCAAATAAATTGTCCGGCGCAATACGCCGCATCTCTATCCGGTATGATACAGGCTTCCGTATTTTTGGCCGCCCAACCCGTAGCACTGTTTCCCAGCGCCGAACATTGCTCATCATCATCTGCCAAAACAGATTGGGAAAGGGGGAAATGATAAATCCCCCGGCTTTGAATAACCGATGATGTCTCACTTCCGTAGATCATCCAATCCGGATGTTCTTCGTGGTGCTGCTTATAAAGACGCTCCCCGTAATTATATCCGGCTAATTTAACGATATCTGCACATCCCTTTGCATTTTCCCACTCCATATAATTAGAGCCAAGGGTAACGTAGCCGTTTTCTAAGGGATCCTGCTGTCTCACCAAATCCACCAAAAGCTTTGTCACTTCCTGTCCCCGTTTGCTTGCATGAGTATCGTAGATTTCATTTCCGATACTCCAGGCAATCAAAGAAGGATGATTCCGGTCTCTTCGAACCCAGGATGCCACATCCTTACTTATCCATTCCGGAAAGAATCTTGCATAATCATACTCTGTCTTGGATAATTCCCACATGTCAAAGCCCTCGGAAATAACCAAAAAGCCCATTTCGTCCGCCAAATCCATAAATTCCCTTGCCGGCATGTTATGGCTGGTTCGGAAAGCATTAATCCCCATCTTTCGCAGGGTTTCAAATTTTCTTCGGAGGGCATGAATGTTCATTGCCGCACCTAAAGCGCCAAGATCGTGATGTTCACAGGCGCCGTGAAGCTTTAACGGTTTGTCATTTAAATAAAAACCTTGGTCTGCGGTAAATACAATCTTTCGAAATCCAAACGTTATCTCTTCCCGATCAACCACCCTGCCGCCTATCGTAAGTTCGGTAATCAAACGATACCTCATCGGTTGTTCCGGCGACCAAAGAACCGGATTCTCCACCTGAAGCGTTTCTTCAAAAACCGTTGTATTTTCTCCCTGCCTCAATGTCGTTTCTTTTTCCGCCACCAAATTGTCTTTGAAATAAACCAAAAATCGGACACTTCTGTTTTCCTCATAGAAAAAGGCCTTCGTTGGCGCTTCAAAAACCGGACCGGTAACTTCCGCCGAAACCTTCACAGTTCCGTCTATCTTTGTCGAAACATAGATTCCATTCGGACAAATATGATTGTTTTCATATTCTTTCAACCAAACTTTCCGGTAAATTCCTGCACCGGAATACCATCTGGAATTAGGCGAACGATAATCCACTCTTACCGCCACCAAATTTTCTCCCGGTAAGAGCGCATCGGTGATATCAAATTCAAAGGCGGAATAACCGTATTTCCATTCTCCCACCAAGACTTTATTTACATAGACTTTACAGTCCATATAGACACCGTCAAAGGAAAGCGCATACTTCCTTTCCTCCTTTGGGTTAAAGTCAAAGTATTTCCGATACCAGCCGGTTCCGGTCTCGTATAAGTGATTCACATCATAAATCAGCCAGTCATGGGGGATATCCACCCGTTTCCAGCCTGTCGCACTTTCATATTCCGTTTCTATTTCATTAAGACAAAACTCCCAATCGTCACAAAACAACTTGGTTAAACTCATGAACGAAATCTCCTCAGATATTCTTTCTGTTCTTTCGTAATACGATAGCTTTCCACTGCTTTTTGAATGGTTTTCTTATGAATCCATTCCTCCAAAACATGCCCTTCGATATAAGGTATCGTCGCCTCATATTGCTTTGCCAGTGCTGTCGCAAAATACCAGGAAACCATCATTTTAATATAATATTCTTCCCTGTGGAGCGCTAAAATCCATTCCAAATGTTCCGGCTTAAAGTCTTCTTCCAGAAAATATTTCATAAACACTCCGATACCGTAACGCACCATATAAGGATGGGGCGATTTTAGCCATTCCTTTGCTTTTTTCTCCAAATGAGGCTTGTTCTTTTGTAATATTTTGGGCGACATCATATCGCAGGTAGCCCAGTTATCCACGCAAGGAAGAAATGTCTCCAATGCATTAATACATTCCTCATAATCCTTTATTTGCTCTATCAGAAAACCGTGCACATTGTTTTCCTCGTAATAAAAATGAGGCAAATCCTCCAAAAAACAGAATGCTTCCTTCGTTTTTCCGAATTCTTTCGCATATTTTCGAAGCATCGGCGTTCGAACTCCGATTACTCTTTCCCGTTCCACGGTAGGCATAAGGCGACTGTGAAAATCGCCGTAAGCCTCATCCTGCATGGAAAACAACGCTTCCCTCACCTGTTCTCTGACTTTTTTTGTGTCCGATTTCTTCATTTCCTCACGCATCAATCCTCTTTATATTTTTCCACAAACTCTTCAATGGGCATCGGCTTGGCAAAGAAATACCCTTGAATCAAATCGCACTCCTGCTCTGTCAGGAAATCTACCTGTTCTCTGCTTTCAATTCCTTCTGCCACAATCTTCATATTCAGCTTTTTTGCCAAATCAATCACTTCCGATACAATGAGCATTCCTCGTTCCACGGAATCCACTCCCCGGAAGAAATCCGCATCAATTTTCAATACATCAATCTGTAATTCCTTTAAAGAGTTAAGAGACGAATACCCGGCTCCAAAGTCATCCATAGAAACAATAAAACCATTGTTCTTTAATTTTTTTACTGTGTTTAACAACACCTGTTTGTCATCAAAGAAAGCACTTTCCGTAAGTTCCAATTCAATCACATCATGCGGAACCTGATATTTATCCACAATCCGGCAAATATGCTCCGCCAAATCTTCTCTGGTAAAATGCGCTCTGGAAATATTTACGGAAATCGGAACAATTCTGCGTCCTTTGGCAATCCAATCTGCCTGCTGCGCTGCAACTTCTTCCAACATGTAATCATCTAATTTTAAAATAAAGCCGTTCTGTTCAAAAATAGAGATAAATTTATTGGGCGGAATAAAACCTTCCGTGGGATGAAGCCAACGAACCAATGCCTCTGCTCCCGCCAACTTTTCCTCCGTGGTGTTGATTTTCGGCTGTAAATAAATCTTAAATTCCTTATTTTGCAATGCCCGTTCCATATCGTCTTCCACTTTGCGTTCCCAAAGTCTTTGCTTATTCATCTCAATATTGAAAAAGGCCATGCCCTCTCCGGCTTCTTCTCCCTGCATTTCCGATGCCAACAGCGCGTTGTTATAAAGTTGTTCCACGTCACGTTGTCCCGGCTCAATCAAACAAACCCCCACCCCAAAGTAGAGCCTCATATTCGGAAGAACTGCATCCAAAATTCTTTTGATTTCCGCAATCCGATTGGTTAACTGCTGTTGGTCCGTATAAGTAATCAAAACACCAAATTCCGCATTTTCACGATGGGCCATGGTTTCGTTTCTCTTAATCCGTTTTTTTAAGGCAAGATAAAATTTTTCAATCAAATCTTCCCCCTCTTTGACACCAAAACAAGTGCAAAAACTTCTGTATTTTCGCATTTTTAAGTGTACCATGGCATATTTATTTTTTTGATTCCGATTACGTTTTAAAAGCGTCGTCCCTTTTTTCACAAAATGAAGCCAGTTATCACCGCCGGTAACCATATCCGTATAAATAATCTTCGTGGTTGTACGGATGCTCATAATGACACTGATAAAGGAAATAATATAGTACAGCATAAAAACGCTGATCAGTACAAGTATTAAAACTACAAACAGCGCCAGCATAAATAAATCATAATCATATACGTGAATATGATTTAACACACAAATTTGCAAATCATTCACCGGTATAACAAACCAAATCTGCATTTCGATAACGGAAATGTTTTCTGTCGTAAAATATTGAATGCCGTTAAAAGCTTCCAAAAAATTAATGCTTTTCAGAAAATCATTTTGAAAGACGATTTCTCCGCCTTCCACTGAAAAAATCTGCTCCTGCCCTTCTGCCAAAACAATTTTTAAATCGTTATCCTGATTGTGATGTAATACGCCTACTTCCTCTGCCACATCCATATTCGGAGTCAAATCACCGCTTGCCCAAATCACAGCATCTGCAGCATCCAAAACACTTACCGCTTCCACATCTTGCGAAAGATTTAAATAAGCTGTAACCGACTTATTAATATCACCCGCCCTTGCCTCATCATAGTCCGCATACAGCGTGGCAATTTGCGCAGATTGTTCATAGCTTTGGCTAAATTTACGGTTTACTACATCCATAAAAGAGGAACCCACAATAGCCACCGTCAAAAAGGCAACCAAAATAAAAATGAAAAATAAACCCAGTACGGAAGGCCAGATTCTCTTTCTCTTTAATTTTTTTATTCTCTTATCTTTTGAACCACTCATAAGCATTCCCTTTCCCAAGGTCAATATTTTGCAAAAACCATTCTATCAAATGGTGTTTTCCTTTGACTCTTTTGTAATATTTTTTACCCAAGCATATTTTTTGTAATGAATATAGACGGCAGGAATCTTTACAAATTCATCCAAGGTGAGGATAAACGCCACGGCAAGAACCGGCAATTTCCAAACAAAAGCCGCCAAAAGACCAAGCGGTACTACCACGCACCAAAGAGTTATGACATCACAAATCATGCCAAATTTAGTGTCACCACCCGCCGGAAAAATTCCGGAAATAATCGTTGAATTTAACGAATTACCGATGATATAGTAGGATGCAAGATACATCATATATTTCAGATAATATTCTGCCTGCGGCGCAAGCTCAATCACATGTAGCACAAGAGGGGTCAACGCTAAAATCACCAGTCCGGAACCAATCCCAATCCAAATGGAAAAGCGCACAAAGCTTCCCCCTGCCTTTTGGGCCTGCTCCAGTTCGCCTCTTCCCAGCATTCCTCCAAGGATAATACCCACACCGGCGGCAATACCCCAGCACAAACTGGCAATCATACTTCGTACAATATCTGCAAGAGAATTTGCCGCTGTGGCATCGTTTCCAAGATGCCCCATAATCACGGAATACATGGTGACACCACCGCCCCAACCAAGCTGATTGATTAAAAGAGGCGTGGTATAACGCCAATAATCCTTGTGTATTTCGTTATTCTTAAAGCAAAACAGCAATTTCATTTTAAGTGGCGGACACATCTTTTTGCCTACTACCACCAAGACGCAGATGCATTCAAATACCCTTGCCAGCACGGTTGCAAGTGCCGCGCCTGCAATTCCCATTTCCGGGAAAACGCCAATCCCAAAGATGAGCAATGCATTTAAAATAATGTTTACCACTACCGCGAGAGAGCCGATTAACGAGCTTAGCTTCGCCCTGTCACACACCTTCATAATTCCAAAATACACCTGTGAAAATCCCGTCAGCAAAAAGGAGAGGGAAACTACGCGAAGATACTCTCCGCCAAGTTGTATCAGTAGCACATCTTTTGTAAATATCCACATGATTTTCTCCGGAATAGTGGCTGTCGCCAATGTGAAAACCAATCCAACCAACAAAGCATACCGCATAGTAATGGCCAATACTTCCTCCGTCGTATCTTTGTCTCCTTTGCCCCAATATTGCGCCGCCAAAACATTACAGCCAAACACAAAAGCACCGTAAAACAAACTGAATACGAACGCCACCCTTCCGGCCAAAGACGATGCCGATAACGACTCCTGGGTCAGAAATCCCAACATAAACGCATCGCTGGCTGATACCAAAGAAGACATCAAATATTGAAACGCAATGGGAGTCACCACGCTAAATAGTTTTTTATATAAATCCGTGTTTTTCTTCACTTTTTTTCCTCATTTACTCATATTCCGTTGCTATTATATCATAGATTCAGCCGATATAGCAAAATCCCATACAAAGATCCATGGTCATTTAGATAAAACTATTCCCAAAGGAAAAACCGCTCTACCCTAATTATCCCAAGGATTACCGCGGTTTTATCCACACAGTTTGTCCAATAAGTCAGATAATAACTGTTTTCACAACAAAGTAACGAAATCGGTTACCGAGAAATGTTTTGGATTAACATATTTTTCACCACTATCTATCCTATCAAATGCTTCATAATCAAAT
>JAZNKK010000084.1:0-16301 GCA_045578545.1 Lachnospiraceae bacterium
ATCCCATATTTGTGCCAGAGAGAATTTGGAATCCTTTTTGTTCTTTTTGGTATTGGAAGGAGAAGGAACGGTATCTACTGCCGGACAGTCGTATTCGGTAAAAGCAGGCGATGGGGTATTTTTGGATTGCCGAAAATATTATGAGCATCAAAGCAGTGAAACGAATCCTTGGAGAATTCGCTGGGTGCATTTTGACGGGCAAGAGGTGAAGGCTTGTTATCCTTTGTTTTGGGAAGGAAATAAGCAAAGCCCGGTGGTCGTACTGGGGAAGGAACTGCCGGAATACGAAAGTGTATTAAAAGAATTGATGGCTTTGCAAAATCAAAAAAATGTGATGGGAGAGATTGAATCTTCCTATTTGCTTTCCGGTCTTTTGGTAAAATGTCTGAAAGAAGTAAGGAAGGATGCCGAGCTTACGAACGAAGAAGAGGGAACTCTTACCGGGGCTGATTTTGAGACTATAAGAGAAACCATTAATGACAGCTTCGGAACGCCTGATTTAGCCAAGGAATTGGCAAAGCAGTACGGGGTGGAAGAAGAACAGTTAAACAAAGCATTTCAGAAAAAATACGGTATTTCCTTGGCGGATTATATCGTGAATCGAAAGTTTAACAAAGCAAAAGAATTACTTCGCTTTACCATTAAACCTATAGAAGAAGTGGCGGCAGATTCCGGCTTGGAAAATATGGAAGAATTCCGAAAGCTGTTTGACGAACAGGAAAAGATGAGCCCAGAGGATTATCGGAAAAAATGGGCACAGTGGATTAAAGGGTAAAGGGTATGCCCTTGGAAAGTGGTATTGACGAGAAATAAAAGGAAATAAGAAATCTCCAAAAGAGCTTTTATCATTGCTTCTTTTGGAGATTTTTGAATTGTTGCGTTATTGTTTGAAAACAAATGTTGTAAATGTTTTAATAGGTTGCGACTATTTTGTTTTACTTAGCGCCTCTTTTTTCTCTGCGAGTTTTTCCGGACTCCAGCGGATGACACGCATTCCTTTCCCTTTGTTATTGGCATGCTTCATCAAATGGAATACCTGTTTTAAATATTGCAAAGTAACCTTTGTGGAAAGCTTGGATTCCCCGGCTTCACGATCGTGGAAGACATAGGGAGTTTCCAAAACATTTTTTACGGGACACATGGCAATGACTTCCACCATGATTTTCCAACCGATGGGATTTAAGGTGACATCTTTTAATAATTCCCGCCGTATCATAAAAAGTCCGCTGGTAGGATCGGTAATCTTACGTAAGCTGGGAAGGAGAATCTTTCCGATATAACGGGCTGTACCGGAAACAAATTTTCTCCAAAGGTTCAGGCCTCCATCGCTTCCGCCGGGAATAAAACGACTGGGAATGGCCATGTCCGCTTTGGCCAGCATGGCTGCATACATATCCAGCAGTACCTCGGGGGGATGCTGAAGGTCGGCATCCATTACGGCAACATAATCCCCTTTTGCTAAGGAGAAACCTTTTACGACTGCCGTAGCCAGCCCTTTTTCGTTGGTGCGGTGGTGAAGGACTACCGTAGGATCAGTCTCTGCGGCTTTGGCAATTACTTCCGGCGTATCATCCTTACTGTCATCCACAAAAACGACTTCATGGGGAATGCCCGGTAGTGCACCGTGGATACGGGATAGTAAAGGTAAAATGTTATCTTTTTCGTTGTAAGTAGGTATAACGATAGAAATCATAACTTGGTCTCCTTTTCATAATTGTATTATCAGAACTATGCTTGATGTAGTAATATCGAAATGTAAATCAAATATCTAAAGGCAATTATACCACAAACAGAAACCGGAGAAAACCTAAAAGATTGAGAAATGATAGGGTCATATGAAAAAGAATTTTTGCGTAAAAGAGGTTTTTTTGACAGTTAAATAGGAACAGTGGTATAATACATGAGATTATAGGTAAATTACTATGGGGAGAACTCTAAGGAGGAAAAATATGAAAGTTACAGCTCTTATTATGGCCGGAGGAAAGGGAGAACGGTTTTGGCCAAGAAGCAGAAAAAATAATCCGAAACAGTTTTTGTGCCTTACCGGCGACGGAAGAACCATGATTCAGCAGACGGTGGATCGTATTCTTCCCCTGGTAGCCATGGAAGATATATTTATTGCAACGAACAAGTTTTATAAAAAATTAGTGCAGGAGCAGTTGCCGGAGCTTCCGGAGGAAAATATTTTGTGCGAGCCGATTGGTCGAAATACAGCTCCTTGTATCGGTCTTGGTGCCATTCATATTCGAAAAAAATACGAAGATGCGGTTATGCTGGTGTTACCCAGTGACCACCAGATCAAATATAAGGGTATGTTTTTGAACGTATTGCAGGATGCCATTGAGGTGGCCAAGGAAGGTTCCAACTTGGTGACTTTGGGAATTACGCCTACCGCACCGGAAACCGGATACGGATATATTAAGTTCAATCCGGAAAAGATAAAAGGAAGAGCTTTTGCGGTAGATTGTTTTGTGGAAAAGCCGGATAGTGCAAAAGCAAAGATGTATCTGGAATCGGAAGAATATATGTGGAATTCCGGAATGTTTCTTTGGAAAACTTCTACCATTTTAAATTCCATGGAAAAACATTTGCCGAAGATATACGAAGGACTCTTAAGAATCGAAAGTGCAATCGGAACGGAAGACGAAGAAGCGGTTTTAAACGGTGTGTTTGATTCCATCCCTTCGGAATCCATTGATTACGGTATTTTGGAGAAAGAGGATAACATTTACGTTCTTCCGGGAACGTTTGGCTGGGACGATGTGGGTTCCTGGCTTTCGGTAGAACGAATGAAACCGCTCAATGATTCCGGCAATGTGATTGAAGGAAATGCCATGACCGTGAATGTAAAGAATTGCATTATTGAAGGCTCAGACAAGTTGATTGCGGCCATCGGAATTCAGGATTTGGTCATTGTGGATACGGAGGATGCCACACTGATTTGTGCGAAAAATTGTACAACTGATATTAAGAAGATTGTAGAGAATTTAAAAATCTGCAATCGGGAACAATACTTGTAATTGTGAAGATAATAATTACCCGGAGGATAAAGTGATGCGTATAGCAGTAGCAGGAACAGGATATGTAGGTTTGGTAACGGGTACGTGCCTTGCGGAAGTGGGTCACCAGGTTACCTGCGTGGATGTGGATGAAGCAAAAATTGAATTGATGAAAAGCGGAGTTTCTCCGATTTATGAAATCGGTTTGGAAGAATTGATGCAGAAGAATCATAAGGAAGGTCGTTTGAATTATACCATAGATTACAAGACCGCTTATGAAAATGCAGAAGTGATTTTTATCGGTGTCGGTACTCCGGAAATGCCGGACGGCAGCGCAAATCTGGAATATGTTTTTGCAGTAGCAAAGCAAATTGCACAGTCTGTAGTCAGTGATTGTCTGGTGGTTGTAAAATCAACGGTGCCCATCGGAACCAATGATAAAATCGAAGCTTATTTAAGAGAAAATCTTGCGCATCCCGTGCACATTGAAGTGGCTTCCAATCCGGAATTTTTGGCACAGGGAACGGCAGTGCGGGATACTCTTCATGCGGCCAGATGTGTTATCGGAACTGAGTCCGAACGCGCAGAAAAGACGATGATGGCAGTATATGAACCTCTGGGAGTACCCATTGTGTCGGTAAATCGAAGAAGTGCGGAAATGATTAAATATGCCAGCAATGATTTCCTGGCATTGAAAATTTCTTATATGAATGATCTGGCGAATTTATGCGAATTGGTAGGCGCAGATATTATCGATGTAGCGAAGGGAATGAGCTACGATGAAAGAATCGGCAGAAGATTTTTGAATCCCGGAATCGGATACGGAGGAAGTTGCTTCCCGAAAGATACCAAGGCATTAAAGTCCCTTGCAGCGGATTTGGGATATGAATTAAAAACGGTAGCAGCTGCCATTGAAGTAAATGAATTACAACAGCTTCGGTTATATACGAAAGCAAAAGAGAACAAAGAAGATTTTGCCGGAAAGAAAGTGGCAGTTTTGGGTCTTGCGTTTAAGGCAGGAACGGATGATTTGCGTGAAGCGGCATCCTTGAAAAATGTACCGAAATTCTTGGCAGAGGGTGCAAATGTGTATGCGTTTGACCCTGTAGCAGCAGAGAATTTTAAGAAAAGATTTCCGGAAGGAAAACAGGATAAGGGAAGCATTACCTATGTGAATTGTGCCGCAGATGCCATTGCGGATGCAGATATCTGTTTTGTGTTTACCGAGTGGCAGGAATGCAGAGACGTGACGCCGGAAATGTTTGCAGAAGGCATGAAAACGCCTAAGGTTTATGACGGAAGGGATATCTATGACCCGAAGGGCATGAAGGATGCCGGCATTACTTATTATTGTATCGGTAGAGGTTAGATCAAATGATGATGTTACAGACCGTGTCGTCCCTGGTGATTTGGATGGTATTGGTACCTTGCACAGCCGGAATTGTTCCGGCTGTGTTGTTAAGGGAAAAGAAAATTTCGTTAACTACGGTATTTGTTGCAGGCTGGTGTTTTATGCTGGCTGTTTTTCAGTTATGCGCAGTGCCGGCAGTTCTGCTGAAAAAATCGCTCTCGGATTTGGAAGTGGTTTATACGCTTCTGATGGGGATTTTGTCGGTGACAGGGATTACCATTGCGTCGGTAGGCTTATTGCGAAAAAGTTTAAATGAGTGGATGGATTTCAATCTATGGAAAACAAACAGCAAAGAGGACTGGATTACCTGGGGGCTTTTTGCTGTTTTGTTATTGGGACAGCTGATTATGTCGGTGGTATATATGACTCCGGATGGCGATGATGCTTACTATGTGACCCATGCAGTAATGGCAGACGAGTTGGATTCTATGTACCTAAAAAATCCTTATACCGGAGCAGATGGGGCTTTGGATGCGCGGCATGTATTGGCACCTTTTTCTATGTTCATTGCATTTTTGGCAAGAAAAAGCATGGTACATGCAACAGTGATTGCCCATACGGGACTTCCGTTAGCGTTGATTCCTCTGACGTACTGTGTTTTTTATCGAATCGGAACCGCATTTTGGGAGAAGGAAAGGGGAAAAATTTCTATTTTTATGGTATTGATTTCTTTGGCCCAGCTCTTTGGTGCGTCTTCGATATATACCAATGAAACCTTTTTTCTGACAAGGACCTGGCAGGGGAAATCATTATTGGCCAACGTGGCATTGCCGATGGCATTTTATATATTGTTTATGATTTGTAAAAGAACGGAAAAGGGAAGAAAGAATCAAACCATCCATGTGGGCGGTTGGTATATTTTGCTGACCATGGTAAACTTACTGGGGGCTTTGGCCAGCAGTTTAGGATTGCTGCTTTTGGTTATTTTGGAATCCGGCTTTTTCCTTTTGATTTCCATACGAAACAGGAGACCGTGGGTCTTGTTTGTAGGAATACTCAGTATGATACCGTGTTTCTTTTTCATGCTGTTATATGTGTTGTTATAGATAAGGGAGGTAAAATGAAAGAAATTTTTGCAATTTATTCCCAATATACCGGCACCGGGATTATGATGATGCTCTTTTTTGTGGGTTTGTTTTATGTGGCTTTTCGAGAAAAGAATCGTAGTGTAAGAACCATTTTACTGTATGGAAGTATCGGTTTGGTATTCTTCATTTGTTTGCCACCGATTTATCAAATTTATACCGCGTATGTGGATGAATCCACTTATTGGCGTATGTGGTGGATGCTTCCTATGGGAATCGGGATTGCCTATGTGGGAACTATGCTTGTGGCTCGAAAACGGTTTGCCGGTATTGCGTTGGCATTTGCGGTACTCCTTTTGGGAGGGAGATTTATTTATGCAGAATCCCCCACGGTGGCACGTGCAACGAATCCGTATCAAATCCCTCAGGAAGTCATTGAAATTGTGGACTATTTGGAGGAATACGAAGAAAATACGGTCTATGCGGCGTTTCCGCCGGAAATGCTTGCGTTTGTCAGACAGTATGATGTGACGGTGCGTATGCCCTACGGCAGGGAAATGTTGGACGAGAATTGGTCAGGAACCACCGGGTTTTATCAACTGATGGCTTCTCTGGAAATTGATTTTGCCGCATTGGCAGAGAAATGCGAATACAATTATACCAGATACCTTATTATTGACGGGAACAAGTTATATCGTAATCTTCCCGAGGAGCATGAGTTTGCGGAAATATTCCAGACCGGACGCTATAAAGTATATGAGTATCAAGGCGTGGATTGGGAGCAGAGAAATGAGGAGTTGGAAAGTCTTTAATTGTCTTTGCGTTGCCTTTGAAATTTAAAAATTGCCCCTGTATTTCAGGGGCAATTTTTATGTGAAAATAGGAATTTTTCTTTCGATGCAATGCATCCGGTGGTTATTCAAAGGGATAAATGAATTCAACAATGTGAGAAGCAATGATTTCTCTTCCGGCAGCATTGGGATATCTGCCGTCCTCTGAAAGATATTCGTCGTAGTTGGATGCATTAAAGTAAGGACTAAAATAATTGTCTGCAAAAGCAACACTTTGCTGCATTGCAACATATTTCATATTTACGATGTAGTCCCCTAAAGTACCGTTGCCGGTGTTATACATATCCGCGCCGATGGTGTTTCCGTCTTCGTCGGTAACCAGACAGAAGCTGGGAGAAGAAACAATAATCTGCATATAAGGGAAGCGGTTTTGTAACATTTCGATACTATCATCTAAGGCTCCGGCCACGCTGTTTTCCAGACCGTAGAGCTGCTCGCTATATACTTCGTCACCAACCAAGGGACGGGCTGCGAGATAATCGCCCAAACCGTAAGATAAAATTAAGGTATCAACACTGTCGAAATCAATTTTGTGAATGGCATCCCAGTAATTGTAATAATCACCATTGTTTTCAATGTTGTCAAGAGCGGCAAACATCAGGTTATAATCCCCCATTTCACCGCCACAGATGGAAGTGGCAACATAGTATAAATTGAAAGCGTCTTCTGCATATTCCGGTGTATAAGAGGGCTCCTGTAATGCAATGGTGGATTCCGGGAGCGATACTGCGGTGACGTTGGCACCGGTCTTTTGGGCAATCAATGCGGCAATACCGGTTTCATCCGTACAGTGGAACAGAGAACTGTCTCCTAAAATTACGATGTTCTGCACTCCGTCATCCACGTATCCGGGAATTTCGGTAGGGTTGAAATCAACGCGGAAGTCTTCGGATTCCACCTCCATGTTTTCCAACAAGTCCTGATTGATAATAAATTCTGAACCTCGTTGCCAACGGACGATCATAACAACGACCAGTGCAATAATGACACCCATCACACTCAGCATGGCAATGTGAATGAATTTTGCTCCTTTCCCGGTTTCTTCCTCTTCCTCATATTCTTCCTCATCTTCGTATTCCGAAGAGACCGGCTCCGATTCGGGGATTTTTTGTTCCTCTTCCAAATCTACCAATTCCAAATCTGCATCATCAAAATGCTGTTCGGTTTCTTTTTTCATCTGAAAACCTCCTTGTAAGTGAGATTGTTATATTAACCATATTTTACCACATATTTGGTGGTTTATGCCACGGTTTACAAATAGTAAATGAAAATACCAAGCAAAATAATGCATGTCCCCATTATTTTTTTGAAATTTATTTTTTCTTTAAAAAAGATTCTGGTCAAAATCAAAACAAAAACAAACCCCAAAGATTCTATTAGAGGAACCGTTTTGTATTCCAATCCCCGGTAGGAAAGCGTAGTCAAAAAAAGGGATAGAAAGGTTAATCCATATCCTCCGATGACATAGGGATTTAAGTATTGGGAAAGGAAGGTGGGATAATGTCGATTGGCACCCTGTTTTAGCAATAGCTGGGCAAAGGAAGCAATCAATACCGAAAGAAGGAGAAGAAGATAACTAGGATTCATGTTTCTCTCCTTTCTTGGTTCCTTCACAGTTAATCAGTAAGGTACCGAGGATAACCAGCAATATTCCTGCAAGATTGGCCGGAGTTAACTGCTCATGAAACAAAAAAATCGCCCAAAGAGAAGTCCAAAACAAAGAAAGACTGCGATTGGCATAGGCGACAGATAAATCGAAGCGGGAGATGAGCTGTTGCCATAAAATTGCATAGATACCTAAAACCAGGATTTCCCCGCCATAGAGCAGAAAAAAGTCAACAGAAAACAACTCCTTCCCGGAAGCAAGTTTTCCTAAAATCCCGGCAAAGGTGTATATAATCACCGCTATTTGCAATAAAAAAATGGAAACAAGTCTTGTTTTTTTTGAATTCATGCAATAAATATTCCGTTTCGTCCGTTGATAAATATAGGTTTATTTTAGCACAGGAAAGTATCCTTTGCCATAGGCGGATGGGAAAATTGGAAAAGGATACTGGTAAATCATAGAAATGCCCCATTTTCCTTGATATATTGTGGTGTAACATGTTATAATGCATAGGTATTGTGGGGTAAGAATGGACGAAGGGAAAAAACATCGGAGAAGGGATGGCAAAAACGTCCGTTGTGATAAAAGGAAGAAAGGGTATGGTCAGAATAGATGAAAAAGGATTTTGATATCATCGACCTCGATTTTACCGATGCATTACCAAGGGTGGACGAGGAATATACAAAAGAGAATTCGGACAATACAAAAGAAGCAATTTACGAATCGGATGAAGATTATGCCGAGGAGATACCCACAGAAGAAAACAAAGTAAACGTACAGGATAAACCAGAGAAAACAAAGAAAGCAAATACGAAAGAAACGGAACCGCAGTTAAACGAAGAAAAGCAAGGCAGCGAGGTTTTTCAAGGGGAAGTGACGGTGGATACCATTATTTTAAATGGTATTACCGATGCCGTGGAAGGCGCTGGTGCCAAAGAAAATAATGGAGAGTTTAAAGCGGTTATATACGATAAAAACTCTACGGATCGCATCAGGGAAGAAATTCAGCAGGTGCTGGAAGGAGGCGTTCCGGAGGAAAATGCGTACATGGAAACAGACGGATACTCTAAGGAGTATTATGAAGGAGGTATGGAAGAAGACCTGCTTTTGGTAACAAACGAGGAGAGTCCGGCAAATGATATGGAATATGACGCAGAATACGAAGAGGAATACTACGAGGACGAGTATTACGAAGAGGAAGGCTGCGACGGGGAGTATTACGCGGAAGATGGTGAATACTACGAAGACGAGTACGTAGAGGAAACGGACGCAGAATACTACGAAGACGAGTATGCAGAAGGAACGGACGCAGAATACTACGAAGGCGAGTACGTAGAGGAAACGGATGCAGAATACTACGAAGACGATTTCGCAGAGGAATCCGATATCGAGTTTATGGATGAAGAGGCCCTTGAAGATGAGGAAGAACTGGAATTCACCGATGTAGAGGAGTTGAAAGAGAAAAAGGTTGCTTCACCGAGGAAACGCAGCAGAAGGAAAAAAGGCTTTTTGCCGATGCTAAAGGAATTTGTACAAAGCAGAAGCGTAGGAGACTGGATTATCGGAGGTACCGGTGCGGCGGTACTGATTCTTGCCATTGTAACCTTGGTGTTTTGGAACAGTTCAAGAACGCTGGATACTCAGGTTGCCAGCCTTTACGATGTGGGATATGGTCTGTCCAATCTCGGTATTGCAGGCGAGAGTGGCTTAATGGCCGTGGCAAATGCCAATTCCGGAGCGATTAGCGATGTGGTAGAGGAAGAAGAGGAAGAGGCAGTCCTTAGTGAAATTGAAGTGACGTTTACCTCTCTGGAACGGGATTTGAAGATTAAATTTATTAATCATGCCAACAATCGTCTGGTGACAGACCTTTTGTTTGAAGTGGTGTTGGTGAGCGAATCCGGGGAAGAGATTGTCTTTAGAGACGAAGATTTGGACGGTATCATTTACGAAAATGATATGGAACCGGGAGATTACGAGGTTACTGTTACCGAGATGGAAGGCTATACTTTCCTGGATTATGCAGACGTAGTGACGGTAAAAGACCAGATTGTATATGAAGAAATCGACGTGTCCCAGGAAATTAAGACAGAAGCGGAAGTGGATGCCACGGTGGAAGATACCGCAATCAACAATGCGGAAGAGGAAGCCGAACTGGATAACACACCGGTGCTTACCGATACGGTAGAATGGGTGGAATCCACAAGAACCCCTTTGAACGGTTCGGACGGATATCGGGAGATTGATAAGAGCAGTATTCCGGAACCCAGTTATGCTGCACGAAATGTGATTGAAGTAACCAATGAATTGTTGGCAGCAGGTAATAATTTAGAACTTTATTTGGAAATGCAGACGTTGGTACGGACCCAATCCGGAAGCACCAGTGACAATACGGTCAGTGACAATACTACGGACGATGATACCACAGATGACGATTCCAATAGCGGAAATAATGATAGTGGGAATACAGATAGCGGAAATACAGGCGGTGGTAATACCGGAGGAGACGACGATAATGACGACGATGATGACGAAGAACCTACCGCAGTTACTGCAACGATTACGATTTCCGGAGGCGGAAGCGTATCGGTAAATAATACGCTTACTCTTTCTGCTTCGGCGAAAGCGGATGGAAATTCTCTAAGCGGAGGAACTTATACCTGGTCTTCCGACAAAACCAGTGTGGCTACGGTAGATAGCAGCGGAAAAGTAACCGCAGTGGCTCCGGGTACCGCCACCATCAGAGTAGAATACAGTTGGCTGGATTCGGCCAATAACAAAAAATATACCGGAAGTGCTACGGTGACGATTACGGTTACGGAAGCACCGGCAGCAGTTACGGTAAGCAGTGTGACCTTGTCAAAGACCAGTGCTACCCTTTCGGCAAATGAAACTTTAACCTTATCTGCCAATGCAACGATGTCAGATGGAAGTAAGGTGACTACGGCGTCTTCCTTTGTATGGTCTTCCGATAAAACCAGTGTGGCTACGGTAGATAACAGTGGAAAAGTGACTGCAAAAGCGGAAGGTACGGCCACCATTACGGTTACCTACACCGATAGCAGAGGAAATACAAAGAGTGCTACCTGCACCATAACGGTAACTTCCAATACGGTATCTTCGGTTTCGTTAAATAAAGCGGCCACTACCATTACCAGAGGAAGTACGGAAACACTTACGGCAACGGCATATATGTCCGGCGGAAATAGAATAACCAATGCTTCGGAATTTACCTGGACCAGCGATAATACCAGCGTGGCTACGGTAGATAGCAGCGGAAAAATCACAGCAGTGGCAACGGGAACTGCCAGAATCACGGCGGCGTACACCGACAGTAAAGGAAATAAGAAAACTGCCACCTGCGTGGTTACGGTAGTTGCTAACCCTGCAGAAGATACTTCTACGAAGTTAAAGGACAGCGACGGAAATCAGGTTTATATCCGTAATTCCTCCGGAGCTTATGTGGAAGCAACCTATGCGGATTATTACACCGCGTCTGCGTTTTATATCGCCTCCGAAACCGAATATCGTTATACCGGCTGGCAGACCATCAACGGAAATGTATATTTCTACGATAAAAACGGAAACAAGGTAACCGGTGAGCAGATTATTCAGGGAGTAAGATATAACTTTACTTCAGATGGTATTTTGGCGATGAACAACAACGGTATTTTGGGAATTGACGTTTCCAAATGGAACGGAACGATTGACTGGAATGCAGTGCGTAACTCAGGCATCAGCTATGTCATCATCCGATGCGGATATCGTGGCTCCTCTACGGGGGTACTGGTGGAAGACCCGATGTTTAGAACCAATATTCAGGGCGCTACCAATGCAGGATTAAAGGTAGGTGTTTACTTCTTTACCCAGGCAGTGAATGAAGTAGAAGCAGTGGAAGAAGCTTCCATGGTATTGAATTTGGTAAGAGGCTGCGGCATCTCCTATCCGATTTTTATCGATACGGAAAAGGCGAACGGTCGCGCAGATAATCTGGATGCAGCAACCAGAACCGCCGTGTGTCGTGCGTTCTGTGAAACCATTCGAAATGCAGGGTATTCGGCAGGAATCTACGCTTCTAAGTATTGGTATTACGACAATTTAAATTACAACAGCTTAAGCGGCTATAATATCTGGCTGGCTCAGTATGCGTCAGAACCCACCTTCAATTATCGCTATGATATGTGGCAATATACGGAGCGGGGAACGGTAAACGGAATCAGCGGATATGTGGATATGAACATTAGTTATCTGGGATACTAACAAACAAAAGAAAGGGCATTTGTGTTGGCGTCATTTACGCAAAGGCCATCAAATAAAAAAGACGCAGAAATGAGGACGAAATGAGAACTTATCTGGTAACCGGAGGCGCAGGATTTATCGGCTCCAACTACATTCACTACATGTTTCAGAAATACGATAATGAAATCAGAATTATCAACGTAGATGCCCTTACCTATGCCGGTAATTTGGAAAACTTAAAGGATTTGGAAGGGCGTGAGAATTACACCTTTGTGAAGGCGGATATCTGTGACAAAGAGGCGATTGCAAAAATCTTTGCAGAAAACGATATTGATCGTGTAGTTCATTTTGCAGCAGAAAGCCATGTAGATAGAAGTATTAAAAATCCGGAAGTCTTTGTACAGACCAATGTGTTGGGAACCGCAGTCATGTTAAATTGCGCCAAAGCGGCTTGGGAATTGCCAGACGGCACTTTTAAGGAAGGAAAGAAATTCCTTCACGTATCCACGGATGAGGTATATGGTTCGTTGGAGAAAGAAGATGAATTCTTCTATGAGACTACGCCTTACGATCCCCATTCGCCTTATTCTGCCAGCAAGGCCAGCTCCGATATGTTGGTAAAGGCTTATATGGATACGTACAAATTCCCGGCGAACATTACAAATTGTTCCAACAACTACGGACCGTATCAGTTCCCGGAAAAACTGATTCCCCTGATTATCAACAACGCACTGCAGGGTAAGAAACTTCCGGTTTACGGCGACGGAAAGAATGTGCGTGACTGGTTGTACGTTATGGACCATGCAAAGGCAATTGATATGGTGCAGGAAAAGGGAAGACTTTTTGAAACCTACAACGTTGGCGGACACAATGAAAAACAAAACATTGAAATCATCCATATCATTATTGATACCTTACAGGAAATGCTTCCGGAAGGAGATCCCAGAAAAGCATTGGTATCCAAGGATTTGATTACTTATGTGGAAGACCGAAAGGGACATGACAGACGTTATGCCATCGCACCGGATAAGATTAAATCGGAAATCGGCTGGGAACCGGAAACCATGTTCAAGGAAGGAATCCGCCTTACCATTCAGTGGTTCTTTGAAAACGAAGAATGGATGAAGAACGTCACCAGCGGCGATTACCAGAAGTATTATGAGGATATGTATAAAAATAAATAAAATGCGAAAAGGCATAAATGGGAACGGAAATGACTTCGTTCCCATTTAGCACGCCATAAGGAGGGTAAAATGAAAGGAATTATATTGGCCGGAGGCTCCGGAACCAGATTGTATCCGCTTACAAAAGCAATTTCAAAACAGATTATGCCGGTTTATGATAAACCGATGATTTATTATCCTTTGTCTATTTTGATGCTGGCAGGAATTCAGGAAATTCTTATTATTTCCACCCCCAGGGATTTGCCGGTGTTTGAAGATTTGTTGGGAACCGGAGAGCAACTGGGATTAAAATTATCCTATGCGGTACAGGAGCAGCCAAGAGGCTTGGCAGATGCCTTTATTATCGGAGCAGACTTTATTGGCAAGGATTCGGTTTGCCTGATTTTGGGAGACAATATTTTTTACGGACAGAGTTTCTCTAAATTACTTCGGGAGGTGGCATCCAGAGAATCCGGTGCTACCATTTTCGGGTATTATGTAAGAGACCCGAGAGAGTACGGAGTGGTAGAGTTTGACGAAAATGGCATAGCATTATCCATTGAAGAAAAACCGGAAAATCCCAAGAGCAACTATGCAGTGCCGGGACTTTATTTTTACGATAACGATGTGGTAGAAATTGCCAAAAACGTAAAACCCTCGGCCAGAGGAGAAATTGAAATTACCAGCATCAACAATGAATATTTGCAAAGAGGAACTTTGCGGGTAGAAACCTTGGGAAGAGGATTTGCCTGGTTGGATACGGGAAATCACGATGCTCTTTTGGATGCAGCAGATTTTGTGGCTGCCTTCCAGAAACGTCAGGGGCTTTATATCTCTTGTATTGAGGAAATTGCTTTTAAGAGAGGATTTATCACCAAAGAACAGTTATTAAAATTGGCGGAACCCCTGATGAAAACAGAGTATGGAAAATATTTGGTTGAGGTAGCAAATGGACTCTAAGCTTAGGAATATGACTCTTTTGGCGGTTGCCAGTGTCATTGCTTTGGTCATCGGAATGGTTTTTTATGTCAATAAAAAGCCGGAGACACCGGTCATAGGTCAGGCTTCGGAAAATGTGGTATCCGGAAATTACGGAGAAGAATTGTCCTGGGAAGAATTGCAGGCGTTTTTGCAGGATGAAACCTTTTTCGATACACCGCCGCAGGAGGTGGCAATGCCGGAAAATGAAGAAAGTCCGAGACTTTATTTGTTGGCAACCAGTGTGGAAAGAGATCTCAGAATCAGTATTGTGGATGAAGACGGAAACCGCGTGGAAGGGGAAGCTTTTTTTATCACGGTGGACGGACAAGGCGAATACAAGGATTTGGACCGGGACGGATTGATTTATGTTCCGGAACTTTCTGCCGGAGATTACTTTGTTTCTTTGCAAAACATAGACGGATACACGGTACCGGATGATCCCATGCGGGTGAACGTAAAAGAGCAATTGGAGTATATGGTCATTGATGAAAATTCCTTCCGGATTTGGACGGAAGAAGAAATCGATGTTGCATCGGAGGATACGGAGGTTGTAGCGGCTTTGGAAGAAGCGGAAGATACGGAAAATACCCAGCAGGTAGATCCGGAGAACGCATCCTTTGGTATTGACGTATCCAAATGGCAAAGAGAAATTGACTGGGCGCAGGTGGCGGCAGCCGGTGTGGATTTTGCCATCATTCGATGCGGTTATCGAGGCTCCAGCAGCGGTAGTTTGGTTGTGGACCCGTATTTCGTGCAGAATATGGAAGGTGCCAAGGCCGCAGGAATTGATGTAGGAGTGTATTTTTTCACCCAGGCGGTAAATACGGTGGAAGCGGTGGAAGAGGCTTCCATGGTGGTGTCTCTTTGTGAGGAATATGAGCTGGATTACCCGGTGTTTATCGATACGGAAGGTGCCGGCGGAAACGGAAGGGCCGATGGCTTGGATGTGACCACCAGAACCGATGTGTGTGAAGCCTTTTGCGAAACCATAGAAAGTGCCGGTTATACGGCAGGTGTATATGCCAGTCGCAATTGGTACCGGAATCAATTGGAGGACAGCCGACTCTCCTCTTATGTGATTTGGGTGGCGGAATACAGAGATACTCCTTTATACGAAGGAAATTACATCTTATGGCAATATACCTCGGGAGGAAGCATTCCGGGGATCAGTACCAGAGTGGATTTGAATATCAGTTATTTAGAATCAAATTAAAGAAAAGGATGGAAAAGAATATGGGAAAAATTAGTGTGGAAACATGTGAAATCGAAGGATTAAAGATTATTACCCCAACGGTTTTCGGAGATGAGCGCGGGTATTTTATGGAGACATACAATTACAATGATTTTGCTGCTGCAGGGATTACGGAAAAATTTGTACAGGACAACCAGTCAGCATCCAAAAAGGGCGTTCTCCGCGGACTTCATTTTCAGATTAATTATCCCCAGGATAAATTGGTGCGTGTGGTAAACGGAGAAGTCTTTGATGTGGCGGTGGATTTAAGAGAAGGCTCTAAGACTTACGGAAAATGGTATGGAGTAGTTCTTTCCGCAGAAAATAAGAAACAATTCTTTATTCCCAAGGGATTTGCCCACGGCTTTCTGGTACTGTCCGATTATGCGGAGTTTGCGTACAAATGTACAGACTTCTATCATCCCGGCGATGAGGGCGGACTTCTCTGGAGTGATCCGGACATTGGTGTAGAGTGGCCCATTCCGGAGGGAATGGAGCTGACCATTTCCGAGAAGGACACCAAATGGGGTGGTATTAAGGAGTGGAAGAAATAAATGGAAGCATTGCAATTGACGGCAGAAGTATTTATTGATACCGGCAAAGATTTCCGCCCGGAGGATTCCCTCCAGGCGGAATATTCCTGTGTCCGGAATGCAGACAGCACCATAGAATTCCCGGCAAACATTTGGAGTCGTGATCTGCAGGACCGATATGGCAAGGCTGTGATTTCCTATTTGGAAGGTGCGTTGACCCTTGAACAACTACAGGAAGCACTGGATGGATTTTAAAATCCAC
>JAZNKK010000085.1:0-15530 GCA_045578545.1 Lachnospiraceae bacterium
GCAGTGCTGTCTCTCAGAGGAATCAGTTTACCTCAAACTTGTAGCCGCTACCCCAGATGGTGGCAATTTTCCAGGAAGCATGGTCATTGATTTTTTCACGAATTCGTTTAATGTGAACATCCACGGTTCGGGTATCGCCGATATATTCATAGCCCCAAATCTGATCTAAGAGCTGTTCTCTGGTAAATACATGATTGGGAGATGCTGCTAAAAAGTACAATAATTCCAATTCTTTAGGGGGCATTTCAATTTTGTTTCCAAGATAAAGAACGGAATAGTTGGTGCGGTTAATCACCAAATCCGGATAGGACACTTCTTCCTGATTGGTGGCAACGGGAGCTGCAGCTACCGGCTTGTAGCGGCGGAGCACTGCTTTTACTCGGGCAACCAATTCCTTGGAATCAAAGGGTTTTTCAATATAATCATCTGCTCCCAGCTCTAATCCCAAAACCTTATCAAACACTTCTCCTTTGGCGGAAAGCATAATAATGGGGATGGCTGAATTGGCTCTTACTTCACGGCATACTTGATAGCCGTCGATTCCGGGGAGCATCAAATCCAGCAAAATAATGTTGGGGACAAATTCTTCTACTGCCGTGAGGGCAGATTCGCCGTCATTTACAATTTTGGTTTCAAAACATTCTTTGGTAAGGTACAGGCTGACGAGCTCGGCAATATTGTTATCGTCATCTACAATAAGAATTTTTTGTTTGGTACTCATGACAAACTCCTTTCCGTAAATTGCAATTTGAATAAAAAGCAGTTCTGACTATAAATTAGGGATAATAAATCAAACAGGGAATTATAACTCTACCACGGTGACGCCGGCATCTCCTTCGCCATGTTGTGCCAGATGAAAACCGGATACATACGGACAACCGCGCAGGTAGGAATGGATGCCGTTTCGGAGTGCACCGGTACCCTTTCCGTGAACAATGCGCACTTTGGGCAAATGGCATAGGCAGGCATCGTCTAAATATTTATCAATTTTTGCTACAGCCTCATCTACGGTCAGTCCGATGACATTGATTTCGGTGGAAATACCGGAAACCTTGCCGATGTTGACTTTGCCGGAGCTCTGGGAATAATTTTTCTTCGGTGTACCTTTCAGCGTTGTTTTTTCTTTGATTTCTACTAGGTCGTTAATGTTGACTTTGGAAGTAATGATACCGCATTGAACGCTGACATTACCGCGGCTGTCCGGGCGAACGGTAATGGTACCTTCGATGTTCATGGACAAAATCCGGACGGAAGTACCGGGGACCGCATCTTTTAAGGAAATCGTTTCTATCTTTTCGCCGGAAGCATTTTTCTTCATGGCAAGGGCAGCGTCTTTTTCGGCGATTTTTTGACGTACATTCTGACGCTTCTTTTCCATGGTCTGGATACTCATGCCGGAAGATTGCTTCTGGAAAGCACGAATGGTTTCATCTGCCACATCTTTGGCTTCCCTCAGAATATCCCGGGCTTCTTCTCGGGCATCCCGGAGGAGTTTGTCCCTTTGGGTATCCAATTTGGATTGTTTCTCGTCTAATGACAGCTGCAAAGCCTCGATTTCTTTTCGTTTATCTTCCAACTCCCGCTGTTCTCGTTCCATTTGGAGACGCTGATTTTCCAAATCAGAAATAATATTTTCAAAGCTTTCTTCTTCTTCGCTGATGTGCTTTTTCGCACTTTCAATGATTTCGTCGCTCAGTCCCAGTTTTTTGGAAATGGCAAAAGCGTTACTCTTTCCGGGGATACCGATGAGCAAACGATAAGTGGGACGAAGGGATTCCACGTCAAATTCACAGGACGCATTTTCCACATAATCCGTAGAAAGGGCGTAAATTTTTAATTCGCTGTAATGGGTGGTGGCCATGGAGCGAATTCCCCGCTGGTGCAGAAAGTCCAAAATGGAAATGGCGAGAGCCGCCCCTTCCGTAGGGTCGGTTCCGGCACCTAGTTCATCAAAAAGGCAAAGGCATCGGTCATCTGCCTTTTTCAAAATCTCCACAATGCTGGTCATGTGAGAAGAAAAAGTACTGAGACTTTGCTCAATGCTCTGTTCGTCACCAATGTCTGCATACACTTCTTTAAAAATACTCAATTCACTGCGGTCCAATGCCGGAATGTGAAGACCGGATTGCCCCATAAGAGTAAGGAGTCCTACCGTTTTTAAAGATACGGTTTTACCGCCGGTATTTGGTCCGGTTACAATCAAAAGATCAAAATCTTCTCCCAGTCTTACATCAATGGGAACCGCTGTTTTGGGGTCCAAAAGCGGGTGTCTTGCCTGTCGAAGCTTGATGCGATGTTCCTGATTAAACAGAGGCATCGTTGCGTTAAGCTTTAGTGCATATTTTGCCTTTGCAAAAATAAAATCCAGAAGGGTCAGTGTCTTTTGATTTTCCAAAAGAATTTCGCTGTATTCCCCTGCTTTACCGCTGAGGGCAGCCAAAATCCGCTCAATTTCTTCCTGCTCCTTGAGCTCCAGTTCCCGCAGTTCGTTGTTTAAATTAACAACGGCAGCCGGTTCAATAAACAGAGTGGAACCGGTGGAAGACTGGTCATGTATCATACCGGGCACCTGATTTTTGTATTCTGCCTTGACCGGGATACAGTAGCGGTTGCCGCGCATGGTAATTACCGCATCCTGCAAATAGGTGCGGTGTGTGGAGTTAACCATGGAGGTTAGTTGTGAATGAATCCGGCCGTTGATGATGGCAAAGGATTTGCGGATGGACTTTAGTTCTCCGCTGGCATCGTCACTGATTTCGTCCTCCGAAAGGATGCACCGTCCGATTTCTTTTGCCAAAGAAGACAGCGGATTTAAACGCAAAAAATAATCGGTCAAAGCATCCGGGGCTTCCTCTTCTTTTCCGCTGAGTCCGTAGCGGGCAATGCCGTCGGTACATTCCAGCATCCGGGCGATGGTAAGGAGTTCACCGGCGGAAAGGGTTCTGCCGATTTCCAAAGTTTTGACCATGCCGCGAATTTCCTTGTTGTTGCCAAAAGAAAAACGGTCGTTTTTAATCAGTCGGTCAAAGGCGGCTTTGGTTTCCTCCTGGGAAGATAAAATCCATTCCGGGTTCGTAGAGGGACGAAGTCCTTCGCACATTTTTTTTCCGGGCTCGCTTCCTGCGAAACCGGAAAGTATATCGATAATTTTATTAAATTCCAGTGTTCGTAATACTTTCTCGTTCATAATAACCTCATTAAAAATAATTACAACCATTATAGCATATTTTAGAGATAATGTTATAATAAATGTGTATGTGTATTTAGCAAGGAAAGCGAAAAAGGAAAGGGAGAATTATGACAAATAACAGCTCCGGGGAAGAACTAAAAAAAGAAACCATGAAACAATCGAATAAGGATGCGCAAAAAGAAGGAAATAAAGAGGAAAATCGGGAAGTCAAGAAAGAAACGCCGGAAATGAGCGATTATGAATTTATCAAAGAACAGATAAAGGACCGTCCGATTAATAAGCGGAAACTGATGCGGAAGATGCTGATAACAGCAGGGACGGCAGTTATTTTCGGTTTGGTTGCCTGCGTTACATTCCTGTTCCTAGAACCGGTATTTGGTAAATGGATTAAGAATGATAATGAAGAAATCGTTCTGCAGCAGGTGACACTGCCGGAAGTGCCGGAGGAAAATATGGAACGTCCGGAAATACAAATCGAATCCGGGGAAATGCTGGGGATAGAGGAGACACCCATCGAGAATATGAATCTTACCGACGCGGATGGTGTCAGTCAAAACGAAACGGTTAGCAACAATTTTGTTGTTTCACCGGAATCCGTATCGATTGAAATAGAATTGGACGATTACCGGATGATTTATCAGAAGTTGTATGCGTTAGCAGAGGAGGTTTCCAAGAGCATTGTTACGGTAACCGGTATCACTGCCGATGAAGACTGGATGAATACGACTTATCTGGACACGAACCAGACAATCGGGATTATTGTGGCCGATAATGGGTATGAAATGCTGATTTTGGCGGATTCCGGGAACCTTATGGACGCGGAAAGTATCGAAGTGATGTTTTGCGATGCCAGTGTGGGAAGCGCAGAGTTAAAAATGTCAGATGAGGAAACGGGTCTGGCCATTTACGGGGTAACCTTAAGTCAAATGAGTGCGGAAACCGAGGAGGCGGTGGAAATCGCTACTTTCGGAAGCTCCTATTCCAATATTTTGTTAGGAGACGCCATTGTGGCAGTGGGGAATCCCTTGGGAAGTACCCCCTCTGTCTGTTACGGAGCCATTACATCGGTAAATAATTATATTAGTTTCACGGATGCGTCATATCAGCTTTTGACAACGGATATTTATGGAAGCCCCAACGCCAGCGGTGTTATTGTAAATGTCCGCGGTCAGGTCATCGGATTTATTAATCAGAGTTATAATGAGGAAAGTATGTCGAATTTGATTTCAGCGTATGGAATCAGCAGTATTCGTCCGATGATAGAGGATTTGTCCAATCAGGAAGAGAGAGCGTATTTTGGCGTTGCATTGATGGAAGTTACTGCGGCAGCACGGAACGCATACGACATTCCGGAAGGAATTTGTGTCAGTGATGTGATGTGGAATTCACCTGCACTAAACAGCGGAATCACCACAGGGGATATTATTTCCGGCATGAACGGAACGCCGATTTACGACATTCAGGATTATATGACAATATTGGGAAATTGTACCCCGGGAGATTTGGTGGAAGTAACTTTTTCCAGATTAAACGGCGATGAATACACGGAAATGTCCATGGAAGTGGAATTGGGTGCATGGTAGAAATCCAAAAAAGATTTTAAAAGAAGGAAAGAACAATAACGGCTGGATAGATGGGAGGATAACATGAAGTATATTAAGGATTTGGCAGACGGCAGTAAGATTCAGGGTGTGTATTTTTGTAAGCATAAGGTTTCTACGGAGACCAAGAACGGAAAGCCTTACGACAGTCTGATTTTGCAGGATAAGACGGGGACACTGGATACCAAGGTGTGGGACCCCAACAGCATGGGAATCGGCGAATACGAAGCAGGGGATTACATTGACGTAATCGGGGATGTGATTACCTTCAACGGCGCAAAGCAGGCGAAGCTGACCCGGATTCGCAAATGCCAGGAGGGAGAGTACGACCCGGCGGATTATTTGCCCATGACAAGTAAAAATGTTGAGGAAATGTACGGGCAGGTGAAGAACTACATCGCCTCCGTGGAAAATGTGTATCTGAAAAAATTGCTGCAATCCATCTTTGTGGAGGATGAGGCATTTGTTAAGGTGTTTAAGAATTCCTCCGCGGCAAAGACCGTACACCACGGATTTATCGGCGGACTTTTGGAGCATACTCTCAGCGTGACCAACCTGTGCAATTACTACTGCACGGCGTATCCGGTTTTGAAAAAGGATTTGCTCATTGCGGCGGCTCTTTGCCACGACATCGGAAAAGTAAAGGAACTTTCCGGCTTCCCGGAAAATGATTATACCGACGAAGGACAGCTTCTTGGTCACATTGTGATGGGTGTGGAAATGGTGTCGGAAAAGATAAAGGCCATTCCGGATTTCCCGGCAAAGCTGGCAGGGGAACTCAAGCACTGCATCGTGGCGCACCACGGAGAGCTGGAGTACGGCTCCCCCAAAAAGCCTGCCATTGTGGAAGCGGTGGCGCTGAATTTTGCGGACAATACGGATGCGAAGATGCAGACCTTTACGGAGCTTTTAGGCAAGACCGAAAGCAAGGACTGGCTGGGCTACAATAAATTTTTGGATTCCAACGTGCGTATGACGGGGGATGTGTAAGAAGGATTTGCGCGTCTGTTTTCATATGAGTGCATAAATAATCAACCGGAAAACTCCATACTTCAAACATTAGTTTTTCTAAGTGCTTTGTGAAAGTTAGAAATAATATGACGCAAACGGCTTATATTCGCCATCCATGGCTCAGATAAGCCTTTCGCAGACATCGTGTCAGCGAATTGCTGACAAAGAAAAAAGCACAAAGAAAAAACTAATGTTTTTCGTAAAGGCGTTTTCCGCTTTGATTCATTTATGCATAGACGAAATGAACAGGAGAAACGGGCAATCTGCATTGGAGAAGTTAGGTAAGAAGGAAAAAGCAGCATGAAAAAGAATGACTTGTTTGAACTGACAATTACGGATATGGGGACGGAGGGAGAAGGCATCGGGAAGTACGACGGGATGACCTTCTTTGTGAAGGATGCCTACATGGGAGACGTGATTCTTGCGAAGGCCATGAAGCTGAAGAAGAATTACGGCTATGCCAGAGTGGAGAAGATTTTGGAGGCGTCGCCCCATCGGGTGGAGCCCCTTTGTCCGAATCATAGAAGGTGCGGCGGTTGCCAGATGCAGGCCCTCTCCTACGAAGCACAGCTTGCGTTTAAAGAGCGGAAGGTGCTGGAAAATCTGATCCGCATCGGCGGCTTTGAGAAGGAAGACATGGAGGGAAAAATGCTTCCTATCGTGGGAATGGACGAGCCCTACCGGTACCGCAACAAAGCCCAGTTTCCGGTGGGAACGGATAAGGAAGGCAACATTGTCAGCGGATTTTACGCTGCAAGAACCCATCAGATTATCCCCGTGGAGGATTGTTTTTTGGGGGTTTCCCAAAACAGGCTGGTCCAGAAAATCGTGACGGACTGGATGGAGGAAAATAAGATTTTACCTTATGACGAAGCGAGCGGAAGAGGACTCATTCGTCATATTTTGGTGCGCTACGGATTTGATTCCAAGGAAATCATGGTGTGCCTTATCATCAACGGGGAGAGGCTGCCGGCAAAGGGTGGGCTCCTTGCGAAGCTCTGTGAGATTCCGGGAATGACCTCTGTATCGATTAACATCAATCAGAAAAATACCAACGTGATTTTAGGGGAGAAGACGGAGTGCATCTGGGGCAAGCCCTACATCACGGATTCTATATATCTTCGGGATACGAAAGCGGATTTTGCGCGGACAAAAGATTTCGTTTCTTTCCGCATTTCACCAAAGTCCTTTTATCAGGTAAATCCCATGCAGACGGAGAAGCTCTACAGTACCGCGCTGGAATACGCCGGCCTTACCGGCAGGGAAAGCGTTTGGGATTTGTACTGCGGCATCGGCACCATTTCCCTTTTTCTGGCAAAGCATGCAAAGATGGTGTACGGCGTGGAAATCGTTCCGGAGGCCATTGCAGATGCCAAGGCAAATGCGGAGCTAAACGGCATCACCAATGCGAAGTTCTTCGTGGGCAAGGCTGAGGAAGTGCTGCCAGAATTTTATGAGAGAGATTTGGCAGGGATGAGATTCGGAGAAGTCGTGCAGAGTGAGGAAGGGAAGAAATCCGAAGAGGCTGTACAGAGTATGAATGGGAAGAATTCCGGGGCGGAGTCGGATATGAAACATCCGAATGTAATCGTGGTGGACCCGCCGCGAAAGGGCTGCGACGAAAAATGTCTGGAGACCATGCAGAAGATGGCCCCCGATAGGATTGTCTATGTAAGCTGCGATTCCGCAACGCTGGCAAGGGATTTGAAGTACCTTTGCGAGCACGGTTATGAGATAAAGAAGGTCCGGGCATTTGACCAATTTGCGCACACGGGGCATGTAGAAACCGCCGTGCTTTTGATGCGCGCTGCCGGAAAAGAGAAGAAGGAAATCAATTACCGGGAAGAAGAAATACCGGATTGCGCCTGCATTTATGGGTAGGGAGTACCGGTACTGAAAACCGGACATTAAAGAGAGAATAGGTAAACCAAATGGACAAAGCAGATTTTATTGTACTTGATGAATCATATCTTCCTGCGATGGCAGATTTATACAGAGAAGCCTTTTCCGGGCCGCCGTGGAATGATGATTGGAGCGACAGCATACAATTGACCGAATATATGAAAGATATATCCCGCGCGTATAGGGCGTTGAACTATGGTCTCCTTGTGGATGGAAAACTGGTTTGTATGTCCGTGGGAAGAATCAATCATTGGTGGGAGGGAACGAATTACAATATAGACGAACTTTGCGTTTCCCCCGAGTTTCAGTCACAGGGCCTCGGTTCGAGGTTTCTGGCGCTTATTGAAGCGGATATTCGGAAGAAGGGGCTGGCGGGAATTTTCCTTCAAACGGATAATGATAAACCGTCTTATCATTTTTATCACAAAAACGGATTTACGGATTTGGACGCCCATATCAGTCTTTACAAGAGTGTAAGGGGCAGCGAAGAGACCGGGAGGAAAGATTGAAATGAAGAAAAAATTATATCTCATCGCGCTGACGAGTGTTTTGCTTTTGGCAGCAGGCTGCGGAAAAAACGAGGAGACAACGGAGAGAGAATCGGCACAGGATGCGGTAGGAGAGATGACAGAGGAGGAGCCGACAGAATCTGAGCCGGTAGACCAGGAGATGGCAGACCAGGAAACGGCAGAATCTGAGACGTCAGAACCGGCGTCAAATGAAGCGGATACAAGCGCCTATGACAATATCCTCAGTGAGATTTGCAGCGTGTTGGAATCCGGCCAGGATATGACGGAGACAGAAAATGAATACATTAGCACGGGAATCGAAGAGGCAGCGCTTTGGCGGGAAACGCCGGAAGAGAGATTGCAGTCGATTTCTTATTGCTACTATGATATAAACGGGGATGGCAACGATGAACTGATTATCGTGGAAACGGACGATTCGGACAGAATTCTGGACATATACTCGATAAGCGGCGGAGAATACGTTCACGTGGCGGAAGGCTGGTCGAGAAACCGCTTTTTCTTGCTGGATGATAATACCATATTTAATTCCGGCTCCAGCGGAGCAATGTATACGAACAATGAATTATTTGAATTGTCGGCAGATGCATCGGAACTGGTGTCCGTCGGACTTTATTTTACCTATCCGAAAGATGAGGAAATGTATGAAGTGGGATTTTATTACAACGGGGACGGCGTATATGATGTGGCAGTGTCGACGGAAATAACGGAGGCGGAGTTTTCTGCGTTTTACGATGAATGTACCAGCAGAGTTGTGACTTTGGATACGGAAACTTTACGGGAGTACTAGTAGGGGGAAGGTTTTTAAAGTCCAAAATTGTGACTTTAAACGAAAATGGAACAATTCTGTAAACAACTATTTTTTGTATCGCACAATTTTTTCCCAGTTTTCAGGGAACCCCATTTCCTTGAGTAATTGCTCACGGGTAAGGTGCGGGCATTGTTTGAGAACCTTAGTGATGAGTTTAGTTAAACCGGATTTAAATGCTTTAAAATCCTCATCACTGATAAGATAGCGTAAGGCTATCACGACTGAAAATAGGTCTTGCTTTCCATATTGGTAGCACTTGTTTTTTAGCGGTATTTGCAGCTTTTTATGCAAAATTGTATCTGGTATTGTCTCATGTATGCGGAATGAAAAGAGACGCTCTCCATGAGCACATACATTTCTGCATCGTGCAATTATTGTAACAAATTGGTGTAACTGCTTTTCTGAAATATTGGTAAAATTTTTGCTTATTTTGGTTCTTAAGTCAGTAGTCGCATATTGATACATTTTGGAAATCTGTCCAAATGTAAGTGCATTGGTTGCTACCCATAATGGTACATTATGGTGAACGTTTGCTGAATGATTTATATATGCATATTGGCTAGGCACCGAAATAGCCTTATGCAAAGAGTGGACTAATCTTTGAACTTGCTGTTGGTTTTTCTTGTTATAATTATAACTGTTTACATTGAGATAATGACTTTGGTGTTCGCCGTATTTTTCACAAAAGTGATACGAAAACATGGACTTCATATGACGTTCCACATGAAGGATGTATTTTAAAAACAAAGTGCGAAGCTCTTCGTCAAAATAATAAAAGGAAACCAATTCATCAAAAGTTACGCCGTGAGCATATTTGTTGGACGCATTGTGCTTAAACAGAGATTTATATCCGCCAATAAGGGAATAATAACTGATTTCTTCCAGCATCTTCTGAGCATATTCCGGGTCGGGAATTGCCAGTTGTTTGTCGTGCTCAAGTATATGTAATTGTTGCTGGTATGTTAGAAATGTTTTTGCCAAATGTACCTCTTCTTCCTTTGCTGTGGTATAAAAAAAGTGGAGCCCACGCATGGAACTCCACCGGCTGCGGGCATCGCAAGTTTCCGCAGCACAACCACTAACTGCAATATACCATCGAAGCAGAAAACTGTCAAATGGATTTTAGTGGTAATGATAGTGTATGCGTGTTTGATTACTGTAATTCTGCATATTAAAAATTTTTTGTTGGATAAATGTAATAGCAGGAACTATGAAGATACTCATTTTTATGAGCCAGAAATTTAAAAAAATTAGTAAAGAAAGCAATCATTCATTGATCATGATTTGCAATAGATTTTTGAAAGTGAATTACAACAGTAATTATTTTGAGTTTATTTATAATTACTATAACAGATAAAAGGGGCATGTCAATATTTCATACGAACTTTGCAAAGACAATGAAAAAGGTCCTTAATAAGAGATTTGGACAGGGAAGACTGAACGTAAAGGGCGAGATGCTCTGTTTAAGAATACTTGGGTATAGATTCCCGACCAAGAAGAAGCAGGCAGTAAGATCTGCTTTTTTGCGTAGAAACGTAAAATAGAGAATAAGCACTAAAAAGGAGAAATGCAGTATGCTAGGAATACTTATGATTATCTTGGGGATATGGGGGCTGAAAGTGATTTCTTCCCGCCCGCAAAAATACCCCTGCTATGTGGGAGAAATTGTGGACATCGGCATGCGGCCGCGCTCCCATACCAAGTACGTTGCAAAATGTCCCATTATCGTACGTGTAATCATCAACAATCAGCCGATTGTGACAAGTACATTATCCACCGTAAATTGCGCTGGCGGGTTTAAAAGCGCAATCGAAGCCAAGAAAAGGGAGTATGTCGGCAAATGCGTACATGTTTACTTCGACCATCAGGCCCCCGGGAGAAGTGTGATTAAGGAATACCAGGAAGAACACAAGGCCGGCGGTGTCATTCTCATTGTTGTGGGGATTATATCGATGCTGGTTGAGATTCTGATGACGGTGGTGTTTTTGTGGGGGATTGTTTGAGGCTAATTATCAACGTGGATTGTTTGGATGATGTTATGGAGCAAAGTGAGAGAATTTCATAGTGGAATGTACAGAACCTGCGGCGAAAGTTAGCAGGTTTTTTGTTGACTGCACGCCGGGTGCAGGTGTTTGGTATATATAGGGAATGGTTCGTTGATTTTATTGGTTGGGGGGAGTAAAATTGGAAGAGGGAATATTAAAATAAATAATTATGTTATGAAAAAAATCATATAAATGGGGTGGAGAAAAGTGAAACAATTATATGAAAAACTATATGATGAATGCAAAAAAAGTGTTTACTTTCAAAAGGATGCTCATTTTGTTGCTATGCAAGGGGAGTACTATCAAGAAAACAGTCGAAAGTTTATGTTGATAGGAAGAGCACCAAATGGCTGGGAGTCATTGAATGTAAATAGTAAAGAAGAATTTGGGGAAAGAGCAGAAACACAGTTTAGAAATACGGATAGATGGAATTGGATAGAATCTGTTAATGGAACATTGTACAGTACACACGATAGAAATATTAGTAATTTGTCGAAACGATATTGTGTTGATAAAAAAGCATATTGGGCATATACAAAAAAAATATGGGAGCAATTGCCGGGTAAGATTCATGAAGATGAAATATGGCAAAAAAATATCGTATGGTCAAATTTGTATAAGGTGTCCCCTAAAGAGAGTGATAATCCGGATTGGAAGTCGATGCAAATTCAACAAGGGACTTGTATTGAAATATTAAGAAAAGAACTTGAAATATTTGAACCTACACATATTTTAATAATTACCGGATTTGATTGGTTTGAACCCTTTGCCGGTATATTTTCAGATGTTTATGACACTGGAAAAAGAAATGTAGCTCGTGGAAAAAATAAAAATGAAGTCTACGTTGAAGGAACTGCAATGTATGGAACTGCAAAAGTGGTAATTGCTTGCAGACCGGAATGGAGAGACAGTGTAACATATGTTAAAACTATAACTGATGAGTTTATTATCAAAAAATAGATATTATTTAAAATTATATAAAAAAGAGACAGGTATAGTACTTAAAAAATGAATATCAGGAAAAAAGTAGGTGAGTACATATGGAAGAGTTTGTAATACTCTTTGCTGCTATTGGTGTTTTCATTTCGCTGTACTTTATAAACAAGAAAACAAATTTCTATTGGATTCTTGTGGCAAAACATAAGTGGAGAGAACTAAAACCGCAGGTTGATATCATCATGGAGATTAACAATAGAACGCTCGGGGATGGAAAGAAGATTGGATTTATTGATAAGAATATATCAAAGAAAAGTAAAAAGAGATTTCATGCCAGTAAAGAAGCCTATGTGCAGTATATTGAATTTTGTAATAGTAAAAATGTTTTTATTACGGATGAACAAAAGGAACTTGAAGCAATCATAGATAAAACAGAAAATGCATTACTTAATCCTAGTGAGGCTCTTGATAAGGAATTAGAACTTGCGAATAAACAATATGATGAAATTTACGAAGTGGTAAACAGTATTGGAGAGGCCTTGTTTGAAGAAAGGAAAGCCGTAGCAGAGTTTATTGATGAAATCCAAGAGTTTATTAACAGTATCTCAAAGCATCCGAAGTTATTTGATAAGGATTTTAAAGAGATTAAATTACACAGGGAACAATTCAAGCAAGCAATAGATTATGCGAAGGAACAGAGCAAGGCATTGAAGAAGTCAGCAAAAGGTGCAGGTGTAGGAGTTGTAACGGGAGTTGCGACAGCGAGCATGGCACCAACAGCTGCAATGTGGGTGGCTACAACATTTGGAACTGCTTCAACTGGAACTGCAATATCAGCTTTAAGCGGAGCTGCTGCGACGAATGCAGCACTCGCATGGTTAGGTGGTGGTGCACTTACAGCAGGCGGTGGTGGAGTGGTTGCCGGACAAGCTTTACTTGCACTGGCAGGACCTATAGGATGGGGAATTGCTGGTACATCATTACTCGCTAGTGTTATTTTGTATTGTAAAAATAAACTTAATTTATTAGAGAAAAAACGAGATGAAATCGTAATGATGAAAAAATGTACGGAGGCATTAAAAGAGGTAAAGGCTCAGATGGAAGCAGTGTCTATAAAGATAGATGGAATTAAGACTAATATGATTCCAGATTTTAATGTATTGAAGAAACTTGAAAATGGTGATTATAAATCATTTTCAAATGAGGAGAAAAGTGATTTGGCAAGATTAGTGAATAATACAAAATCATTGTCTAGACTTTTGGGTGAAGTGATTAAGTAGGATGTGATTATAATGGATAAAGAAGCAATTGCAAAGAGTGACCAAGAGCAAGCGGTAGCATCATGGATAAATTACTTAAATCAAGTTCGATTAGAGAGATTGATGGCTGTAATCAATTCCCAAGAACAAAACCTTGCAAAAGCCTTATCCACATTGGATGATACCTTTGTGATAATAAAGGAAAATATAATCGAAAAAAATCGTGGTGGACTAACCGGGATGCATGGTTTTGTAGCAGAAATTGCAGAGTGTGGAATTGGAAATGCCAGAGAGGAGATTCAAGGAAGGTCAGCAATTTACACATGGGTAAATGATAATGGTCCTGCGGATTTGATGCGAGAAGGAGTTATGATTCAGCAAAAGTTTGTTGCTAGTGGTAATCACTTATCCTTGCAAGCAATCAAACAACATTTGGAAAAATATCCGTGGTTTTTAGGTGAAGGTGGTAAATATCAAATTCCGGAAGACCATTATAATAAAATTAAATACCTACTGTCTTTATCAAAGGAAAAAGCAAATAAGATGTCGACATCCACAGGAGAGTTTTCATTAAAACAGTGGAAAGAAGTGCATGAGTATTTTGCCAAAGGTGACATCAGCATAGATGATTTAGAACCATCAAAGCTGACTTATAAATCGGTTCAGGCAAATAAGATACAAGAAACGATAGACCAAGAGAAGCGTTCTATTGAAAATACAAATAAGGAAATAAGGGATAAAGCATATGAGAATAGCAAGCCAACTGTAAAAGAAGGGACGAAAGCAACGGTTGTTTCAGCTGTTATCGAAGGTGGGACATCATTTGTATTGGCGATTAGAAAAGAACAAAAAGCTGGAAAGAAGATTGCAGAATTTACAGACAAGGATTGGAAAGAGATTGCAAAAGAATCTGGTGTAGGCACATTAAAAGGCGGTATCAGAGGCGTTAGTATATATGCATTAACAAATTACACAGCAACACCAGCAGCTGTTGCCAGTGCACTGTGCACAGCTTCCTTTGGTGTTGCAGAGCAAGCACATTTTTATAGGACAGGAAAAATAAATGCAAATCAGTTTATTTTAAATTCTGAAATGCTATGTTTAGATGCTTCAGTTAGTGCCTTGTCATCTTTTGTTGGACAAGCATTGATTCCAGTTCCAGTTATTGGAGCAGTGATAGGCAATACTGTTGGAACTATGATGTATCAAATTACAAAAGATACGTTGTCTAAAAAGGAGCAAGAACTTATAGAAGAATATTTGAAATCTATAAGAAAGCTTGATGTTAAGTTAGATAAGAAGTATAAAGAGTGTATTTTAAAGCTTAATCATGAATTAGAGAATTACTATTATCTGCTTGATAGTGCTTTTACAAATGACTACGAATTGGCGTTGCAGGGCTCGGTAGAGTTGGCAATAAGCTTTGGTGTAAATACGGCTGAACTTTTGAAATCAATAGATGAAGCAGATAGATATTTCGTGGAAGAATGAAAAAGTAACAAGAAAAAAAGGTGTGTTTACGAAAAATGTTGAGGTAAAGGAAAAAATTCAGCGTAAACAAATTAAAAAAATGTAAAAATAACCCCATTTTGAAGAACAAGCAGTCTAATAAAAATATATAGGTGTATGTTGAAAATTCACATAGGAGGAATAATATGTCAAATAGTATTATTGCACAATGTATTGGAATCGCTAATTCGCATTTTTTAAATACTCCATATAAAAAAAAGTCCGTATATGAAAGATATGCACCTGGTGGTTTTGAAAACATGGCATCAGGGATTTGTCATTATTGTAAAGTAGAAGTATTGAAAGAAATCATAAGTAAAGGATGTTTGCGATTTAGTGATGTGCGTTTTTTAAATGATTCTACAGAGTTTGTAGAAATCATTCCACTTATTGAAAAGGTTATTTCTTCGAAAAAATATTCATCGGAATTTAAAAAACTAATACTAGAAAGCGAAGAGATGGAGGAGTTAAAAGAATATAGACAGACATATATAGGAATTTCAAAAATTACGCATGAAATGGAATATAAAACGTATAGAACATACACATGTTCTTTTTCTACTAATAGTAATTCACTTGGTTTGTGGAATTATTATGCTAGAAATAGTGATGGTGTTAATATATCGTTTGACCATTCATGGAATATGTTTAAAGGCAGTAATGATTCTCAAGTCAATATTGGTAACAAAGTAGAGAATGATATTCTTTTATATAGAGGACTTATTATTTATAAAGATAC
>JAZNKK010000086.1:0-3082 GCA_045578545.1 Lachnospiraceae bacterium
ACGATAGAGTTTGAATAAAGTGCAAAAATGGACTGAGAGCAGTCGAAGAGAATAGAAAATGCCGAGCGCAAGTTTACTTGTGGCTCGGCGTTTTATCTTCTCTTTGACTATTTGAAGGCATGGCACGCTGCTTATTGGGGAACGAAGTGAGCCAATAAGAGGCGAGACATGACTGCTCGAAGTCCTAAGGGGCGGCGCCAGCCCGTCATGAGGAAGGAGCGAAGCGGATTCCGAATGAGTATGGCTAGTTGATGAGAAGGAGGACCCTATGTCACTTGAAAAATCTGTTATAAACGAAACAATCATCTCGGATCTGTTGTTTCAACATTACGGAATCTCACCTTTATCTGTAAACAAACTGAAACTCGGCACTGCCAACTGCTTTCAAGTATATGACGGCAACCGATATTATTTCCTGAAAGAATTCCAAAGCGACATTTCGGAAGATGAAGTGATGCAGGAAGCAAAGCTGTTAGACTATCTTTCTGCCGCAGAGTTCCCTGTGACACGTTTTTATAAAACCAATAACAGCGAATTTGTAATAAAGTATCAGAACCACATTATTTGCTTAGAGGAATACATAGAAGGACAAACCTACGGTTACAACGATTTACCTCTCGATTTGCTTCCTAAAGTCGGCCGAATGCTGGGAAAGCTTCACCAGGCGCTCAAAGACTACTCGTTACCCATCGGTATGTCTGATGAGTGGTTGGATTCTATTTCTGCGGACAGCGTAATCGCGAAGTATGACGAGTTGATTCAAATCGCAGAAAGCAAAGCAGATGCTGACAAGCTTCCGCAGCTTATGGAGGATTTGGGGTACAAAAAGCAACTGGCGGTTCGTTGCGAAGAGTATAAAAAGTATTATGGCGGCATTACCTATTGTTCCACCCACGGGGATTATCAAGGTTGCCAGCTGATTTGGGAGAAGGATGAAATCAAGGCGGTGATTGATTTTTCTGCTGCCTCTTGTTTGCCGGTTACTTGGGAAATTATGCGTTCCTTTGTACAATCGTCGAGTCTTTGCAGAACAACCGCAACCGTAGATGTTGCGGCACTTTGTGATTATGTTCGGGAGTATATGAAATTCTCTCCTCTTACGAAAAACGATATGATTGCCATGCCTTATGTATATTTGTTCCAATTGGCCCAAAGCCGGTACGGTTATCCGCAGTATTTGTTGAATACCGATTCTGAGGACAGAGAGGGATTGCTGAGGTTCGCATTTTGGCGCACAAAAATGTGCCGGGAGGTAGAGGAAAAAGCAGAGGAGATTTCGGATGAATTGGTAAAATTATTGTAGGTTATATCGAAATTTAAAAAGCGGCGCTTTACGAAGGAGGAGTACTATGTTTTGGAATGCAAAAAACGGATGTGTAAAAATTGAGGATACAGAGATGTATTACGCATCTTTCGGAAAAGGGAGCAAGGCATTTCTTGTGCTTCCCGGATTATCGGACGGATTGACTACGGTAAAGGGAAAAGCACTGTTGCTGGCAAAACCGTTCGCTCGATTTTTAAAGGAATATACGGTCTATATGTTCAGCAGAAAAAACGATATGCCGGAGGGGTATTCCATACGGGAAATGGCGGCTGACCAGGCAAAAGCATTGAAGAAACTGGGAATTACGAAGGCAAGTGTGATGGGCGTTTCCCAAGGGGGAATGATAGCCCAGTACATGGCAATTGATTATCCGGAACTGGTAGAGAAGCTTGTGATTGTAGTATCCGCACCGAGAGTAAATGAAATGATACAGAGCAATGTCAGCGGATGGATTAAAATGGCACAGCAGGGAGACCATCGGAGTCTTATGATCGATACCACAGAAAAAGGATATTCGGAGCAGTATCTTAAGAAGTGCCGAAGGCTTTATCCGATGCTGGGAATGGTAGGAAAGCCTCGTACCTATGATAGGTTTTTTCGAAACGCGGAAGCAATCCTTGCCTTTGACGCTTATGAAGAACTACACAAAATCGGATGTCCTACCTATATTGTCGGTGGGGCAGAAGATAAGACGGTGGGCGTAAATGCATCCTATGAATTGAAAGAGAACATAGAGAACAGTGAACTGTATATTTATCCGGGATTGGGACATGCGGCGTACGAAGAAGCGAAGGACTTTTATGACAGGGTGTATGAATTTTTGAGGTAGTACCCCTTGAGACTACGCTGATATGAAGGCGGAAGACAGCAAAATATTTCATTGACTTTTTGCCAAAGTCTGATACAATTAAATTGAACGAAGAAGATCGTGGTCGTTCGGCTCACGGTTGGAGTTCCCAAAAGAGAGTTGGGTTCGCTCTCCCGAATAGGCTGCGAAGCTGAAAACCAAGGAACCTTACAAAAGAAAGTGTAATGCTCCTGATTTTTGTCAGGAGCATTTTTCGTGAATATTGGGTGGAACTATTTCATCGGCCTGGAAATCTACCTTCATTTGCGCACAAAATGTCAGGATTTTTCCTTCGCAGTCATATACAATCATAGCCAAGGAGGATGAAGCTATGGAATGGATACAATCGATTAACAAGGCAATTGAATATATGGAAACGCACCTGACAGAGGATATTCACTGTGAAGATGTGGCCGGGCATGTACATATCTCCGTGTTCCATTTCCAGAGAACCTTTACTCTTTTTACCGGGATGTCGGTGGGCGAATATCTGCGGAAACGACGTTTATCCTTGGCCGGAGAAGAATTAACAAAGCAGGGCACGAAAGTGATTGATGTGGCGTTGAAGTACGGTTACGATTCGCCGGAGAGCTTTGCAAAAGCGTTTACCAGATTCCACGGTATCACGCCGAGCCAGGCTAAAAAGGGAAAAGAGCTGAAATCCTTCAATAAACTTGTGGTTAAGATAACCGTGGAAGGAGGTACGGTAATGGATTATCGTATTGAAAAGAAGGAAGGCTTCAGATTGTTGGTGTACGGAAAGATGTTTACGGAAGAAAGCAGTGCAAAAGGCATTCCGGCATTTTGGGACGAGTATTACCGGGAAGAAATCTATAAGAAAGCACCGGGCTATTTGGGAATCTGTGCACAGGAAAAGGACGGTGCAAAAGAGTTTCTGTACGGAATCGGAT